>DATETJ010000002.1 GCA_035283685.1 Candidatus Bathyarchaeia archaeon
CGTCAACCGCATTTTCTTTTCCGCCACCGCAATGGGGTGTAACTCAACGCTGCCTATAACACTCTTCAGTTTCTCGTAGGATATGCCTCCAGGTCGCAGAATCTTGGGGATTGGAGTTGTCATGTCGATGACGGTTGATTCGACGCCGATTTTGGTGGGTCCTGCATCTAACACGATGTAGATTCTTCCGGCAAGGTCATTGATCACGTGTTGCGCCTCAGTTGGACTTGGTTTGCCAGCTAGGTTTGCGCTGGGGGCTGCAATGGGAGTGCCTGATTCCTTGATGAGAGCAAGGGCTACCTTGTTGCGTGGCATCCTGATCCCAATGGTGTCTAAGCCCACAACGGTTATATCTGGCACTAGACTCGATCGCTTCAAAATCAAAGTTAGAGGCCCAGGCCAAAATTCAGTCATCAGTTTCTCCGCAACGTCTGGAACATCACTTGCCAATTTGTACACGTCTTTTTTGTTGGCGACGTGAACTATTATCGGATTGTCTGCTGGACGCTCTTTTGCCTTGAATATCTTAGCTACCGCAACTGGGTTCAAGGCATCAGCACCGAGTCCATATACTGTCTCAGTTGGAAAAGCTACCAAGCCGCCTGCTCTGATCATTTTCGCCGCAATTTGGATGATTTCGGCTTGAGGTTTTTCAGAGTTGACTTTGACCCAAAGCGTGCCCTTTACCTTTCTCCCAACACTCTTCCGTTTCAAGGCAGTTCTTTCGCCAGAAACAGGCATCGTCTAGCCAAAAACTCCCAAAAGCGTTGCGAAGCCTACGGATGTGATCTTCGTGTTGTGCGTGGGAAGGGGATGGAGTCAAATACGCTTTCTAGGTTAAGCATCCAAGCTAATAGGCGTTCAACTCCCATTCCGAAGCCGGTGTGCGGCACGCTGCCATACCGCCTGAGGTCGATGTACCATTCGTAATCTTCAGGCCGCAAGCCAAACTCCTGCAGGTTCCTTAACATCTCCTCTTTACTGTCTACACGGGCGCCGCCAGTTGACAGTTCGCCGATTCGGGGAACAAGAAGATCTGCAGACATCACGGTTTCCGGTCGGTCTGGATAGGCTTTAACATAGAACGCCTTGATCTTTTTTGGATACTTGTACACAAACACTGGCCCCCCAAACTCTTGCGTTAAGACTTTCTCCTCGTTGAAGCCGAAGTCTTCTCCCCACTGTATCTGGCAGCCTGCTTTCTGCAATCGCTGAATCGCCTCGTCATAAGTTATTTTCGGGAAAGGGGTCTTGATTTTGGCGAGCTCCTTGGGATCTAATCCCAACGCTTCGAGATGCTTCTTGCATTTTCGTGCAGCACTCTGGCAAATGAAGCTCACTAAGCCTTCTTCCAGACGCATGAGGTCATCGATCGTTGAGAAAGCTTCTTCCGATTCAACGTGCCAATACTCTGTCAAGTGCCTAATCGTTCGACTTTTCTCCGCTCTGAATGAAGGTGCCACACAGTACACTTTTTCCAAAGAGTAGATCAGGACTTCTAGATGCAGTTGGGCGCTTTGAGTTAGATACATGACGTCGTCAAAGTATTTTACACCGAACAACGTGGCGCCGCCCTCAACCGCGCTCGAGATGAACATGGGCGGAGAAACCTCAGCAAACCTTTGTTTGTCGAAATACTCATGAACATACTTCAAGACTTCGCTTCGTATTTTCATGATGGTGTTCATTTTGCGGCTTCGCAGCCACAGGTGACGTACGTTTCGGAGAAATTCCTCACTCTTGTCCTTAGCTATAGGGAAATTCTCAGCCAACCCCATGATTTCTAGTTTGTCTACCGCGATTTCATGCCCGCCTGGAGCCCGCTTGTCCAATTTGACAGACCCAGCCAAGGTAATAACAGATTCTATGGTTGCTTTCTCAGCTTCTGCCCACGCTGGGCTGTCCTTCTTGATTACGGTTTGGATGATGCCAGAAGCGTCTCTTATCACGAGAAAAATCGTGTCCTTGCTTTCACGTTTACGGTAGACCCATCCACGCATCTCGACTTTCTTGCCTTTGACCTTGCCACTTAGGATGCTGTCTATGACAGTGTAGACCATGAACTAACTCGACCTTCAATATGCTACTTTCCCTTGACTTTTAAACTCTATCCCGCAGAGTGGACCTTAACCCTTAAATCTCCACGCAAAATGTCTATGGATGACTACAGCATGTCCATTGGAAAAAGCATCAGCAACGTCAGAGCACTGCAACTTTCGTTTATCGCCATAGCCACAGTCGTAGTTTTCGAAGGTATGGTTGGGCTGATTACGAACAGCCTGGCCATAATAGGCGACTCGGCGCACGCCCTGCTCGACACAGTAACCACTCTCATTCTTCTCGTAACTACCAAACTCTCCATGAAACCACCAGACGACGAACATCTCTACGGACACGGCAAAATCGAACCTATAGGCGGCTTGATCGGAGGTGTGGCACTCATCGGCTTGGCGGCCTACCTTTTCTATGAAGCAGCAACGCGAATCTATACAATTACTTACTTCGCAAGTGCTTTTGTACGCCATGAACCGATCGGCTTCGCAGCTGTTGCTTACACGTTGGCTGTCGATTTTTTCAGAATAGGAACCCTGTGGGGCAGAGATAAAGGCAGCGTTACTATAAAGGCTAGCCTTTACCATGCACTTTCAGACTTCGCATCGACCATGATCGCACTCTTGGGTTTCGGACTTCTTTTTCTTGGAGTCGACGATAGAGTTGACGCGACCGCCTCCATAGTCCTGAGCTTTTTGCTAGTTTATCTCACGATTGGACTCGTTCGAACCAGTGGCGCAGAGCTAAGCGACCAGATACCGAAAAGCACAGTCGCTGAAATCAGAAAGGAAATCATGGGCACTAAAGGGGCTCACATGTGCAAAGATTTGAAGGTGAGAAAAGTTGGCACCAAAACTTTCGTGGAAACCACAATATGTGTACCCAGCGCTATGGAACTGGCTGAGGCACATGACGTTGCGTCACAGATAGAGAACAACATAACTCGCCTTTACGGCGACTCTTCCGTGACGGTTCATATAGAGCCAGTTGGAGCTGATAGGGCTGTTGACAAACAGATTGAAGGCTTGGCAACAGCGGTTGAAGGAGTCAGAGGAGTTCACAACCTTACGAGCGTCTATACTAAAGACAAGTTATACATCACACTGCACGCTTTGGTTGACCCGCAACTTCCCATTGAGCAAGCTCATGACATAGCTGAGCGAATAGAAGCAAACTTGACTGGACAGATCACAGACATCGAAAACGTCACGGTTCACATCGAGCCGTTCACATCCACCCTACGTCGAGAGTTTGTAGTCGAAGAAGCGGATGTACGGAGGATTATCCGGCAAATAGTCGAGGCCCATCCAAATATCAGAAGAGCCAGAAGAGTTGTAACCTACGTCAGCGAAAAGAGACGCTATATTAACGTTGACTGCGTGTTTGACAAAGGCATTTCAGTCGAAGCTATGCACGACACGGTTTCACATGTTGAAGCCGAGATCAAGGGCAAATTCAAAGAAGCAGTAGTCACAATTCACGCAGAACCTTCGCCGTAGAAATCATATGCTTTGAGAAACCGAGTTTTTCAGGCTCTAAACCAAGAGCGTAGCCAACCATTTGAGACAAGTGTATCACTGGAAGGTTGATGTCGAATCCGGCTTGGCTCTGCGCTTTCTTCTGGTACAAGTCCAGCGAAATGTGGCAGAGTGGACACGGCGTCACCATCAAGTCTGCTTTTGCCTGTCTCGCATTGTTTAGATAGGTGGAAGCCATCTCAAACGCTGTGCTGCGCTGAACGAACAATATAGGAAAGCCGCAGCATTTTGTCTTACCGTCATATTCGACTGGTTCGCCACCCAGCGCCGTTATCAACCGTTCAAACGACGTGGGTTTCTCATGACTCTCATACTGCAATGCTTCAACTGGTCTAAGTATGTAACAACCATAGAATGGCGCAATCTTCAGGCCTTTTAACGGCTTGACCACTTGTTGCACGAGCTTGTCCAGCCCGTAGTCTTCAATCAACGCCCACAAAAGATGCTTTATCTTCACTCTGCCCTGATATTTCATGTTGATTTCAGCCAAAGCCTCATTCGTCTTCCCGAACAGTTTTGGGTCGTTGTCCAGTTGCCACTGCACTTGACGCATGACGCCCTGACATGTACTGCAAATCGTTAAGATGTTCAAGCCCATGTTCTCAGCCATGGCAAAGGTGCGTGCATTCAACACGGTGTTTAGGAAGGAGTTGCCTTCGTTTGTGACGCCTGCGCCGCAACACGATGCCGCCGTCAGCTCAACTAGCTCAATTCCTAGTTTCTGTGCGATCAAAGCTGTAGAGTTATAGAGTTCGGGTGCAGTTGATTTGGCAACGCAGCCTGGATAATATGCGTATTTCACTTCTCTTTCACCTCATGCGCTAAGCGGAATATTGAGCGAATCTCGTCGATTTTGGGCACAGGTCGGGGAAACGGTAAGGGCGCCTTGCCTTTAACAGCCATCTTCAGGATGAGGTCAAAGTCGCGGATAGTGGTCCAGCCCATGGTTCTTAAATACAGTGTAGCTTCGTTGAGCATGCCTGTGCGTTCAATTGAATTCATAAATGCGTTGACGTGGCGTGCGCCATGGCTTTCGTCACCTTGTTTGAACGACAAAGCTCTCAGTACAGAAATTGCAGCCACTGGTCTCACGTCTCTGGGACATTGTGACCAGCAGAAATAGCAGTGCGTGCACGCCCACAAGCCTAACCCAACTAATGCTGGAACCCTGTTTGCTCCAACTTTGTCTCGAGGGTCAGCGACTAGCCGATGAACTTTTGCCAGAGACGCTGGACCCGCGAAGTTCTTGTCAAAAATCCTTGAAACGCAGTCTGAGAAGCAGCATCCGCACATTATGCAGTCAGCTAATCTTCCTGAAACCTGTTGTTGTTCGTTTGTGAGCAGGTTTTCTTTGCTTGAGCCTTCTAAGGTATTGTCCCATTCAAGCCAAGGTGTTCCTCTATCGATTTCGCGCCAAAACTCGTTCATGTCGACGACTAGGTCTCTAATCAACGGCATGTTGTCCATGGGTTCAACCAGTACTTCGCCATGATTTTCCACTTCAGTCACGACGCGTGTCTTGCACGCCAACTTAGCGAGGCTGTTGACTTTCATGGCGCACGAGCCGCAGATGCCGCTTCGACACGATCGCCTAAAGGAGAGCGACGCGTCCTGTTCGTGTTTGATGTCTTCAAGCGCGTCGAGCACGGTCATGCGATTGTCGATCTTTACACGATACGTTTCATAACGACGGCTTGCGTCTCTCTCTGGGTTGTACCGCAAGATTCGAAAAACCGCTTCTTGAGCCGTCATTTTAGTAACCTCTTGCTTCAGGTTTGAAGCGGGTGATCGTTACAGGCTTGTATGAAAGTTTGGGGCCATCGGCAGTTCGGACTGCTAAAGTGTGCTTCAACCATTTGTCATCGTCCCGCTTCGGATAATCAGTGCGATGATGAGCCCCTCGGCTTTCCTTCCTCGCCAAGGCGCCAGCTACAATAACCTCAGCCAAGTCTAGCTCGAAGCCTAGTTCCAAGGTTTCAATCAAACTTGTGTTGAATTTGCGGCTTGAATCCATGACTGAAACTGTTTCAATCTGACGCTTCAAGGCCGCTACGTTTTTGACAGCGGTTTCCCCATCGCGTTTTTGTCTGAAAATGCCTACTTTGTCAAACATCGTGCTGCCCATTGCTCTCTTGATTTCCGAGGCTTTTACCCCGTCTTTGCGATTTAGCAACGTCTCGATGCGTTTCTGCTCGTTCTGCAGAGGTTTCTCAGGAAAACCGGTAGCCGAAGCTTCTTTCGCATATTCTGCCGCTTTTGCTCCAGCTCGTTTACCAAACACAACTGTGTCGAGCAGAGAGTTGCCGCCTAAGCGGTTGGCTCCGTGGACGCTTATGCAAGCGCATTCGCCTGCAGCGTAGAGCCCTTTAACTGGCGTCACCCCATTCATACCTGTGGGAACGCCCCCCATGGTGTAATGTTGCGCTGGCTGAATAGGGATGGGCTCCTTTACGGGATCGACTCCCGCAAAGTAGATGGCTAACTCTCGAATCGTAGGGAGACGCTCGTTGATTTTTGCCTCACCCAGATGGCGCAAGTCCAAGTGCACGTATTCGTTTGCGAAGCCTCGGCCTTCTGTGATCTCGGTTTCTATGGCGCGGGCAACAATGTCTCTGGGAGCTAACTCCATTTTGTCAGGCGCGTACTTTTTCATGAAGCGTTCGCCCTGAGCGTTGACTAGGTAGCCGCCTTCGCCTCTGGCGCCTTCGCTTACAAGAATGTTAGAACCATAAAGCGTGGTGGGATGAAACTGCACGAACTCCATGTCTTCAATGGGAATGCCAGCATTATATGCCATGGCAATGCCGTCGCCAGTTGTTGAAAGCGAATTTGAAGTCTTGTTGTAGACTTGCCCAGCGCCACCAGCAGCCAAGATAACAGCCTTGGCTTCGACAGCATGAACTTCGCCGGTCACGATTTCGATGGCGGTTAATCCCTTGCAGACATTGTCTTCAACAACTAGTGAAGTGGCAAACCACTCCTCGTACATCTGAACGCCGTTCTTGCGCGATTGTTCAAAAATCGTTGTCTGCAACACATGCCCAGTTTTGTCAGCGGCAAAACACGTTCGCGGAAAACCTGCTCCCCCAAAAGGACGCTGAGCTATCCTGCCATTGTCAAAACGGGTGAAAAGTGCGCCCCAGTGTTCAAGTTCAATTATGGCTCTGGGCGCATCTTTGCACATGACTTCAACTGCATCTTGGTCGGCTAGGTAGTCGCTGCCTTTGATTGTGTCAAAGGTGTGTTTCTCCCAGCTGTCGTCTTCGCCTAGAGGGGCGTTTATTCCGCCCTGTGCTTGATCTGAATGCGAGCGCACTGGGTGTAGCTTCGACAGAACAGCGACGTCTGCGCCTTTTTCTCTGGCTTCAATCGCAGCTCGAAGTCCAGCTAGTCCGGCTCCAACCACAATTACGTCATGTTTTATCATGAAGAGAAACCTAACCCCTTCCTCAAGATTTAGTGGAAAAGCTCTATTAAAGCTATGACACTGATTCATCAGCAACAGGCAATTCAACGATAGGAGCGCCAGAGAGTTGCCAACAAAATCAATCAAGATGGCCCCCATCGGCTACGTGCGCCGAGCATCAAAAAACGAAAATGTCAAAGATCGAAGCCTAGTCTGTCGAATCGTTATACGCAAAGATCTGATTGAAGCACTTGAGGGCGTCGAAGATTTCTCTCACCTATTCGTCATATTCTACATGCATAAGATAAGAGACCGAGAAAAGGCACTGAAGGTGCACCCACGAGGAAGAACGGATCTGCCTTTGCTTGGCGTTTTCGCCACTCGAACAGCTCTCCGCCCTGATCCCATAGGCTTAACCTTGGTTGAACTCCTAGAGCGCAAAGGCAACATTCTGTATGTGAAGGGTTTGGATGCTCATGACCAGACTCCGGTCTTGGACTTGAAGCCCGCGGACAGCAGAGATCTGCCGGGAAGTGTAAGAATTCCGAAGTGGCTCGAATTCTTGGAGAAAGAACCGGCTGAGACTCGAAAAGCTGATTTGAAACGATGCGCAGATGAATTATGAGGCGAGTGTTATGAGCGAGCGCAAACTCAGTGATGAGGAATCCTTTGAATTAATTCTGTCGGTTCTTAAGGCGGCGGGCAAGCCCTTGACAACGAGGGATGTTGAAGGTGAAATCAGAAAGCGCTTGGTTTCATGTCCTGACAGTTTGCCAGTGCTTTTGAATAGGTTGAGGTTGAAGGGTCAGGTTAAAGGTCAACTGTCGCCTGAGCACAGAGGATGGATTTGGTGGACTGAGGAAAAACGTTAGCCTGTCCATGAAACGATTCTGTTGTGCTCGTTCATCAGAAGGTCGACCCATTGTTTGTAATCGATTAGTTTGACCTCTTTGTTGACTTTCTTTAGTAATCCTCTTGCTTCAAGATCGGCTTTCAGGGAATACACGCCTATCTTGCTTTTCACAAGTTCATCGCAATATTCCTTCATCGTGACAGCAATACTTGCGTCTTGAATATGCAGGACAGCAATGCTTTCGCCTTTCCTGCTTAGCTTCTCAGCTATCTGGAATATTGACTCGTGGGCTTCGGCTGTGGCGGGTCTGCTTAGAATGATTAGCATAGGGCATTGTTCCTCCTAGAATGTTATCACGGAATCGCACTGGGCAAACAAGTCTGCTGTCTCATCGAGTGTCAGCGTCTTGACCTTGCAGTTGCCTTCCAAGTCGTCGTTCTTCACGCTTCTTTGATTCAAGGAATCAGAAAGAACATGAACACCGATCAGGTCGACAATTGCTTTCAATCGTTCCGCAAATGACGTGAGACCCACGGTTTCGGGTGTTTGATTCTTCACAAGGCAGTAAACTCCATCGTCAACGAATAGAATTTGAGGCAGTACGTCCATGGCTATCATGGCGGTGGCCATGCGAAGCCCTTCAGTTGCCCTTCCCCCTCCGTAAGGAGCGCTTTTAATGACCAGAAGGATCTTACTTACCAATGTGTCTTATCACCTTGTTTCTCATCCAAATGCTACAACTCGATCATGCTGCTCCATCAGTTCAGCTAACCTTCCCAAGCTGCTCTCAACTACGCCCTCGATAAAATCGCTCTTAGTTTCAATGCCTCTGAGCCTTGCGCTTTCTCTGCAAGCATGAACATGAACTCCTGCCTTGATTAGCTCAGCGATTTTGCCAGCGGATGTTTGCTTTGCTAGGAGATTGTAAGTGGCGTCTACGTCGCAGAAAATAGTGACCTCATGGTTCATTTCAACCGCGGCCTTTGACAAGGCATACACGGTGTTGGTGTTCTGAGACTCGGGTGGAGAGAACAAGATGATGAGGAGTTTCGCCATCGTGAGTCCCTATTGAAAGTTGAAAGATGCCTCTTGTTCTTATATTTAACCACATGTACAATTTGGATGAAGGTGCTGCCTTATGGTTTTAAAAGGGTTACACTTTCTCCTGACGTACCAGTGCACGCAGGAGTGCGACCATTGCTTTGTGTGGAGTAGTCCGAGTTACCTTGAAACCATGACGCTCACGCAGATTCGCGAGTTGCTTAAAGAAGCAAAGAAACTGGGAACGGTTGACATGATTTGGTTCGAAGGAGGAGAGCCCTTTCTCTACTATCGGACCTTGATTAAGGGAATTGAGGAGGCTAAGAAGCTGGGTTTTAAGGTTGGGGCGCTGTCAAATGCTTACTGGGCTACGAGTTTTGAGGATGCAGTTGAATGGCTACGCCCACTAGCAGAGTCATCCATCGCTAGCCTAGGGTTGAGCAGCGATAACTATCATGGAGAAGATTCGATGGCTGAAAGAGTGAAAAACGGTGTTCTAGCAGCTAAAAAACTCAACATACCTGTTGGAATAATGGCCACCACAGAAATGCCGCCGAAACTTGCGGAACTGCCCGGCGGCGCCAGCGAACTCTTGTACCGAGGGAGAGCAGCCAAGAAACTGCTGAAGGGCGCTCCCAGAAAGCCCTGGTTAGAATTCAACAAGTGCCCACACGAGAATTTAACTGCTCCCGAGAGAGTACACGTAGACCCGCTTGGATACATCCATGTATGCCAAGGACTCGCCATTGGAAACTGTTGGGAGAAGCCCTTGTCAGAAATCATTCAATCTTACGATGCGACATCTCATCCGATTATCAAATGGCTTGTGGAAGGCGGTCCAGCAGCCTTGGTTCAGCGACTCGGTTTGTCTCAAAAACGAAGCTACGCAGATGCGTGCCATTTATGCTACGAAGCTAGACTTAAGCTAAGGTCAAGGTATCCCGAGTGGTTGGCACCGGGGCAGATGTATGGAGAAGGACTTAAGTAAACTCTGACCTCGAGCACTGGCGCTTAAATAGAACAAAAGAGGAGGAATTGAGGTTTTACTTGGGTCGCATTTTGAGCAGTGTTTCCCATTTGTCAGCATGCTCTTCTTCAGTGGCAAGGATTTTTTCAAGCATTAACCGTGTCGTAGTGTCGCCGATTTCTCTGGCGATGTCAATCTGAGCCTTGTACAATCGTATGGCTTCATACTCGGTTGCCAAATCGTCTTTGATCATCTTTTCGAGTGTGCCGCCAACTTTGATCGGATTCGGCTTTGTGGTGGGCACGCCGCCTAAGTAATTGATTCTGTCTGAGAACTCCTCCAAATGCTGCATTTCGTCGAGGGCTGTTTTCTCAAACATCTCTGATATAGCTGGACTGTTGATGCCTTCAGCCATCACGTGATGGTAGGAATACTGCACAATAGCTGTTATTTCCCGTGCTACGCCTTTGTTCAGTTCGTCAACCAGTTTTTTGCGCTGCTCTTTGGTCAGTAAAATGCTCATTGTACCATTTCCTCAACAAGACTGAATAACAAACTTGCCCAGTTTCAACTATTATGCTTTTCCATATACTGGAATACACGCGCCGCTTGTCACTTTCGACGAGTCTGACAACAGGAAAAGTATGACTTCGGCTATGTCTTTTGGGTCAACCCATTTTGAAAAGTCGGCTTTTGGAAAATTCCGTCTATTATCGGGTGTGTCAATTGTACTTGGCATTATGCAGTTAACGTTTATGTTATGGTTCCTCACCTCTTCAGCAATGGTCTCCGTTAGGATTATGATGCCAGCCTTTGAAACAGCGTAGGCCCCTGATTTGGCGCGACGACCTTTCTCCACTGCCGTTCTAGATGACACGCTGACTATTCTGCCATAATTCTGTCCCATCATGTGAGGCAGAACGGCTTTGGTGCAGAGAAAAGCAGATTTGAGGTTGACGCTCATCATGAAGTCCCATTGACTCTCATCCGTGGTTGATATGTCGCTTCCACCGGCATAAGCACCTGCGATGTTGAGGAGATAGTCTATTCGTCCATGCCTCTCTATGGCTTTCTTGACCAGGCTTTGGACACTCTGCTCATGAGTAACGTCTGCTTCAATCCCGGTCACATTCTCCTTTAATGCTCCTACGAACTTGAAGAGATCGTTCAACTTGTCTTTGTTTCGATATGTTGCGACAACCTTAACCCCGTTTTCAAGAAGCATTCTTGTAACGGTTCTTCCCAATGTTCCAGTCGCGCCAGTGACTAGGGCTACCTTGTTCTGCAACAATTGAATTCGCCTTAGCTAATACTCCCATGGGCACCGTTTAACATGCTTGTGGTCGCTGGGCGACACTGAAAACCTATAACAACACCAAGCCATACTTCTCATATTCGAACCAGACAGGTGCACGCCTTACTTGCTCATGTTATGTAACTCGATGACTCGTAAACTCGAGGAGTTTCAATCAGCAGATGGCAACAGAGTAAGTGTTTACACCTGTGGGCCTTCGATTTATCAGCTGCCGCACATTGGTAACTATCGCACTTTCCTCTACGAAGACATTCTGTTACGCTACCTTGAATACTTGGGATACAGCGTGGATCGAACACTTTTCATAACCGACGTTGAAGACAAAGCCATCGCAGAAGCAAAAAAACAAAACATGCCACTAAGGAAATTGACACAAAGCAACACCAGAGCTTTCCTAGACGAATTAAAAAAATTGGGGGCAAAGAAACCCAAGCATATTGCCAAGTCTTCTGCAAGCGTAACCCAAGCTGTTCACATCATCGAGACACTGTTGAAACAAGACTACGCCTACTGGCACAAGGGCAACGTTTACTATGATGCCTTGACGTTCAAAGACTTCGGCAAACTCTTCCGCTTAGACATGAGTCGCTGGCCAAAAAGGAAGAAGCGTTTTCATAAAGACACCTATCCGGGCAACCGGTGGAATCTCGGCGACTTCATACTCTGGCACGGCTACCGAAAAGGCGACAAGGTTTACTTTGACACAAATATTGGAAAGGGAAGACCCGCTTGGAACGTTCAGGATCCAGCTATGGCGCTTCAGACTCAGGGTTTAGGGGTAGACATCTACTGCGGCGCCGTAGACAACATGATTCGACATCACGACTACGTGATAGCTATTGCCGAGGCAATTACAGGCAAGCAGATAGCGAGATTCTGGCTTCACGGCGAACACCTTTTTGTTGATGGAAAGAAAATGTCGAAAAGCTTGGGCAACATAGTCTACCCAAAAGACTTGATTGAACGAGGCTGCAAATGGCAACACATACGGTTCTTCCTCATCAACGGCTACTACCGCAAAAGACTGAACTTCACATTCGCTAAATTCAAGAAAGCCTGCGATCGATTACACAAGTTCAAGGATATGGTTCACGAGCTTCAGAAAGTCAAATCAACGCCTAGCAAGCCTCACAGGAAAGCCCAGACGTTGATAGACAAGCTGAAAAACGACTTTGAGTCGAACATGAGCAACGACCTTCATGTTAAAGATGCTTTTGACTCTCTTTTCGAAACAGTCTTGAAACTGACTCTATTGGCAAAACGAGGGAAGATAGGCGCCTCAGACGCACAAAAGGCAGTGGCAGCCCTGAAGGACATAGATCAAGTTCTGCAGATCATCTTCTAAGGAGATATTTCACAAAGATGACTGCGCCTCAGCACAGAATCATCTTCCATGTAGACATGGACCAGTTTTTCGCTGCTGTTGAGGAGAAGCTACGCCCTGAGTTGAAGGGCAAACCTGTTGTGGTAGGTCATGATCCAAAGGGCGGAAAAGGTCGCGGCGTGGTCAGCACATGTAACTATGAAGCGCGAAAATACGGAATAAAATCGGGCATGCCCATTGCCAAAGCTTGGAGGCTTTGTCCAACTGCTGTCTTCCTGCCGGTTAACATTCCTCTATACTTGCAGGTTTCGTCGCGGATCATGAGCATTCTGAGCTCCTTTGCCGACAAGTTCGAGTCTTGGGGCATTGACGAGGCCTTCCTTGACGTGAGTTCCAAGGTTAGAAACTACGAGGAAGCTAAGCAACTGGCGTTGCAGATTAGGAAGGAGATTCATGAAAGAGAAGACTTGACATGCTCCATCGGTATTGGACCGAACAAGCTTGTGGCTAAGATTGCCAGCGACATGCAGAAACCTGACGGCTTGACGATGGATGAAGAAAAAGATGTTAAAGCATTCCTTGAACCATTGGATATTGACAAGCTGCTGTGGGTGGGCAAGAAAACCGCTCGCAAAATGAATGCTCTTGGAATCAGATCCATAGGCGACTTGGCTCGTTACGATCCTTCGGTCTTGGCTGAGAAATTCGGAGTCATGGGCACGCAGTTGTATTTGTATGCCCATGGACTAGATTCTAGCGAAGTTGGATTCAAAGGCGAAGTCAAGTCCATCGGCAGGAACATCACTTTCGAAAAAGACACATCAGACTGGGACTTTGTGCTCAAAGTTCTTGACAAACTATCTGAGGAAGTGCACAAAGAAGCCAAGGAGAATAATGTTCTCTTCAAAACAGTCACGATAACTGTTCGTTACGAAAACTTCGAAACCCACACTCACAGCAAGACCTTGCCGTTTCTAACAAATAGGCTTGAGGACTTCAAGAAAACAGCGCATGAACTTATGCAGCCCTACCTACGACCCGAACGGAAGATACGCCTTGTCGGTGCACGAGTGTCCAGCCTAGTTTCAGCTGAGAAACAGACAAGACTTATTTAGCTAGCTTCTGCTCTTCTGAAGTTTTTTATGCTCAAATAAACAGAAATAGATGAGTGAGGGAACACTGATTTGGAAGCATACGTTCTCATAGACGCTGAGCCGGGCTCGATTTGGGAAGTCGCTGAAGCAGCGGTTAAGATCAAGGGAGTCAAGAAGGCACACGCGGTAACGGGACAATATGACACAGTGGTTTTTGTGGAATTCCTGAAAATGGACGACCTTGGAAAGATCCTTGAAAAAATCCAAGGCTTAAAGGGCGTGCGTCGCACACAGACATTGATAGCTATACCGCCAACCATCAGAGAATAAGCAGGACATTGTTCTACTACCTCCTCTCGCCTTTTTTGTCAATAACCTGCATCTCCCGGAAACCTTTTTAACGCAGCGCTTCTTGACTTGGGCTTCAAATCACCGAGATGGCAGTTTGAAAGCATACATCATTCAGTTCCTATCCGGCGTTGCTCTGTCAGCTTCACTTCTATTCATTCCCAACCTAACCAAGGATCTAGGCGGAACTGAAAGCCACGCAGGAATCGTTGTGGCAGTTTACGCGTTAGCCATGTTCATTTCATCGTACCTGTTCGGACGGTTATCCGATATCCACAGCAGAAAATTCTTCATAAATCTAGGCTTGGCAATTAGTGCTGTGACCTTCCTTTTGCAGACCTTGACAGATCCGAATTTCGCATTCCCCTTTTTGGCTAACACGCCACTGCTAGCCTTGATAAGAGCACTTGCTGGTTTTTCGCTGGGCATTTTTCCAGCCGCCCTGATGGTTTACGTATATGACTCAGCAGGCCCTCTCGGCAGATTCGCATCTGTCGGTGCATTAGGATGGGCAGTGGGAACCTTTGTGGCGGGCGTAATAGCCCAAGCCACTTCTTACTACGGGATATTCATCCTATCTTCGCTTTGCTTTTGGATCGCCTTCATTCTCTCATTGACAATGAAACAGGTTGATGGACCGAAGCCATATGTGCCGTTCTTTCCAAAAGAAGTGCTGAAGCGAAACTGGCGCGTCTACGTTCCCTATCTGCTTAGGCACACTGGCGCCAACATCATATGGGTCATTTACCCACTTTACATCGTGAGTCTCGGAGGCGACAAATTCTGGGTTGGCGCAATATACACTGTGAACTTGGGCACTCAATTTATTGTGATGCTGTTCCTCGACCGATTTCAAGATAAGCAATTGATAAAGGCAGGGCTACTCCTAGCAATAATGACCTTCTTCTCGTTCACATTAGCTCAAAACTTCCTGCATCTTCTGCCCATGCAAGTTCTCCTAGCCTGCTCGTGGGCCGGCATGTATGTTGGCTCGCTGCTTTATCTCATGAAAAACAACGTTGAAAAAGCTACATCATCAGGCATTTTGAACTCGGTGATAAATGTCTCTCAAGTGTTTGGAGCACTCATAGGCGGCGCAGTTTCTCAACTATTCGGCGATTTCAGAGCCACAATGTACTTGGCGACAATAATGACGATTTTGGGATTCATCTTTTTCACTGTGGGCAGAAGAAGCGACTGAAGGCGCCAAGCAGCTTTTTGTGGCTACGCTTTGAACCATCTGAATATAAGATACCGAATCTTATCTGTCTCAGTGTCTGGGACTGCAATTATGAAGCGCTTGCGCACAGTTGTTGCAAGTCGGCCAGCTTTGACCAGTTCGGTGGCAGTTATCTTATCGTTCGCTTTTCTGACGGAGACCATAAAAGGCGCATGCTCAACACCTGGTCCTCGCTTGTACACGGCGAAGTCGCAGCCGAATTTTATTCCTGGCGTGACAATTAGCCCGTGGTCGCGGAGGTCTCGGTAAACTGTGTATCTCAGATCAAACTCTTCGTAGAGCTTGCGAGCTCTCTGTCTCAACTTTGCCAAGCTGACCGTTCTCTTCTTCGGAGCACCTTCTATGACGTGTAGGCTCTTTTTTTCAGCTAGGTACAGGCCTTCCATGAGGTCTAGGATGAGGGGCACGTTGAACTCCATGAGTTTGGGTTTCGGAATGCCAATTGGCTTGCCGTAATAGCCCCGCCTGTAAAGCTCCGAACCTTTAGCTGTGTCCCATACAACCAGAAAATTCTCAATAAATTCAGCTTGAGTTTGCTCAGTCATTTCGGTAGGTCGCCTTACTTCTATATGGCGAAAGCTAGGATGCGTGCCGCGTTTGAGGCATCTTCAGCCTTGTCAGCTATATCTTCCAAAAGCATCAAAACGTCCCTTAAGAGAAGAAGAGCAGGAATCTTGATTTGGCTGTTGAGAACTTTGACTTCCAACTCGCGGTACAGGTCGTCTACAACTCTTTCGGCAACCTCAACCTCGCGGGCTTTCTCCGCCGCTTTAGCTGCACCATAATTCAGCGTCATTGTGGTCTCTCGGAGTTTTGACACTGTTTCAAACGTAGCTTCAGACAGTCTGCACAATCCCTTCTTCACGTCTGCAGGCACTTTCCAGCCTCGCTCAACGGTTTCTAAGAGCCGAAACGCTATGCCTTCACAGAAGTCGGCGATTTCGCTCACAAGGCTGGTGAAGCGTAGAAAGTCTTCTCGACTTATGAGTATGGCGCCTATCTCAGCCAATTCCTGCGCCAGCCCTCGCCTGGCGATGTCAACCTCCTCCTCGGCTTTCCTTATCTCGGCGTGTAGTTGCTTCACCGAAGCTTTGTTACCTTTGACAAAATCGTCGCAGATCTGCGGCACCTTGCGCGTGATTTCCACAACCTTTCGCAAATGGTCTTGGCAGAGGCTTAAGGCTCTGCGTTTCACGCGCTCTTCTGTTTCAACTGGAAAGACCATGATCCTCTTCCCCCGACCGTAAGATAGCGGTAAGTTCTGAGACCTATGAGTGCGGTGAACCCTTATTAATGTTACATGAAACGTATCAGTGGAACTAGAATCTGAGAACTCGTCAAGATGATCGCTATTGATTAAAGCTGTGCTTTTCGACCTTGGAAACACCTTGGTATATTCAAATCCCGAGGAAACTCTCCATAGAATCTTGGGTGAGCATGGCATGGTCAAACCGGTCGAGGAAGTCAGAGAGGCCATGGTTAAATGTAACAAGGAGTTTGACATCGAGAAACATGAAGGCCTTTCAGCTCACGAATTCTACACGCAATGGAACTTGGTTCAACTGAAGCATCTGGGTCTTAGAGGTCCTGAAGCGAGAGAGCTTGCAGAAGCGATTGATACTCAATGGTGGAAATTCGCCAAGATCTATGCCTATCCAGATGTGAAAGAAACACTACAGAGGCTTGGACATATGCGTTTGAAACTGGGAATAGTTACGGGGGGATTTGAAGAAGACATCGAGATGATACTGCCAAAAACAGGGCTGAGCAGATTCTTCGAAGCGAAGGTTGGAGCGAACACTACCGGAAAAAGAAAACCTCATCCAGCGGCTTTCAAGTACGCGCTCAGACAGCTTGATGTAAGACCGCGAGAAGCCATTTTCATTGGAGACAACTTCGAAAATGACTACTTAGGAGCGCAGAAGGTGAGCATGGTGCCAATTCTAATTAAACGAAAAGGCTCGCCCACTCAGACGTTATACACCGGTAACTACCTCAGACTACCTTCAGAAGTCAGAACCATTGAAAGTCTCGACGAAATCTTCACAGTTCTAGAAGAATTTAACTCTTGACAAGCCGACCTAAATCCTCAAACTCTTTCTTGTGAAGGAAATAGTCTCTAAGCAGATCCGCAAGTTGACTTATTGGCGTTCGAACTTGCTTCCATGAGTCTCGGTCGCGTATCGTAACTGCATCGTCCTTGAATGTATCGTAGTCAATCGTTACGCCTAACGGTGTGCCTGCTTCATCCGCCCGGGCGTATCGGCGTCCAATTGAGCCGGATTCATCATACTCAACAGTGAACCCTTCTTTGAGCAATGTTTGATGGAGTTGCTGCGCTTTTTCGGGCAACCCGTCTTTACTAACTAAAGGATAGACGCCGACTTGCACAGGCGATAACTCTCTTGGAAAACTGAGCACAGCCCGATCTTTCTTCGCTTGATACGCGTATTCAACCACTATGTAAGCAAGGCGATCGGAGCCGAAGCTAGGCTCAACCACGTGTGGAATGAATCTTCTGCCTTCTTTGAACGTTTGCATGTCGACGCCGCTAGCATCCATGTGCTTCTTCAAATCATAGTCCGTGCGGTATGCATGTCCAGACACCTCTGTCCAGCCCCAGCGCTCCAAACAGATTTCCTGATCAAAGCTCTGCGCTGAATAGTGAGCGCGTTCCCAGTCGAGTTTCTCCATAAATCGCTGCTTTTCATCAGGGACGCCGAGTTCTTTCAGGAAGCGTTTAGCGAGAGCCATGAAGTAGGCTTGCCACTCGGCTTTGATGTATCCTTTCTGAAGAGCTTCCTTGACTGTGACGGTTATGGGTTCTTTTTCGCCTTTCAATTTGGCTTCAGCGCGCACCAGCTGCAAAGTTTCGTTTTCAATATCCTTCAACTGAGTGCAGTGGGGTTCCTCCGGGTCAAAGAAGAATTCAACATCCATAATGGTGAACTCACGAAGCCTTATCGGACCCTGTCTAGGCGAAATCTCATTCCTCAAAGCGTGCCCGATTTGGGCTACGCCGAAGGGTAATCGCTCGCGAGCTAATTCCCAGAGACGTCTAAACTCCACGAATATGCTTTGAGCGGCTTCAGGTCGCCCATACCCAACGGCGTCGGAGTAGGGTCCAATGGTTGTGGTGAACATGGTCATGAAATATTTGGGTTCGCCGAGAACTCCGCCGCATTCGGGGCAACGCGCCTTTCGTTTGTCGATTTCGATTTTCAGTTCTGTGAGGTTGAGTTTCTCGGTTTCTGTGTCGCTCATCTTTGCCTGTTCTTGTAGTAAGTGGTCTGCTCGGAATTTCCGCTTGCAGTTAAC
The DNA here is from genome assembly GCA_035283685.1 of Candidatus Bathyarchaeia archaeon. Lineage (NCBI taxonomy): Archaea > Thermoproteati > Candidatus Bathyarchaeota > Bathyarchaeia (SeqCode) > Bathyarchaeia archaeon. The sequence continues at coordinate 18,497 of DATETJ010000002.1, forward strand.
ACATTCGGCTAAGGGTTCCTTGAAATGCTCCACATGCCCGGAGGCTTCAAACACTTTTGATGGTAGAATCACAGACGACTCGATTTCCAAGATGCCTAGAGGACGCGTGTAAAACTCACGGAATTTGTCTTCAATTCGACGTTTCAAGACGGCGCCTAATGGACCAAAAGTGACGAAGCCGCTGACGCCGCCGTAGATTTCGTACGACGGCCAGAAAAGGCCTCGACGCTTTGCGAGTTCTATTATCCTATCGGCCTTCTCGGTGTTTAGCAAATGAGTGCTCCCCTGCTGATGTGGATGGATTTACAGACCCTTAGGTGCTCCTGAATAATAAAATTGTCTCGTATCACTATGGCTAATGCTGCAGAATGTTATTCAGGAAAATAGACAAGATCACAAAGCCTTAGCTCTTTTGGGCAATCAGTTGACGGAATTTCTCGCTGAGACTCTCCAGCGATGTTCCAGCGATTTCTATTTTGTCGATGTTGCTTTCGCCTGTGCCTCTTTTCATTGCTTCGTGTATAACCGGGACTTTTTCGGGTTTCAAGCCTGCAAGAGTTGCGCCGACTACTTCCACTGCCACGGCGTCCCTGCTAACTAGAAGAACGTTTGTGGCTATTCGCTTCGCTTTTGGGGCTACGCCTAACGCGATGTAAGTGCCATCTAGAACCGCCAGATCAATTCCGCCTATTGCCTCGTAAACGTCCATCAGCGTCGCTCCCAGCTTCTTGTGAAATCTAGCCTTCTTCCGATCTGGAATCATGCCTAACAGGTTTTTTAGAACGCTTCCTTGGTCAAAGGTGCGCAAAACATGAGTGCTCACGAGGACGTTGGGCTTGAAGAGCACGTGCGATAACGCTATTTTCTCATCGGCTATCTTCACTTGTTTCGTGTTTGTGTCCTCTGACAGGTTGAACGGCACGACGCGTTTAGAGAACAGCGATTTCCATTTTTGCAGCCTTTCTGAACCAGTGCCTCTGTAATTGTCAGATTCGGCAACGTATATTTTTGGAGCTTTGTCAAAACTCTTGATGATTGCATTTGTTATGTCAACGGAAGTGTGATGGTCTGCTTTGGGATCAAAGATGCCTACCTTGATAACGACTGACCGTTTAGGAGTGCTCAGGTCGTCTATCTTACCAGCAAGCTTCAACGCTTCTTTGAACGCTTGTTCTGCCCCTTGCTCCAGATTGACCACAGCAACTTTCGAACCCATGACTTGTCACCAAGGTAAGACTTCTCTCGTGCGTTGCCTGCAACATAAGCGTTTCCAATGGCTAAATCGAAGAGTCTCGACGTCAGATTGGTCTTATTGCCAAAAAGCAAATCTATGTGCTAGTTGGCAGAATTGGAAAAATGACAACGAATCTGCGTGAAGCGGAAGTGCCAAAAAAGTGAAAACGCTTGCACCACAAGACTTGACAGATTTAGTTGAAGGAGCTGCCATATTCTCATCTGGTGGAGGAGGCGATCCACAGGTAGGTCTAAGCATAGTGGAGAGGCTGCTTGAGACCCGCTGCCCAGTTCAGTTTATCGATCCGAAAGAGGTTCCAGACAACGAGATTGTCATCAATTTTGCGTGTGTCGGCGCCACCTCAAACGTTGCATACCACAGCGATGCTGCAGTCAAGACTATGAAAACACTTGAAGCGTTCGTGGGCAAGAAAGCGTTCGCGGTTATTCCTGTAGAGTTAGGCGGATTCAACACTTTGGCAGCTGTTGATGTTGCAGCGCGGCTCGGCATTCCCGTAGTTGACGCAGACGGCGCTGGAAGGGCTGTGCCGGAGGTGCACCTCAAAGTGTACACGCTTGACAATATCCCTTTAGCGCCAATGGCGGTTGCAGACCTTGACGCCGAAAACATAGTTTTGATAAAACAGACACGTGATTTGAGAGAAGCCGAGAGAATTACTCGAGTCCTTGCAGCCGAGTGGAACCAGATGGCGTATACTGCCCGCCGAATTTTGACAGGTAAACAAGTGAAAACCTCACCCGTTCAGAACACGTTGTCAATGTCGATTAGGATAGGCATGTTGCTTAGAAAGGCAGTTGACCCCTTGAAAGCCGCCTTGAAGGAGACAAAGGGATTCTCTCTTTTCGAGGGTGTCGTAACCAGTGCAGAGCGTGAAACCAAAGGTGGGTTCACATGGACTACGCTGAAACTAGATGGAGCAAATGAAAGCAAGGGATCTTCCTTCACTTTGAAGGCAAAGAATGAGTTTTTGGTCGCTCACAGGGATGGAAAACTTGCTGCATTGGCTCCAGACATCATCACTGCAGTGAAATCTGAAACCTGCAATGGCGTCACAGCTGAGAAGATAAAGAAAGACGACAGATTGATTGTAATCGGCATTCCAACGCCGGCAAAGTGGCGAAGTCGAGAAGGGCTGGAGCTGTGGCAGGAAGTCTTGACAAGGTCGGGAATAAACGAGCGTTACGTGCCTATTGAGCACTTAGCCAAATAAAAACGAGACTAGAAGTGCTTCTTGATTTCTGCTTTGTCGGCTTTCTCTCTTTCGTTCAAGGTGAGTTCAAGAATGAAGCGGTCAACTGCATGCTTCTTAGTGTTGAAGGTTTCGTGACAGGTGCCGCACTCAATGTCGGAGCCGATTTCAACAACATACCATGATGCGTCAGCATAATAGCGTCCGCAACTTGGGCATTTGACCATTGCTACGTCAAGCCACGCTTTTCGCTCGCTCAACTAGCCCGCACCAAGTCTTCAGCAAAGCGTCCACGTATTTAAGGCGGTTGAGACAGCAAGTTTTTGAGCAAAGACGAATACAATACGTGCTTAAACTTGATCTGCAGGAGCCTATTTCATGTCTAAGATCCGTGTTGCCTTGGCAGGCGTTGGAAACTGCGCCTCAGCCTTTGTTCAAGGTGCAAACCACTATGCAGAGGCAGAGAAGGAAGAACAAGCATTGGGACTGAGACGCCTGTTCCTTGGCGGGTATCACCCAAGAGACGTCGAGTTTGTCTGCGCTTTCGATATTGAAGCCCGCAAGGTGGGCAAAGACCTGTCCTCAGCCATTTTCTCCAAGCCCAACAACACATTGAGGTTTGCCAACGTACCCAAACTTGAAGTGCCCGTGCTGAAAGGTCCCGCGCTGGACGGTGTTGGACCACTTGTGAAGAAAATCGTCAAGGAGAGCACGCAGCCTGAGGCTGATGTGGCAAAAGAGTTGAAACATAGCAAAGCTGAGATTTTGGTTGATCTTTTGCCAAGCGGCGCCGTCAAAGCCACAGAATGGTATGCTGGCCAAGCTTTGAAGGCAGATTGCGCCTTTGTTAACGCCACACCTGTGTTCATTGCAAGCAGCAAGGATTGGGCTGAACGCTTCGAGAAAGCCGATTTGCCTCTGGTCGGCGACGACTTGGCTGATCAAGTCGGGTCGACTGCTGTGCATAAGACGCTGCTGAAGTTGCTGTCTGAGCAAGGCGTGCGCATAAACGAAACATATCAACTGGACGTGGGCGGTGGAACCGAATCCTTGGACACCTTAGATCGCACGCGCGAATTGAAGCGCACAGTCAAAACTCAGTCGGTTGAATCCGTGCTGCCCTACAAAGCTTCAGTAGTCGCTGGTTCAACGGATTACGTTGACTTCTTGGAGAACCGGCGTGACAGCTTCTTCTGGATTAAGGGCTCGTATTTTGGCAAGGTGCCTATGCTACTTGATTTGCGCTTGAGCACGGTGGACGCGCCTAACGCTGGTTCAGTGTTGTTCGATGTAGTCAGGGCGGTGAAGTTGGCGCTTGACCGCCGAATAGGCGGAGTTCTCACAAGCGTTTCAGCTTACGCTTTCAAGCATCCACTAGAGCCTTCAACGTTGGAAGTCTCTGAGCAGTGGCTTAACGAGTTCATTTTGGGGAAAAGAGAGCGCTAGAATTGGCAACTTCGCTAAGACATCCGTTCAATTACACAATTGCGATTCCTGCCTCATTTGTCTCTGATATTCCTCACTTGAGAGAGAAGACCTTTCGAATTGGGCTGATTGGCAGAGCAGCCGCCATGTTCCGAGTTGACGAAATAATCATCTACCCTGACATGCCCGATATGGATCAAAAAGCCGACATCAAACTAATTCACACCGTTCTTTCTTACATGGAAACCCCCCAATACCTGCGACGAAGACTGTTCAGACTAGTGCCAGAGCTACAGTATGCGGGTACTTTGCCGCCTTTGCGCACAGCTCACCATCCCACAGCCGATAGGACCGAAGATCTGAGGCTGGGCGAATTCAGGGAAGGCGTGGTGATGTCAACATCAGAAGAAGGCTCATTGGTAGACATTGGTGTTGAAAAACCAACGCTGCTTCTTGGGACCAGACTGAAAGTAAACAGCCGAATTACGGTAAGAGTCACAGAATTAGGCAGACAGCCAACGGTTGCCTTAGTAGACCCGAAAGCAATCAAGAGCTATTGGGGCTACAAAATCTCAGTTTCAAATGGTCCATTTGGACAACTCCTCAAAACCGGGCAGTTCGACCTTGTGGTTGCCACTTCAAGAAAAGGCAAACAAATCACCAATGTAATGAATGATTTGACGGACAAATGGAAAAGATCACGTAGAACACTGGTTGCGTTTGGCGCGCCAACCCAAGGTCTTTATGAAATCGCTAACCGTGGGCATGCACGACTTGATGACATGGTTGATTTTGTTGTGAACACTATTTCTAATCAGGCAACTGAAACCGTTAGAACGGAAGAAGCCGTTTTCGCCACTTTGTCCATTTTAAACACGCTCGATAAATGATAAAGCCAAGAGAATGAGAGCCCATTCGGTTTTCTACGTGAATTCAGCCTTTCGCGGATAAATGAACAGCGTTCCAGTTAAAGCAGGGAGGAGGACGGGAAGGAAATAGAAGAGAAAAGAATACCATGCGTACACGTACGGTATTATCATGGATAAGATCCAAGCGCCCGCACCTGACAACGTGCATAAGACTGCGGAAATCATAGTCCACCTATAGCTTCTCCTTGACAACGAAAACAAACCAGCTGAAAAACCAAACAATAGACCTGTCAGAGAGAAGGCCGTTAACATTTGATCGTAGATAATCCAGTCGGCAGCCACTGACCTCGGATACCAACTGTAGATTTGCACCAACGCTCGTAGCGACTGAATGAAGAAAATCAGCGATGCAATCCCAGCGACAAGCAACAAAGTGCCCGCAGCCGACACCTGCGTTGTCTTAGCGCTCGGCTGGATCCCGTAGCCGCAGTACGGGCAATAGACAGAATCACTTGGAACGTCTCTACTGCAGCGCGGACACTTGTGAATCATAATGAAACCTTCGGTTAATGAGGTAATTAAGACTTCCAAAGCCATTTTATTCCTATTATCCGAAGGTGAAGAATGGGGTTCGCCGTTTGAAATTGGGCAATTTTCTCCTGCTCATGCTCTTATTAGTCGCCGTCCCTTTAGCCGTAGCCTTCAACGCTTATGCTGCGGACACAGTTGGGTTGACTCCAACAGAGAATCACCATATTGCAGAGCTCAACTCAAATCAGCCTTACGTAGCAGGTTACCATGTTCAAGCTCCCGACCTGTACACCCGTGAAAGAGTTGACGCAACAGCCATCACCGTGAGCTTCCCTTCAATGGATGTCACTCGCTTTCCACCTGATGGTTGGCTTGGAGCAGGCATGTTTGTTCAGGGACAAGACAGCAAACTGGGATTCGTGGACTACGCATATTACACCATGCTTGTGATAGACAGTTCAGGGCACCTCTACGTGGACATCGGCTTGCATCAAACCCGGGAATCAACCGCTCCGCTGCAAATGCCGACCACAGAACGTATCTACGCTTACACTTGGCAGATCTCAGGGATAGACCCGGCTACGCCTATTACCCTGACTGCAGCGTGGGACACAGACGACTATCTGCACTATTCGGTTTCAACTGTCGAAACCAACACTACTTTGCTGTCCATCAGAGTTGTCAGCCTATCCAACTGTGAGAGCGTCATCAGCAAGTTTTACGCCGGCACCGCAGTAGCCGGCACTGGATTTCCGCTGGGTCATCATGTATACTATTTTCAGTTTGGGATTGTCAGCAACAAGATGATAGCAGACACTAATTGGTCTGCACATTTGAAAGAGCCACGGATCTTGAGAAAAGCTGGGTGGAACCTTGTTGAAACAGCTTTGACGATTCAGGGAGACATATCATATCTCGATCAGGACTGGATGTGGGGTGGCGCGCCTTACAATGGTGTCCACGCAAAATATCATCAAAACCTCCTTGACGACCCATACGAAGTTGTCTTTTCTTACACAGGTCAAACTCTTCAGCCTGGAACAATCCTCTGGGAAACTGGAAAAGCTAACAGTGTAGCAATGATTCCGCCAACAGTTCTCAGACAACCTTTCAGCATGGAGTCGGCGGTCATTGTCTCTTTCGAGGTTATGTTACTAGTAGGCGTAGCGATTGGAGCAGTCTATCACATCAAGCTACGGAAAAAGGGTGCCAAGCGGTAGTATTTGGGAGACCATTCCAGCACCGAAAGTTGCCCGTCAAGCTAGAGAACCTAACAAAACTTGCTCCTTTCCTCAGAGCGGACCTCAGAAAGATAACGCAGTAACCGTTCAAATCGCTTTGACGGAAACGACATGCCCTCGCTCTGACAAAGTCCTTGCGCTTCTTGCATGAAGATGACTGCGGCAGTGTGTATGGCTTCTGCAATGCTCTCAAAGTTGTACTTGCACAGAGTTTTCTGAAGGCTTCTGTTCACTTCGTTGTTCACGAGGGATTCGAGTTTTCGATATTCCTCTTCTACGTCGGTTTTGGTTCGCAAGCCGACTATACTGATTATTCGTTTCCGCAGTAGCTCAATTTGCCGAATGGACGACCAGTATTCCCCTCTGCCCAGCATGTTTACAGCGTGTAAGAGGTCGTAGGCTGCAAAGTCTAGATGCTCTGTCAGATGTTTCTTCACGTCGGTTTCATAAGAAATCGTGTGTTTCGATAAGAGTTCTTGCAGATTGCCTCTCTTATCAACCACTATCTTGTATGGACCAAAAATCTCTAGTTGCTCTGGCTTGCAGTAGCACAGGTCGACTTCAATGCAGTTGTCTAAGATTACACCGTAAAGTTGGCAGTTGGGCCACTCGACCTCAAAAGTGCTTAGAACCTTGCCAATCTTTTCTGCAAAGGATGTTCGTTCGCTGTAGACCTGATCATAGTTGTCTTTTTCGACGAGCAGGTATAGGTCTAAGTCGGAGTATTTGTCGGCTTTTCCAGTTGCCATTGACCCGACAGTCCACATGCCTATGAGACGCGGATCATCTTCGATTAGTGACTTCACCTTCTGAAGTATTATCTCCTGCGTGCTTGCTGAACTTTTCACAGAGTATCGCCCATCCTGAAAAGCACTGTTGTACCATTCTGAAAATCCTTATAAATGTGTGTTGTTGAATAGACTCTGCACTTACGAATAAAAGGGTGAGGCAAAATTGTCCAAACCGTTCTATGTTAAGCTGAGCGTTCCGAAAGAGGTCGCGGACGCCGCCTATGAAGCCCTGCAACTTGCCAATCAAACTGGCTCTGTTAGAAAGGGCACTAATGAGACAACAAAGGCTGTGGAGCGAGCTCAAGCTAAACTAGTCATTATAGCTGAGGATGTTGATCCACCTGAAGTTGTGGCGCACCTGCCATTAATCTGTGATGAACGCAAGATTCCATTCGTGTTTGTGCCAAACAAGCAGAAGATTGGTTCAGCCATTGGCATAGATGTCCCCGCTGCAGCAGCATGCATAGTTGAACTTGGCGACGCCGCAGGCCTTGTCAGAGAAATCACCAAGCGACTCGAGGAGATCAAGAAGGCAGCTGTTCAATGAGCAAAGAATCCAAGGAAACCGTGGATGAGAAGCGAGCAGGCGGAAGAGAAGAGGTTGAAGAAGCCTTAACGCCCGCTGAAGTCATTCAGGTAATTGGCAGAACAGGCGTTACAGGCGAGATTAATCAGGTTCGGGTACGGGTTTTAGAAGGAAGAGATAAAGGCCGCATCATCACGCGAAACGTGAAGGGACCAATCCGAGAGAATGACATGCTCATGTTAAGGGAGACGGAACGCGAAGCCAAGAAAGTCAGGTAAGCAACATTCCAGTGAGGGATTAGCCTGTGCCTAAACTCCGCCGCTGCTCTTTCTGTGGCAAAGACTTTCCGCAAGGAACCGGCATGATGTATGTGCGCAACGATGGCGCGTTATTCTGGTTCTGCTCCAGCAAATGCCGCAAGAACAACCTTGATCTAGGGCGAGACGCACGCAAACTGCGATGGACCAAGTACTACGGCAAAGAAGAGAAAGGACGAGCCTAAAACGAACCTCGTTATTTTTGGTCCTCCTGGCGCTGGTAAGGGCACGTACGCGACTAAACTAGCTGAAAGATTTGGTCTTTCAGCCATTGCTACGGGAGACATTTTTCGAGCAGAAGTCAAGAGCAATTCAGCTTTAGGAAAGAAGGTTGCGAATTATCTGCAAAGCGGCAAGCTGGTCCCAGACAATATAGTCAATGGAGTATTGGAAGACTGTTTGAGCAAGCCTGAAAGCAGCCATGGCGTTATTCTGGATGGCTATCCTCGCACGGTTGAGCAAGCAAAGGCGCTCGATGCCATAACGAAGATTGACGCGATCATTACCTTAGCTGTGCCAGAATGGGTAGTGGTTGAACGCTTGTCCAATCGAAGGATTTGCCGAAGCTGCGGAGCAATATACAACATCAAATACTCGCCTAAACCCAAAGTTGACCTAAAGTGTGATAAGTGCGGTGGAGAGCTTTACCAACGTGAAGACGACAGAGCCGAGGTCATCAGGGAACGCCTGAGGGTCTACGAGAGACAGACCCAGCCGTTGATTGATTATTATAAGAAGAAGAGAGCCAAGTTCATCACAATCAAGAACATTCAGGTTGACTCCCCTATCAATGAGGTTTTCCAAGAAATATCGGATGGGCTGAAACAAGCCAAGCTAGTTTAAGTTCGAGGCAACCACGATTTGCGCTGAGTCAAATTATTTATACGTTGAGACACACCTTCTGATGAAGAAACCTGATTTCGATCGGCTGGTGCGTTTTGAGGCTGCAAGGAAATGCCTGTTCGGCAACCAATCGTATGCGTTCTCGGTCACATAGACAGTGGCAAGACTAGCCTTTTGGACAAGATTCGGAAGAGCAGTGTCCAAGCCAGAGAAGTTGGAGGCATGACTCAGCACATTGGCGCCAGCTTCTTCCCCGTAGCCACGTTAAAAGGTCTTGTTGGTCCTTTGCTGAAGCAGTGGAAGGCAAGAATCACTATTCCGGGGCTACTTGTGATCGACACTCCTGGGCACGAGGCATTTGTCAACCTTCGTAAACGTGGCGGCGCGGCAGCGGACATTGCCATACTCGTTGTCGATGTTTTACGTGGTTTTGAGGCGCAGACTTACGAGTGTGTAGAGATTTTGAAGTCAAGGAAGACACCGTTCTTGGTTGCTGCTAACAAAGTCGACCGGCTGCCAGGATGGGTGTCCAAGCCTGCGGAGCTTTTGCTCAAATCGTATCAGGGGCAGAACGCCTACGTGCGACAGGATCTTGACGAGCACCTGTATTCGATCATGGGTAGTTTTTCGCAGCTGGGCTTCAGAGCTGACCGCTTCGACAAAATCATGGATTTTACCAAGAACGTGGCTATTGTGCCTGTCAGTGCCAAGACGGGCGAAGGCATTCCCGAGCTTTTAGCTGTGCTGGTGGGTTTGACTCAGCAGTTTCTGCGAAAGCAGTTGCGGACAACTAAGGGTGCAGCGCGGGGCACCATCCTGGAGGTTAAGGAGGAGCCTGGCTTAGGCGTCACAGTCAACGCAGTTATCTATGATGGCGTGCTCAAGAAGGGCGACACTGTGGTTATAGGCGGCAGAGAAAAACCCATCGTGACCAAGATTAGGGCGGTTCTGTTGCCCAAGCCTTTGGACGAAATTCGTGATCCCAGAGATAAGTTTTCGTCAGTTGATGAGGTAGCGGCTGCCAGCGGAGTTAAGATAGCTGCCCCCGATCTGGAGGGAGCAATTGCTGGCGCACCTCTTTACGCTGTGCCTTCTGAAGACCGTGTTGACGAGTTTGTGCAGATGGTTTCCGAAGAGGTGGAGAAGCTTCGCGTTGCCACGGACATTGAAGGCGTGGTTCTGAAAACGGACACTTTGGGTTCACTTGAAGCCATAGCCGACATTCTCAAACGGAACGAAATTCCCATTCGCTTGGCGGATGTGGGCGATGTTTCTAAACGAGATATCACCGAAGCTGCCGTGGTCAAGGAACATGAACCCTTGTACGGTGCTGTCCTAGCCTTCAACTCCAAGATCCTTCCTGATGCCCAAGAAGAAGCCCGAAACCAAGGCGTCCAAGTCTTTGAACACAACATCATCTATCACCTAGTTGACAACTACATGGACTGGATGAGGAAGGAGCAAGAGGCTCGCCTGTCCAAAGAGTTTGAGAGGTTTATCATACCGGCTAAGTTGAAAGTGTTGCCGGGATTTGTGTTTCGAAAGGCAAAGCCAGCCATATTCGGAGTCGAGATTATTGGTGGCACAATTAAGCCGAAGGTCCCTTTGATGGGCGCAGATGGAGAGGATTTGGGCGAAATTCTGCAGGTTCAGGATAAGGGTAAGGCGGTTTCAGAAGCTCGCACTGGCATGCAGGTGGCGGTTTCGTTGGAGAAACCTGTTTTTGGGCGGCACATCAACGAAGGCGACACACTGCATGTTAAAGTGCCTGAATCTCATGCCAAATTCATGTTGACAAAGTTTCAAGCGCGCTTGGCACCTGAAGAGCTTGAAGCTTTAAATGAGTACGTGAACCTGATGAGAAAAAAAACACCGTTCTGGGCAGCAACTTAGTTATGGTGATGAAAACGGAAAGTAACCCCAGCCCAGTAAAGGAAAAGCAACCGATCACGAAGCTGTTTCTCCCCTCAATGGCTGTGTCACAGTTCGCCACGAGCCCTTTGAGTGTTCTGACTAGCTTATTTCTGGTTGATTTGGCGCTTACTTTTCAAGTGCCCGTCGGCGTTATGGGGCAGATCAACACGGTTTTGTATGTTGTTGCAGTTGCGTTTGCCTTGCTGATGGGTGTTCTGAGCGTTAGATTCAGGCACAAATTGCTTTTGATGGCAGGTCTGGTTTTGCTAAGCGTATCGGGTTTAGGCTTTTTCGTTGCCACAGATTTCAGTTTGATGTGCTTCTTCAACGCATTGAGTGGAGTGGGAATCGCTATGGTTGTTCCCATGACGATGGCGTTGGTGGGGGAACACTTGCCTTTTGAAAAAAGGTCAAACGCAATCGGCTGGATTGTCGCCAGCGGCGCGGTTGCCTACTTTGTAGGGGCACCTGCAATGAGCGCAATTGCAGGGATGGGTGGCTGGCGGCTAGCCATCCTTGGATTCGTGATGCCCGTGTCTTTCATGGGCGTGATAATGGCTCTTATCGGCGTGCCGTCGAAATCGTCAAACGCCGAGTATGCTGGCAGACAGGTTTATTTGATGAGTTTCAAAGAGGTTCTCTCAAACAGATCCGCACTTGCATCTTTGATCGGGAACGTTTTGCGTTTGGCCGCTTTCGCAGCTATTCTGCTTTACGGCGCTTCTTTTGTCAGACAGCAGTTTGCAATATCGGTGAACGTTGCTTCGATTGTTGTCCTAGGTGCAGCGTTATGTTACACATTGGGCAGCATCGTTACCGGTCCAATTGTAAACAGGTTCGGGAGAAAACGATCAACAATATTCACAGCTCTTCTGGCAGGAATGTTCACGATCACCTATGCGTACACTGCAAACATGTGGCTTTCTCTGACACTTCTCTTCGTGGCAAGCTGGTTTTCTGGGATGGCAACGTCAGCGGCCACTAGCTTAACCTTAGAGCAGGTCCCGAAGTATCGTGGCACAATGATGTCAATAAACACAGCTGCCGTAAACTCAGGGTCAGCCCTTGGAGCGGCTATCGGTGGAGTTGCCCTTCTCGTCTATGATTACCAGATTTTAGGAGCAGTTCTTGGAGGAATGGGCTTAGTCGCTGGACTGATCTTCTATCCTCTAACCCGAGACGTTCGAAAAGAAGAGTCAATGAGTGCGTGAGAAGCCTGCTCCTGTTTCTTGGCTAATCATATTAGGAACACGTTACGCAATAGTGAACTGCGACAGAGGAAGACAAAGTGAGCGAAAGAGCTTTTGAACAACTGGCAAAAGCCTTGGACAAACTTCCAAACGGTTTCCCCCAAACACCATCCCGCATCGAAATCCAGATTCTGAAGAAAATCTTTTCGCCCGATGAGGCGTCATTAGCAGGTCAACTGGGCGGAAAAATGGAAACAGCCGAAGTCATCGCCGGACGCGTTGGACTTTCTGTGCAAGAAGCGTCAAGTAAGCTGATGAGCATGGCGGAACGTGGTCTCTTATGGTATTCCGAACGAGAAGGCAAGCCACGCTTTAGGCTTGCGCCCTTCGTGGTCGGCATCTATGAAGCACAGCTGGAGACCCTTGACCACGAGCTTGCCCATATGGTTGAGAAATACCTGTCCGAAGGCGGCGCAGCTGGAATCATGAAGCCACAGCCTGCTCTGCACCGTGTTATTCCAGCGCAGAAAGCCATGAAATCCGAGTGGATTCTCCCTTACGACGATGTCAAAGCGGTTCTGTTGGCTTCAAAAGTGTTCAACGTTCGAGATTGCATATGCAGAGCGCAACAGGATTACATTGGCAGAAAGTGCAGTTTTCCAGTGAAGATGTGTCTCAACTTCTCAGCAATCGAAAGACCTGCCAGCCCCGGAGACATCACACAAGAAGAAGCATTAGCTATACTTGACAAGGCTGAGGAAATCGGTTTAGTGCATACTGTGAGCAATGTCATGAAAGGCTTTGGCTACGTGTGCAACTGCTGTGGATGCTGCTGCGGCATACTACGAGGAATCACCGACTGGGGCATCGAAAATTCAGTAGCCTACGCCAACTACTACTCCGTAATCAACCCAGACGAGTGTCAAGGCTGCGGAACATGCATAACTAGATGCCAAGTCCACGCCATTACCGACCAAAACGGAATCTCAGTCGTAGATCGCGAGCGCTGCATAGGCTGCGGACTATGCGTCACAGGATGCCCAAACGGCGCAGCCCAGCTTGAACGAAAACCCGAAAGCCAAATAGTTAACCCTCCAGCGGACTTCACAACATGGGAGCAACAGCGCCTACTGTACCGAGGGCTAGATCACCAAAGCGAAAAGTGATCAAAGCTTCAACCCTAACGCTATGGTTTAGCTTCATCCACTTCTATTGGCGAGTCGCTCCGCTGCTTGTCTTGGATTTTTCTTATGAACGTCACTGCTTCGCCGAGTCCGTGTGGAAGATAGATGGGCTTCATTCCCTGTCCGTACAGGTTGAAACCAATTCTTGCCTGAAGCCCAAATATGGCTAGTCCGATTGCGCATGGGACGAGTCCGAAAAGCATGGTCAGTGTCTGTTGCGAAATTAGTTGGGGAGAATGCGCAGCAAGTGTATTCAGCGATTGCTCGATCGATGAGATGAACGAGGATTTCAATATGGTTCTCCACAGAGGTTCAAGCAACACGGTTACCGTTGGCACGAAGCTGGCTATCAATATCTTCCATGGGAATCTTCTTGTGTGCTCAATGTATGAAATGCTCGGGTAAGGAATCTCGGTGACTTTTCTTGATATGCGTCCATGCTTAACGAAGAGTCTTCTGTCCGTCGCTACAACAGCCCAACTGCCCGCCAACCAAGTCTTGAGGACATGTTCTGGCTCAGCCAAGGTGAGGAGGGCTTCAGGCGGTATGTGATTCATGCCGCTTTCCTTGATCATCTGTTCGGTTATAGCGTCATCGAGTTTTTTCATGATCTTGTAGGAAGTCAGATTTCTCGCTCTTTCCTTAGCGTTTGTTGAGAGTCGGTTCCATAAGTCATGGTCGTCAACTAGGCTCTGTATCGCCTTTGCTGCCCCTTCTGCATCTTCTGGGCCCTCTAGGTGCATGCCTTCACGACCGTTCTTGATCAGCCATGATTGCCCGCCAACTCCTGAGGTTATGACAGGGACGCCAACATACATGAATTCTAGTTGGCTCAACCCGAGCGCTTCAAGCCTGCTCATGAGTATGTTGATGAACGAGGATTTGATGAGCAGAATCTTGTCCTTATCGTCGAGTTCGCCGAGACAGGTGACGTTTTGCAGATGGCTGGCTTCCGCCTTAACCTTGTCCGCGTAGTGTGAATCTCCTCTTCCCGCTATGACGAAATGTATGTCTGGCCTGTTCTCGAGCATTTCTGCCACCTTTAGAATAGCCATTGTGTTCTTTCTTTCTTCAAGGGTTCCAAGATAAGACACGATCTTGGCGTCGGGTGAAAGCTTGTGTTTTCTCAAGAAGGCTTTGGTGTCTGATGCTGCGTACTTCAAGTACAGTTCTTCGTTTACGCCGCCTGGAAAGAGAAGACATTTTTCCCCCTTTGCGCCCATCTTGACCTTGGCATCTTTTTCCAGTGGTGTAACAACAAGCACTAGATTTGCAGTTTTGAGGATCTGAGACAATGACAATCGGTTCCACGCCATTCGGAAGGTTCGCTCAAGAAGAGAATAGCCTTTCGGAGACGGCTCCTGGAAATGCGACATGTGACAGAACACAATTGGATCTTTGTAACCGCCTAAATCTCTCATGTACCGCCTCCAAGCAACGAATTTGGCGACTTCTTCCGGGCCGTTCCAAAGTGTGCTGTGAGTAATGAGCACGTTCAATTTGAATTCATCAACAATCTTTTCTAACACGTGCACACAATCTCTGAAGTTGATACGACGACGCGGCCACTTCACAAGATAACTGTCCACACGAATTATCGGAATGCCCAGCTCTTGATCATCCACGAAAACGTAGCGTCTGGTTCTGGTGAGGCTTTTTGAAGGAATAACCTCAACCCCATCGTGATAAACGCTGGTAATCAGATACGCCTCATGTCCAAGAGCAATGAAGTCTCTAACCATTCGCTGGGCGACTAGTTCTTGACCCTTGCTTGTGCTCGTTTGATACATCAGCACGCCGATTCGTTTTTTCAATCTTCACCCATCCTGTATGGATTCGTTTTAACCATGGGGAAACCAGAATCGAACACAAGATCATTCGCCAGAAGCAGGGTCAAGAAATCTGCTACTTCCCTAGACTTCACAAAATAGTCGCAAACAAGATTCTTCCAACTGTTGTCTTCACGAATCACTCCTAAGCTGACGTCGCATGCAGTAAATGCGGAGTTGTCCACTTCGGAGTCTCCCATGCATAGCGCGGCGTCCTCCAATTTCAGTTCTTTGCGAATCTCTCTAACCGCCTTGCCCTTGTCCACCACAACTGGATAAACATCATAAAACGGTCGCCCCGGATATTCGATGACTTCCAGGTCTAGCTTCTTGCAGAAGCTGGCGATCATGTCAGCTTTCGATTTGGCTGCCCCTGTGTCAGAGGCTTGACGCCAGTCGAGGCAGAAAGCAACGGTTTGTCCATGTGAATCTTGTTTTTCTTCCACGAACAAGTCAGCATCCTTGGCATTTGGCTTCGCATACTGCAGGCCAAGGGCGATACGCTCAAGCGCCGTTTCGAGAAGAAAGTGTTCCTTGATAGTATTGCCGATTTTCTTCTCAATTCCCGCGATTCCACCCCAAGCGTGAGCAAAGGGGGTTCTCGGAAGTAGAAATGAGAGGTCTTTTGTGCTTACGATTATGATTGGAATGAATTTGCTGATGCGCTGAAGCACTGTGCGCGTTTTTGCTGGAACTTGTGAATGGCTTCTTGAAGCGTTCAATGGGCTTATGGTGCCATCATAATCTAGGAACAGGGATTTGACACGAATTTGGTAACATGAAGCTTTGTTGCATTTGCTCTTGTGAAGCATAAAATCCCCGTTCTAGATTGAGATGTAACAGAAGGATGTGTTTGACTGAATGTCTGCTATGCTGTTCTTGCTCTTATAAGCCTATATGAAAAGTGTTCTACAGAAATAACGAGAAAGGGTTAACCGCTTGATTTTTCACACGGGCATTACTATTGTTTGCTCACCAGCTCCGTAGGTGATGGTTTTTCCTTCTAGGAAGAGTTGTCCTACGAGTGCGCAGGCTACGGCGTCCAGTTCGTGTTCGTTCATCTTGTCGTTGAGTCCCGTTATTCCCTTCTTTTCCAAGCCTGCTCTCAGTTTTCTTTGTCCCTGTTGTTTTCAAGGGATTTTCGGAATGTCTTGAGCGCGTGCTTGGGAATCAACTGTGTGATTGTTGAACAGATATGCGAAAAGGTTTATCACATATTACGATATAATAAACGCATATTTGCTAAGGTGTCAGACCTATGTGGAAGATCATCAAAAGTAAGAAGGCGTTAAGTCCTGTCATAGCAGCTGTCATTTTGATCGGCGTGACCATAGCAATAAGTGTAGCTGTGGGAGCGTGGACGAGTGCCCTAACGTTCAACTACATGAAGACCGAGGAACTAAAGATCATTAGCCACACATGGAGCGCAAACAATGCCTACATCGATGTGTACGTTAAGAACACTGGGTCGGCAGCCTTGACCGTCCAGGATGTCAGAGTGAACGATGTAACGAACGGCACTGCGTTGAGTATCTCATTGAGCAGTGGGCAAAGCAAAACTGTCACCATAATTGGACCCTTCATCTCTGGTGCAAAATACGAATTCGCACTACTAACTGCCACAGGCAACAAGTTCACGTACGCTGCCACAGCGCCTTGACCTGCGCGGGCACACTACTCCATACTCGATCCCTTCGAGAGACAAAGTGATCAGATTAACCGCCACGGGTCATTTTTCATCAGCAGAGCCCATTGGACCCGCCAAAAAACTGTTCTCCAGAGTAACGTGGGATAGACAATTATTCCCCTTTTCCTCATTCTAACCAACGCTGGCGAGGACAAGCCTCAAGCTAGCTGACACAGTCTTCAGATATGTTACCAACATGGACGGAGCAGAGACCGCGCTGCACAGGATATTGGACACCCAATGTCCGCTTGCTCCCGTAACTCTCCGTTTTTCTTATGTCAGAGAGGAAGTATCATACGATTAGTTCAGAAGTTTTGACAAGCTCAGTAAGGTCTTTAACTGTCGAGATTGAGGCGTTTTCCATGTCTTCTTTGCTGCTGAATCCCGTCAACACACCTATTGTCTTTATTCCCAGTTTCTTTGCTGGTTCTATTTCTCCGACTGCATCGCCTACACACAGCATCTCCTTAGGGTCTATTTTGGTCAATCCGATCACACACTCGTACAGTCTAGTTCTTTGTTCTTGAAAAGGAAGCAGTGGTATGTCTTTTACCCCGTAATATCTTGCGGCAACCTCTCGAGTAACAATCAACGCGAAGAATGCTTTGATGTTGAACCATCTCAGTTCCTCCTCTGTAGATGAGAGAGTGTTTCTAGACGTAACGAGAACCAGTTTGTATTTCTTGGAAAGAGTAGAGAGCGCATCGTATGCATCAGCGTGGATTTTCGTCAAGTTTAGAGCGTTCTCTCTGTTTGTGAAATGAAGAAAGCTTGCTTCTATGTACTCTTTTTCCTGTTTTTCAGTGAATTTTATTCCAAGCTCCTTAACTATGCCCATCGTTCCTATACCGTGTCGATAGTGTTTTTTCACGTCATTTAGAGTGATATCATAGCCGAGGTCGTTTAGAGCCTGATATCGTGCGAAGGCGTCCCTTTCAGTGATGTCGAAAATTGTTCCATCCAAATCAAAGAGAATCGCTTTCACTTGCATCTTCTCCCTTTCACAACAGTCCTCTTCTTTGATTGACTTTACAGTGCACTATGTATATGAGATTAGACTGAATAGGTTCTGTTCTTCGGAGGAGAGTACGGATTTTCCCAGTCGATTGGCTTCCCCGTCGAGAACATGTGTTCCAGTCTTCCGAGAACGATGTCCCAAGCACGCATGAAATACTGGAACACCTTCTCCCATTCTTCACCTTCCTTCCAGCCTAAATGCGTTAACCTAACTTTCGTCTGGTCACGCGCGATAGGATAAAATTGGACAACTACCCACGTGTGTTTCTGCTTTTGCTCCTTCCGAACATTTGGAAACTCAGGCGGCGCATTCCACTCAAACGACAACATCACCATAGGAAGAAAACTCAGCACCCTGCAGCCCTCGCCGCCCCGCGAGCCTTTCGAAGCTTCAAGATCAAAGTACAACTCATAACGCCCACCCGGAGTAAGCTCAATTATAGCTTTAGGAGCAAAAAACTTCATAGCCCCTTCGTTCGTTGTCCACGCATTCCACACTTTCTCAATAGGAGCATTCACTTTCACTTCCTTTCGAACGACACGACCCAAAATTCCACTCGCTTCATCCATAACCACAACACCACATGACTACGCAAGGGAGTCTCCTATCTTCATCGAGCCTTTTTATGGTTTCCAGAACCCACACTATCCAGAAAACCCCAATGTTAGAGAAGTTGCCAATACTGAAGTTAAGTCGAAGTTAAAAGCATCCAAACCAAAACCAACAGAAGAAGGCGTAAGGGACTTGCCTCCTTCTTCATCTGAAATTTCTCTTCCCACAGAGCTCACTCGCTCAACATAGCCAATAGCCACGCATAGCAACATTAAACGTCACGCATGCCAACATTGAACGTCACGCTAAAACACCAACAAACAGCCCAAGAAACACCATACAGAACTGCGAACTGCGCCAAACCCACAAACTGAAAAGTCTAACTTTCACCGCAAAAAAATTTTTCTCCACTCGTACTAACGAGGTCACGCCTAGTCTTTTATGGCTTCCAGTATGCTCATGACGTTCCACAGTTTAACTCGAGTGTAAGGCGGCATATTCGGATCCTGCAAAATCTCATCCAACATCGAAATCGCGTTACTAGCCCGAACCGCAGGCGAATACTGAGAACCCCTCAAAGTCTCAATACTGTTCTTAGCCGCCCTTCTAATATTCCTAGGCGTAGTCGTATCCTCGGAAACCATGTCGAGAACAGCCACAGCCTCCTCGACACGCTGCTCGTACTCCTTCACCTTCTTCTTCCCAACCAAACAACAAGACCTCCATACAAAATGGCACCGAGCGATACTCAAATAATCCACAACTCAATTAAACCTTTTCGCAAGAAGGCACAACCACATGACAGAGGAACAAAAAGACCTACAAAAGATGGCAGACCTACTCAAGCAAGGAGCCACACTCACCGAACTATCATGCCCAGCCTGCGCCTCACCGCTTTTCAAACTCAAAAGCGGCGAACTATGGTGCGCCAAATGCCAAAAACGCGTTATCGTAATAAAAGAAGGAGAAACACAGGAAGAAGCCACTGAAAGTCTGATGCTCAGCGGACTAGAATCAACAGTCGTAACAAAAATAAAAGAAGTGCAGGCGAAAATCAACGAGGAAAAAGACCCAGCTCAACTGGAAAAACTCAGCACCACACTAGCATCGCTATTGGAGAACTTGGAAAAAATCAAGAAAATGAAACAGTGAGTTGACACTAAAGACTAGGCTTTCAACTTTTCCAACACAGTCTTCAGGATATCTTTTGCCACTTCCTTGATCGGCTTGTCACCGTCCAGCGAAATCATCCGTTGCCGCTGTGCCAACTCTAGATACACGTCCCTCACCTTCCTCAAATTCCGCATGTTCTCCATCACAGACTTCTTCTTCTTTAGTCGGCCAACCACCACGTCAGGAAGAACGTCCAGCAGCAAAGCCAAGTCAGGTTTCAAAGCAAACAGGTTAATGCAATCTATCCAGTCCAAATCCAGTCCACCTGCTCCCTGATACGCTAGGCTCGAGTAAATGTAGCGGTCACACACCACGATCTTGCCCTGTTTCAATAAAGGCTCAACCTCGGTCTCCACATGGTCTACTCTGTCAGCCGCGAACAACAGGGCTTCTAGAGCGATTGGCACACGCCTCTCACGGTCAAGCACATAACTGCGTATCAGTTTCCCAACCTTGCCAACACTGGGTTCAGTCGTGTAGACTGCATCAAAGCCTCGACGTCGAAGATTCCTGACCAGTAGTTTGGCTTGAGTTGTTTTCCCACAGCCGTCGACTCCTTCAATGCACACGAACTTGCCTGTCGTCTTGCGCCTTGCCATCCGGTTCTCAACTCGTAAGCTTCGCAACATGTTAAACCCATGGGGCATAAATGAGTTTCAGTCCTTTCTCCGAATAGGATCGATTGCTTTAATAACTTTGACAAAATCAAGCTTTCAGAAGAGAGGCGCCCATGGTATGAGGCAGTATTGGGGCGAAATCAAAGACCCTGTTCACGGCTACGTATACATAACCGAAGCCGAAAAACAGATCATTGATTCTTTTCCAGTGCAACGGCTCAGAAGGCTTAGGCAACTAGCCGGAGCCGAATACGTTTATCCAGCTGCCAACCACACACGGTTTGAACACTGCGTTGGCGTCATGCACCTAGCCGGTGTGATGGCTGAAAACCCCTTCCTGTCCAAACACTTCAACGACAACGAATATCAGCTGATCCGCATCGCAGCCCTACTGCACGATGTTGGACATGGACCGTTCTCGCACATTTTTGAGCATTTGCTAGTCAAATTTCTCAACAAAACGCATGAAGACATCAACGTTTGGATTGTGCAGAAATCCGAATTGAAGGACATCATCAGCAAGCTAGGATTCAATGTTGACCAAGTGGCTAAGCTGTCGGTGGGATGGCTGCACAAGCCCAAACGGGCCTTCATGGATCAAATCATACGCAGCGCCGTTGATGTGGACAAGCTGGATTTCGTGGTTCGCGACACGTATCACACAGGCGCCCAATATGGCTATGTTGATGTCTTCCGTCTGATTCAAACCTTAGACGTGCTGGACCAAAATCTAGCCGTTGACGCAGGCGCGTTATCAGCGCTCGAATCCTTCATCCTAGCCCGAATTGAATCGTTCAAGAGCATATACTTCCACCGTGTCGGACGAGCCGTCCAACTCATGCTAGCCATGGCTATGGAAGAAGCAAAAGACGAACTCGGCCTAGTTGACTTCAAAACGCCAGAAGAATACCTTGCCTTCGACGATTACACTGTTTGGACCATGCTCAAAAAATCGAAAAAATCAAAAAAAGTCATCGAAAACCTTGAGAAACGACGACTACTCAAATGCGCCTACGACCGAACCTTTTACGTGCGCGACAAGACTGTCTCCAACCTTTTCAGCCACGAAGAGATCCGCAATCAACTGCGTGACCAAATCGCTGAAAAAGCCAAAGTGAAACCGCGCGACGTAGTCATCGACGTACCCACGCTGCCCTCAGTGCCCTACAGCCACTCGGTTCTGCTTGAGCCTATGGAGATTCCAGTTTTCACCCGAACCCGTGAAGGTGAGAAGGTTCCGCAGCGGCTTAGCGACATATCGGGTATATTTGACGTGTTAAAGGGGTTCATCAACATCTTGCGCGTATACACTGATGTGGAGCATAGAGAAAGGGTGAGCGCCGCCGCAGTCAAACTCTTAGGCGACTTGCCATCATCCGCAAAAATATCTTTCTAGAAAATGGCGGGAAGATTGTTGCCACGAGTCAAGAAGACCCTCAAAGGAAGAGGCATCGCAGGTGGTCGCAGCAGAGGAGTCGCTTTGGTTTCAAATATGCCTTTGAGCTTTTTGGGCGGAGTAGACTACGATTCCGGCGTTGTCATCGAAAAAAACCACGACTTAAAAGGCCAACCGCTGAAAGATAAGATCCTCTGTTTCACGTCGGGGCATGGTTCAACAGTGGGCAGCTATGTATTGTATTCGCTGGCTAAGAAGGGAGCCGGCCCAAAAGCCATCGTCAATCACATAGCCGACACAGTCATAGTTGTGGGCGCCATAATCGCTGAAATTCCCATGGTTGACCAAATCGACATCAAACAGATCACAACGGGCAACGTAGTTGAGGTCGATGGCGACAAGGGCACAGTGAAAATCATAGAATAGGAGACTGGGCCAAGCTTGTACCTAACCAAGGTTGAGGAGCGCACGTTAGACGGCGAACACGGCTGGGCTAACCAAATTGCCATGAAAATTCTTGTGAAACTAGGCGACTTGTTCGGCGCGACCCGACTGATTCCCGTGCAGTCGGCGCATCTATCAGGCGTGTCCTACAAGCATTTAGGCGACGCGGCGATAGAGTTTCTCGGCGAGCTTGCAAGCAAGGGTGGTGAAGCTAAGGCGGCTTCGACGCTTAATCCGTCAAGCTTTGACCCAAAGTACTTAGTGAAACGTTACTCTAAGGAACGATTTGCCAAGCAAAAGCGCATACTCGAGCTTTACGGGCAAATGCGTATTCAGCCTACCCTGACTTGCACACCATATTATCTTCAAGAGCCCCAAGCTGGCCAGCATTTGGCTTGGGCAGAGTCCTCAGCCGTGGTGTACGCCAACTCAGTGTTAGACGCGTGGACTAATCGTGAAGGAAGCCCAAGTGCGTTGGCAGCCGCCTTAATCGGGAAAACCCCGAACTACGGTGTACATCAGCCGGAAAACCGCAAGCCCAACGTGCTAGTCAACGTCGAAGCCAAACTTAAGACGGAAACGGATTTCGGCGCGCTTGGAATCCATTTGGGCAAGTTACTGAAAGACAGGGTTCCTGCTTTTCAAGGGCTGCGAGGCTCAGACGATGAGTTGAAGCAGTTGGGCGCGGCAATGGCATCAAGCGGCATGACTGCACTTTTTCACAGGACATCTCCAAGGGGCAAGGGGATGTTAGAGACAGTTTCAGTTGAAACCCGCGAAATTGAGGAGTCGGCTTCAAGTCTCTGTACTTCAGAAAAATCTCCAGACCTTGTTTTCATCGGATGCCCTCACTGCTCAGCAAACGAGGTTAAGGAAATCGCCGGTCTTCTTGAGAATAAGAAAGCTCGCAGAGACGTTGAACTGTGGGTATGCACCTCAAGGTATGTGCGTGACAAGGCGAAAAAGCATGTTGAAGTCATCGAACGAGCTGGCGGACACGTGCTATGCGACACATGCGTTTTGGTTACATGGGTGAAGGACTTGGGCTTTGATACGCTTATGACGAATTCGGCAAAAACAGCCTTCTATGCGCCCACTTTGAATGAAGTGGATGCTACTCTGAAGCCCGTACGCCACTGTATAGAAGCCGCGTGTCAACAGTAGTTTCGGGTCAGCTCCTGCAAGCTAAAGGCATGTTCTGAAGCTCATAAGTTTGAGGGGTTTTTTCTTCCCCAGTCGGTTTTGTTCCAGATTCTTTCATGAAGATAATATGCAATGCTAGTGTAGACATTGCTCACTATTGTAAACCCTAGTGAAATCTCAATTCTGCTTGTGAGAAGGTAGATTGTAGTGAAATCTAAGATTACTATCAGAATTCTGTACGTAACAGCTTTGGTCAACGACCTCTTTCGAGTTACGATACTCATCTTGTTTCACAGGCACCTTTTGAAGTCTTGTTGAGTTAAGCAGCCATCTTAGAATCATTGTTTCTTCAGAGCTTTTTTCAACTCACTGATGGTCTCGGTTATTGACTTGCCGGCTGGGATTTTTGCCAGCTCAAACTTTTCCCGCGGCTTGTTCAACGGTCGAGTGGCGTCCACGCCGACTTTTGTAGTTAACCCTGTTTCCTGATCAGCTGAGGGGTCGAGTGTGGAGCCGCGAGCATGGGGGATAAGTAACAAGTCTTCGTTGGCTTGGAACCTTGTGGCGATGGCCCATTCAACCATATCTGGGTCGAAGACATCAATGTCTGTGTCAACCACAACCGCGTGCTTGAGGCTTGGATGGGCACTGAAGGTAGCGGCGAGGGCGTTTTTGGCGTCTCCGTCTACTTGTTTGTCAATTGAGACTATGGCGTGCAGCCAACCGCAGCCGCCGTTTGTCAGGTTCACGGCTTTGACTGTCGGGACGACTTTTGACACGGCTTCCCAAATCATGGTTTCATGTGGCAAGCCCATGAGTAGTTTATGTTCTGAGCCTGAAGGCAACAGCGCTTGGTACATGTAGTCTCTTCGATGCATCATGCTGACAAGTTCCACTACGGGCTGCTTGCGTTGTACGTCGTAGGTGCCAGTGATGTCGACAAGCGGACCTTCAGTGACTTCTTTGTCGGTTAAAATTCTGCCTTCCAACACCAGCTCAGCTTCAGAGGGCGCGTAGGCCCTAACGTGTTCGCATTTGACTAGATTCATTTTGTTGTTGAGGAACGTGTTTGCCACGCCGAATTCGCTGACTCCGAAGGGCACTGGTGAAGCTGCGGCCAACATGACCGCTGGATGCGTGCCTATCGTGATGGCGACATCGAGGTTTTCTTTCTTTTCTTTGGCGGTTTTCCACATGTTGTACAAATGCCGTGGCACCAAGCGAATTGCCAAGTGATTGTCGTCTAAGACTTGGAGGCGATGAATGGATACGTTTTCGATTTTTCCATCGGAGCTACGAGCTGAAATCACAGAAGATGTGATGTAAGCGCCTGCGTCGCGCTCAAAATGAGTAAGAATGGGAAGTTTGGACAACCGCGCTTTCTCGACCACTTCGTTTACGGGTCCGCCTCGTACAATCTTGGGTGGCTGTGGCTCGCGCCAAGCTTTGGTTATTCGCTGGTGGAGCGCCTCTAGGCTTAAGCCCAGAGCCCAGCACAAGCGTTGGCGAGTCCCGCAGACTCCAGCTACGATTTTTGTGCGGCTGCCTTTCACGTTGTCAAAGTAAAGTATTGGTCCGTTGTCGAATTCTTTCATGAAGGCTGAGACTTCAAAGCGTGGCGAAACTTCCCGGTCAACTTGCGTGAGTTGATTTTTCTTCTGCATTTCAGCCAAGAAACTTCGCAGACTCACTTCTTTGCAGCCTCCTTTTCCTGTTCGAATGTTTTGTCAAACAATTTGAGAAAAACTGCTCCTGCATCTTGGTCGCCTAGTCTGGTGAAAACTGATGCTAAGGCAAGTTTGCCTGTCTTGTGTGCTAGGCGTTCGGCTATCAGTCGGGCTATTATGATGTTTCTGTCTCCAAGCATTATTGAAGACACTGGTGGCCCTATCATTTTTTCTGCGGGTGGCATGGCGACAGCCAAGGTGCCGAGTTGGTCTTCGGCTTCGCTTAGAAGTAGTAGGTTGGCGTTTTTGGTTTCAAGTCGCAAGGCGTAGAATGTGAGGTCGCCGTGTGTCATTTCCTCTTGCACGATTTTTGCGCGCATTTTATTTTCGAACTCTACTAGGCTTATTTACTGCTTCGTATTACTATAACCTCCTTTTAAATCAAATTGGCGATCAGAGCGAATGAGCGAAAGGAAGAGAGCGCAGAGGATTCTGCAGATACTTAGCAACGAGTTCGGGATTCCAAAGTGGACAGGCTCGAAGAGGGAGCCTTTCCAAACGCTAATAGGAACCGTCTTGTCTCAAGCTACCAACGATAGGAACAGGGATCAAGCTTATGCCAATTTAGTGAAGAGATTTGAGATTGACCCCAAGGAGTTGGCCAGCGCTGACGTGAAGGAAATTGAGAAAGCCATCCGTGTTGGCGGGCTATATCGGAATAAGGCTTCGAAAATCAAAGCGTTGTCAAAGACCGTCTTGAAGGAGTTTAATGGCTCGCTTGACTTCATTTTCTCCGAGCCTCTCGAGAAGGCCAGAGAACTGTTGATGAGTATTCCGGGGGTTGGACCCAAAACAGCTGACGTAGTGCTCGTGTTTGCTGCGAATAAGTCCACGATTCCCGTGGATACTCATGTTAACCGTGTTTCGAGACGGCTGGGCTTGGCGCCGTTAAGGGGAGGCTACGAGGACGTTCGCAGGTCGTTGGAGTCCTTGTATCAGGCGCCCGACTATTTGGCGATCCATTTGTTGCTCATCAGCCTGGGAAGGAAGTATTGCAGGGCGCGTAACCCGCTTCACAAACCGTGCCCAGTAAAGGCTTTGTGCCCAACTGTCAAGAAAGAAGCTGCTCAACCAAGCTTGCATAGGCTTCATGGAAGCAGGGATTATCCTTGACTGCAGTTGCCCCGCCTAGACTTGAAGCCAGAATAGCGGAGTTTTTTCCTTATTCAAGCATAAGACCCTATCAAGATCTGTTCATCAACACCGTTTTTGAGGCGGTTGAAAACCGGCGACACGTGCTTATCGAGGGCAGTAATGGTTTGGGCAAAACCGTTTCAGCATTGTCGGCTTGCTTGCCATTGGCGAAGGAGCACGGGCTTAAGATTCTTTATGTAGCTAAGACGCATCGGCAGCATGAGCGAGTTATTGAAGAACTGGATGCCATAGCTAAGCGGCAGAATGTTACGGGTCTCTCGGTTCGCGGGCGAACTGAAATGTGTTTTCACCCATTTATCTTGCGTCATGCTCCGGATGCCACATCTGCCATGGAGATATGCGAACTGCTGAAAGCGAGACACGAGTGCCAGTACTACGAGAATATTGAGAGCAAAGAGCAGCGTTTCTCAGACCTGAAGGAGCACGTTGTTTCGCGTCCGTACAAGGCTTCTGAAGTGCAGGAGATATGTAAGGCTCAGAAATTCTGTCCCTATGAACTTGTTAAGAAGGCTCTGCCAGATGTGGATGTTTTAGCTTTAAGTTACATGTACGTTTTTGATCCTTCAGTCCGTGGCGTTTTCCTCAAGCATTTAGGCAAATCGCTGGACAAAGCCATACTGATAGTTGACGAAGCTCACAATTTGCCTGATACGGCTGTGCAAATCGCCAGCGACAGCCTCACCGTTTTCGCTATGCGGCAAGCGCAGTTGGAGGCTGATAGGTTTCGACGGCATGAAATGGCTGAGTTCGCGGGTGAATTTAAGGCTCTGACCGAGAGTATGGCGGCACAGATTGAAAGGGAAAGCTACGTTTCTCCACCACAACTGATTGACTCTTTGTCCAAGGCGGCAAGTGTTAGCGACCCGCAGGTTTTCTTTGAAGAGATGCACGAAGTTGGCGCGTTGATCAAACAGCAGTTGCTTACGCAGGGCAAATATCCGCGCTCGTTCGTTCATCGCGTAGGCGAGTTTTTGCTGAAGTGGCTGGAAACGAACGGAGACGTTGCCTACACGCATGTTTTGAGTCGGTACATAGCGAAGACCGGTGTGCCTTCGGCTAAGTTGGAGGTTGTGGCGCTTGACCCAGCAAAGGTTACGGAGCCGGTTTTCTCGTCAGTCTATTGCAGTGTGAACATGTCGGGCACGCTTCAGCCGCTTGAATCCTACGTTAAGGTTACCAACATGCCCTCGTCAACGGTGTGTCAAGTTGTGCCTTCGCCGTTTCCCAAAGAGCACATCTTGAGCCTAGCTTGTTGCGGCGTGACCACCGCCATGGAGCAGCGCACGCCAGCCATGTACCACAAAATTGTCAAGCGTGTGGCAGAAGTTGTGCGCAACACGCCGGCGAATGTGGGCGTCTTCACGGCGTCGTACGAGGTTTTGGAGAGGCTTCGTGAGGCGGGAATGGAAGACCGTTTGGAGAAGCCTTTGTTGCATGAGCGCCGTGGCATGAAATCCCGTGAGAATGAGCGTTTGATTAGCAAGTTTAAATCGTTTTCTAAGCGTGATGGTGCAGTGCTATTAGGCGTTCAAGGCGGACGCTCTTCTGAAGGCGCAGATTATCCCGGTGATCAGATGAACGCGGTTGCGGTTGTGGGCGTTCCATATGCTGAGCCTACTCCGAAAGTGAAGGCGCAGATAGGATATTTCGAGCAGCGATTCCCAGAGCATGGAAGAGAGTATGGCTATGTGGTGCCGGCGTTGAAGAAGGCGGCGCAGGCAGCGGGTAGACCCATACGCACGTTGGAGGATAGGGGCGCCATCATTTTTCTTGATCAACGCTACGCGACTCCATACTGTCAACATTACCTGCCAGTTTGGCTGAGAAGAGGAATGAAAACGCTGCCCGACCAAGACAACATCATAGCATCTGAGCTCAAGGGCTTCTTCAAGCCGGAATAAGAGTAGTCGCCTAATGTCTAGGCGGCAAGGAATCGAAGGGGGACGATAAGTTCTCCAGATGATGCAAGAGATTATTCTTGGCTAATTACTCCTCCGCTTGAAAGATAAAAGGCAATGGCTCTTTGAATTGCTGCTTCGCCTTCTGGGTTCCACGGCGTTACCCACGCTTCTTTCATTCCGTTTTTCTTTAGCCATTTCAGGGCTGTTATGAGAAGCGTAGTTCCGATTCGTTGTCTGCGGTATTCAGGCAAAACGTGGACTCCACCGTCTAGCCGCCCTGACGCCAATTCCCTGTCAAGTAAGGGGCAGACGGCTCCGACAGGTTTGCCTTCCAGATATGCGATGAACGGTTGCTCCAGACCTGCTTTCATCTTTGGTCCTACCCATTTCACAGTTGTTTCAGGATCTTTGATGAACCCTCCCCAGGTGATAGCCAAAATCTTCCCAACCTCGATTAACTGACTTTTCCCTACGGGTTTAACTATAATCTTCTCGTTCATTCTCAAGTTGGGAAGTGGCATCGTCAAATCCCAAGTAACCCTAACCTTTGTCAAACCTTGTTCTCTCCAAGTCTGTCCACCTGTCGGCTGAACATTCTTTCTTACTCTGAACTTCTTTGCCTACTCTATGAAACATTTTCGATCGGTATCCGCAAAAGAACCATTTTATTAGTTCTTTTGTACTTTATGATATTTATAGAACATTTGTTTCCATTGTTATAGAAGACGTTTTCACAATTCTTATCTTGAATCCTCTCAGAGATACAACGCTTGTGGTTAACATGAAGAAAATGTCTATCGCACTTGTGCTAATGGCTGTTCTGCCGATTTCCCTCTTGGTTGCAGGCGTTCACGCATCCGTAGGATGGTCCAGATGGTACACCGCACCCATAGACTCAGACGGATTTGTCGGTCGTGATACCTCTATAGCATTGGATTCGAGTGGCAGCCCACATATAAGATACTTCAACTGGACGAGTGGCGATCTGAAATATGCTACGTGGACTGATGCAGGTCCAGGATGGAGCATTGAAACCGTGGACTCAGGCAGCGAAGATGTCGGAGGCAGTGGAGGACGCTCAATTGACTTAGATTCTGGTGGCAATCCACACATTAGCTACATAGGACCTAGCTACCAAGGCCTGAAGTATGCTACAAAAAGCGGCGGAACATGGAGCATCGACACCGTCGACTCTGCAGGCGAAGGCTGGCCATCTCTAGCTTTGGATTCCAGCAACAATCCGCACATAAGCTACTATAATTCTACTGAAGGTTTGAAATATGCGAGGTGGACAGGTTCAGCATGGAACATCGAAGTTGCGGACTCCACGAACGGTAGATATACATCTATTGCCCTCGACTCAAGCGATAACCCGCACATAAGCTACCGTGGCGACGGTAATGCTGTGATGCATGCCAGAAAGAGCGGTGGCACATGGAACATCGAAACAGTTGACTCCACACCTGATGGAACCGCAGGTACAGGTACCTCAATTGCTTTGGACTCGGGCAATAATCCACACATCAGTTATCAGGGATGGCCTGGTTTAAGATATGCTGAGAAGAGCGGTAGTTCATGGATTAATGAAACCGTGGACTCCTACGGCGACTTTGGTGCTTGGAACTCAATTGCAATTGACTCAAGCGATAACCCAAACATAGCTTACCGCGACGATTCGAATGGTCGTTTGAGATACGCGATGTGGACTGGGTCGGCGTGGAACCTTGAGACCGTTGACGAAGTAGGAAACGTCGGCAGCGGTGCGTCTATTGCCTTGGACTCGAACAATAATCCGCACATAAGTTACTATGATGGCACAAACAGCGATTTGAAGTATGCATCTATACTATTGCCCGACGAAATATGGTCATCTGACGCTTCAGGCAATCCTAAAGACGTGTTCGTGCCAGGTGAAACAGTGTACGTAACTTGTCCACAGCCGCGCACTTATTGGACTACTGTCACCATATACGTGGTGGCTGACCAAGCAGTTTGGAATGAAGGCGATTCTCTAACAGACGTCTCTGGTGGTGATGAGATGGTCACGGTATCTCCGGGTCCAACAGGAACAACTCAGACGTTCCAGATTTGGCCTCCGCTGCTTGCTGTGGGAAGCTACGACATTGTTATGGACAAAGACAACGACGCGGTCTTTGATCAGGGGCTAGACCTCGTTGACTCGGTGCTCATAACAGGCTTTAATGTGATTCCGGAAGTGCCTTTTGGCACTGCCATGACGTTCCTCAGCATGTTCATCGCCTTCGTAGGGTTCCTAGGGTTCAAACGATTAAGACCGAAGATACAACTGCAATTTAGAAAGACAGATTGACAGCACAATTTTCTCCTTTTTTTCTGTTTTGAAGCATCAATGATTTTGAACACAATTTCTTTTTGGGGTTCCACTTGCGCTTGCCGAGATTTTGCTGCCACTGTAGCCGCACATATGGCGCGCGGAATATGAACCTCAATAAACATCATATTTTCATAGTTTAAATGGCATTTTTGCCTTGCCTGCATCATATAGGATTCCGACAACAGGAAACTTTTCGAGGAAATTTTCACCATGTGGAGCTTGCTCTACGGCATCTGTTAAATCCACGCCGGCGCTGTGAAGAGCTTGATGATTTCCATCTTTCCAAAGAAAACTGGTTGACACGTTGTACACCTTTCCCTTGTATGCTACGTATGCTGGTTTTCCGTTTTTCCCATTGTGTTGGGCAAGCTCTTCCTCGCTGAACTCTTTCATACACTTGGCCCTTCAAAGTTGCGCTTTGATTTACTTTCAAGCAAATAGGGAGTCCAGCAGCATCATGATGACAAACCCGGCTATGAGGCCAAAGGTCGCTTCTCTCTCAAAGCCTTTCCTGTGGCTTTCAGGTATCATTTCATCGCTCACGACGAAAAGCATGGCGCCTGCAGCAAAGGCAAGTGCCCAAGGTAGAATCGGATGGAAAATGGAGACCAATGCAACACCCAACAAACCTCCAACAGGTTCAACCAACCCGGTCAATGTTCCATACCATAAAGCTCTTCGTCTGGTATATCCCTCTCTTACCAAGGGCAGTGCAACTGCAAGTCCTTCAGGCATGTTTTGAAGCCCGATAGCCATGGCAACCACAAGTCCTGCCGCTACGTCTCCACTTCCGAAGCTGACTCCCACAGCTAACCCTTCAGGGAAGTTATGGATGGTTATGGCGATCACAAACAGCCAGACTCTTGGCAGCTTTGTAGAAGGCCCTTCTGCACCTAATGCTGGATGAAAGTGTGGAATAGAGCGGTCGATCAAATGTAGTACAAAAGCTCCTAAGACAATCCCGAAAACAGCAACCCAAGGACCGCTCAAATCGATTGCTGGAACTATCAGGCTAAATGAAGTTGCTGCCAGCATAACACCAGCTGAAAAGCCAAGCATGACATCCATCAACTTATCTGAAATCTTCTTCGCAAATAGCACTGGTAAAGCTCCAGCACCAGTGGCTAAGCCGGCTGCTAGGCTGGCCGCAGAACCAAGCAAAATTGCTTCTTCGATCATCCGCAACACACGAACCTATATGATATAATGCTTGTTAGACGTAAGAAAAAGGGATGGTGTGGAAAGGACTTACCTGAGGAATTTGGAGACGAAGGGTGAAGTCTCGCCTCTGCGCATGAAGTGGCCTGATGGTCCTTCGCCTAGGAATTCGGAGAACCATGACTCATGCTCGATTTCCTCGTTGAGGATTGCTTGAGATAGGTCGTATGTTCTGTGGTCTTTGCCGGCGGTCAGGTTGCAGATGTGGGTGTATCCTCTTACTGCGCATCTTTCTGCTTCCACCAGCACTGTCAGCATTGCCTTAATGTCGGTTGGGTCTTTTGGTAGTGTGGCTGGGGGACAAGCCGAGGCGTCGTGAAAAGCTTTCATGCCTTCTGGCAGTTTGCCTCCTAACTCGTATATGCGGGGAACCAGAGCCTCAAAGTGGTTGCGATCTTCGATGCGAGCCGTTTCTGCGATTTCCTTGATTCCTTCTCCTTCTAGTCCTATCAGGTTGCATCGAAGGATAGTGTAGTAATAGTAAGTTGTAAGTTCGGCTGCAGAATTCTTGACCAACAACTCCACGAGCTGATCAACATTGATACCAGCTTTCTCCACCATTTCTCGCGCTACTCTAGCCATATTATCACCTCGCTGAGACTACAAGTGTGGATAGAAATCTATTTAATTTTACGCAATTGAGGATGGGCATGTGCCAAGGACTACTGTGTGCAAGGTACGGTTCGGCAGCAGGTTGGGTTGTCGAAGTAGTTTCTGGAGACTCGGATTAGGTTCTGGTCTTGTGTCAGGATTGCGGTTTCATCAGCCCAGTTTGTTACTGTTAGAAGTGTTTTCACGTCGGTGATGAGCATGCCGAGGGTGTCAATTGAGCCTATGTCTTGCAGGCAACATAGTAAGCGAATCTGGCCGAGGTCTGAGAAGTCTTCTTTTTCGTAAACCTCTTGGGTTACGGCAATGTTCAAATTGACTTTGCGTTTTTCTTTCGCTGTTATCAGGGAGTCTTTTAGTTCTTTGAAAACGCCTGTATATGAAATGAAAATTGTGATTTCTTTGCGGGCTGTTTCGATTAGGGCTTTCATGCGGTTTATTATGTTTCTTTGTCCGCGGATGATGTAGGCTATTTCGAGTTCGTCTGATTTTTCAACGCTTTCGTAGATTGGTGTGAGTAGGTCGGCGAGTACGTCTGCTTCTTTGGTTTTCTCATTGAGTTCTTCTGTGAGCTGTTCTTTGAGGTTGACTACGGCGTCTTTTGGGGGCGTGGGGAGGTAGATGTTTGGGGTGCCTTTTTGGATTATGAGCATGCCTTTTCTTGAGAGTCCGTCTAGGGCGTAGTATATTTTGGAGTCTGGGATTCCTGTTTCTTTGCATAGTGTGCTTGCGGTCATGCTGGGGTGGCTTAGGAGTGTGGCGTAGGCTAAGGCTTCGTGAGTTGATAGTCCTAGTTCTCTGAGTCGGGAGACGATTCTGTCGCGTGCTACTGTTTCCATGCTGCTTTTCATCGTGGTTTCTTCCGTTTTCTAGTGAGTGATTGTCAGAGAAGGCTTAAATAGCTTTCTACTACTGTGAAGTAGTAGTTAAATGGGAGAACATGGAGGTTCTGACATGGAAAACAAGACGAAAATGCTCATAGCCGTTGGAGCTGCAGTCACAGCGAATTGCCAGCCCTGCCTGAAAACCGCGGTCAGCGAAGCCAAGGGAACAGGAGCAGATGAAAAAGAAATCATCGAGGCAATCGCGATAGGACGAGTTGTTAGAAAAGGTGCAATGGGCAAGATGGACAAGTTCGCGTCAACCCTGACCGGGAAAGACGTCGGCTCAGACGATTGTCCATTCGGTTCGACAGAGGAAGACGTCAAAGAATGGGTTAAGCAAGACGATCAATGCGGCTGCAGCTAAGAAAGCGTGCTTATGCCTTGAAGAATCGGGCGTTGGGATTTGACATAAAAGAGGTGAAAGCATGAAAGAAGAGACCCATCATCATAGGCTGTTTGAGGAAAAGCGACATGTCTCAGCAGCCATCAATCAGCTGGCTATTGGCATTATCATCCTCGTGTGGGGCAGTTTGTTGACGCTGAAACAGGTTGGATTAATAGAGAAGAACGTGAGCACGTGGCCTTTTGTCTTAACAGCCTTCGGCGCACTGCTCATCTTTGGCGGCATCTACAAGTTATATGCTCGAGAAAAGACTGGCGGAGAAGACGTGAAAGAAGAGAGCATTCGGAACTCTAATATCTGAAAGTGCTAGTCAAGTTACAGTTATGATAACGTGTATTGATCTTGTTGACAATTCTGAAAAGAAGCTGAAACCAGAGGATTTGACGACTCTGGAGTTGTCGAATGTTTGGTTGCAGCTTGAGCAGCCTACAAAGGAGGAATTGGATGCTGTTTCAGAAAAGTCCGGAATAGACATCAACTTCATGCAGGTCAGAGAGGCAGTTCAGAATATTGGTTTGAGGTGGGAGCAGGATTGGGGAATAATCAACTTTGGGGTTATTTCGGAGATTGTTGATGCAAAGAGAGTTTTTCCGATAATTATCGCGTTTTCAAAAGACTTCATGATCACGGTGGAGACCGGGGAATACAAGGGAATAATTGACTTGGCCAAGGCGAGGATGAGTAAGACTAAGGCTGATCCTCCGGCGATTACCGTATATTATATCTTGGACGAGATGATCTCAAACAATTTTTCTCATCTGGAAAAGCTTGAGGGCGTCATCGCCAATTTGGAAGAGGAGATTATGGAGAAACCTGAGCCAACTACGGTTAGGAAGTTGTTTAAGTTGAAGTCTAGGATGGTGAGTTTCAACAAGATCTTGTGGTATGAGAGAGGTCTCGTTTTCAACCTTAGGAAGGCTGAGACAGCGTGCATGTCTGCGAAGGCTAGGAGTCATTTTGATACGGCGCATGAGTACTTGACGAGGCAGATCGACATTGTTGAGACCTATAGGGAGATTATGACAGATGCGATCAACGTGTATCTTTCTGCGATTTCGAACAGGATTAACTCTGCCATTAAAGCTTTGACGGTTGTCATATTCTACTTGACTATCGTGACGACGATTACTTCGTTTCCGAACACGGTTGCAACTTTTTTTGGGATATCGCAGTTTGGGAATACGAATGCTGTGGTGGTCTTTAGCGTTTTGGCGCTTTCTGTGGTTCTGCCCTTGTTGTGGCTGTGGAGAAGAAAATGGATAAGACTAGATGAGCAATCGGCGTCCGCGTGAAAGCAAGTCTTGGGTGCTAGGTTTTGAGTTGACGCGCTGACTATTCAACGAGTTTTCTGGCTTCTTCTGCGGGTAGTGCCACGAGGGTCTCGGTGGATAGGAATTCTCGTCTTCGGATCATGGCTTTCATGGCTGCCTTCACGTTAGGAGCCTCTAATACGACGACTGCGTCGTATTTGCCCAGTGTCCAGTATACGGCTACGTCTTTGATGCCTTCTTCTTTGGCTTCTTTTTCGCTGAGTTTACGGTTTTCGGCAATGGACTCTTTTGTGGGTTTCTTCTTGAATTTAGCCAATATAACGAAGAGCATGTTATCGCCTCGATAGTAAGAAAGCCCGTATTGTTTAAAAGATTTGTCAAGGTGAGTGGGACGGGTTTATGAGGTTTTTCGGTTACAGTAATGATTATTACAAGCTTGAATGAATATGCGTCATTGCGGAGACGTTCCAAGAAATGACGAAGCTTGAGGTTACGAAGCCGTTGAGGCATATTTCTGGTTCTGAATTGCATTGTCGGAATTGGCAGATTGAGGGCATTTTGCGCATGTTGTATAATATGGTTGATCCTGAGGTGGCGAAGGATCCGGAGAACCTGATTGTTTACGGCGGAACGGGTAAGGCTGCGCGTAACTGGGAGTGCTTTCATGCTATTGCTGATACGTTGCAGAGTCTTGAGGCTGATGAGACTATGCTTGTGCAGAGTGGTAAGCCTGTGGCTGTGTTTCGGACGCATGAGTGGGCGCCTCGGGCTTTGATTGTGAATTGTATGTTGGTGCCGAAGTGGGCTACCTGGGAGTATTTTTACGAGTTGGAGGAGAAAGGCTTGATTATGTTTGGGCAGATGACGGCTGGTTCGTGGGCTTACATTGGCACGCAGGGCATTTTGCAGGGCACGTATGAAACGTTGGCTGCGGTGGCGAAGGAGCATTTTAAGGGCAGTTTGAAGGGCAGGGTGGTGTTGAGTGCAGGGCTTGGTGAGATGGGAGGAGCTCAACCGTTAGCGGTTACCATGAACGATGGCATCGCGCTAGTTGTGGAAATAGACAAGAGAGCAATTGACCGCAGGTTGAAGCATGGCTACTTGGAGATGTGGACTGATGATTTGGATGAAGCCGTTGACATAGCTAAGCAGGCGAAGGAAGAAGGCTCGCCTAAGAGTGTGGGTTTGCTGGGCAATGCGGCTGAGGTGCTTCCTGATCTGGTTCGCCGTGGCTTCGTGCCTGATGTGGTTATGGATCAGACTTCGGCTCATGACCCGTTGAATGGTTATTATCCTGCTGGCTTGTCTAAAGAGGATGCAGATAAACTGCGCCAGAAAGACCAAGCGAGTTACATTAAGAGGGCTAAGCAGAGTATGGCTGCGCATGTTAAGGCTATGGTTCAGATGATGGAGAAGGGCGCGGTGGCGTTTGAGTATGGTAATAATTTGAGGCAGCAGGCTTTGGACGCGGGATACAAGGACGCCTTCGAGTTCCCAGGCTTTGTGCAGCGGTATATTAGACCGATGTTTTGTGAGGGGCGTGGACCCTTCAGGTGGAACAGCCTCATCGACAGCAAAGAGGACATTTACACTTTGGACGATGTTGTTTTGAAGGAGTTTGCTTACAACAAGGAGCTCTGCAGGTGGATAGAGAAGGCGAAGGAGCAGGTGAAGTTTCAGGGCTTGCCTGCCCGTGTTTGCTGGCTTGGGTTCGGCGAACGAGCCAAGTTTGGCAAAATCATCAATGACATGGTCAGTAAAGGCGACTTGAGTGGACCGGTGTGGATTGGGCGGGATCATTTGGACGGTGGCAGCGTGGCTTCGCCTAACCGTGAAACAGAGGGCATGAAAGACGGCAGCGACGCCATAGCTGACTGGCCCATACTGAATGCGTTGTTGAACGCGGTTGCGGGCGCCACGTGGGTTTCAGTTCATCATGGAGGCGGCGTGGGCTTGGGCTACAGCATACATGCGGGCATGTGTCTAGTGGCAGATGGAACAAAGGAAGCAGAAAAACGACTGGTTACTGTCTTGACAACTGACCCGGGGACAGCCGTCGTACGTCATGCAGACGCAGGCTACATGAAAGCACAACAAATAGCCAGACAAAAACAAATCAAAATGCCCATGCTAAGAGACCTTTAAAAAACTACTCTTCAAAATAAGATGTTAGAAATTCATTCTCCTCGAATAATGAGAGGGGAAAGGCAAGAAATAGAGACGCTGATAAATGAAGAAGCTTTTCTTTTCGTCACGCTACCCTATTTTCTTTCCACACTCCTCACAGAAATCAGCATCAATTTTGCTTTCTGCTCCACAAAATCGACAGCGCGCGCTAAGCTCCAGCGAATCAGCGTCAGCGTCGTCATGTGGGGGACATAGAAATTCTATCCTTCATCCTTCCTTCTCTTGAGACCGTTTCTTTTAAGTGACGAGACTTCATAAGAATCACTGGTGTTGCTATGGCGAAGAAGGAAGACGAATACGAGGAAGAGCCCTTCTTTGAAGGACTTTCGAAATTTATCAAGGAAAACAAGGATTTTCTGCTTGAGTTACTGGGCAAGTGGTCAAAATCGTCTTCAAGACAATTCTATGCTAAGATAGTTTTGGTTGGGATAGTGGTTGTCATGAGTGGCTTGTTGGCTGGATTTGACAAAATCAGCGGAGAAACGTTGGCTGGAATAATTGGCGTGGTGCTCGGCTACATTCTGGGCAAAGGTGTCTTGTAGGCCTTTTCCTCTTTTCTTAAGCCTTCGAGAACGAGAGCCTTTTTTCGTGGTGGTTGGACTACTAAACCAGCGAAAGTGCAAGGTTCATTGAAACAGCAAGGGTTATAGTCAGAAACAGAGAAAAATGCTCAGAACAAGAGGGGACATTGAATGAGTAATCTGGGAAAACGCTTCAATACTGGGCTGCTAATTGTTGGGGCTTCGTTTGTTGCTATCGGTTTCTATTTAATACTCTATCAAGAGGGCTACTATTACCAGAAACTCTATCCTTTCAGAGATGCTGGAATAGTGGTTTTTGTTGTAGGTGCCTTGTTTCTAATGGCTGGGTTCATTCTTCCAGCCGTTCAAAAAGAAAAGAGAACTTGAATTCTTCAGCTAACCCAAGTGACCCCTTCCTATTCGATGGATTATTTTCTAGCGCGCGCGCTCGACCTATGAGTCGCGCCGCCCCGCCAACTGATTCAATGCCGGGAAAGCGGAGAATGTATTCTTTGGGTTTCTGGGTTTTCGGCCCCCTTCGACAACTCACGATGACGCCTTCACTTTTTTTAGACACAGCACTCACTTCGCATTCAGGTGATAGATTATAGTTAAGTGTTGAAAACTTCGTATATAGCTTTTCAAAGGTGTGCACCAAACTCCTTCAAAAGCCGACTATTTTCGCGAGTAGCGCATAGACCCAAATCATTGTGGCTCCCAAATCATTGTGGCTCCAATAATTCCATACTTTTTCGTAGTTTTCTGTATGTTGGTGACATTTTTTGTCGACGGATTCTTTAACATATCGGCATATGGGCGTAGAGTTTTGACCACTTGCCCGGTATTTTTTGGTTTAAACGCGCGCATTTTATGGCTTTCTTAGGATGGAAAGGGTTAATCGCCTTGAGCGTTACTAAGTAAGTGGGCAGGATATTTTCCTGATGTTCTCTTCGGCGGAGCTTGTCTACACACAGTATAGGCAGAGGCGCTTCAAAACTGTTCTTTGTAGATGGCGAGACGCTAAAGAAAGTGGCTGCGTTGTTCGGCGAGGACGCCGTTAGAGTAGTTGAGGTCCTCCAAGGGGTTCACGAGATTACAGATATTGAGATAGCGAACAAAACCCAAATACAACTCAAAATAGTTCGTAAGGCGCTTTACAGACTCTACGACCATTCCCTCGTTGCTCTCAGACAATCCCGCGACAAAGAAACAGGTTGGTTTATCTTCAACTGGAGACTCCAACCCGACCAGCTGGAAGGCTTCATCGTAAACCAAAAGCGCCATGTTCTGGAAAAACTGGACATCCGGCTTGAATATGAGAAAAGCCACGAGTTCTACACCTGCCAAACGCCAGGCTGCAAGCGATTCACCTTCGAAGAGGCATTTGAGCTTCTCTTCAAATGTCCCACCTGCAACAAACCAATGGCGCACCTCAACAACGACTTGATCGTTGAGGCCCTAACCCGAAAAATTGAGCAGATAAAAGTTTCGTGAGCGGTGAAATGTTAGAGAATTGTTCCATCCCGCATTTGCGCGCACGCCCTACCGCATTAGCGGCAGATGGTCATTGAATCGTGATTTATTGAGGGTGAATACGTGGATGTGACTTCAGGCATGATTATTTGACTCGTAGAAAAACCTGTCGTTTAGCTAGGATTGACAGAGTTCCCTCATTCTCCGTCACCAAGATACGACACAGAACCCCGGAAATTCCCATAAGAAAAGCCATATCAACCGCATACAAAGTTGAAGCCAATGAAAAAAGAGCCAAACCAAAATTAAGAGAATTCAACAAATACGGCTCAACAGCCACAAAAAACAACAGCACAATGTTGATAACAACAACCTTCGACTTACCTGAACCAAGCTTAGACATAAGATCACTATGCCCCCACCACACCACAACCAAAATCACAAAACTCAAACCAAACATGAACAAGCCGCCCGCCATAGCCGACATCGTCTGAGGCTGAGCACCAGTTAAGGAAAGAGCACCAACCGCAAGCGCAAAACCAAAAATCACGTCAGTCAACTTCTCAATCGGCGGCGAACCAGACATTCTCCTCACCCAAACAGACACTAAGATACCGCTCTTTCACCAGAAATGCTTTACCAAAAAAAGGCACAAGCCTACACAGCCACAAGCACCCAGAAAGTCGGTATTGTTACTGTTTCCAAGCGAAAGTTAATAACATCTGAAAACACAGACCCGCCCAGGCAATGTAGCCAACATGGAAGTATCAGTCAACAAACACGAGGCTCAGACTACTCCTTCTGAACAGAACTCCGCGCCGACAAAAAGCCTCGGTGTTATGACTCAGTCTAAGCGGAAATTAATAACATCTGAACAGAAACCCGCCACCCACAGTCTACGCCTCTATGTCCAAGCCAACACAACCATGCTGGATGATGATGTCACTAGGAACACTCTGACGACGACGCCCGCACAGCCACAGCCGCAAAACGTACTCCAACATGGAAAGACCCTTCTTATCGTAAGTTGAAACTCTTACTCTTCTTATTCAGTAGAAGAAGGCTAAAGGGAAAAGGCGCCTTCTTCTTTTGAAATTTGTTTTCCCGTAGCCCGTAACATACGCTCTAACATAGAGGCTCAGCAACAGCCAGTTGTTAGTGTTTCCTAGGCAACATCAACACTAACACCCACACTTCAAAAGCTTAATGCACATCCACATCCCATTGTGAACACCATATGAAACCATGGAACCAGAAACAACGCATAATGCGCCGCTACAACCAATCAGCCCACACCTACGACACACAATACCACGAGGAACAGGAAGCCAAAATCACAACTATCATGCACAACATACACTTAAAACACAACAGCACAGTCCTAGACGCAGGCTGCGGCACAGGCATACTCCTCAAACACCTCACAGACACAGTGAAACTCATCGTAGGCATAGACATCTCCCGAAACCTACTCAAAAAAGCCAGAGAAAAAGCACAACACTACCAAAACGTGGCACTCGTCCTAGCCGACGCGGACAACCAACCCTTCCCACAACACACATTCGACGCCGCCTTCGCAGTCACACTACTACAAAACACACCAAGCCCCAAGGCAACACTGACCGAAATCCAGAGAGTCAGCAAACAGAATGCAATGATTGCAGTAACAGGGCTGAGGAAAAAATTCACCCAGAACGGTTTCCTAGAGCTACTTAACCAAGCTGGCTTAACAATCGACTCGCTCAAACAGGACAAACACAACAGAGAATACGTGGGCACATGCCACAAAACACAGAGTTAAATCTAAATCCACCCCTTCACAGTCAAATACCCAAACACCATCCGAGGGAAAAACGCCACATGCCAAAAACCACCGTGCCCATGCACATCTTCCGCGCCTACGACATACGCGGCATCTACCAAAAAGACCTCACACCAAAAACAGCAGAAACCATCGGAAAAGCCTTCGGCACATACCTAGGCACCAACAAAAACCTAGCCGCCGCCCGAGACATACGCATCGGCGGCGAACCCCTCAAAAACGCCATGACTAGGGGCTTAACATCCACAGGCAGCAACATTGTGGACTATGGAATAACCACCACGCCCGTATTCTACTTCGGCATAGCCCACCAAAACCGCGACGGCGGAGCCATGACAACCGCCTCACACAACCCACCAGAATGGAACGGCTTCAAACTCTGCCGCGAAAACGGCACAATCATCGGACAAGGATCAGGCACCGAAAAAATACAACAAATAATCACAGAGGGAAAATTCACAGAATCACGCATTAAGGGAAAAGTCGAATCTTATGAGGGCATCATCGATGAATACAGCAACTTCGTCCTAGACAAAATCCACATCGAAAGAAAACTCAACATAGTCCTAGACACCGGAAACAGCGTATCAGCCCTCGTAGCACCACAACTCTTCCTAAAAACCGGATGCAAAACCAAAGTCATAAACCAAAAACTCAACGGCACCTTCCCCTCACACCCACCCGAACCAACAGAAACAGCACTACAACAACTAATAACCGAAGTCAAAAAAACCCACGCAGACCTAGGCGTAGGATACGACGGCGACGGCGACAGAGCAGTATTCATCGACGACAAAGGCCGACTACTCACAGGCGACTACTCATCCATAATCTTCGCACGAAACCTCATAACCAAAAACAACAAAAAAGTCGTCATCGACGTAAGCTGCTCAACCGCCCTCGAAAGCGCCATCAAAGCAGCAAACGGCACACCACTCATCGAACGCATAGGACGCCCCTTCATGATGACCCGAGTCCTACACGAAAAAGCAGTCTTCGGCGGCGAACGAAGCGGACACTTCTACTTCCCACACATCTACGGCCTCGACGACGGAACCTTCGCCAGCCTAAAAATGGCAGAAATCCTGTCAAAAAGCGACACGCCGCTCTCAAAAATAATCGACCAAATCCAAAAACGCTACGCCCACACAATCAACGTGCCATTCCCAGACGAGAAAAAATTCCAAACCATAGCGCGGCTCAAACCGAAACTCGAAAACATGGGCTTCACCATGCTCGACATCGACGGAGTCAAAGCACAGAACAAAACAGGCTGGGTACTACTAAGACCATCCAACACAGAGCCAATCATACGCATATTCGCAGAAGCAAAAACCCAAAACAGACTAAACCAACTCATGAACCTAGCCCAAAAAATGCTAACCGAAGAGGCAGAACACACCAAATGAAAGCAATCGTACTTGCAGCTGGACTGGGAAAGAGACTAGCGACAATCACAGCTGACAAACCAAAAGTCCTAGTCAAAATCGGAGACAAAACCCTCATCGAACACAACCTAGCCAAACTGCGAAGCCTAGGCATAAAACAAATCGCTGTAGTCATCGGCTACAAAGGCGAAATGGTCAAAGAGATCATCGGCGACACCGTGGACTACTACGAGCAGGAAGAACGACTGGGAACAGCACACGCATTCTATCAGGCTAAAAACTTCGTCGACGAACCCTTCTTCCTAGGCATAAACGGCGACATGTTCTTCACAGACCCACTCACCAAATTCATCAAACTCAAACCACCCGGCATAGCCGTCTACCGAGTCCAAGACTCAAGCAGATACGGCAAATTCGAAATCAAAAACGGCAAAGTCGTCTCAATCAGAGAAAAAGCAGCAGAGACAAAACCAGGATTCATCAACGCTGGCGTCTACCTATTCCCAAAAGAACTCTTCACCTACACCGAAAAAACACCACTCAGCCCAAGAAAAGAATACGAAGTAACCGACACCATCCAAACCATGATCAACGAAAACTGGAACTTCCAAGCCTACGAACTAAAAGGTTTCTGGAAAGACATAGCCTACACCACAGACATAGAAGAGGCGCAGAAAGCCCTAAGTCAGACAGGAATCAGGCAAAAAGACTAACACAAGACTCATTTTAATGGAACTAGTCTTGCCTTCATAGTCTTAGTGTCCAGAACAGCAACTGACGATTCGCCAGTTAGGTAACCACACACTTCACCAGGATTTACTATCAAAGTATTGCCTTTCTTGTACGCCTTAGCCTCATGAACATGCCCATGAACAATCACATCATAGCACTTGGTCGAAAGCAAAG
Source organism: Candidatus Bathyarchaeia archaeon (assembly GCA_035283685.1). Taxonomy (NCBI): domain Archaea; kingdom Thermoproteati; phylum Candidatus Bathyarchaeota; class Bathyarchaeia (SeqCode); species Bathyarchaeia archaeon. Next base: position 61,449 of record DATETJ010000002.1, read on the forward strand.
AACGCAGAAGTTCAGACGGCCCCGGAGCGCCTCCAGGCTCACCTCCATGCAGCAAAACAACACGCAGACCGCCCACGTTGACTTCAGCAAATATGCCTCTGATTTCTAAGCCGAACTCTGCAAAGCGCCTCTTCAAAAACTCGTGGTCGCCGTCGTTATTGCCGAATACCCCGATGAACTTCCCTCTGAAAGGCTTGAAGTGGGGTATAACGAAAGGCGACACATAATCGCCAGCATGCAGAACAAGCTCAACTTTCTCGTCAAGCAGCTTCCTTACAGCCTTGTCAACCATGAGCAGATTGTCATGCGTATCCGACATTATCCCCACTAGCACTTCCAACTCGACCTCGCTTATTCAATTTCCCGAGAAATCTAGTCTTAGTTCGTTCCTTCCAAAAGCTTTTTGCCGTACTCGAAGCCTTTCTCAAACGCTGCCAAATTGAGCTTCTCAGTGCCCTTCGGAATATTGCTCAGAAGCGCATTTTTGAAGGCTTCGGAAGTCGTAATTTGTGAAACAGCAATCAAAGCGCCCAACATGACCACATTAGCCACTATAGTCTTGCCCAACTCTTCAGCCATCTTCGTTGATGGAACCTTGAAAACTCGCGCGCCGTCTTTGAACTCATGTCGAGGCACCATATCAGGATCTAAAAGAAGCGTGCCCCCAGCCTTCAGCGTTTTAGCATAAGTTGTGAACGCTTCCTGCGACATAACCACGAGAACATCAGGCTCGACCACGCGGGGATAATCCACCTCCTCATCAGAAATGACTACCTCAGACTTACACGAGCCACCCCGAGACTCAGGACCATAAGACTGGGTCTGCACCGCATTCTTATTATCGTGAATACACGCCGCCATGGCTAGCATTAACCCAGCTCTGATTATGCCTTGTCCACCGAAGCCTGCCAATCTCACTTCAATTCGCACTTAGGTCCCTCCGCCCGCCTTTCTCGAGGCTGCCTTCGTTTTCATGCCTTTCAGCAGTTGACCATAGCTCGGTTTTTCAATGTCCACGAATTCACCGACGACTATGCGATTAGGCGTGACCTCAGCCTTAGCTGGGTCAGTGAAATGCTGAACCACGGATGCTTCTCTGAACCACTTCATCATTTTAAGCGCTGTTTCCATTTTGTTGTATCTACCGAAGATCTCGGGGCATTCAGAAATGACCTCTAAGAACGAGAAACCTTCCTTCTGCAACGCCTTCTTGATGGACTCTGTCAACCACCGCGTCTGAAGAGTTGTCCAACGAGCAACATAAACTGCACCACAAGCTGCAGCCAAATGCACCAGATTGAAAGCTTGCTCGATGTTCCCATAAGGCGTGGTAGTAGTCCACGTTTCCAGCGGCGTAGTCGGTCCACCCTGCCCGCCAGTCATGCCATAAATGAAGTTATTGGCGCAAATGACCTTAATGTCCAAGTTCCTCCGGGCGGCATGAATGAAATGGTTGCCACCTATCGCAAAGAGGTCGCCATCGCCGCTGATGACAGCGACTGTCAGATCTGGGTTGGCAAGTTTGACGCCTGTTGCGAAGGCTATGGGTCTGCCATGGGTAGTGTGAAACGAGTCAGTGTTTGTGTAACCCGAAATCCGACCTATACAGCCTATTCCTGAGACCACAGCTACTTTGTCCAAATCCATGTTTAACTCGTCGAGCGCGCGGGCAAAGCAGTTCAGGATAATGCCGTTGCCGCAGCCTTCACACCAGATATGCGGTATGCGGTCTCTGCGCAGAAACTTCTCGTAGGGGTGCCTCAATTCCTCTTCGATCATTTCAACGCCTCTTTCATAGCCTCTAGGATTTCTCCGGGCTTGTGTGGCTCCTCGCCCAACTTCGATAAGAAGACCACAGGCGTTTCTTTAGCCGCCCGCTCGACTTCACGCACGATTTGGCCGCAGTTCATCTCTGGAACCACAATTGCCTTCACTGTCTTGGCAACTCGACCAACTTGTTCATCTGGAAAAGGCCATAAGGTTAGGGGACGCAGCAGCCCAGCTTTGATGCCCGCCGTTCTGGCTTTTCGAACGGCACTCAACGCAGCTCGTGCCGCAATTCCATATGCGACAACAGCTACTTCGGCGTCTTCGATCATGTCTTGCTGAACTCGAATAATTTTTTCCTTGTTTTTGCGAATCTTGTTACAGAGACGCTGCACAAGCTTTGTTTGAGCCTCAACGCTCTCAGTTCTTGGATAACCGCGTTCATCATGAGTTAATCCTGTGGCGTGAAAATGATAGCCTTGCCCAAAGATAGCCATGGGCGGAACCAGATCAGCGTCAGGCTTAAACGGAGCAAAATTCGAAGATGGCGGGTCTCTTGGCTTCTTGCGGTTGACGATTTTTATGGTCTCCTCATACGGGATGTTCACACGTTCCCACATGTGCCCCACAATTTCGTCGGCAAGCACAAAAGTTGGCACGCGATAAGTCTCAGCCAGATTAAAGGCTTCAACGGTTAAATCGAACATTTCCTGAACTGAAGAGGGCGCCAAGGCAATGATTTCGTAGTCTCCATGCGAACCCCAACGCGCTTGCATCACATCCTGTTGCCCAGGCATGGTTGGTTGACCCGTGCTTGGACCGCCTCTCATCACGTTTACAACGACGCATGGCGTTTCCGTCATCACAGCTAAGCCGATGTTTTCCTGCATTAGGCTGAACCCTGGACCCGATGTGGCGGTCATAGACTTGACTCCTGCATAAGATGCCCCAATAATAGCCGCCATCGAGGCGATTTCGTCCTCCATCTGAATGTACACCCCATCAATCTCAGGTAACCGACGCGACATATGCTCCGCAATCTCAGTCGCCGGTGTAATGGGGTAACCTGCGAAAAATCTGCAACCCGCGGCTAGAGCGCCTTCAGCGCAAGCGATGTCGCCGCTCATGAAACGCCGTCCAGACCGAACGACTCTGGATCTCTCAGGTGCAACCGATGTAGCAACCGTCATTTTTCGATCTCCTGACTCACTTTTTCCTTAGCGTTTTTCTCGGTAGTGAATATGGCGAAATCGGGGCAAATGGCTGAGCAGAAGCCACAGAGCACACATGGATTGTTTGGGTTGACCTTCGGCGGATGAATGCCCCTAGCGTTAATCTCAGATGATTCCTCCAGCACCTTTCTAGGGCAGTATTCGATGCAGAGTCCGCAGCCTTTACATCTGTCCTTTATCAGGTGAACCTCGCCTTCTGGAGGCTTGACCTTGTCGGCATCTAACGGCTTCCGCCACGTTCTCACCGGCACCAAGACCACCTTTTTCAGCCTCTCTCAGTCATCTTCTTTGATTTGGCAAGCTCCTCAGGCGTCACGGTGCTCACGATGTCTTGCATGTCCTTGATCTTCGACGCGAATCTTTCACCTTCAGCCGCGCTTATCCAAGCCAACTGGAGTCGGTTTTTATCCAATCCGAGTCGTTCCATCTTTTGCCACAAGTGCTCTACACGCTTCTTGGTTTGATGGTTGGCGTTGATGTAATGGCAATCGCCAATGTGACATCCAGCAACCAGCACGGCTGCGGCTCCACGGGAAAAGGCATGCTCAACAAACTTTTGGGCGACTCTGCCGGAGCACATGGTTCGAATTATGCGCACGTTAGTGGGATATTGCATGCGGCTCACTCCAGCGAAATCCGCGCCTGCATAACTGCACCAGTTACAGCAGAAAGCCACAATCTTCTCGTCAGCATCAACTTTGGTTGCAGCGTCGATCTGCGCGAAAAGCTGGGTGTCAGTGAAGTGACGCATAGTTATGGCGTTAAAGGGGCACTCAGCACTGCACGTGCCGCAGCCTGAACACGCGGCTTCAATGAGCTTAACTTTTCTCTTTTCTGGAATCGGCGCAATGGCGTTGTAGGGGCAGACTTTTGCACACAGTTGGCAGCCTGTGCACTTTTCTGTAAGTAGTTGAGAGGTTATGGCTTCTAGTGTAATTTTGCCTTTGGCCATCAAAATGCCTGCTCGAGCTGCTGCGGCGCTTGCCTGCGTTACGCTGTCCTTAATATCTTTGGGTGATTCGGCGCAGCCAGCGAGAAAGACGCCTCCTGTTGGCGCGTCTACAGGTCGAAGTTTCGGATGAGCTTCCATAAAGAACCCGTCTGGCGTACGCGACAAGACGCAGAGGCGTTGTACGATGTCACTGTCTTGGCGGGGTTCCAGCCCTGTAGACAAGATGACCATGCCCACTCTGGTTTTGAAGACTTCTTTGAGCAGTGTGTTTTCGCCGACAAGCCACAAGTCGCCAGTTTTCTTGTTTTCAACTACTTCTGTGGGCAAACCTCTGACGAATAGTACGCCTTCCTTGCGTGCACGTTGGTACAGGTCTTCGAAGCCTTTACCGAGCGCTCTAATATCAACGTAATAAACGTAGATCTTGGTGTCAGGCCAATGCTCCTTGATGAGCAACGCGTCTTTTATGGTGTTCATGCAGCACACATTGCTGCAATAAAGGTTGGCGTTGTCAGAGCGGCTGCCCACGCACTGCACAAAAGCCACGGAATCAGGAGTCTGCATGTCGCTGGGTCGAATTAAGTGTCCGCCTGAAGGGCCGCCGGCATTGATTAAGCGTTCAAACTCCAACGAAGTAATCACGTTCAGGTACTTGGTGTAGCCGTATTGAACCAGTTTTGTTGGGTCAAAGACGTCTGCGCCTGTGGCAACGATCACGGTGCCTACGTCAAGTTCAAACGTTTCGGGTTTCATGTTGAAATCGATGGCTTTTCGTTCACAGGCTTTGAGACATTTGTCGCAGACAATTACGTTGTCTTTGTTCAAGCAGAGATTGCGGTCGATGATGTAGGCTAAGGGCACGGCTTGAGCAAACGGCGTGAAGATAGCGTGGCGCGTGGCCAAGCCAACGTCAAACTCGTTGGGCGCTGTAACTGGACAGACTTTGGCGCATTCGCCGCAGGCAGAACAGTCTTTGACGACGAATCGGGGTTTCTTCAGGACTTTGATTTTGAAGTTGCCGATATAGCCCTTGACTTCCTGGATTTCGCTGTTTGTAAGCAACTCGATGTTTGGGTGTCTGCCCACATCCGACATTTTCGGCGCTAGAATGCATATGGAACAGTCCATAGTTGGAAAAGTCTTGTCCAACTGCGCCATTCTGCCGCCTATGCTGGGCTCCTTTTCAATAAGGTACACTTTGTAGCCTGTGTCAGCCAAATCTAAGGCTGCTTGGATGCCTGCTACGCCTCCGCCTATGATCAAGGCTTTCTGGGTTATGGGCACCGTGATTTCTTCTTGAGGTTCCAGCAAAGAGACTTTGGCTACAGCCATTCGCACCAAGTCTTTGGCTTTTTCCGTGCCAGCTTCCTTCTCGTACAGGTGCACCCAACTGCAGTGCTCACGGATGTTAGCCATCTCAAACAAGTACTTGTTCAAACCAGCCTCTTCGCAAGCTCGCCTGAAAGTTGGTTCATGAAGCCGCGGAGAACAAGAAGCAACGACCACTCGGTTGAGTTTCTGTTCCTTAATGTCTTTTTTAATCAGTTCTTGACCTTGATCGGAGCAAGTGTAACGATTGTCTTTAGCTAGTACGACATGCGGCAGAGTTGCGGCGAAATCTGCCACTGCCTTGCAGTCAACGCTGCCTGCTATGTTGAGTCCGCAGTGACAAACATACACACCGATGCGCAGGTCATCTTTCTGCTTGGCTGGTTTGTTCTCAGCTGTAGTTATGCTCAAACTTGTTTCCTTCCTTCCACAATTGGCTCTTCTTGAGCCGTCTTTGCGTCTCTCAAATAACGGTCGATTTGATCGGCGGCTCGCTTCCCGGTTAGAACTGCCTCGATAACTGTTGCGGGTCCGGAGACGCAGTCTCCGCCTGCGAAAACGCCGGGCATACTGCTTTCCGCATTGAAGGGTTCAACGGCTATTGTGTTGCCTTCGCTGACTTCGACTTCCTTAGGTAGAAAAGAGAGGTCTGGAGCTTCGCCGATCGCCAGAATTAACGTGTCCAAGGGAACGGTGAACTCTGAGCCTTCAACAGGCTTGGGCGATCTTCTTCCCGTTGCGTCTGGTTCACCAAGCGTCATCTTGACACATTCAACGCTGTTGACGCGTTCATTTTGCCCAAGAATTCGTTTGGGCGCTACTAGGAATTGGATCTTTACACCCTCATGCTCGGCTTCTTCTATCTCATATGGGTTGGCGGGCATCTCATCCCTTGATCTTCGGTAAAGAATACTTACTTTTTTGGCTCCAAGCCGAACCGCAGTTCGCGCTGAATCAATAGCTACGTTGCCTCCGCCGACGACTGCCACCCGCTCGCCCACGACAGTTTTCTTATCGCAATTGGCTTGTCGCAGGAAATCGAGGGCGTCCCAAACGCCTTTGAGGTTTTCATTTTCGACACCGAGTCTCCTCGTCTTGTGGGCGCCCGTTGAAACTAATATGGCTTTGAAGCCCTGTTGCCACAAGTCGTTGAAGCTCAGATCGCTGCCAACTTTGACATTGGTTTTGATCTCAACGCCCATGTTTTGAATGCGTTGGATTTCGGCGTCAACATATTTCTTGGGCAGTCGAAACTCGGGTATGCACTGTCTGAGCATCCCGCCTGCTTGAGGTGAAGATTCGAAAACCGTAACTTTGTAGCCTTTTTCGACCAATTCATGTGCAGCTGTGAGTCCGGCTGGTCCGGCGCCTAAGACTGCTACCTTTGCGTTTGGCACTTCGGCTTCAGTCTCATGCATGGGTTTTTTTCTTTTACTTGTCACGTGCGTGTCAAGGTCTTCCAGCATGTTTTCGAGATGAACTCGTTCTGGATGGAGGCATACGTATCCGAAAGAAGTCGGAAACGGGATTTCTTGGCTTATGATTTCTAGGGCTCTGTCGAATCCTTCCAACTCGCCCTGTTCTTTAGCTATTTGTCGCACTGAGAGGAGGATTTCAGGCAGTTTGACCTTTTGTGGGCAGTGGCGGTAGCAGCGGTAGCACCAAGCGCAGAGCCACAAAGCAGGGTCTTTTATGGCTTCTCTTGGGTTGTGATAGATTTTTTCAACCAAGATACGTGGATTGTAGTCTTTTGGCAGCAGCTCGCTCATGGGACAGCTGGCGGTGCAAATTCCACATTCAAAACAGTATTTTAGCTTTTCAGCATCTAAGAAGTGTTCTAGGACTTCTTGGGGAATCGGCGTTTTTTCGGGTTTCAAGAGCTGTCCTCCAGTAGACATGGGCGGAGTCCAAGATATAAAAGTTTACAAATGTAAAGGTCTGTTCAAGAGTGGCAGATGCGTGGCTCTTCAAAAAGCCTTATAATTTTCCTCGTGATGTGCCTTAACATTATCTCAGGGATAGGCGTCTTACCTATGAGTGATAGTGTGGTTATTCGTGTTGAAAACTTGGAGAAAAACTATCAGCTGGGCAGGGTTCTCATACCTGCTCTACGAGATGTGAGTTTTGTTGTCAACAAAGGCGAGTTTACAGTGGTCATGGGGCCTTCGGGCTCAGGCAAGACGACTCTCCTAAATCTCTTGGGATCTATAGACAAGCCTACACGCGGTCAAATCTTCATTGATGGCAAGGACATTACCACTCTGGGCGAGGGAGAACTCACAAAACTTAGACGACACAAGATTGGCTTCATCTTCCAGTTTTATAATCTAATTCCCACCTTGACAGCGGCGGAGAATGTGGAATTGCCTATGTTGACGGCGGGCATTTCTCGGAAAGAGGCATCAAAGCGAGCTCTTCACTTGCTCGAAACAGTGGGACTAAGAGAAAGGGCAGAACACTTACCAGACGAACTCAGCGGCGGAGAACAGCAACGAGTAACAATAGCTAGGGCTTTAGCTAACAAGCCCAGTGTCATCTTAGCCGATGAACCCACAGGCGACCTCGACACCAAAACGGGCACCGAAGTTGTTAAAGTTCTCTATAACACCGCAAAGGAGCACAATACCACAGTCGTTGTTGTAACTCACGACCCAATCATAGCCGAAAAAGCCGACAGGCTGCTTAACATGAGAGACGGACAAATCATCGGCGAGAAGAGAGTAAAGGAGCACCTGAGCTGATGTCTCTTAGATTGGCTGCTCGAAACATTATGAGAAGAAAGTCCCGCAACATTCTAACCTTAATTGCTATAGTGCTGGGAACATCTCTCTTAGTAGGTGTAAACATAGCCTCCACCAGCGCTCTGGCAGAATACAGGCTCTACCTCAATCGCTTCTGGGGAGGAACCGACGTGATGATTCGTTACGCCACTCCACGACCATTCGAAGACGCCAACCTCACAATTGTAAGTCAGACCGAAGGCGTAGAAAAATACGCAGCTCGACTGTACTGGACCGCCCTCCTAAACAATGACACCAAGAAGATCCTCACAATCACGGGTATAGATGTGCAAAACGACATCGACTACCAAGATTACAACATAACCGGTTCAGCAACCATAAATGGACGAAGCATCGTCATCGGCGGCAATGCAGCAGAAGATTATGACATAGAAATTGGACAAACAATCAACATCACCACATTGGTCTATGAAAGCCAAAGCTGGAATCGGACCTACGAGTTGTCAGTTATAGGCGTCTATCATGCATCACCACCATTGAAGTCCTTTGAGATTTTAACCGATCTAGCCACCGCTCAAGACATGGCATCGCTTGAGAACAAAATAAGCAACATATTCGTGAAAGTTAAGGACTCGACTAGAACAATCGAAACCAGAGATTTGTTACAAGAGAAACTGGGCTTTGAGTTCGAGGTTTTGGCACCGAAGACTGAGGCGCAACAGACCATTCAAAGTCAACTACAAGGTTTTCAGATAGGCCTCAACATAATGATTTTGGTTGCTCTTCTCGTATGCGGGTTCCTCGTGTTTAACACCATGTTTATGTCGGTAAAGGAACGAACCTACGAGATAGGAGTTTTGCGTGCTGTCGGCACATCTAGAAGGCAAGTTTTCTTCGTGTTCATTCAAGAAAGCATTATTTTAGGAGTAACTGGAACTGTTATAGGGATTTTCGCCGGACTCCTGTTATCGAATCTTTTTGTCTTGATTCTTGAAGAAGCGTTTCGAGGATTGAGGATAACAGCCATGGTTCTTACACAAGAGGCTGTTGTTTTGGGATTTCTAGGAGGACTCTTGATGGTTGTGGGCGGATCTGTCTACCCGTCGGTCTCAGCTTCGAGAGTAAACATCCTCCATGCCTTAAGACCTGAGATGAGAGTTGGAAGGAAGATTCCCGACCTCGCGTTGTTGACTATCGGGTTAGTCATATTCTTAATGGGCGTTGGTCTCAGTCTTCAATGGTTTCCGTTTTCAATGCCTTATGTTGACATGTTCCTCGTTCCCGTCGGACTCATTGTGTCAGCCGCCATTGCTGTGAAAAGGACAAGTGGAGTGGTGTTGAAACCTATTACTCTAGCGTCTGCTTGTATGGGCGTGATTCTGGATAAAAACGTGAGAAGAAAACTTCTAAGAAACGCTGTCACCATTGGCATGATTGGAATAAGTCTCAGCTTCACAATCTTGATGGGAGGCGTACAAGTTGGAATCGTCCAAGCCGTAGAGAACAGCGTTAAAGAAGCCCTTGGCGCAGACATAATGCTCATCTCGAACCAGACAATTCCAATCAGCAGCCTTAAGGCCAATCTCACTGAAATGGCACAGATCGAAGCCGTGACTCCCTTCAATATCTACTGGAGAGGAACAACCAAAGCATTCAATGGCGAAAACCAAACGACTGTAGCAGTTTTTGCCATAGAACCTGAAACTTTCAACGATGTCATAAAGTATCAGTTTGTTGATTCACCTTCACCTGAGGAAGTGTTCCAGAAACTTTCCTCCAACAACGAAACTCTGATTCTCCCCGACACTTTAGCTACAAGACTAAATGTGGAAGTTGGCGGCAACCTGACTCTTATTACTTTAACCTCTGAACCAAAAAACTTCATTGTTGCAGGCATATTCACTGGCGCAGCCTTGCAGTGGATCAGCTTTGGTCCTCGCCCGATGTCTGAATCTATAGTAATATCTTTCAAAAGTGAGGCGACTTATTTTTTTGGAGTAAATGCAGCTGTGTTTTTCTTTGTTAACCTAAAAAGTGATTACAAACAACGAGCTTCTGAAGTTGTCGAAGAAATTGACAAAGCATATCCTATGTACAATTTCAATGAACGCTCTCTCACACTTCAGAACTTACTCGTAAACGTCAGGACACAAGTGGACCGGATTTTCTCCATCTTCTCGCTCATGCTTTATTTCGCTATACTCATTTCAACCCTTGGCATAACCATTGTTATGATTATGAACGTGACAGAAAGACGCAGAGAAATCGGTCTCTTACGGTCGCAGGGAATGAGCCGAGGGCAAATCTTGGGCATTCTGCTCTTTGAAGCCGTTTTCTTGGGCTTGGTGGGCTTTCTAGTAGGCCTGCCAAGCGGGCTCCTCCTACTTACAAGCGTAACTAACTCCACAATGGCAGTTGGATTCTTGCTGCCCTTCATAATCCCATGGACTGCGATAGGACAGGCGCTTGTCTTCTCAATAATTGCTTCATTGACTGGCGCCATTTATCCAGCCTTAAGGGCCTCCAGAATGAACATCACTAGAGCTCTACAACAAAGATGAATGAGAAGGATGTCAGAAGTTGGAGTAAACCATTGGGCAGCAATGGCTTCATGGTTCATTGAGTTGTTTTGGACTCGAGGGTTTCAGGCTCTGGCTTGGCGAAGTCCTCTTTTTCGAACACGTTCTTGAGTTGTTGTTTCATGGTTTTCAGATCGTGGCTTAAGCCGAAGTAGTCAGCGAAGAACTCGGTTGTGCGCAGGACACGGCTTCTTCCTGCGCGCTCTCTATCTATGAGATTCAAGTCAGGAGAGGGTTAGTATGAGTGTAGAAAAAATTTTCGTGGTGAAAGTTAGACTTTTCAGTTTGTGTCTTGGGCGCTGTTTTTGTTTCTGTATGGTGGTTGTGGGTCTGTTTTCGTTGGTTTAGCGTGTTGTTCTATGTTGTTTAGCGTGGAGTTTCATGTTGGCATGCGTGAAGTTTGAATGTTGCTGGAAGTGTGGGTTTGGATGTTGGTTTGAAAGTGGTACATTTGCAGACTTAGCCTAGTCTTTCCTAGCAGCTTTACGAATTTGCGAATTGGTAAATTTCGCTCTGTTTTATCAGCGGCGAGTTGGCGTTTATCCCTTAGATTTGACCAAATCTGAGATGCGGCTGACTAGGATTCACGATGGTGTTGGGGCAAAGGCTCGGAAAACTGTCATCGAGGCTTCTGATGAGCCGCTTTTGATTGCGGTTGAGAATTTGAAGAAGGGCATGATGTTCACGATGAGCCAGCTTAATTCGAGACGGGTTCTGCCTAAAAGAAGTTGCGGTGGTTAAAAGCCCTCACGAGACAGGTTGAAGCCTTAGTCAACGTGGTTGAAGCGCTCCACAACATTGGAAGCAAATTAGCATCGGATGCGGACCTTGCGACTTTTCTATCTTCTCTAGAAAAAGAGTTTCCAACGCACCCGCAGACGCCATCACTGGGCTCTGCCACTACGGAATGTCGCACTGCAATGCGCCGAGCCTCTGTCGGCATAAACGGTACTAGTTCTAGCATCTATGCCACAAAAGAAAGAGAAAACGAACCGCACGTATTCACCGCAGAATAAGAGGCATGCTACGTTGTCTTCGGTTGAAGTTTCTCTGGCTCTGCTTCGTCCAAATCCTCTTTCTCAAAAATGTTCTTGAGCTGCTGCTTCATAGTCTTGAGGTCGTGGCTTAAGCCGAAATAGTCGGCGAAAAACTCTGTCGTGCGTACGAGTCTGCTTCTTCCCGCTCGCTCGCGGTTTATGAGATTCAACTCCTCCAACTGCTTAACATGGCCGTAAGCGTGTTGCCCACGAACATCGATAACTTGTTTCTGCGGAAGCGGCTGACGATACGCTATATAGGACAACGTTTTCAACGGACCCACCGACAACAAGGGGCGCAAAGCCAAACGCCGCACTTCAGGCGTGTACTCTGCCTTCAACTGCAGCACGTAGCGTTCATCCTGCAAGGCTAAGATCTCTATCGCTGTATCCCTAGTTCTGTACAACTCTATGAGTTTCTCAGCCGTTCTCTGAACCCTCTTTTTCGAGCGTGTCTTGAGCACCGACGCCAGTTCTCTCAAGTCGAGCGGACGCCCAGCTACATATAACGCGGCTTCGAGCAACGCCAAGTCTCGCTTCTCCACCTTATCTTCTGCCTCAGGCTTCTCCTCGGGTTTTTCTTCTTGCAACATTTTTTTCCTAGATAACTCCAACCATTGGCTTTTCCGATGTTGCCCCAGTTGAGAGCGTGATATAGATATCAGTCAGGTTTTCATCTTGCCATAACGAGACATCGCCTTTTTGAGCGAGAAATAGGAGCACAATGAAGGTTTTGATTGCCTCAAGCTTGTTTAGTCCTTCAATGATTTTTGAGAAGAGCGCAACTTTGCCCTTGACAGCATTCTTGAGCAATGTTTGAAGGAGTTTTTCCATCTGTTTTTCGATTTCCATCAAGTATATGTTTACAGGTGGCAGAATATCAGGAGGTGTGGGAAGAATCGGTGTGGTTCTTGGCTTCAATGCAAATAGGCTTTCGCCTTTTAGAACCTCGTCGAGAACCTTCAGCAGTTCTTGTACGGTTGTTGAAGTCAGTTCGTAGCGGACAGGCAGAAACAACGGGGGAGGGATGTTGTCCAGAGGCATTCTTGGAGGCGCAGGAGGTTCTTCCAACTTCAGTAACAACTTCGACTTCATGAGAAGAATTGTGGCGGACGAGTCTAAGGCGACTCCAGACGCCCTGAAATCTACCTCTCCTCTTTTCTCCATTTCTTCAAGGAAGGTTGTAAGAAGAAAGGCGATGCTGATCTCCCATGGTCGCAGGTTAGCTAGTTTATGTAGTTCAAAAAGGATGTTCCATGGAGGCGTGAAGAAAAAGGGCTTCTCCTTGGTTTGAGCCTCAGTCATTTCCTAGGCTGCCTCTTTCTTGAATGTAGGCGACACAACGTGGGACACGCCCTTATGCTCATAAATGCCATACACGCGCTCAGCCTTGTTCGCCATCTCGGGTTTCAGCGTTATGACAATGAACTGTGACCGCTTCGACTCCTCAACCAATAACTCGCCCAGCTTAGCCACGTGAAAAGCGTCCAAGTGAGCGTCAACCTCGTCGAGCAAGTAGAAGGCCGCTGGCATGAAGTCTTGGATGGCGAAGAGAAACGCTACAGCCGCAACTGATCTTTCACCGCTACTGGCTCCGCTTACCAGTATAGGCGGTTTGCCTGGAAACTGGACCACCATGTCGATGCCGCCGGAGAAAGGCTCTTCAGGGTTCTCAAGCTTCAAGGAAGCTTCGCCGCCGTCGGTTAGTTTGACGAAATATTTGCTGAAGTTGTCGTTGATTTTATGGAAGGCTTCCATGAACACGTGACGTTTTTTGAGTTCAATTTCATCCATGAAGGCAACGATTGACTGCTTCTCCTTTTCCAACTCGTTCATGCGAATTGAAAGTTCTTTGTAACGTCCAATCTGCTCGTTATAGTGCACCAAAGCCAACTGGTTAACTGCGCCTAAGCGTTCCAGTTCAAGTCGCATCAGCCTCAACGAGGCTTGAGTTGCCTCTATCTGCTCAAGCCTAATGGTCAGAGGCTCAGCGTACCCGTAATCATACAGCTTAGCTTTGTACTGATCCAGTTGAAGCTGCAAGGTTTGGTGGTTGAGTTGAAGCTGATTGAGCAAGCGGTCAGCATGCTCGTATTCGCTGTCCAGGCGCTGCAGTTGCTTATCGATGTCATCAATTTTGTCAGTGAACTTACTCGACTCTTTCTTGGCAGTCAAAACCGAGCGTGTTAGCTCTTCTTTTGCGGTTTCCAGTTTCTTCAGTTCATTTTCTACGGTTATTTTTTCTTCTATGGCTACTTTGACTTCTTCTTCAATTTTGGTGAGCTGGTGTTCAACCTTTCTAATCTGGATTTGTGCGTTGGTGTATCCGATTTTGAGAACGTTGTTAAGCTTTGCTTGGGCAGTGTTCAGTGAGGATTCTACGCCGCTCAGTCGCTGTCTCTTTTCGACGAGTTCGTCTCCTAGTTTGCCGCGGATAATCTCTAGCTCTTGAATGTGTGAGGGGTCAACCTTGCGTCTTAGTCCAGCGAGTTCGCCGCGAAGTTTTTGCATTTCCTTGGTTATGGCGTCGCGTTGAGCCTTTTGAACGCCGATTTCAGTTTTCTTCTTTTCAAGTCGGCTTCGAATAGCCTGAATGTTCCACTCGATTCGACGCACGTTGCGAGCAGTGGTCTTGGCGTTTCTCTTCAGTCTTGTGATCTCGTTTTCCAACGTGACTGTAGCTTCCGTTAGACGAGCAGTTTCCTCTCTGGTTTTATTCATCTCCTCCTGCAACCCTGTCACATCGGTGCCTCTTTTAGTCAGGTGTTCACGAAGGGTCATGACTGCGTCTTCCAAGCTCTTTATGGCGTTTTCTCGCGGGATAAGCGCTGAAAAGTCGATTGGCTCGCGGTAATATCCGCCTTCTAACGCGCCGCCCGCCTCGTAGAGATCGCCGTTCACAGTTACACTTCTGTAACCTTCCTTACTCGCGGTTAGTGCTGCTTTACCATCCTTTGCAACTAGAGTGTCGCCAAGAACATAGGTTACCGCTGGCTCGTACTGCTTGGAATACCTGACAAACTGTGAGGCTGCACCGCTTACACCGTCGATTCGTGGTTGACGAACCGGTTTAACGTCCATCAGTTCTCGCAACGGTATCAGTTTTATTCTGCCCAGTTTGAGGCGTCTGAGCGTTTCCGAGCATGTGAACGCGGTTTCGATGTCTTTGACTATGATCGAGTCCAGCCAGCCAGCTGCTGCGGCTTCAACCGTGCTTTCAGTGCCTCTTTCAGTCTTTACTAAGTTTCTTAATCGTCCAAGCACGCCCGGGATTACGCCGAGTTCACCCATCTCCTCAATGCTTCTAAGCGCCATTTCTTGGCTGGCAACGGTTTCCGCAAGTTCACGTTGGGTTGCGAATTCAACAACTGCTTCACGCGCTGAGTCTGCGATTCTCCCAGCGTCAGCAATTTCGTGTTCAACCGCTCCCTTCTGTGAAATACGGCGTTCCAGCGTCTGCTGCAATGATTTGAGTCTGGCCTTCTGCTCGTTTTGCACTTGGTTTAGGTCAGCTAAGGATTTGTTCAGTTCATTGAGACTGGATGCAAACCTCTGTTTGCGAGTTGTGAAATCCTCAAGTCGACGTGAGAACATTCGCATGATCGTCTGGCTTTCAGCAAAGGCGCTTCTAAGCGAGATGAGGTTCTGAGAGAGTTTATCCAAGCGTTGTTCGATTTCTCTGACACGTTTGCTGTTTTCGCCCAAGCTTGCCCATAAATCAGCGGTTTCCTTCACTAACAAGTCGTGTTGAGTTTGTTTGGCAACAACTTCCTTACTCAAACGGTTGTATTCTCGTTTGAACAACCCGACATTTTTGCGGTTTTCTTCTAACTCGTTGTTGATTGCTTGGAGTTGTTGTAGGCTGTTCTCCTTGACTTTCTTGAGCCCTTCAAGGCTTGCAGAGCTGGCGCCGATTTTTGTTTTGAGTTCCGTCAGTTTTGATTTTGTTTCGCCGATTTGGATCTGAACTTCAAGAACTCGGGTGCCGCCTTCCTCAACTGATTCTGAGCTGAGTTTTCTCCATTCCTTCTCAATCAAGTGGCGCTGTCCGCGCTGCTCCTCCCGCATTTGTTTCAGCTTTTCGACGCGGCTTGTGGCGTCTTGAGTCTGTTTCGACAAATCGGCGATTTTGGTCTGAGCCTCGCCTATGTCGTAGCTGATTCGCATGGCTTCAAGTTTTTTGACTTCGTTTTGTATGAAGCTGTGGCGCAGGAGCTGGTTGCGTTCTCTTTCAAGATCATCGACGCGTTTTTGAACTTCATCTATTCTGCCTGTGGCAGTTTTGACCTGTATCTCAGCTTGACGTAGTTTGTCTTCAGCCTCGGCTTTTTCAGCATCGTATTGTGCAATGCCAACCATGTCATCGATGATTCTCCGTCGGTCAGGAGGCGCTACCTCAGCCATCTTTGTTATCGTACCCTGAACCACAACATTGTGCCCAGAAGGACTTATGCCCACCATGGACAATGTATCCACAAGGTTGGCGCGTGAGATCCGTCTACCGTTTAGACGATACACACTCTGTCCGTTGCGGTAGACTTCACGTGAAATAGTCACCGTAGCCGTATCAACAGGCATCCTACCATCAGAATTGTCAAACTGCATGACGACTTTGGCGGCTTTCGCCTTCTCCAGACCAGCTTCCGGCGAACCGTGAAAAACAAGTTTACCAAAATTCTCAGCCCTCAGCCTGCGCGAACTGAGTTCCCCTAGTGCAAACAGAACGGCGTCCATTACGTTTGTTTTGCCGCTTCCATTCGGTCCTGTTATGGTTGTGAAACCTCTCTCTAATAGGATGGAAACGGGTTTACCAAAGGTTTTGAAACCTTTGAGCTCGATCTTTTTCAGATGGGGCATTTTCTACTAAGCGCCGTCCTCGACCTCTCTTGCTGCGATCCCTTATCTCAGACTGTCCAGTCGAATTCCGTTCTAGACAAACTTTCTATAATAAATGTCATCATATGGGTTTTAACTGTTGCGCAAAATTTTGCGCTCACCTAGCTTTTCTCCGTTGAAGCTTTTCAGCAGTTTTCTGTATAAACGACTTGATCATGTTTTCGTCGCCGTACACAAGTATATATCCGTCTGGCTGGATTTTGGTTGATACTCCGCATTCAGCGGCAATTTTCTTTATTTCGCTCTTGGGTGTCTCGTTGGAAACCTGAACTCTGAGCCACTTCTGATCTTTTGGGGCGCCTGAAACGAATTTCGACGATGGTTCAAACGGTTCTTCTTCCCCTATGTGTGTGGCTTTTCTGGCTTCGCGGAGTTTCTGCAGCCAGAGTTCGGCGAATTCAGCGCTGATTCTTTGGTGAGCCTCGAAAATTAAGTATGATTCGACGTTGCCTAAGTACAGTTCAATAGATGGGACGTTTTCTTGGTGAGTTGGGTCGGCTTTCAAGACTTGTATGAGGGTTTTGGCTGCGCGCAGGTCTTCTATGACATTCGCGGGAATGGTTTCTCCGCGTTTTCTGAATTCAACTATGAGTGAATCCAAGGTTTTCCAGATGTTGTCGTACCTCATGTTTGTGCCTCGACATTTCTGTATTGGGCTCTTTTTGGTAATTAAGCTTCTTTCTAGGTCATGTTTGTCTAGTTTTCGATTCGTCGATGAGCCAGAACGTCATCAACGTGCATGGGATCGTGACTAGGAATGAGAGTATGAAAGGCAACATCGGAGAAACATACTCGTACAGGAAGCCTCCTGCTAAGCCGCCTATAGCCATGAGTGTATACGTTATGAATTGGCTGCATCCCACCTCTTTTCCTCGAAGCTCTCTGGGCACTAGATCAGCTTCTAAGGCTTGATACGCAGCCGCAAACAAAGCATTGCTAGCTCCGAAGAAGAAAAAGGCAACATAAAGCATGGGCAGGTTTCCCCATATAAAGAGCAGTGGATAGGCACCGAGGAGTATCCATGACGCTAGGAGGGGTCTCTTTCTTCCAATAATGTCGACGAGTTTGCCTGATGGCAAGGCTGTCAGAATCATAGAGGCAGTGAACCACATCATGAGTAAGGCCCAGCTGAACTCGTCGATGTGGAGTATATCTTTGGCATAGACTATCAGATAGGAGAACGTCATTGCGAAGATGAAGCTTGACAACGCATTTGTGAGGAAGAGGTGGAACATTGAGCGCGGCAGGGTTTTCCACACGTTTAGGCCTTCTTTGACGGCTTTGGGATATTCTTTAACGGCGCTTGCTAGGGTGGTCTCTTTGTCTCTGATTTGCAGGGTCTCTGTAAGCCTGATTCTGAGAACTGCGGCGACAAGGTAGAAGCCAACCACTATTACGTAGGCTATTCGCATGCTCGGTATTAGTCCATATTGAGCAAACAAAACGGCGGCAACCGCAGGTGAAGCAACCGATGCCAAGTTATTGACAAACATTGCCACTGAGAATCCAATGCCGCGTTTTTCCGGAGGCAGCGAATCGGCGAGAATAGCTGCAAGTGCTGGTTGATAGATGAGAAAAAGGCTTGACAGCGCAAAGCCCAGTAAGATGAAGTGCCATGACAGGGCAAACGCGAAGACAAGGTTGCTTAGAGCCATTCCAAACGTGAAGGTTACTATGAGTCCTCGTCGACCGTGCTTGTCTGCCAAATAGCCACCGGGAAATTGCACCAGCGCCAAGGCGAGAAATGAGACGAAATCTATTATTCCAATGATGAAGGGTGTGCCTCCAAGCCCAAGAACATACAGGGAGTAGTAGGTGGAGGGGATGGCGCCCGCGAAGTTCATCAATAGCCAACTCATTATCATCACGAGTACGTTACCGCGCAGAAACGAAAATTCATTTTTTAGTTTTGAGCATAAACTCGTATGAAATCCTCCTAAATGCCTGATGAACAGCGCCCTAAAGATCCAGAGACTAAGCTAAAACGATGCGAAATCGCCTAAAGGCGCGGTAACACAATCATTTTCGGGCGCTCACCCTTTCAGTTCAGGCTTAACCGTTGTTGTTATTTGAGCTTTATCAAGGTTTTGCCCATTTCAATCGTGGGCTGCAGGGTTATTTCTGGTCATTATTTTGAATTAACAAACTAAATAAGAGTTTGAGCATCGATAAGCCAGCGGTGGTCAGAGTGCCTCTTAGCGGAATTAAGATTGAGAGGTTTTCTGCGCTGATGAATGGCATATTCGTCGGTGTGGGAATCATCTTCTTACTCTGGGGGGCAACTGACATAGCGTTTCCGATAACAGAGAGATTCAACGTCGCAGTCTTTGGGCTTTTGCGAATAACATTGGGCATCATCTCGCTTAGTGTGGGTGTCGGGGTGGAGTCGGTTCAATGGGCAAAAATCGGAAAGGATCTGACCCCAAGCAAAACAGCAAATCCAGCAGAGATGGAATCAAACAAGGAAACTAATCCGGCTCAGCCAATCTCGCCGGTTGAGCCGCAGCAAACCACATCCTAAACTCTTCAATGTTGCATCGATCCATCATCAGCGTTCAGCATACCGACTTGCGGCTGATCCATGTTGTCACGTTGGGATGGCTTTGAGTTCAGAGTTTTGCGCCGTCACGATGCCTGCAAGCTCCATAAGCGTGACAGTTAACGCTCTCCTACTGAGAAGAAAAAGAATCTAAGATACATTCTTCTTTCGTCGCGACCTCCAAGGCAAATGCATAATTAACATCAGCAGCGGACACAAGAGGACAACTAGAAAGGATAAGTAAGCACTGTCGATGTTAGCGTAGACAATTGCTGCGAGTATGGCGATCGGGATGAAGCAGAACAACATCATCATCAACAGATGTCTCTTACCGTACGATTGGCTTTCAGGTTCCTTAGACGGCCCATGGTCATGCATAAATGCGCGTCACCTCCACCCCGCGGTCGGTCATCTTTCTTCCCTTTACGATTCTTCCAGCTCCCAGTAAAACCGGACGCCTGTCTTCTATCTCAATCCCCGACTTTCTAAGCAGCGCTTCAAGGTCGGACTTGATGAATTCGGAATAATATGGTTCATAGGATTTGACAAAATGATAGATCAAAAACCTGCTGATTCTGTTTTTTGGCAACGCATAATCAACGATCACAATAGTTCCGTTTGCCTTGGTTACTCTAACCATCTCTCTCAACGATTTTTCCCTTATGGTGGGAATCATGTCGTGCAGGGCAAAGGACACGCAGGTAACGTCGAAGTTGTCGTCCTCAAATGGTAGGCTTGTGGCATTTGCTATCTCAAATTTGGCGTTCTCGTATTTGCTCTTCTGTTTGGCTACTTTGAGCATGTCTTCCGACAAGTCGATGCCGGTGACATCGAAACCTCTTTTCGCGAACGCGAACGCCTGTTTGCCTGTTCCAGTCCCAACGTCCAGTATTCTCGAACCTTTTCTTGCATTGGTGAGATCTACAACTCTGTCTCTTAACTTTGAAAGGAGTAAAGTCACGGTGTCATAGTATGGAGCCAATACGCCAGCATACTTTCTCAGCAAAGAATAGTAGCTTTCTTCTTCATGGGCTCTTCCAGAGTTGAGATTTCTGCTATTTGCTCGTTGTAGACTTTTTGTGGGTTTTAGCGCCTTGTACAGCGCTACGGTGCCGAAGATCGTCATGTACTTGGTTGTTTCTTCAACTTGGACAAAACCGGCTTTGTGGAGCATCTCGGGCAATAAGCCTTTCACGTTGTCGGACGATTCCTCAAGACGCCCAATAATTGACGACGCTAAGCGCATGATACTATTCTGCGGTTTACCTAGGTCTGCGATGTGCAGTTCTCCCCTAGGTTTGAGGACCCGGAACGCTTCACGAAGCGCACGAGCTTTGTTTTCTCGGGTGAGATGGTGAAGAACCATGCTTGAGACAAGTCTGTCAAAAGAGTTGTCGGAGTACGGAAGTTCAGTGGCTGTTCCATGGTCTAGAGCGATTTGAACGCCCGCGTTCGCAGCTTTTTGTCTTGCGACTCCTAGGATTTCCAGATCTGCGTCAAGTCCGACAACATATGCCTTTGGTTGAGTCTTCTTTAGGAGAATGGTTAGGGTTGCGGTGCCGCAGCCTACGTCCAGCACTCTGTTTTCTGGTTCAATTCTTGCCTGTTTTATTAGCTGAGGCTTGAAGGCTGATTCGCGTGCAGCCCACTTCATCATAAAATCGTAGGCAGGAGTCAAAAAACTATGGCTGAAGGCAGGAATATATCGCACATCTTCTGTTTCCCGTGTCGATTTGGGGCTGAGCAAAGTTGTCACTTCTCTGGTTTTCTTAGCAGCAGTGTCCCGAATGCATTGAGTGTTCAGAGTGTCCGCCAGAACCGCCGCCAGTGTATTTCGCTGGGTTCTTGTCAAACGTTGTCTTGCACATTTGGCTGCAGAAGTAGTAGGTTTTGCCCATGTACTCCGACTTGAGTTTGGCTGATTTCTCGTCTACTGTCATGCCGCATATTGGGTCTTTAGCCATGTCGGTTTTCACCTCCTCGCTTTACAGTTTGAGCAGTTTGAGAGTTGCCGAGTTGCCCACTACGAACAGTGAACTGAAGGCCATGGCGCCTGCCGCCCAGATGGGGCTCATCGATATGCCCAAGGGAACCAGTATGCCTGCAGCCACTGGAATAGAGACCGTGTTGTATATGAACGCCCAGAACAGGTTCTGTTTGATTTTTTTCATCGTGGCTTTGCTTAGTTTGATGGCTCGAGCTACGTCGCGCAAGTCGTCTTTGATCAGGACTATGCCGCCTGTTTCTTTGGCGATGTCTGTGCCGCTGCCAATAGCGATGCCAACTTGAGCTTGGGCAAGGGCGGGTGCGTCGTTGACGCCGTCGCCTACCATGGCTACGACTTTGCCTTGGCTCTGCAATTTCTTGATAACATTGACTTTCTCCCAGGGTAGCACGTTGGCGATAACTATGTCAAAGCCTAATTGTGCTGCCACTGCCTTAGCGGTGCGTTCGTTGTCGCCTGTGAGCATGGCAACGTCGAGTCCCATAGCTTTCAGTTGCTTGACGGCTTCAGCCGCGTTGTCTTTTGGTGTGTCCATGGCTGCAACAATGCCTGCCAGTTTGCTGTCCACGGCTAGAAGCATGGCGGTTTTGCCCTGCTCCTCGAGTTTGGTCAATTGAGCCTCAACAGGTTTCTTCACGTTGATTTTGCTTTGTTCCATTAGCCTGCGGTTTCCAAGCAGAATTGCATGACTCTTGTAGGATGCTTTGACGCCGTGTCCGGGTACAGCCTCGAATGAGTCGGCGTCGGGGATTTTGATCTCCTGTTTGTTTGCTGATTTGATAATAGACTCAGCTAACGGGTGCTCTGAGCCTTTCTCCGCGATAGCTGCATACTCAAGTACTTCGTTTTCTTTGAAGCCTTCAAACGCCACTATGTCGGTGACCGATGGCTCTCCCCTGGTCAAGGTGCCGGTTTTGTCGAAGATTACTGTGGTTAGTTTTCGCGCGCTTTCCACGTATTCGCCGCCTCTGAGTAAGACGCCGTGTTCGGCGCCTTTTCCCACGCCAGCTAGAATTGCGGTTGGGGTTGCTATGCCCAAGGCGCAGGGACATGCAATGAGCAGTACGGCTAAGAGCACGAGGAAAGCGTTTGAAAACCCGGTGGCAACGAACCAGTAGGTGAACGCGATTGCTGCCACGGTGAAAACAGCTGGGACGAAGTATCCCACGACTCGGTCAGCTAGTTTCTGTACAGGTGCGCTGGATGATTGTGCTTCCTCTACTAAGTGGACTATTTGCATTAGGGCTGTATCTTCGCCTACTTTTGTTGCCTTAGCTTTCAGCAGTCCTGTTTTGTTTATTGTTGCGCCTATTACTTCGCTGTTAACGGTCTTTTCAACTGGGATGCTTTCGCCGGTGATGATTTTCTCGTCAACGGATGAGTAGCCAGAGACAACAATGCCGTCGGTGGGTATCTTTTCGCCTGGCTTTACCACGAAGACGTCGCCGACTTGAACGTCGTCGATTGGAACTTGAACCTCTTGATCGTTCCGTAGCACTCTTGCGATTGTGGGTTGCAGTTCTAGTAGTTTGCGGACCGCTGCGGCGGAGCGTCTGCGGATTGTTTCTTCGATGTACTTGCCGAACAGCACGAAGGCCAATATGGCTACTGCTATTTGCATGTATTCTGAGCCTTCTCCGGGCACTGTTTCTAATCCTGGCAGTAGTGCGCTGATTGCGCCGTATATCCATCCGGCTATTACGCCGGTTGATATGAGGACGTCCATGTTGATGGCTTTGTTTTTGAGGGAAAGGTAGGCTCCGTGGTGGATGCTCCATCCTGCTAGCCAGACTATGGGCGTGGATATAATGAAGAAGGCTAGGTTCCACGGCGTGATTATGCCGAGGAGCCTGAATGCCATTAACGCTTCGAATAGGCCTGCGATTGCGAAAATTCCGACTAAGCGTATGGTGGCGACGCTCAGCACGCCTAGCAGGGTCAAGGTTACGCGGCGTCGTAGGTTTTTGAGTTCTAGTTCAGGTTGTTCGAAGGTGCGGGCGCATGATTCGCTGCAGAAGTAGTATGTTCGGTCGCCGATTTTCCGTTTGATGGCTGTGTTGGCGTCGACTGTCATGCCGCATACGGGATCACGGGGCAACTTTTGTCACTTCCCTATGTTGGTTAAACGTGTATGTGAAATAGGTGTTCCAAGATATAAATATATCTTTTTTAGATATATCTTTTCGGATAATATTTATATGTTGGCACTCGCACATACCTTCATTGTGGGCAACATGGTTAGTCAAGCGAAAACAGACCCACTGCAGGATTTGTTGTCGGATTTCTCACGCTTCTACATACTCATGATTCTGTACGAAGGCCCAGCCCACGGCTACAGCATACTAAGCCGCTTTAAACAGCGCCTCGGCAAAAAGGTCAGCCCCAGCTTAGTTTACCCGTTTCTGCAGCAACTGGAAGAAAAAGGTCTGGTCAAGCACACACTGAAACCCGTGGGAGAGAAAGAGAAGAAAGTCTTTGAACTCACGAAAGAGGGCAAGGAACTGAGCATAGGCTTGTTCAAACGCTTCGCTGGTTTAGTCAGCATTGCCATAGAGCCAAGTCTGAATGTGTGTGCTCATTGTGGCTGCAAGGTTTACGAGGGCGGTTATCGCGAAGTCATCGATGGCAAGGATACCACGTTCTGCTGCATGCACTGTGCCAACTCCTACAAAGAAGAAAGGAGGCTGTCCAAAGGATTAGTGAAGGGTGGAAAGCATGTCCACAGTTAAAGACCCAGTTTGCGGCATGACTGTAGACGAAAAAACGGCGGCACACAAAACAATTCACGATAACAAGGTCTACTACTTCTGCTCCTCCACATGCCAGACAGAATTTGTCAAGGACCCAGACAAATACCTGCAGCAAACGTCAACTGCTGGTCGACATGCTGGTCACTACGGCGGCTACTGCGGATCCAGCGGCTGCGGTCCACCAGCTCGAGGCGTGGCTTGGTATCTTTATCTTGGGCTTCTGCTTCTTCTGCTGCTAACATTATTGTTGGCGAGATAGGAGACAACTAGCTGAGATGGAAGTGATGTTGAATGATTGATTATGGTTATGGAGACTGGTATCTTGTAGCGTTAAACGTGCTCATTTTTGGTCTCTTCGCGTTGTTCATTCCTTTCAAAAGGAGGCTTTACAGGCTGCCTTCAAGCATCTATGTGGCGTTCGTGGTTGCTTTGTACGCCGAGATGTATGGTTTTCCATTGACGATATACGTTTTGTCTTGGCTTTTTGGTTATCAAAACCCGATGACACACATGGCTGGCCACATTTTCGCGTCTGTTGTTGGAGAGGGCTTCTTCTTCACGGTTTTGCATCCGCTTTCCGTACTGATGTTGGTGGGGGGTGCGTTATTGGTCATTTATGGATGGCAGGAAGTTTTTTCAGCACGACAAGGGTTGGTGACGACGGGCTTGTACGCTTACATGCGCCATCCGCAATACTCAGGTTTCCTTCTTCTCACTGTGGGTATGCTGGTCCAATGGGCAACGCTTCCCACTCTCCTCATGTGGCCTCTGTTAGTCGTTCTGTATTATCGGTTGGCAAGGCAGGAGGAGAAGGATATGGAGGCTAAATTCGCAGAGAAGTACAGAGAATACAGAACCAGAGTTTCGATGTTTTTGCCGCTTCCAAGGATTAAACGAATCCGCGCCTGAGAGGCTAGGTGATTGCTTGCCCGGTTTCGCCTCAGTGAAAGATCCTGTGGAGGTTCGGTATGATCGTGTGGCTAGGTTTTACGATGCGTTGACGGCTGTTGTTGAGTGGTTTGTTTCTAGGAATAGGCGGCTGCTGCTGCGCCAAGCGAGAGGCAGTATTCTTGAGGTGGGTGTGGGTACGGGCAGCAGTTTTAAGGATTATCCTCGGGGTAAGCGCATTGTGGCTGTGGACATCAGCCGAGGGATGTTGAGTCGAGCAGAAGCGAAGACGAAGAATTACGAGGGCGTTGTGAATCTGCGCCGTGAAGATGTGCAGCGACTCTCATTTGGCAATGGGACTTTTGACACGGTTTTTACTTCATGTGTTTTTTGTTCGGTGTCTGATCCGCTGAAAGGGCTGGGTGAACTGCACAGAGTGTTGCGTAGCGGTGGGAAACTGCTTATGGTTGAGCATGTGCGCAGTCGGGGCAAGGTGCTGGGCTGGGTTATGGACAAGTTGAACCCCATGGTGGCTAGGTACGGTGTGGACAACATCAACAGGGACACGGTGGATGTCTTGCGAAAGGTTGGGTTCCGAATTGAGCATGATAGGAACTTGGCGTATGATGTTGTGAAAGCCATAGTCGCTGTCAAGTAGGCGGGAAACCCCAAAGAATAAATACGATTACTCGTAATCATTTCTACGAATGAATGACTGTTAGGGAGCATAGATTTTGTCAACAGTTGAACAGGTTTCCTCGACTATTGAAGAGTATTTGGAGGCTATTTACCGACTGCAGGAAAGGGACGGTGCCGCCAAAACCACGGAATTAGCTAAGAAGTTGAATGTCGCGTTGGGCACGATCACGAACACGGTTGAAAGCATGGAAAAGCAAAGCCTGGTAGTTCATGAGCCGTACAAAGGTGTCAAACTTACAGCTAAAGGTCGAAAGATTGCTTTGAACGTTGTCCGAAGGCATCGGTTGTCTGAGTGCTTGCTGGTTGATATTTTGAAGTTGGAGTGGGGTAAAGCCCATGATGCTGCCTGCAAGTTGGAACACGCGTTTGCTGATAAAGAGTTGATTGGGCCTTTGGAGAAGGCTTTGGGTAACCCGAAGACCTGTCCTCATGGCAATCCGATTCCGTCGGCGTCTGGAGAAATGGCTGAGGAACGATCTGAAACGCTGGCTAGCCTGAATGCTGGCGAGAAAGGCGTGATCGTGAAGGTTACGGATGAGCGAGAAGACATTCTACAATACTTGGGCAAGCTAGGCTTCAGACTGGGTGCGCGGGTGGAGGTTCAAGAGAAGGCGCCGTTCAACGGTCCCATCATGATTCGAGTTGGCGACTCGAGCATCGCTTTGGGGCAGAATGTTGCTTCTGTGATTTGGGTTAAGAGAACTAAGGCTTAGAAGGAGATCGGTTCGTAATGCTCGGTCAATATTTGATTGCTTTTAGGGAAGTTTTGGAAGCCGCTTTGATAACGTCCATTGTTTTGGCTTATTTAGCCCGAACTGAGCGGAAGTCTCTCTCTCGGTATGTTTGGTACGGTGTCTTTTCTGCGGTAGCTGCCAGTGTGGTGTTGGGCGCTGTTATTTGGGTGGCTTATGGCACGCTTTCAGGACCAGTTCAGAAGTTGTTCGAGGGTGCTGCTGCTTTGGTTGCTGTGGCTGTTTTGTCTTCTATGATTTATTGGATGGCTACTAAGGGTAAGGAGCTTAAGGCAGAGGTGGAGAAGCGGGTTGAGTCTATGGCGACTCGTGGTGCAGCTCTTGGCTTGGTGTCGTTTGCGTTTGTGGCAGTGTTTCGAGAAGGCTTGGAAACCGTGCTCTTCTTGACTCCTTTCTTGGTGACTGACGCAGTGGCCACGGTCACAGGTTTATTGTTGGGCACGTTAACTTCGGTGGTGTTGGCTTACGCGATCTTTTTTGCGGGCATGAAGATTAGCATCAGGAGGTTCTTTTATTTCACGAGCATTTTGTTGGTGTTGTTGGCTGGCGGTTTGGCTGGCTACGGAGTGCACGAACTAATTGAGTACACGGGCTCATCGGCTTGGGGTTGGCTGGGGCAGAACGCATATGCATTAAACATCGCTTTGGATAATCTGTTGCATCATAAGGGCATAATAGGCTCAATATTTGCAGTGATGTTTGGCTACACGGTTAAAGCCGAATGGGCTAGAGTGCTAATTCATATAACTTACCTTGTAGTTGCCATTCCGCTCGTTGTCTGGGTTTACCGAAAGAAATGATAGACTCGCCTACGTTAGACAGTCTCTGAAGCCTGTGCAAGTGGTCTGAGCGGCTTCAGTCTTTTATCGTAAGACGCAATATTTAATACTTTGCTATGGATTATGTGTATACGAGGAGTGCAATGATACAGTCTGAACCTTGTTCAAGAGGATTTCTTCGAAACACTAGAGCAGTTAGTCCCGCGGTGTCCACAGTTATTCTAACAGGCACCATTGTTGCCCTACTGAGTGTGACATCAGTTTACGTTAATAATGTTCTCTGGGCAAGAGCCGCGGAGGCCGATTTCAGCTCGGCGAAGCAGTTTATGCAGACGATGGGGCTTCAGATTGATGAGGTTGCATGGACGGTAGGACGCAAAGCTACGGTTCGATATTCAAGTGCATATGGCGGGGTTGATTTCTTGCCGTCAGCCTTGAACTACGCCGTTTATGTCAAGACACAGGGCAATACAGACTATGAGTTACTTGCCTCATACGATGTAGGCGTTCTGCTTTTCAACATGCCAGTGTCAAAATACTCTTTGTACGATAGTTACTATGAGTTAGTCTACCCGGCCTCTTCCACAAATCTTACTTTAACTGGCGTATCTGCTCCTGTTGCCCGTGTGTTTGGCGTTGAGAAATTGTCGCCTCCAATGAGTGATGGAAGCTTTGTCAGAATTGTGGTCATGCCTTCTGTGAGGTCTCTTTTCGCTAATATGACGACAACCGGCAGGGCGACTTATTATACGAGGTTATACTTGCCAGTTCTTGCAGAGGGCTTCGCTAAAGGCTCACATCAGTCGGTGACTTTTGCCGGGAATTCGGTTGCCTCAATGACCAAGAATCGGGTCACAAGCGTTAAGGTAACCGTGGATTTTCCCGCCAAGACTTCTCAGCAAGGCTTCGATTCTTCATTTTTCCACTTGCCCAGCCTTGAGCAAGTGATTGACGTCCCATCTGGTTACAGTGATTCTCAGCTTGAATTCTACGTCGGAGAGGTAAAAGTGGATCTCGGCGTCCACTCATGATAAGGAGGCATTTGTTTGACAAACGTAGCTATTGAGGCAGTGATATTGACGCCCATGCTAGTGATTCAAATCATATTATTCCCCTTCGTGGCAAACACGATGGCATCTAACTGGGAAAACGCTACTCGTGACGTCACACTTAAAGAACTGGCTTCTCAAATGGCGAGTACGATTCAGCAATTGTATCTTTCCCTGAATCAACCAGAGGTTTCGGCTGGAAACATCACTCAAGCCTCAACTTTTCCCAAAGAGATTGCTGAGCACACATATAATGCAACAGGCTTGTTGGAAGCTTCCTTTCAACTTGGTTTTGGTAAGGTTTTGTTCCTCACCGTCACCTTGCAGAAACTCGGAAATACTATTATGGTTCAAACCCCGTTAGGGCCCAACGTTTTGTGGAATGAGAAATCTCTCTTTGAAAGTTCATCTGCAAATGCTTCGATTAAGGTTCAGAAGTTCGTGAATGGCACTCTTCTTTTCTCATTTTGATGGTCTTGGTCGAAAATGACTGGTGTAACGATCGATCATATGGTTTCCCTCGTCGTTCTCATAGCGGTGCTCATGGTTTCCATGGGCGCCTTTGGGCAGATCATAGGCGCGGCAGTCACATATCAGCAGAACCATGAAGTCTCCATGAAGGCAGCTGAGCTTGCCAACGCGTTGCTGTTGAGTCCGGGGAGTCCCGATTCGTGGGGTCGAAGTGACGGCCTTCCATTGGCATTCGGGCTTCAAGATTCAGACTCGGGAGGATACTCGCTGGATGCTTTCGCTCTCTCAAGGTTGTCGTCTAGATTGCCTCTTGTCTATTATGGCAAAACGGGTCTGTGGTACAGTAACAACAGTTTGGGCGGAGGGACACTGCTTGTTCCAATGGCCAAAGCTGTAAACTATACCACTACGGCAAGATTGCTC
The DNA here is from genome assembly GCA_035283685.1 of Candidatus Bathyarchaeia archaeon. Taxonomy (NCBI): domain Archaea; kingdom Thermoproteati; phylum Candidatus Bathyarchaeota; class Bathyarchaeia (SeqCode); species Bathyarchaeia archaeon. The sequence goes on from DATETJ010000002.1 coordinate 90,337, forward strand.
GGTGTTGAGGGGTCTTATGCCTTCAGGCTAACAGTCGCGCCGACGTTGAATGTCTCTCTTTCTGAACTCAACCTGAACCCATTAACGGTGAAAGTTGAAGTCAGAGGCCTCACAGGCGTGGTCAGCGACGCGACTTTGAATTACTTTGCTTATCAAGTAGTTCCCCAAGTTGGTCAAGCTCCTTCGATTCAAACGATTTCAGGCACCAGCCGGACTGATCTGGCAGGTTCTGCAACGCTGGAATTCTCATCCGTGGACGGCTCGCGCTATGCCTACTCTGTTGTCATTCATGCACGTGTTGGCGGTCTTTCCGGTGTTGGCTACCGATATCGCGATATTATTGCTAACAACAAAATAGTTCCCTTGGTTGAAGACTTTGAGAATAGATCTGTTCTGCTTGCTCACAGTTGGGACCTGGGCAATTTTCCGTCGCCGGTTGAGGTTCTGTATTTCAACGCGACTTTTCTCTCTTTAGCTCAGGACTTTTGGTTGAGTGAGATTCGAATGGCTGATTCTGGCGGTTTTGTCAGAACTGGGCAGGTTAATTATGGCGTAGGTTTTGACCACGTTCGAGTGCAGATTCCGACACAAAACGCAGGGATTTTGATTGTTGCATACAGTTCGGGAGACTACTCTGGGATAGTGACAATGCCTTGGGGAATCAGTGTTCTCGGGTTTTCTGCGATATTCGGGGGCGACACAAGTCAGGCTGATTGGGTTGCTGTTGAACTTAGGCAGGTGTCAATCAGCAAGATCTCGTATCAAGCCAAAGTGGCTGTCTGGAAGACATCGGGCTATCAGCCTGCGAGGTATACGCCATGATGCGAACAATCGAGATTTTCATGGTCGCTATAATCCTTTTCGCGGCTTTTGCGATCACTATGCAATTTGCTGTATTGCCGTCGCCCAGTAATGTCTCAGGTCGGAATTTGCGTGAGCTTGCTCTGTCAACGATTGAGACTCTCGATGTAGACGACGATCTGACGAGAACGGTTTTCAGCAACACTTCAGATCCGTCTTGGGCGCGTCTCCAGAATGCACTCGCTGCATCTCTTCCCCCAAATATCGTGTACAACCTCACGGTGTACGATATTGTAACATCCTCCGGGGGAGTCGTCACCTACAGCTTGGTCAAGTCTTTCTCAAACTCCAGAGGCGATCTAGGAGTTGATTCTGACGCCTCGTCCTACGTGGTGGAGTCGTCGAATGTCAAGTTTGCTACGACACCTCAGAAAGTCGGGGAAAGCACCGGAAGGAACATAACTCTCTATATCTTGAATTGCAGCGATGCAAACGGCTGGTGGATTACTGGTTACACTGCACAAAGCCTAGCCTCTGATCTGCGCGATCTGCTTTCACCATACTTCCAGAGCACTGTTCTTGTAAATTCCACTAGTCAGTTGGGTCTCATTTTGAACGGTACTGCGCTTAGTGGAGAAAGGCTGCAAGATGCTGTGGTGATAAATACTTTCGGCGAAGCCGTGCCGATTCCTGCAGGGTATTATACGACTCAGGGTTATGATGCAAGCCGAGGATCCTATGCAAGATACGCGTACATTTTGGGGCAAAGAGTGAATCAGTACAATTGGACGTGGGTTAGCATTGTGGGTTATCCCTTCTTCTACGTTACGAATACTTTGACGTTTTCAAGCAGTCAAAACGGTTGGGGCTTGTACGGGATGCGGCAAGTGGGGTCTGCTGGTCTTAACTCTTTTCTGCGGGGTCTAAACCTTCAGTCATATTTGTACAATAGCCAATGGATAGCGGGAAGTCCAGGTGTTGTTCGGTTTACGTGGAATGCGTCCTATTACTCGAATTACTATGGTGTCTATCCAGCTAGTTATCAGACGTCGACCAGAGCATTGCCTACATCTATTTTGAGCACGTACAATTTGCGGGTTGCACCGAACAGCTACATATTTCAGGTAGTCAATAACTGGATTGCAGGAGCTACGTTCACTCATCGAGGTCAGGGCAATACCATTCGAGGCTCGTTTACTGCGATAGGATTGACGAGAACGCCGGATGTTAGAATCACAGCCCTGGGTCTTCTTCAGCATTACCGCCCAATCATCTACAAGTCGGAGTCTGGGGCAAGCGGCACGTCTAGGCTCGTTGTGCTACAGCTTGCAGAGCAAGGAGGTGCTTAATCAATATCTCACAGTTCCGCCTGCAACAAAGGGCAGTTTTCGACGATTGCAGCATTGCTCGTAGCCATAATAATGGTCAGCGCCGTGATCGCAACGTATGCGAATATTAGGAATCTTCCGTTTCAAGAGCCGCCTAAGGTTTTGAGTGCGCTTGAGGAAATGAACCTGTCACTCAAAGGGCTTATGCAATATGCTGTTGGATATTATGGGTCGATTTTGCAGGTGACTGGTAACGTTAGTTACGCGAAGGATTTGACTTTGAAGTATCTTCGAAGTGGATTCGTTTATATCGCTCAGTCCAAACCTTCGTGGAATCCGTCGTTTGACATAAAAGATTCCACTTTCTCCACCCGCTGGTACGAGCCGACGAGTTATAGTGTGGGGAATCTTTCGGTGACGTACTCGTTGTCGGGTTTGGGAATATCTCAAGTGACATATGAGATTTCATCACTTCTCAAAGTGGATGTTTTAGACACAGTGGCTGGGCAAGCAAGGGTTCTCGTCACAGTCGAGGATGGCAAAGCAGATCTCAAGCTAGGCAGAGCGAACTTCTTTTTCTACAGGTTTTCGGACTCGGTTTGGAAGACGGTCAATCCTGCTGTTGATCCCATTGTCCATTCGAACGGAACCTACGTGTTGCAGATTCCTTCGGGAGTGGACCAGAGCTTGTACTTGATGAAAGTTTATGATTCGAGAGGCATTACAACCACTGCTTTCTTCTCTAACTCGCGGAAACCGCAGTACGCCTTAACGTTTTCTTGGAATGCCAGTCTCTATTCGTCGTTAGCAGGGGACACGCTTGTTGTGGAGTCCTTGCAGAATGGCACTTTGCGGTGGCTTGGGTCAAACCTTCAACTGTCGACTCAAGGAAAGCCTATTCTCCCGATTCCTGTGAGGGCTTTGCGTGTGAACCAGACTATTAATGGAGTTGACCGTGAAGTGCCTTTTCAGGTTGAAGATTGGGGATCAGATTACAGAGTTCCGTTGGGTTTGACAAGTAATGCGAGTCTTTTCGGCAATAGGCAAATGATTGTGTTTCTGGCTAATCATAATGTTCAGAAGGTTACGTTGTGGTGGAGTGGGCGGGATACAGTGACTCAAACGCATTACGCCTTTGTTAACAGGTATTTCGCTGGTGATGATCCTGCTTCTAGGCGGTTGACAAATGGGATTCTGACTTTGACTGTCAGTGCTTCGTACGACACGATAACGTCTTCGATTGCTGGCGGTGGTATTACTAGCACGGCGAGTTTCATGCGGCTGAACAATTATAATCCTATTTACGGGTCTAGTCCGGCTTATGTCATTCATCATGGCATAGTCAGAGACATAATTCAGCAAGAGGCTGAATGGTCAAATGGGGCTCCAAACAGTCCTAACGTGTACTCGCAGATGTACTTCACGCTTCCAGCTAATGCAACGTATTACACGTATGCGTTGAGAACGGTTTTTGTTGATTCTTTGCAGAGCAGGACGCTGACGGATCTGTGTGCGATTCGGCTTTCAGTTTCAGGTGGGCAGCAGCTCACGGAGAATGGAACGAGCGCGGGCTATCCTGTGTCTTCGACTGCTACGGGTTTGTTCTACAATTTTTCTGGTTTTCTGAATGGTTGGGCTCATCATTGGAGCGAGTTCATTTCTGGAAGTTCTGGCGCAGGGCTGATGTTCAGGGACAACGGTAACGAAAAACTGTACTTGTTCGACAGTGTTGCGGGTCAGATGACGGGAGGGGTTAATGTTGCTGGTGCCAGTCGGGTAATTGAGTTTAATCCAGTGGGGCGGTCTCAGTTTCCTGCGGCTTTCACGTATTCTCTTGACGTTACGTGGCATGGTGCTGTTGTTACATTCAACGGTGAGCCAATCTATCCAACCGTTGGCACTGTGGGTTTGTGGGTTCTTGTTGAGCATCCGCCAGTGATTGCGGTCAGCTAGGTGGTTGCGGATGGGCTGTTTATGAGACAGGGAATATTCGTGAAAGGCTTGGTTCCTCTACTTATTGGCGCAGTCCTCATAGTATGTGGTGTTCTGACTGGAAGAAGTGAGACTAGCGTTGTCAGCGAGAATGCGTTTGACGGTTCGTCTCCTTACGGCTTCCTTGGCAATCACGAATACAAGGCAACAGCTTACTTACTTCCTGGAGCTTACGAGCTGCGTTACAATTTTTCATCAACTGAAGCGATCAGCGAGTTCTATGTGAGCATTTTCGACCCCGACGGCTATGAGGTAAAATCCATTTATGGTCCCCCAGCCTCGTATGAATATCAAAATGCAAACCTGACCTTTGAGACACAAAAAACTGGTCAACATACTCTCATTCTGGGTGGTAGATGGATGTCAGCTCAGGTTGATCTCCACAGGCTGCTGCAATCAGCCAAGGTGGTGTATCCTTTTGAAATCGTCTTTTACTTGGGCGTGCCACTTTTCGTAGGCGGCTTTACTGTAAGCATTTCTGGAATTCTGATGAAGAACAAACCCACTCACTGGCTTGATAAACTCTGACATATTTCTGCTAGTGTTGTTGGCTGGCGGCTTAGCAGGTTACGGAGTGCACGAGCTAGCTGGGTACACGGGCGCAGACGCGTGGGGGCTTGCTGGGGCAGAAAGCATACGTGTTGAATATTGCTTCAGATAACCCGTTGCATCACAAGGGTGTGATAGGTTCAATATTTGCGGTGATGTTCGGCTACTCCGTCAGCGCCGAGTGGTCACGAATCATAACACATCTCGCCTATCTCATTGTGGCACTACCACTGATGCTGTGGGTTTATCGGAAGAAATAGGGGCTCGTTTAGCGTCAGAGTTCCAAAGTCGAAGACGACCTACACACTCTTGCCAATACTTGTGCGTTAGGCACGAAAACATTGTTTCTTAATGGTTATTTATGGAGTTGTTTGTCCCAAGTTTGTGTTGAGTATTCGTATGTCAAATATGTTTACGATTCCATCGTTGTTGAAGTCGGTGTTTGCATCATAGCCGGTCCAGTTGACGCCGACCCTGTGTAGGTCCACTACACTGATTGCGCCGTCGTTATTTGCATCACCTGCATAATTCACGAAGACAACGTCCTCGCATTCAAACGGGGTCCCATCAAACAGTCTACCAGCTAGAGTCAAAGTAAAGTTGCCATATCGAATGCTTTGATTGTGATATATCCATGACTCCACTGAGGCTCTGTCAAACTTAACCATGCGCTCCAGAAAACCATCGTTATCGTAATCCGATAGGTACTCGCTGGAATTTGTCACGAAGCTATACTGGGGATCGAGAACAGGTGAAATGGTTCCGGTTAGCAAGATTCCAGTAGCATTGATGTCTGAAGCGTTGTAGCCTTGAAGAGGCTGAATGTAAGCGGTGAGCCATCTCCAATCAGTTCTCAAACTAAGATTCTGCCAATCTCCTGTTAAACGCGCACGAGCGGTTCCCGACTGTATTGCTCTAATCTCAGCCATTATGGCAGACTGTGCGGGTGCGTTCCACCATGAAGTGTCTATATAATCGGGAAAAAGGGATTTGTCTCTAGTGTAACGTTCAAAATCTTGTCCTGCAAGCCACTGTTCGGGTTTTGACCTTGCCTTGTCTCCTAAAGCGATTAGCTGTGACATCCAAGCTAGTTTTTGTTCCAACGGGTCTGTTATGTTGCTGCCTCCTCTAGGAGACGACGCAATAAACCCGTGTCTGTTCTCCCATCCAGTGTTTAGCAGAATTCTCTTGTTCATTACTGTGGCAAGGGCTCTCATGTCGGCGATCATATTTCTTCCCGCGATTCTAAGAGTGCCGTTGTAGCCTGTGCCGACTTTGTCGAAGTTCTTATTGTTAAACCAAGCTTCTGTAACCCATGATATGTCGCGTTCAGACCATGTTGACGGAACCTCAGATGCTAACACTAGCGGAAGCCACCAGCTGACGCTTACGAAATCCAAGTCTCCGAGGTAAGTCGCTCCGGAGATTCCCTTCCTGTCCGAGGTTATTGGTGCTTCAGGATTAAGCTGCTTAACTGCGTTATAGCCTAGTCCTTCGTCGTCGAACCATCCTGCGTGGTCCACGGTGAGCAGTATGTCTTTGCCAGCGTTCTGGAAGATCTGTCTTGTTTCATTAATCATGGTGAACCATTGTGAATTGTGGTTCCAAGTGAAGTCTGCTGTTGGGTAAACCATCTCCAATGCCAACATGAATATGTCGCCGCTGACAAAATTGGGGTTTGAGGCAAGAAACTGCGCTGTGGGTCGCAAAACATTGTCCATGTAATATTGCAGGTACAATTCTCCATCGAACAGCGGGAAATCTGACTCTCTTGCTCCCCACGCGAACACTCGAGTATTATCAGTTATAGTGTTTCTGTTGGTTTGATCCCATGCAACCGAAATGCTGAATTCCATGTTAAATCCAGCGTTGTGTATTCTTTCAGCCGCAGATGGTCCATAGATTAGTGGGTCGCCGAAGCCGAAATACCATCTTTGCCAGTTTTGCATAACTCTGTTCTGCTCATAGTCGGAAGAACCCAAATGCGGAGGGACAACGATTCCTCCTGTATCGTTGTCTATCGCGTATGTTTCCCAGATTCGCATCTGAACGTGCGTTATCTCTCCGTTTGGCGAAGCTTGCCTCAAGTCGTCGAGAGCCAACTGCCAAATGTCCGCTTCAAATTGACTGTCGAAATCTGGTACAAGAATATCCGCCATAAAGTCAGCTATTCTGAATTGAAACGTGCCAACAGAACCAGAAGTTACAGCTGCTGGACTAGGAGCGAGGACTAGCGCTGAAATAAGAAGGAAACCAACCAGTGCCGTAACTTTGGAATTCAAGTCTTAATCACATTCTCTCTGACACAAACATGCTGGAACAAAGATAGCTCTGCTAGCAGGCTATCTGCACGCTGCTTTTTTCTAGACTCCGTTCTCTTTCTCTGTCTAGCCCATTTTCCCACACAACAAGTATTTAGAACTTGTGAAACACCGCGCGCATTCTTCTCTCAGGACGCAAGTTGATAGAAGTTGAAGCTCAATATCTGCCGTGATATTCGATTACACCGTCAGCGCAGAATGGACGCGAGTTGTCAACAAACACACGGCGCAGACTACTACTTCCAAGCAGAAACCAGCTCGGTATTATTACTTGACCTAGGCGTGAGTTAATAACATCTGAACAGAAACCCTGCCAACCACCGCAATCAACATTCAAGAAGCTACCCTAGGACAGCACAAACAGTCTACGTTTGGTGTTCAACTGCAACTGCAACTGTCCAAGTCCACGGCGCTAAGTCGCAACATTCTGGGTGATGATGTCACTGGGAACAGTCTGACGACGACGCCCACACACCCACAGCCTCAACGTGGTAGAAGAAGGCATAAGGGGCTTCTCTCCTTCTTCTTTTGAAATCTCTTTTCCCGCAGCGGCTGTCAGCATAGCCCCTTATGTTAAGTGGACTCGGCAGCGGAACAAAAAATCATCCAGCGTTGTCCCCAGTCAAAGTACCTCGATTTCCTCATCGTCCACTGAGTAACTATACCAGCGAAAACTAAAAGCATTGCTACGCTGTCTCGGAAGCCTGAAGCTCAACCGCCATAAAATCCTCAGCCACATCAGTAGCCGGAAAAACCTTCCGCGCCTCCCTCAACATAGCCTGCACATCCCTGTACCGAGCACTCACATGCGTCAAAATCAACCGCTTAACCCCAGCCTTCCTCGCTATTTCAGCAGCCTGCGACGGCGTCGAATGCCCATCCCGCCTCGCCCTCACAGCCAATTCATCCAACAACGTAGCCTCATGAACCAGCAAATCAGCACCCCTAGCCAACTTCACCAAACTCCTCGCAGGCCGTGTATCACCAGAATACGCTATCTTCAAACCCGGTCTCACAGGTCCCACAACCTGCCCAGGCTTCACAACCCGCCCACTAAGGCTCGTCACGCTTTTACCATGCTGCAACTCTGACCACAACGAGCCTTCAGGCACACACAAAGCCTTCGCTTTCTTGGGATCAAAACGTCCCAAACGCGGCTTCTCAACCAGCGCGTAACCAAAACTGGGAATCACATGAGCAGTGCGCACAGCCTCAACATAATACTCCTCCCCATCACAGACTATGCCGCCCTCACTTAACTCATGAATCTCCAATGGAAACGTCAACACAAACTGCACTGTCTCCCTAATCGCTTCAACAAACGCCCGCAAGCCCACAGGACCATAAACCCAAAGCTTCAACCGCCTATCCAACAACGACATCGACTGCAATAGCCCAGGCAAACCCAACACGTGATCCCCGTGCATGTGCGACACGAAAACCCTCATACTCCGATGAAAGCCTACACGCGCACGGATCATCTGCCGCTGCACACCCTCACCGCAATCGAACATGAAAACCTCATTCTTTCGCCGCACAACCACGCTGGGCAGGGCTCTCGCATCAGTGGGAATACTCGCTGCCGTACCCAAAAAAACCACTCGCACACTCACAGCGCCACTACACACGCTCCAACACAGCCACTTCACGAGTCAAACTCCGATGCACGTACATATAATGCGATTCCACCACCTTAAAACCCGAACCCCCAGCCAGCATAGCGATCCGAACACCCTTCGGAAAAGCAATACACACGCGTCTGCCACACGCCACACAATCCTTAGCCACACGCAGAAAATCAGCCACAATATCACTGACCTCACGACCCAAAGTCTTAGCAGACCTGCCATACGGAGGATCAGTCACAATACAATCAACAGCCCGAATAGGGGGACACCGCGCATCAGCACGCAACACACCCTCAGGCTCAACACCATAACGCCTGAGATTACGCAAACTACCCCAAACCATACGCCACTGCACATCAAAACCCACAACCCTGCACCCAATCAACCCAGCCTCAATGAGCATACTCGCTGTACCACAAAACGGATCCAAAACCACATCCCCCGCCCTAGGCTGAGCCAAATTAACCATACACCGCGCCAACTTCGCAGGCATCGCCGACGGATGAAAAAACGGACGCCTACGAGGACCCCTCTCCACAAAAGCCTTCGGAACAACCCCCGCAAGCTTACGCCCCAGAACAAAAAAATCACCCGTCAACACACCAAAAAACGTGACATCAGGTCGCTTCAAACTGACTCTAACGCCTTCAACTCTGTCCAAAACCACAGCCCCAATCTCACGCTCCAATTCAACGCTGTCAACATCGGGCGCACTTTCACCGATCCTTCTCAACCTCACGACAAAACTCTCACCCTTTTTGACGAACTTTTCGAACAAAGCCAAGCGACTCTGCCGCATTATCTCCTCAGTCTCAGCCTTCGCGTGGAAAATCTCGCTACAACACACGCGGGTCAGCGCAGCTCTACGAACAACAGCCCCAATGCAGCCAACTGCAGCTTCAACTAGAACAACCTGCCTAAGCTGTCCCACAACACTGTACCTGTGTCTCTCACTCTCCAAAATCGCCTTCAACTCAGAAACGGGCAGAGTAGCATGCTCACCAGACAACAGAAAAAACAGCTTAGCCACAGACCCGGCAACTCACTTCTTCAAAGCCTCAACAATCAACGGAGCAACAGAAACCTTACTCACTTTACTGGGCACAGTGTCCGTTCCGATTACTTCATCAGCGCCAGCCTTCAGAATTTTCTCCCTAACCTCATCAGACAGCAACGGATGCACACATGCCGCGTAAACCCTTTCAGCGCCCAGCTCCTTGACCCAAGCCACAGTCTTAGTCATCGTGCCCCCGCTACTAATAATGTCATCAAAAACAACCACGGTCTTGCCCTTCACCGCCAACGGCTTCTTCTCAATAGTCACGTTGCCAGTAACCACATCACGCTGAGTTGGAACATAATCATAGTTGCCCCCAAGCACTTTGCCAGCCTCAGCCGCAGTGTCAAGTCCCTTCTTACCCATAGACAAAGCAAAAGCCCCACCAAACCCCAGCTTCCTAAAATGCTCAGCAAGCAGACCAATCGCCGACAAATCTTCAACAGGCACAGCCAACGTCTGCAAAATAGCCGGATTATGCGAATTCACCGTCAAAACCCGACCCACACCACACGTATGCAGCAAACTCACAATCGTCTTTACGCTGAAGCATTCACCAGACCGGAACCGCTTATCCTGCCTCGCATAGGCAAAGTAAGGCACAACAGCTGTAATCGACCGGGCACCCAAATCCTTCACAGTATCAGCAAGCAGAAACAACTGAACCAAATTCTCGTTCTGAGGCGGACCCGTAGTCTGCACAACCACGGCATCTTCATCTTTAACATCACCCTCAAGCCTGATACGCGACTCCCCATCAGGAAACCGCTTAAACTCAACAGAAACCACCCTCGCCTTCAACTCCCCAGCTACGAGCTTGCCTAACTGCAGCGACGCTGGACCAGGAACCACAACCACCACTGTCTTTCACTTCCGATTTTTGGACCAACAACTAGGAACGTATGGGACATCTATTTTGTTATAACTTTCCCTTCGCCTTGAACTCATCAATAAGCTCTTTAGCTCTGTCCAACCTGATCTTGCGCTCTGAGATCATACGCTCCACAATCAAGTCGATCAACTCGCCCGTAGCTCCAGCCGCAATAGCCATGTTTCTAGCATGCAGCGACATGTGCCCCCGCTGAATACCCTCACTCGCCAAAGCGCGCAACGCACCCAAATTCTGAGCCAAACCAACCGCAGCCAAAACCTCACCAAACTCAGCAGCCGACTTAACACCCAAAATCTTCAAAGCAATCTTAGCAATCGGATGAACCCGCGTCGCACCGCCAACAATGCCCACAGCCATAGGCAACTGAATCGCACCCACCAAATCGCCATGCTCATTCTTCTCCCAAACAGAAAGCGGACGATAACCACCCAAATGCGCGGCGTAAGCGTGTGCACCAGCCTCCACAGCCCTATGATCATTACACGTTGCAACTACGACGCCTATTATACCGTTCAGAATTCCCTTGTTATGCGTAGCACAACGATAAGGATCAGCAGCAGCAAACGCATACGCTTCAATAATGCCATCAACCACTTCCTCACCGCCAAGCGCCGTCTTAGGCACAGTACACCACGCCCGAGCCAAACGCTTAGTAGCCAAATTCGAAATAATCCGCAAGTAGACTCTTCCGTGCGTAATTCTCTCGATAAGCGGCGCCACAGCCTCAGCCATAGTGTTCACAGCGTTAGCACCCATCACATCTCGACAGTCCACATGCAACTCCGTGATAACCATCGGCCCCGTTTGAGCATTGATCACCTTAACCTCCAAGTCTTTTGCGCCACCACCAACAGAAACCAGCATCGGATCCTGCTCATTCGCCTTCTTCAAAATCTCCTCCTTAGCCGCATAAATCGCCATCTTAGCCCGATGCGGATCCCTAATCCCAACCGCCTGAACCTGCCCAATCATAACCTGCGCCGTGCTATTCGTGAAAAAGCCGCCGCCCTCCCGCACCATCTTCGCCGCATAGCCAGCAGCAGCCACAACCGACGGCTCCTCAATAGCCATCGGAATCAAATAATCACGCTTGTTAATCAGAAAATTAACAGCAATGCCCAACGGCACAGGAAACGCGCCAATCACGTTCTCTATCATCCTGTTGGCCAAGTCCATGTCTAATGAACCCGTAGACTGAAGCAGACTAACCTCTTCATCAGTTAACTCAGCGAACTCTCTCACAAGCCGCAGCCTGTCTTTTGGACTCAGCTTGTAAAAGCCAGGCATCTGCGACGTTTTTTCCTTCATTTTCCCAACTCCTTGCACGCCTCGGACCTCTCTACTGAACCCCTCAATCTCGTAATAACTTTAACTACATTCCACGAGCTTGGGGCATATGTTTTTCTACGATTATTCCTATAAGAAACTTTAACAATTAACTACACCATCTATCCCTAAAGGGAGCTTAAGAATGGGCAAGAACATCGTTGTACTCGGCAGCGGAGTCGGAGGACTAATCGCAGCGAATCGCCTTAAGAAAAAGCTAGGCAAAAAACACCAAGTCTTCCTCATCGACCGAAAAACGCAATACGAATTCACCCCATCATTCTTATGGGTTCCCTTTGGGTGGCGGAAACCAAGCCAAATAATGAAAGATCTCAGCGGGCTCAGCAGAAAAGGCATCGGCTACATGAATGCTGAAGTTACCAAAATCGATCCTGAAAACCGCGAGGTTAAGACTTCAGCCAAGGACGTAAACTACGACTACCTCATCGTGTCTTTGGGCGCAGATTTAGTTCCAGAGGCTGTGCCCGGATTCGTAGATGCTGCCGTAAATCTCTACGATCTGAACCATTTGACGCAGTTAAGGGACACCCTGACTCGGCTTTCACATGGATCCTTGACTGTTCTCATATCTAGCACGCCTTTCAGATGCCCCGCCGCACCCTACGAAGCCGCGCTTCTAGTTGACGCTTTTCTACGCAAGAAAGGAATTCGCAAAGACATAGGCATTCAAGTCTATACACCAGAGCCTTTCCCCATGCCAGTCGCCGGGCAAGCGGTCGGAGATGCCGTGAAAAGAATCCTTGAACAAAGAGACATTAAATTCTATCCAACAATGAAAGCTATCTCGATAGACGCAAAAAAGAAGCAGATAACCTTTGATAAAGGCGAACAAGTCGGATTCGACCTCTTGATGGGAGTCCCAGTTCACAAAAGTGCAGCGGTGGTCAGAGAAGCAAAGGAACTATCCGACCAGTCCGGATGGGTGCCTGTTGACAAGGGGACGATGAGGACACGTTACGATGATGTTTTCGCGATAGGTGATGTAACAGCTATTAAGCTTCCCTCAGGAATGATGCTGCCCAAAGCAGGTGTCTTCGCCCACTACCAAGCTGAAGTGGTGACACACAACATTGTTGCTGATATTCAAGGTGGTTCGAAAACCGAGTTTGACGGAAGAGGCTACTGCTTCTTAGAAACTGGCCACGGTAAGGCAGGGTTTGCCAGCGGCAACTTCTACTCAGCTCCGACGACAACCGTGAAGTTGCGCAGTCCAAGTCGCATCTGGCATTGGGGTAAGATTCTGTTCGAGAAATATTGGATGTGGCGCTGGTTCTAACCCGCTTCCTCGACAGCGACTCTCCTTATCAACTCGGGCAGAGTGAAAGGGAGCCCGAACAAACTTAGATTCTCTTTGATGTGGGCAGGATTCCTCAGCACGGATTTTATTCCTTTCACGTGTGCGGCTCCAACCAAGGCCAAAACGCGTGGAGCTACTCCATTTCTCAAGCCTTCAGTCGCTACCCATGCTAGCCTTGCCGCCATGAGCGTGTCTCGTTCATGCAACAGAACGCGCCAATGAGAAGAGTTCGCGGGCAACCTACGCATTCTTTGCCAGAATTCGTTTCGCGACATGTCGATTAGCCAAATGTTGGTGTCTCTGTTCTCCAAGGTTTCAACGGCGCCGATGAATTCGCATTTTCGATTGCAGCTGTGGTTTTGCGGACACGCCGCGCAGTCGCTGTTCAGGACGTCATAACGTTTCACGTCAAGCTCGATGGCTAAGTCCGTGGGCTTAAGTTGAGCCACGGCGTCGTAGGCATCGTTTAGACTGCGTTTTGAAAAATGGACAGTTCCCAAGAGGTGAGTGAACTAAGTGTAGTCTATGTTGTAGATTTCTGTTTGCATGAGGTCAGGTGCAACTCTTTCTGACTGCTACTCGATCTTAATGATTTCTTTTTCTCGCTCTGTCTGTGATTGTTTTTTCTTTGGTATCGTTACTTCAAGGACTCCGTTCTTGTAGTTCGCCTTTGTCTTAGTAGCTTCGACGTCTGGTGTTGGCAAGTCGATCGTCTTGTGGAAATTCTTTGCTTTGATCTCCGCTTTACCTTCTGAAACATTGAACTTGATGTCGTCTTTCTCCACTCCAGGCAGCTCTATGTACAGTTTGATGTTGTCTTCGTCTTGGAAAACGTCTGTTAAGGGTTCCCGCGCTTCCTGAGGAATCTCTTTAGGCAGAGTAAGAGACTTTTGTTTTGGCTTATTGCCAAATTCGAAGCGTCCTCGGGCCACGTAGCCTTTCACACCTGGCTCTTCGATTGGTTTGATGTCCCATTCGCCTTCAAGTTTGCCGCTTTTGATGTCTTCTTCGATGTCTTCCATTTCTCTGAACATTCTTTTGGCGAATCTCTGGTATATCTTATCCACGTCGTCGAATATGTCCTGAAAATCGTCTGACATTTCTCCTTTTTCACCTCCTATAACTCTTCCATGGCTTTGAACACTCGTCTCAAAGCTAGACTGAGCAACAGAAACCCTGCAGCGCCCGACTCAGAAGCATGGTATTTGCCGTCTTCCGATTTGACCAACAGACCGCTCTCCTGCAGTTTGCGCGTGCTCTCCCACACGGTTTTCGGGTTTAAGCCAAGGTCTCGCATGAATTCGCCGAAGCCAAGTGTCATGTCGTCTTCTTCCAAGAGTCGCGTCATCATTTTCAGGCGGGTTCCATGTGATAGAGCGTCGAATAGTTTGGAGAATTTGTCGAGTTCTGTTTCAGAGAATGCCAGCTCCCTTTCCAAGCCCTGTTTGGTCCACTCCTCCATCGAGAGGGGCATTTCAAACAGGACTTCGCCGTTCTTCTTGAGTAGGAGCTTGAGTTTCAATGATGTCAGCCTTCATGAAAGGGGTCTTATTACTAATTGGTAATTATCAATTATCAATTGCCAAAAGGTAATATATAAGCCTTCTGCACCAAAACATCAAAACGTAAATATCACAAGAGACTAGTCGTTTCAGTGTTTGACAAAGAGGTCTTGCCCAGCCATGACTTTGCCAAGTTTCCCGAAAGAGCCACTTCACGAAGCCATGCTGTACTCGCCTCTCCCAGACAAAAAAGTACGCTGCTTCCTCTGCGCCAGAGTGTGCACAATCCCAGACGATGGACTAGGCTTCTGTCAAGTCAGAAAGAACATGGGCGGCAAACTCTACGCGCTAGCATACGGCAAAGCCTGCTCAGTAGGCGTTGACCCAATCACAAAAAAGCCTCTGGCCCATTTTCATCCCGGCGCTTCAGTCTTATCCATTGCCGTGGGCGGCTGCAATTTTCGCTGCCAGTTCTGCGACAACTGGATGATAAGCCAAGAAAAAATAGGGGGCAACGATTTTCCGCCTGAGGATGTGGTGAAAGCCACTAGAGAAAACAACTGCCAGGGCATTAGCTATACGTATACTGAACCTACGATCTTCATGGAATACGCTTTCGACACAGCTAAACTCGCCCGCCAAGTAGGTTTCTTCAACACCTTTGTTACAAACGGTTACATGACACGCGAAGCTGTGCACACGATAGCGCCCTACTTAGATGCAGCTACAGTCGATTTTAAAGGTGGAGCTGACCAGGAGTTCTACAGGAAATTTTCAGCCGTGCCCTCGGTTGAGCCCATCTTCGCAACTTTGTTGGAGATGAAACGCCACGACATCCATGTGGAAATCACCAACCTTGTGGTGCCTAAGACCGGTGATTCATTGGAACGTATTCGTGAACTCGCCGCGTGGATAAGAGACAAAATGGGCAAAGACACGGTATTTCACATACTACGTTTTCACCCGGACTACAAGATGACTGACCTGGCATCTACACCAATAGAGACACTTGAAAAAGCATGCAAAGTCTCGCGTGAGGCTGGACTAAACTACGTTTACATCGGCAACGTTCCAGGACACCCATATGAAAACACGTATTGCCCAAACTGCCACGAACTAGTTGTCAAGAGGTATAGTTTTGAGATAGTAAGATGGAATCTCAACAAGGACATGCGTTGCCCCACATGCGGCCACGGCATAGCCATCAAAGGACGATTTGAACCCACAGGCGCGTCACATCCTTACTCGATAATCTAATGTTGCCATGCCCAACAACGTGCCCACTTCAGACATTGTGGCTGCCTTATTCTGTAGAAGCTTCGCGATGATTTCTCCCAGAGTCTAGGCTTTTTTTGGTTGTGGCAAAGCGATGATTCGAAGTTAATGTTATATTTGTGATTCCACTTTTCGCTTATTTGTAGGATGAAAAATCATGTACAACCAAATTCTAGTGGCAATTGACGGCTCTGAGCATTCTCGTAAAGCATTACGCCATGCGATTGAATTGGCTCAAAGGCTCGGCAGCAAGATCACATTAATCTACGTTTACTCTGCTGTAGTACCATTTGCACCAGTTGGTGACGCGTTTTCAGCTCCCACAGTGACCACCCCGGTCTCCTCAACCATAGCAACCAGAATCACCGAAGACGCAAAGAAACTGGGCGCCAAGATCCTTGACGAGGCAGAACAGACTGTTAAGGAAAACAACGTCATTGTTGAGAAACTGCTCATGGAAGGAGACACGGTGAAGGAAATCGTGGCTGAAGCTGCCAAAGGGGGATATGACCTCATCGTGCTTGGTCATCGGGGCATGAGCAAAATAAGCGAGATTCTCCTAGGATCAGTCAGCGAAGGGGTAAGCCATAAAGCTCGTTGCCCTGTGTTGATTGTGAAATAGATAGGCTTCAATGCTCAACAATAAACTTAAATATCTCTCAATGCTAGTCAATATTGACCAACGATGATAATCACACTTGCGATAAAGGCAGATGACTTCAAACTAACTCAGATGCTGGACAAATTCGCCAATCAATACAAGGTCAGCTACACCCTAACTCGGCAGAACGAGCATTTCGTTCTAAGAGTCAGAACCAGCGACTTGGGCGAGTTGATCAGGCGGTTAAGCCACATTAAAGGCGCAACCTACAAGATTCAAGAAATGTACGACACTCATCGATTTTCAGACATGATAAATGTGAACCTAACAAAGACCAACATAGATGCTTTGGTTGGCAGAACTACGGTGGCGCACACGGATATAGACCCGATAGATGGTGGTTTGGTCAAGATTGTGGGCGAGCTCTGGTTCTGTCGGCCAAGGCAAGACCGAATAATAAAAAAGGATTCCACTGTACATATCGTTGGTGTAGAAGGGGTTAGTTTGATTGTGGAAGAGGTGAAATGACAAGATGTATGAGGAAATTATCCTTGCAGCGGCTATAATCATCCTTGTAGTGGTCGTTCTCTTCAGCATGGGCATGAAACGTGTTAACCAGTATGAGCGCGGAATAGTCGAACGATGGAATGCCTACGAGAGGACAGTTGAACCAGGTCTCAGGTACATCGTTCCGTTTGTTAATAGGATCTTTCGAGTTAACATGCGTGAACAAGTGATTGACGTTCCACCTCAGGAAATCATCACTGAAGACAACGTGGTTGTAACCATTGACGCTGTTGTTTATTATCAGATCACTGACCCTGTGAAGGCTCTGTACGAAATTGAGGATTTCGAACTCGCGATAGTCAAGTTGGCGCAGACAACACTTCGAAACATAGTCGGCGAAATGTCCCTTGACGCCTGTCTGACTTCACGTGAGAAAATCAACATCGAATTGCGCAAAGTGTTGGACGAGGCAACAGATAAGTGGGGCACCAAAGTTAATCGCATTGAAGTGCAGCGTATTGATCCGCCCGCCGACATTCAAACTGCTATGCACAAGCAGAAAACAGCGGAGCAAGAACGAAGACAGATACGCTTGTTGGCAACTGGACGGAAAGAGGCGGCGATGCAAGACCGAGAAGGAACCATACTTAAGGCGCAAGGAGACGCCAAAGCCATTGAATTAGTTGCCAGCGCTCAAGCGGAAGCTGTTAAAGTTGTGGCTCAAGCAGCGAACCAGTACTTCCTTGAAAATGCACAGTTGAACAAGAAGCTTGACGTTATCAGAGATACCTTTGCTCAGCAGACTAAGATAATCGTGCCTTCAACATCTGACATACTCACAGTGCTGGGTCTTGAAGGCGGCCCAGCGGTGTTGCCCATCAAGCGAGGAAGCCAAAGCAGTGGGTCTGAGGGAACCAAGCCGTGATCGTAACGATATTGTGGCTGGTCTTCATTGGCGTACTGGTTTGGATTCTTCTCCTATTTGTGGCAGCTTGGATTGGCTCGCCTAAGACATATACTCTGCAGAAGGAAGTTGACCTGCGTCTGACCTACAAGCGATACTTGCACATTTATCCAAGCGCCAGAATTAGCTATCCAGAATACAAGAGGTTGCAGGTGGAGAGAGCCTTCAGGAAGGCAGTGAGCTCAACCAAAATCAAGCGCATGGTAAGGTAAGGTGGAGCCGGAGAAAACTGGTTTAAATGAATGGCTTCGCCTACATTTAATCAGCAGAGAGAGACGAATTTAGAGATGTTCGGCGCTTGGAGACCCGATGCCCTAGCCGTGTTGAACAATGAGAAAGCTAGGCATAGCATGCCCAGATACTTCAGCGTCATGCAAGACGAAAAGCCAGCCAAGTTCATGATAGCCAGAAGACTCTCGGCAGACTTCACGCAGGAAAACACGCCTGAGCAACTCTGGACTCAGCACGATGAGCTGACTGACGAGTTCTGCGCCTTGGAGAAACAGGTGGACTCTGGACACAAGAGCCTGGAACAGCTTGACTCACCAGAGAAATCATATTTTGACCTGAAAGCTGAAATCGCAAAGCGCGTCATGGAAAAATGCTATCTATGCACAAGGCGATGCGGCTTCAACCGCGTTGCAGGCGAGTTGGGGCTCTGGTGCAAGAGCGGCACACAAATCACGGTTTCCACTATGTTTGAGCACATGGGCGAGGAGCCTGAGCTGGTGCCTTCCGGGACTGTTTTCACCATGGGCTGT
This sequence comes from Candidatus Bathyarchaeia archaeon, assembly GCA_035283685.1. NCBI lineage: Archaea > Thermoproteati > Candidatus Bathyarchaeota > Bathyarchaeia (SeqCode) > Bathyarchaeia archaeon. Next base: position 109,159 of record DATETJ010000002.1, read on the forward strand.
ACAATGCGCTGCAAACACTGTCAAAACTGGAGTATTTCTCAATGGTTTGAGGAAGGCGAAGTTTACACGCCTAAACGGTTGGCTCACAGCGTTGAAAGTCTTAGGCAGAAGGGTTGTCGAAACGTCAATCTTGTGGGCGGTGAGCCTACATCGTGGTTGGAGCAGTGGCTGGAAACCTTCAAGCATGTTGGGATCAACGTGCCAGTGGTTTGGAACTCCAACTCCTACTATAGTGAGGAAACCGCTAAGCTGCTGGTTGGTTTTGCCGACGTTTATCTGTTGGATTTCAAGTACGGTAATAATGAGTGTGCGACACGTATTTCAGAGGCTCCCGAGTACTGGGAAGCCTGCACTCGAAACCACTTATACGCTAAGAAATATGGTGAGCTGCTGATTCGTGTCCTAGTTCTGCCGGGGCACCTTGAATGCTGCACTAAACCCATCTTGAACTGGATAGCGCAAAACCTTGGCAGCGGTGTGCGCACCAACGTAATGTTTCAGTATAGACCTGAGTGGAAAGCCCATGAGATTCCTGAGCTGAGGCGGAGGCTTACACGAAACGAGATGGAGCGAGCTATTCAACTAGCCAAAGACGCAGGGCTCACCAATTTCATAACATGAGGAAAATAGAGGCGACTCTTTGGTTAAGAGAGCTGCATTTGTCGTTCTGCTGGTATTTGCGCTTGCGGTGGCCATCTCTAACCCAGGAACGGTGTTAGCTCAACCCAAGACATGGATAGTGGACGATGACGATCCAGCGGACTTTCAAAGAATACAAGATGCGCTAAATGCGGCAAGCTCTGGCGACACAGTTGCCGTAAAAGCTGGAACGTACAGGGAGACGCTGCTTGTGAACAAGGCAGTTTCCATTATTGGAGAAAACAAGGAAACCACTGTTGTGGATGGAGGCGGTGTAGGGTCTGTCGTCGAAATAAGGACAAGCAACGTTGTTCTGACCAATTTTACAGTGAGTAACGCGGGCAGGACATGGGGACCACCGCCAGGACTGGGCGCTCCAGATAGTTGCATACTCGTAGACAGCGTTTCTGACGTTCTTATTGCAAATAGCATTCTCACCGATGCCGCAGTGATTGTGTGGATTGCTCAGTCATCCTTTGTTAATGTCAGCGACAACGTTGTCTTAAGCGGAGTTTATGGTGGCATAATTGGTTACGCGTCTTCAGGTCTTTCATTAACCCGCAACCTTGTGGACAACGGTGGGCTGATGGGAATGCACTTGGACGGTTACAGCAACGACAACACAATAGCGGAGAACACGGTCATGAATAATGTGGAGGGCTTGGAACTGGAATCAGGCTCCGCAAGAAATTGGATTGAAGACAATATCTTCACAAACAATAACGTAAGCGTAGTCCTTAACAAGTGTGGCAGATTCAACGTCTTTCGACGAAACACTTTGCTCAATAGTCTGTACAATCTGGTGGTCGTTGGCTACACTCTTGAGAGTTTCTTGCAGGACATTGATTCATCAAACCTTGTGGATGGGAAGCCAGTTTACTATTTGACTAACCTCCACGGTCAGGTCGTCAGTCCGACAAGCTATCCGGATGCAGGTTATCTTGCGATCGTGAATGGCACAGATGTCACGGTTAGAGACTTCAGCTTTGTGAGCAATGGTGACGGTGTGTTACTGGCATACGCTAGGGACTGCACTTTAGTTAACATGACAGTTAGGGGAAACCGAGGACCATTGTTATGGGGAGGGCTTACTTTCTACAGCTCTGGTTACAACAGGCTGATCTACAGCTATGTTGGCAACAATAGTCTTGCCTTGTCCTTTTATCGCTCCGATTGGAATGAACTGTACGAAAACTACTTCGTTGACAACGAAAGGCAAGTGCTTTTTGACTTCCTCAGTCCTTTCTCGAATGAGTCATCGGGATATTTCTCAAGAAACACGTGGGACAAAGGATTCAGGGGCAATTATTGGAGCGACTACATCGGCACTGATGAGAACAAAGACGACATTGGAGATACGCTTTATGTCGTAGGCGTTAACAACGTGGATCATTATCCGCTTATGGTTCAGTGGCCTGTCATAGACATAGCGCCACCAGACATTTTCATAATATCTCCTAGCGAACTCCAATACCCAAGCTATACAATTGACTCGACATCAATAACTGTTATTTGGGAAGGCTGGGATGATGTCTCCGGCATAATACGATACGAAGTTAGACTCGACGGCGGCGAATGGACTCAGGCGGATGCAAACACAAGTATCACTTTCGCAGGGCTGAGGGATGGGCTCCACACAATAGACATTAGAGCTTTTGACGCCGCAGGAAACATTAGACAGGAATCTTTCGAGTTTCGCGTGAACACTGTGACTAGCCTATTTCTTTCCTATGTTCTCCAGGTGGTCATCGTGGTAGTCGTTATCGCCGTGGTTATAGCGGCTTTGTATTTCATTGGGAAGAGATATCTGCCTAGACCAAGGCTGAGAAAGACCGAGCGCAGATTAGTGCGCTGAAATCTGTGGCATCTGCAGCTTGTCCAATTTTAACATTTGGAAACAGTAGTCGGAAGAGCAGTTCGCCGCCTACCAAAAGATATTTGTTATAGAATTCACTCGTTTATCCATCCCATAATGGAAGGCGAATGTAACAGTATGCCGTTCTGTCCTGAGTGTGGAGGCGAAATGCGTTACTCATCTGCTACGAAACGTTACGCGTGCCAAAGCTGTGGGTTATCAGTGACGCATCAAGAGCTTATTGAAATGCGGGAGCAAATGCGTCCGCCAGAGGAAACCGAGGAAGAACAACGCCAAAGACAGCGCAAAGAATACCTGAAATGGTGGCTTAGCGACAAGAAAAAATAGGCGCAGCAACCCTCAGCCTAGCGCGGTTTCGCTTAGGTAACAAACTTCTGGTGACGGTACCTGAACGGTAACGACCCTTCGTGTGAATTCTGTTAAGAAGTTATTATTACTGAAACCTAGGGGAAGTTAATAACTTCTGTTTTCAGCCAACCGCGTGTTGTGCTCTGTATCTTAATGGTCTTCATCCCCATGTTCATAAACAATAATAGGCGCGTCGCAACGAATTAACAAGCCTAGGTAAAAGGCAGCGACAAAGGCTGGGCTAGCATGTTCACTGTGTTCATTGTTGGCACTGCGGGTTCAGGCAAGTCCATGCTTACAGCCGCTTTCTCAAGCTGGCTTCACCTTCAGAAGCAGGACGTTATAACTGTGAACTTGGATCCAGGCGTCATAACTATGCCTTACACTCCTGACATCGACATTCGCGACTACATCAAAATCGAAAAGCTGATGCATGACTATCAGCTTGGACCCAACGGCGCTTTGATAATGGCTGCAGATTTGATTGCCAATGAAGTTGAAAGATTAAGCGATGAAATCGCCTCGTTCAAATCAGACATTATCCTAATCGACACGCCCGGACAGATGGAGCTGTTTGCCTTTCGTCAAAGCGGGCCATACTTAGCCAATGAACTGGCAATAGAATCCAAGGCTTTAGTCTACTTGTTCGATTCGGTGTTCAGTTCGCATCCGCAGAACTACGTGTCAAACATGTTTCTCGCAGCCGCAGTTTACAACCGATTCCTAATTCCTCAGGTGCACGTGCTTTCCAAAAGCGACTTGCTGCCACCCGAAGAAACTCAGCTTATAGTGGACTGGTCAGCCGACCCGTACAAGCTAGAGACAGCCATAGACGAAAAACTCGACGGCACAAAACGCCTCTTAGCCCGTGAAACAATACACGCAATTCACCGATTAGGCTTGAAATTCCTTCTGATACCTGTGGCAGCTAAGACTAACGAGGGATTCACGAACCTCAACGCTGCAATGGAACGCATACTCAGCGCTGGCGAAAGGTACACGCCTTAACGCTGCTGTCTAGCCGTTTCCGCATGCTTCTTAATGATGTTCAACGCCGCGGCTACACCTTGCCCAACGCTGACGGCGATTTGATATTTTCTTCCACAAGTGGCATCGCCAGCGGCGTAAACGTTTGGAATATTGGTTTGCATCTGAGCGTCAACCATTATGCAGCCTGCGCCAGCCATGTCAGTTCTAACTCCAGCTGTTGCCAACATTTCGGTCACAGGCGTTTTTTCTCCTGAGATGAAGACTCCTTTGACGTTCAGGATTAGCTCCTCTTTGGAGTTGCGGTCTCTAATCTTCACTTTTTCAACTACGTGCGAGCCCATTATTTCAGTGGCTTCAAACGTTTGCCACAGCTGCACGTTGCCTTTCGAAACCAGTTTCTCCAAGCTTTCTGATCTGTAGTGAGGCTTAAGCGCCCCAGGAATAAGATGAACCCTGTTTACGAGCCCCGCTAGGTACAGGCCGTCGGAGATTGTCTCCTCATCTTCACCCACCAAAGCAACGTCTTGATTCTTGAAGAAGGTTCCATCACAGACTGGGCAGTAGGACACGCCCATGCCGAGAAGTTCTCTGGCGCCTGGAATCTCCACTTTCTTTCGTTGAACGCCGATCGCTAGCAAAACGGCTTTCGAACGATATTCCTTGTCGCGTGTCCAAATCAGCTTGGGATCGCCTAGCAACTCGAAGCGGATGGCTCTTGCTGGAGAGACGATTTTGGCTCCTAGCGATTCAGCCTGTTTCAGCATTTTATTGGCAAGTTCAGTGCCTGAAATCGACTCGAAGCCGGGATAGTTCTCGATGAGTCTTGCATCGTGGAGTCGTCCGCCTGGTTTTTCTGCTTCCAAAACTAGCGTTTTCAGGTTTGCTCTTGAGAGATAAATCGCGGCGGCTAAGCCTGCTGGTCCCGCGCCTATTACGATGGCGTCGTAGGCTTGTTTTGATTCTTCAAATGGGGGAGGCAACGCTTTGGGCATCGTCATTTGTTGTCTTCACACACGTTGTGCGGCTTTCCTCTTGTGGTTCCATGTTATTTTGGCTTTTTGAACTTGATTTTCCCATGCTTCGCCTCTTCCACTAGCCCTGTGATCTGCAGCAATGCTTTGGTGACTCTTTTTTTGGCTGTTCCTGAGTCTTGCGCAGTGGTGGAGAGGTGTAGTTCAAGGTGTGGTTTGCCTTCGCCTCGCTGTCCCGGGTGTGATTTTATGTAAATGTATGGGTTGTCGTTCATGGTTTTGTCTATGAGTGGTGCCAGATCGGATTCCATTATGCCGTCAACGGCGAGGCTGGTTTCATAAAACACTGCGTTGCCCGCCATTTTTTTCAATATGGGTTGAATTGACTCGTCAAATATGGCTTCCATTTCTGGCGGCACGCCGGGCAATGCAATAATGCTTGTGTCATCAACTTTAATGAGGACGCCTGGCGCGGTTCCAAGAGGGTTGTGTAATGGTTTTCCGCTTTCTGGCAACGTTGCCATCTTGACCCGAGGTGGGGTCAACTCCACTTTCTCTTCGATTCTGCCTTCCTGCAGGTACTGGTGATATTTTGCTTCGATCATTTTCATGGCTTCGGGGTTGACTTTCAATGGGCGTTTCAGGGCTTTGCCTATTCCTTCAAGTGTTTTGTCGTCAAATGTGGGTCCAAGTCCGCCTGTGGTGATTATCATTTGAGGCTTGCGCTTCAATGCTTCTAGAATCTCTTTGGAAATCTCGGCGATCTCATCGCCAATAACTGCCATGCGGCTGACAGCCAACCCTGTTGTGGTTATGCGTTTAGCCAACCACTGTGCGTTTGTGTTGGCGATTTTTCCGATTAGGAGTTCGTTTCCTACTCCGATGATTTCGATGTGATGTGTCATCTTTGTGTTTATCCCCTTCGTTTGTTAAGTCTGATTTGGGTTGTTGCTTTTGAGGTTTGTGTGGCTAACCTCGTAGTTACTTTTTTAAGGTTCGCGAAGGCTAGTGAATGCTTGGTGAAAACCGAGTTGAGCTTAATTCCTGAAGAACACAAGGCGCATTTGAAGGAAGAACTGCAGCGCAACATGACAGAGTCTGTGCGCATAGTTGTTTTCACTCAGGAAATGGAATGCGAGTTCTGCAGAGAATCGAGGCAGCTTGCACAAGAAGTGGCCAGTCTCATGCCAGATAAGATTCTGGTTGAAATCTACGACTTTGTCAAAGATGAGGCTAAAGCAAGGGAATATGGCGTGGACAAGGTTCCAGCTGTCATTGTTCTAGGCAAGAAGGATTATGGCATACGCTATTATGGCATTCCCTACGGTTACGAGTTTAACACCTTGATAGAAACCATAATCAACGTGTCCAAAGGCGCCACGAACCTTAGCGAGGACACTAAAGCGAAGCTGAAGGGGTTAGACAAGCCAGTGCACATACAAGTGTTTGTTACTTTAACATGCCCGTACTGTCCCGTTGCAGCTGGGTTGTCACACAAATTCGCTATTGAAAGCGACATGGTCAAGTCAGATGTGGTTGAGGTCGGCGAGTTTCCACACCTTGCACAGAAATATAGTGTAATGGGCGTGCCAAAAATTGTCATAAACGAGCGCACAGAGCTTGTGGGCGCTGTGCCTGAAGCCCAGTTTGTGGCGCATGTCTTGCAGGCGTCCAAGCCGCCAAGCATCTACATGTAAGCTTCGCTGGTCAGAGAGATGCAGGTAGCTAGGTCGGTTAGTGTCACCACTCTAGCAGACAATGTTGTTTACCATAGTGGTCTTTTAGGGCAGTTTGGCTTCTCAGCCTATCTAGAGATCAAGGATTATCGCGGTCAAAGGCATTCAGTTGTTTTTGACACTGGTCGTATTAGAAGCGCCTTGCTCTACAACATCAAAGCCCTCAAGCTGGATCTGTCTCAGTTAGAGTGCATAATCCTCAGCCACGGGCATCACGACCACACTTGCGCAACCGTTGAAATGATAAGAAGATCAAAGAGACGTGTCAAAGTAGTAGTTCATCCGAGCATCTTCTACCCGCGATTCGCAGTTGAAAAAGGCAGAAGACGATATCATGGAATTCCGAAAGGAGAACTGAAAGAAGACATGCTGAAAGCTGGTGCGGAAATAGTTGAAACCACTCGACCCATCGAAATCATCCCAGGGGTTCTGACCAGTGGAGAAATAGAACGTGTTACGCCATTTGAGAAAGTTACTTGGAAAAACTTCGCCATAATTGAGGGAAAGCAGGTGAAGGACAAGGTGCCCGAAGATCAAGCCCTCTTCATCAACATAGAAAAACGCGGCGTCCTCGTTATCAGCGGCTGTGCCCATGCAGGAATCATAAACACGCTTCAATGCGCCTCAGATGTAACGAGGACTAAGCTTTATGGATTCATTGGTGGAACACACCTAATCCGACCGAAGGAAACTAGGCTCAAAGAAACTCTCAAAGGACTCAGGGAATTCAACCTGAAACTGGTTTCTCCGGCTCATTGCACAGGACACAAAAGCATAGCAGCCATCAATCAAGCATTTCCCGAAGCCTTCATACTGAACTACGCTGGGCGCACAATCGACACAGCTAAGAAGTTGAAGGACCCTGTCTTCTGAATGCGCTCTTACTGCTTCTATTAAACCCATCTTTGGTTAAGTAGATCCCAGATTCGACCATCGTGTAAGGCGCCGTGTATGCAGAATGCGGATGTGGTTTCTCCTTTCTCGTTCAGTGTAATCAAGGCAACATGGCGCTCAATCACTTCCAACATGAAGTCTGGGTGCCCACCGTTCGTGGTAGTGAACTCTGCAACAACGACTTTGCCGCCAAGTTTGTGATCATAAGACCTCTCTATTTCGACCACGCCGTTCCAAACACTCCTCACATCTGTGGTATTCAAGAACTCCACCACCTGCAGCTCAAGCTCAGCTTGGCTAACGGGTTTCTGACTTTGCCATAGTACGTAGCCTAAAGCCCCGACGCTGAGAAGGGTAGCTGCCAGCATTAATGCTAGAGTGGGAAAGAGCATTCTCATTTTGGTTACTACCAAAGACATCATGTTACTGACAGCTAGAAAAACCTAGAGTTTAGAACAGGGCTATTCGAATTCCAGAGCAGTGCACAAGATGGAGTTCTGTGGTTAAGGTGAAAACTCTTATGTGCATTCTGGGTCTTCAACTTCAGTTGAACTGAAATGAAAGCTGCCGTATACCACAGTTTGAACGAGATAAAGGTTCAGGATGTGCCCAAGCCCAAGATTGGCTCGGACGAAGTCCTAGTAGAAATGAAAGCCTGCGGGGTGTGCGGAAGCGATTTGATGGAATGGTATTTACACAGTCGTGCGCCGCTGGTTCTTGGTCATGAGCCTGCAGGGGTCATTGTCGAGGCAGGAAGAAACGTCAAGGGTTTCAATGTTGGCGACCGGGTTTTCGCTCATCACCATGTTGCCGACCTGACGTGCTATTACTGCAAACACGGCGACTACACTCTATGCTCGCAGTTTGCACAGACGCATCTTGACCCGGGCGGGTTCGCTGAGTTTTTCAAGGTGCGAGCGCCCAACCTGCAGATCGACACGTTGAAGCTTCCTGATAGCGTTTCTTTTGAAGAGGCAACCTTAATTGAGCCTGTTGGCTGCTGCATCAGAGCCCAAAACAAAGCTGGCATTCAGAAAAGTGACACTGTAGCAGTAGTAGGCGCTGGACCCAGCGGCATAATTCATGCCATGCTAGCCAAGATGGCGGGCGCCAGCCAAGTGATGATCACAGACCTTGTTGATTACAGACTAGAAATGGCTAGACGATCAGGCGTCAACGTGACAATGAACCCCCAAAAGGAAAACGTCCCTGAGACCGTGAAACAAGCAACGGAGAACAGAGGCGCAGACATCGTAATCGTGACCGCCCCAAACGCGAAAGCAGTTGAAGACAGCATTCAAATAGTCCGCAAAGGAGGAAAACTGCTCCTCTTCGCCCCAACTCAACCAGATCAATATGCCCGCTTAAGCCCACATCGACTATTCTTCTCAGAAATCACAGTTATCCCCTCATATTCCGTTTCCCACATCGAAACCAGACAGGCGCTAGAACTCATCAGTTCAGGAAAGCTGAAAGCGAAAGAATTGATAACACATCGCTTTCCCTTGAGCCAAACTCAAGAAGCATTTCAGACAGCAGCCAGAAGTAAAGAATGTCTAAAAGTTGTTGTCTTGAACGAGAAATAGCGTCACAAGCCTAGGCATACTTATTTAGCTGAATCTTCTCAATTCTTAGGTGTAGGGTATCACATTTTGAGGTGAGAAAACATGGTATTTGAGATACTGCTGAGCATGGCGGCATGGGCATCGTTACCTCTGAGACTAGCATTGGGAGTTGCCTTCGTTTTTCACGGGTATCCAAAGCTTTTTGGACCCGGCGCAAAACAGACGCGGGATTACATGAAAACGGTTGGTGTGCCACCGCTGTTGACAACGCTGACGGCTTTACTCGAGCTCCTAGGTGGAATCGCGCTTGTCATCGGTTTCCTGACACCAATCGTGGGTATCTTGATAGCGTTTGAGATGGTAGCAACAACGTTTCTGTCAAAGGCTAAGCTTCAGAAGAAGTCTATGCTGGGCTACGAGCTTGACATAGCGTACTTGGCAATGGCTCTGGCGCTTGTAGTTCTGGGCGGCGGACCTACGTCTCTGGACACTCTGCTTGGGCTTTGACTTCCCAACGCCCCCGTCAAACGAATCAGTTTGGGAAACCATAATACCATAGCCCACCAACTCACTATGCCAACATTCACGTTAACAGGCGTGACAAAATTTGCCTAACCAAAAAATGAAAGCCGCTATGCTGCATGGCGTCAAAGATCTTCGAGTCGAATACGTTGATGTCCCAAGGGTCGGGGATGGTGAAATTCTGGTCAAGGTGAAAGCCGCGACTACGTGTGGAACCGACCTCAAGATCTATCAGCGCGGCTACGTCAGCGGCGTCATCAAGCTGCCAACAGTTTTTGGTCATGAGTGGGCTGGTGACATTGATGAGATTGGGAAAGGTGTCTCATACTTCGAAAAGGGTATGAGGGTTCGCGCTGGCAACAGCTCCCCCTGCCTTCGCTGTTACATGTGCCAGAAGGGCAAGTTCAACCTCTGCAAAGACATGATGTGGCTGTGGGGCGCCTACGCCGAATACATCAAGGTTCCGCAACGAATCGTCATGTTGAACACGCAGGTGATACCTGACCACGTAAGCTACGAGGAAGCTGCTGTGGCAGAACCGCTGGCCTGCGTTCTACACGGCGTTGAGCAGGCACAAGTCGGTTTAGGCGATACGGTTGCCATAATCGGCGCTGGACCAATCGGACTCCTACACCTTCTAACCGCAAGAAAAATGGGTGCAGGCAAGGTCATAATCAGCGACACGATCGACGAGAGGCTCAAACTGGCACAGAAACTAGGCGCTGACGAAACCATAAACGCAAAACAGGAAGACACGGTCGAAAGAACCAAAAAACTCACAAATGGTTACGGTGCCGACGTTGTGATTGAAGCCATAGGCACGCCAGCCACGTGGGAGCAAGCACTAAGGATGGTGCGCAAAGGCGGCACGGTGCTAGAGTTTGGCGGATGCCCACCCGCAACCGAAATCAAGGTCAGCACAGAGCAACTGCACTACGGCGAAACAACTATCATGGGCGCTTTCCACACCACGCCATTTCACTTCAAAAAAGCCCTAAACCTAATCGCGTCAGGCACGATTAACGTCAAACCATTAATCACAGACCGGATGAAACTAGGCGATATCAAGCAAGCTTTCGAAACGCTCACAACATCCAAAACCGACATTAAAATAGCAATATTGCCCTAAACCAATGCGGTTACGAGGAAGTAAAGTCCGAAGCCGATAAGTATCAATCCGAACAACATCAAAACAATCCTGTAGCTCTTTCTGCCCACGAACTTGATGCCCCTTCTAGCCAGATAGGCTGTGCCAGTCAACCAAGCATAGTCAATCCAAACATGCGCCACGTACATAAGAAGCACACCAGCCAAAGAAGCAAACGCCAACGAATCCAGAATCAGCTTCGAACCCACAAAAATCCACCACAAAACAAAATAAGGATTCAACCCCGTGAAAACAGAGCCAACCAGCAGATGACTCTTCAAAGCTGTCCTCTTCTCGCCGACCTCAATAGGCTTGGACCCCAAAGACTCTCGAATCTGCCAAACTCCAAACGCCAAAAGCGCCGACCCACCAGCCAAGCCAATCACAAGCTTCACCACAGGCTGGTCAGCCACAGTCAACAAGCCCAGCGCCAACACCAACACCAGACTAAACTCGACCACCGTGTGTCCAACTGCAAACGCAAACCCGCTCTTGGCACCCGATCTAGTGCCCTCAGTAACATTCTTGACGAACAATGGTCCAGGCGCCAACGCTCCAGAAGCTGTAACACCCACAACTTCTGCCACAAGTGTGAATATGTCCACAGCAGACACCATGGTCAAGACAATTTAATTATCCTATTTCTGCAGTAGCAGGCTTTTGCTCACCTAACGTAGGTTTCTTCCTTTCCAGCCAGAAAAGCGATAAGAGCAACAATATGAGGTAGGCGTCCAACAAACCCCATTGTATGATGCTTCTTCGTAGCGAAGTCAAAACGACCACCATCTCCACGTCTAATTCCGAATAAGTGTCTACAGGCTCAAACCAAACAGCGTACTCTGCCGTATAAGGGACGACAAATGAACCCGAGCCAGACCTACCAGTTTTTTGGGCAAGAAGAATCACGGGAGGCGCACTATCATGCCTGATAGAGAACTCCACGGGCGACATACCAGCATCGACTTGGAAACTGAAGCTTACCGTATCACCATTCATGAAATAGGTGTCTGAACTACTGCTTCCGCCTCCGTTTCCACCAGTTCTAGACGTTACTGTACGCGAGGGCGGGTTCATGTAGAAATATGCCAATGCGAGTGGAAGGAGGAGGGCTGCAAGGAGAATTACGGCAAGTCTCTTTCGGGTAATAGCTATCATGAAAGGTTCCACCCGAAAATACTTAGCCACATGCGGTCTGTTGATGTACCAAAAAGCGTAAAGGGCACCGAGCACGCCCGGAACATAAACCACGCTGTCATTGGCAACTCCAATTATCGAAGCCAACAAGCCTATGAAAGCCAACGCTGCGATGACAAATGACCCAAAACCTCTTCCTGTCCACCACAGCCAAGCAGCAGCAAACGAAACAATGGCAAGCAAGAACAAAGGGGTATACAACCAACCACCCAATACAATACTCGCAACGCCTACGAAAACAAAACTGACCGCCATCAAAGTAATGCCCACAGGTCTCTTCCTCGGGCCCCATCTCCAATAAAGCCCCAAAACAGCAATAATCACGCCCAACCCGACCATGACTGCAGCTGCATACGCAACATACAGGCTAAGGGGTCCATAAATCGCAGGAAAAGCAACCAACTGGCTTATCCCACCGCCCACGAGGGTCAAACCGTAAAGGAAGACCTCTTTACTGGGCAAAAACACCCTCATAAAACACGAGAAGGCTCTGGGCTTTTATGCTTTTTCCACTTACATCAACGTTAACACACCGACAAATAAAGTAGGCATTCAAACCTGTGAAGACAGTGCCGACGAAGAAATGACTCCTCAAAGCAGTAGTCTCCTTACGAGTTTCAATAGGCTTCGAACTAATCGACTCTCTTATCTGAAAAAGCCCAAAAAATCAAGAGTGCTATTCCTCCAACGACGCCAACCACTAACTTCACTGTCGGCTGATCAACCACAGTTAAGAGACCGAGCGCCAGCGTCAAGACCATACTGAACTCGACAACTCTGTGCCGACAGCAAACACAAATCCACTCCTAGCGCCAAACTTGCTACCCTCGGTAATGTTCTTAACGAACAACGGTCCCGGCGCTAACGCACCTGAAGCAGTAACTCCCACAACTTCCGCGATGAAGGTAAAGATGTCCACAACAAACACAGGGAGACAAACACAATAGTTAAACTATTCCCGACTCAGCTAGAACCTCTTAGCCTTGGGAGCAACTTGCAACAAGATACTTCGCACTGAGTCCATCCGTCTTATCCGGCAGCTCTTATCTCTTCCGAATGACGCAATAGCCTCGGACAGCAAAGTGGAACAAACCTATAGAAGTATGTTCCAAAAAATTATTGTGTTTTGCTTCATAACTATAATATGAAGTGTCAAAAATGATTAGGAAAAGATACATAGGCATAACAGTGGTGGCAGTCCTCGTCTTAGCAGGGATACTCACCCAAGCTACTGGTAGTGCATATAACCCAAGGCTGGACTACAACAATGACGGAGTAATTGACATACAAGATCTTTTCGCTTTGGCGCAGGGATATGGCACCTCACCCGCTGCATATACGCCTCGGACCCTAAACCTGACTCTGACAGTTCAAGGCGTGACTATTGAAGCTGTCCCGGGAAATAATTTCAATCTATGGAGCTACAACGGAACTGTTCCAGGACCAACGATTTGGGCGAATGTGGGCGACTCGCTTCATATCACTTTGAGGAATCAACACAGCTTCATACATAGCCTTCATGTTCACGGCATCTCCTACAACATAACGTCAGATGGATCGGAGGGAGATCCGGGATATTCTGACCGTGGAATGGTTGCCACGAATCAGCAATACACTTACCATTACAAAGCCGAAAGACCCGGAGTATTCGTTTATCACTGCCACTCAGATGACAGATATCCCATCTCTGTTCACATGCAACAAGGACTCTACGGAATTATCGTTGTAAAAGCCCCCAGCATGCCCCTGCCGACGCCCGACAGAGAATACGCAGTTTTCCTTAACGAGGTTTACGGACAGCTTTCCCTGTCCATGGCTCACGGTTGCGCCTACTGCTTCGGACAGTCGAAATTCTTCACCATAAACACAAGACAGCTTCCACTGACTCCCACGCTTACGGCTTTGCCGGGAGAACTCGTAAGACTGTACGTCATAAATGTTGGCAACGATATACACAGTTTCCATCTCCATGGACACGCAATGTACCGATGGGAAATAATTAACAATCAATGGGCTTCGGTGCTAATCACAAATGACAACCTAGGATTCGTACCATTAGAGTCAGCAATTATCGATGTAACCGCCCAAACCCCCGGGAAATGGCTGTACCACTGCCATGTTGAGCCTCACGCTGACCTAGGAATGATGGGAGTGTTCGAAATACAAGGGCAACGCCCACTTCAAAGTTCAGAAGTCTACGGACCTCCAAACCTAATGTCCAAATTTGATCCCGACTACGCGTTGCAGGATGCTCCAGCGTCTTCTACCTCCGATTGGTGCTCCCAAAACGCCGAATGCCCCAAAGACCTTGAATGCCCCCACCCTAGTGAATGTCCAAGCTGTCCCGAAATGTAAAGTCAAGCAAATGCTAAGCTATCTCCCCTTTTTCTTTTTCATTCATTTTGGAAGAGCTAGGACATTTCATATGGGATATGCCTTGACCAACTACCAAACACCAAGACAAACAAGTGGTCAGCTTCAACACATTGGCTAGTCACCTTTAAACGGCTAAACGCCTATAACTGGACCAATTATGATTCACATAATCTTGCCAATTCTGCACGTTTTGCTCGTGTCATTCTGTTTGAGAGTTTAAATTTTCAGTACCCAAAAAGGCTGGCAGATACAGTCGCGTATATTCCTACATGTTTTCAACATGTTAACCATCGAATAAAGTGTTCCAGTCATCTTCCTCAACGAGGAACAGAGTAATTGCCTGAACGATTCAAGTGGGAACAAACTGAACGTCCCGAGCCCTTGAACAGTAGAGTTAAGGGAGCCTTTCATCCATCAACATCGCTAAGACCACGCTTACAGTTAGCAATTAACCGCACAGAGGCACAGGCTCAGAAGCTAGATCAAACCTCACAACGACTTGCTGAACGCGACAAGACCATATTTGCGAAGATTGTCGAAGCCTACCAGAAACATGACGTGCAACACGCCAACGTGTTCTCCAGTGAACTTGCGGAAATCCGAAAAACCGAGAAAACAGTGATGCATGCAAGACTCGCCTTAGACCAAATAGTCCTGCGACTGAGAACAGTAACGGAGCTAGGCGACATGGTCGGCGCCCTTGCACCAATCGTAGGCGTGCTAGGCGGCATAAGAACTGCGATAACTGGAGTCTTGCCCGACGCTGGCAAAGAACTCGAACAAATCGGAACAATGCTAAACGGAATAATCATGGACGCCGGCCAAAGCAGCGGACTAACACTGAACTTCGGCGAAGCAAACGAAGACGCCAAAGGCATCCTAGCAGAAGCAGCAACCGTAGTCGAACAAAGAATGAAAGACAAATTCCCAGACCTACCAGGCGCAACGCCAACAGCTACAGACAAAGCACAAGGCAAAACCTAACTCACAATCCCACTTTACAAAAATCATCGCTCGTTCTGCTTATTTTCCACGTTAGGGTCCAACGATCATTCGGCAAACGCTTGAAAGTATTTATGCCTCGGTCATCCACCTCTGACAAATATACATCGAAACCATGCTGAGTAAACTCCATCTTAACGAAGTATTCTGCGTACCTTCCAACTTGCAGTTTGCTAAGCTTATTCCATTCATATCTTTTCATGGCGTTACCCTCCCTTAAGTGCTTGAGAGAGTTGGCTCCATCGTAAGTTCTTCTTTCCTCATGAGTGTACATCTACAACTCGTCGATGTTTAAACGTAGTTGTTGCACGTTGGTTCCAATCAATTCTCTGAACTTCCTCAAGGTGATCTTGACAGGTCCGCTAAAGTATTGGGAAGGATCTCTGATGATAAAGATGTCAATGAACCTTTCACCTGCGTTCATGAAAAAACTCCCAAAATGAATCCAAACCAGGTAGTCCGACGCTATGTCTTTCTCGCCAAAATACTCGAAAGCGCTACTCCCAGTTGCTTTAACCTCGATCTTTAGTGCTTCTCCGGAACTTGTTTCAACAACTATGTCCGCTTCTCTTCCACCGAAACTAATTCCTTGAGCATTTATGTTTGGAACTATTCTGTGTTCTTTGAGCAGATGGATGATTATAGATTCACTTAAGATGGCTGGTATTTTAGGGAACTGGATTTTTTCAGCAAGAGGATTGTCTGACCTCAAAGCGGTGATGTGTTCAAAAACCTCTGAAAGCAAGCTAGCCAATTCTCTTATTTCATCCTTAGTTAGGCATATTCGGGGCATGACAGGTTCTCACCTCAACTGGTTTATTAAATCACTAGTTTTCTTTGACAACTGAGCTGTGCGAACCATCGGTCTTCTTGAATGAGGGGATTTGACACTTAGCAGCTTCTTTATTGAAAGATGATACACTAAGAAAATCCTAGCTTCCATCGCATCATTGCTTCCATGAGTAGAGGAATCCTTTACGATATTTGGTGGAAACAACGAGCTTCTCGTTAACCATTTTTTGAAGAGCAAGCCTTACTCTTGTATATTGACTGGGTGCGCCTTTCGGCCAGTCTCTAAATGGGGCATTCAGTTCCTCCGCCTTATATCCAAAGATCTCGACCAGCAGACCACTTATTGTATAGCCATACTTTGTGTTTTCTTTCAGATAGTTCTTCACTTTGTCATATACTGATTCTTTGTCAAGGTCCTTCAAGGCCACCTTTATCGTTATTCCACGCTTTTTTCTGCCCACGTTGTGCATACATCTCAAACCTCCTTTGTTTTGCTTTACAATAATAACATTATAAACTCTATCATATAGGTCTTGTGGTCCAACAATCATAACAACATTAACATCAAAAAAATGGTGGTAGTGCAGCCATGAGTACGCAGCGCAGACTGCTGTTTCTAAAGCAGAAACCTGTATACTATAATTTCTAATCAAAAGTTACCAACTCATGAAAATTCAGCCCACCTCAAACAGTCTATGCTTGCATGTTCAACTACAACTGTCCAAGCCGACACAATAGAAGAAGGCGCTAAGCGATTGCGCCTTCTTCCTTTGAAATCTCTATATCCGCAGCACCGCCACTCAACATACCTAAGCACCACGCATGTCAACATTAAACGTCACGCTTAGCAACATAGAACGTCACGCTAAAACACGAAAAACAGAGCCAGAAACACCGTACAGAACGATAAACAGCGCCTAGAACGCAAACTAAAAAGTCTAACTTTCACTCTGAAAAATTTTTTCCAGACTCATACTAACGCCCCTCAGAAAGAGTTTATAATACGGTATGGCGCTATTGCTACGTTATTGCTGGGACACCCGCAATGGCAAAATACATTTTCATAACAGGCGGAGTGCTTTCCTCAGTCGGCAAGGGCATACTCACATCATCCATCGGCAAAATGCTCCAAGCCCGAGGCTTCAAAACCACAGCCATAAAAATCGACCCATACGTAAACGTAGACGCAGGAACCATGAACCCCTACATACACGGCGAAGTCTACGTCACAGACGACGGCGGCGAAACCGACCTCGACCTAGGCTGGTACGAACGCTTCCTAAACCTAAACCTCTGCAAACACAACAACATCACCACAGGAATGGTCTATCAGACAGTCATCGAAAAAGAACGAAACGGCGACTTCCTAGGCAAATGCGTCCAAATAATCCCTCACATCACCAACGAAATAAAACACAGAATCCAATACGTAGCCAAAGAATCCAACTGGGACATCGTACTAACCGAATGCGGCGGAACAGTCGGCGACATCGAAGGCCAACCCTTCCTAGAAGCAATACGCCAAATGCGCCTAGAGGAAGGCTACGAAAACACGCTGTACGTGCACGTCGCGCTGGTTCCAATCCTTGAAGTAACAGGCGAAATGAAAACCAAACCCTTACAGCACAGCGTAAACGAGCTGCGCCGCATCGGCATCCAACCCGACACAATCGTGGCACGATGCGACGAAATGATCGACAAGGAATCGCTGGCTAAAATTGCCTTGTTTGGCACGATTCCCGAAAGCGCTGTGTTTTGCAGTTACAATGTTCCATCCATATACCAAGTGCCACAAGTCTTAGATAACCAAGGCATGGGCGACTACATCTGCAAACGACTGCAAATAAGAGAACGCAAAGCCGACTGGACAGGTTGGACACAATTCGTCAAGTCGGCGGTAAACCCCAAGTTTGACGTCAACATCGCCCTAGTAGGCAAATACGCCGGTCTCGTCGACAGCTACGTAAGCATGAACGAAGCCTTCCGCCACGCCGGAGCTGCCTGCCAAACCAAAGTAAAAGTAGACTACATCGAAGCTGAAACACTGGAACGCGACCCCAACGCCATCACTCAACTCAAAAAATTCGACGGAATCTTTATCCCCTACGGTTTTGGACCCAGAGGCACCGAAGGAAAAATGAAAGCCATACAATTTGCACGAGAAAGCGATGTGCCCTTCTTAGGCGTCTGCTATGGCTTCCAACTCGCCGTTATCGAATTTGCCCGCAACGTATGCGGGCTTGACGACGCCAACAGCACAGAGATCAATCCCGAGACGCCTCATCCTGTTATCGACCTCATGCCCGAACAGATGACTGTTAGGCAAAAAGGCGCAACCATGCGTTTGGGCGCTCACAAAATCGTGATACAAGAGGGCACGATGGCTCACAGACTATATGGCTCAGACGAGATTTACGAGCGGCATCGCCACCGCTGGGAAGTCAACCCAGAATATTGGAACACCCTAGATAGACAAGGAATGGCATTCTCAGCAAAAAGCGAAGACCTGCGAAGAATGGAAATCCTCGAACTGCCAAGCAGGTTCTTCTTCCTGGCATCCCAGTTCCACGGGGAATTCAAGAGCCGACCAGCCAAGCCTGATGGCGAATACTACGGATTCATCAAAGCATGCTTAGACAAGAAACAAGGGAGATCCAAGTTTTCACGAGAAATAGAAACAAGCCTCAAGGCAAGAAACGCGTAGGATTGCGAAGACTATAAAACCACATCGTTAGTATTTCCGCTCTATTTACGGCTGGTGTGACGCCGAAGATGAATGAGGAAGGAGGCTTTCCGCTAAAAAGGACAGGCGTGGTCGTAATTGCCGCTGGTTTATTCGTATTTCTCCTGTACCTCTACTTTTTTGTTCCATTCGGCGACTTTTCAAACCAGATAAAGCAGGCGAACCCCATTTACTATTCCTTGGCTTTTGGCTCAATGTTGTTAAGTGCTGCCTTCTACTCCCTTGCTTGGCAACGCCTTCTACACGTCTTGTCTGTGAAATGCTCTTTTTTGAAAGCTTTCCAAATCGTTTGGGTAGGAAGCTTCGTCGACCTACTTGTTCCAGCTGAATCTGTTAGCGGAGACATCTCCAGAGTCTACCTGATGTCGAAGGAATCTAGTGAAAACACGGGCAAAGTTGTCGCCTCAGTTATAGGACATCGAGTCCTCAGCATGACTATGACTCTGGGCGGCTTGGTTGTCAGTTCAGTGTATTTTGCAATCAGAGACCGACCGCCAATGCTTGTCCTGGAATTTGTGAGTTTGATCGGAGCAAGCACACTTGCTGCCATGGTTCTAATATTCTACTTTAGTAGGAAAAGGGAAGCCGGAGCGAGAATTGTCGAATGGCTGGTCGGCGTGCTCGTTCGGCTCTCACGTGGCCGCTGGAAGTTTGCGCGTCTGAAAGAGTCTGCGGAAAAAATGCTTAAATCCTTCTACGATGGAATCGACACGTTGGTTGCGCAGAGAAGACGTTTGCTGTTGCCCGCCTCGTTGACAATGGTCGCGTGGGCTCTTGATCTGCTGATTTCAGTTCTCGTGTTCAGAGCTCTTGACACGAGCGTACCCTTTAGCGCCATAGCAATTGTGTATACAATTACTCTCGCAATCCAAACCGCGCCGCTAGGCATCCCAGGAGAGATTGGAATCCTAGACATCGCGATGGCTAGTCTCTACACACTGCTTCGCGTACCAATTGTAACAGCAACCGTTGCAACTGTGCTAATACGCATTATCACAATGTGGATGCGCTTACTCATCGGCGGACTAACGGTGCAATGGCTAGGAATAAAGGGCTTGAGACCCAAAAGTGCGGCAAGGAAAGACGATGAAGCCCTAAACCCCCAGAGATAGCTCCTCTTCCATAATTCGCTTCACAGTCTTTAGGAATTGAGCTGCTGGAGCACCGTCTACAATTCGATGATCGTAAGCAAGGCTGAGTTGCGCGACAGGTTTCAATGCTACTTGCCCATTTACAGCAACGGGTTTCTCAACGACTCTGCCAACGCCTAGAATGGCTGTCTCAGGCGGATTTATGATTGGGATAAATACGTCAACATCATACCTACCTAGATTCGTAATCGTGAAAGTTCCACCAGTCAAATCCTCTCTTGACAGCTTGCCCTGTCTTGCTTTGTCCGCTAGTTCATTTGCCATCGAAGCTATTTCATTCAGCGACTTCCCATCCGCGTTTCGGATAACTGGAACGATGAGCCCATCTTCGGTTGCCACTGCAATTCCCACATTGATATCTTCAAAAACTTTAATCTGCTCGCCATCCAAGGTCGCGTTCAAGACTCGGTGCTCGCGGAGAGCCTTGGCAACAGCTTTCACCAGCATCTCTGTGTAGGAAAGACGCGTTTCCTGGCGAAGCTTGGCTGCCTTACTCATGTCCACTTCCATAATGATCGTGCTGTGAGGCGCTGTCCGAGCGCTTAGAGAGAGCCTCTCAGCAGTTGTTTTTCTGATGCCGCTCAATTCTATTGTCTCTCGAATTCTCGGCTTCACACCAATCTGCTCTGCGAAACGTCTGACGTCATCTTCGACAATTCGGCTTTCCGGACCTTTGCCGCTAACTTGCGTCAGATCAACGCCCAACTCTTTAGCCAGTCTTCTAGCCGCGGGAGAGGCTGGAACACGTGCCTCAACTTGCTCAGACTTTTGTGGCTCAACTACTGGCGCGGCTTCGGTTGTCGGAAGCATCGGTTCAGGAAGAGTCGCTTCTTTCGTTATGAGTTCATTGGCTCCAGCGATCAGTCCTAGGGGCTGATCAACGGGCACGTTCGAGCCTTCACCCGACAAGATCTTGCGTAGCACGCCAGACTCTGGGGCTTCAACATCATACGTGACTTTTTCCGAGAGCACCTCGACGAGTGGCTCGCCTTTCTGGACAACGTCGCCTTCCCTTTTGAACCATTGAACCACCGTGCCCTCCTTCATCGTCAAGCTGAGCCGCGGCATAACAACCCTAGTGACCAAGAGAGAACTCTCCATTATTACGCCAATGCTAGTGGCGTGTCGAGGTTAAAAGCCTGAGGGATGAACAGTCCCCGGCGGAAAAACCTGAAGTCGAGAACGTGTTGAAACAGTATCGTCATTATGGCTAAGCCTTTGAGACTGCTTCCTTCACTGCTTGAACAATGCTTTTCTCATTTGGGATGACATATTGCTCCATTGAAGGACTGAACGGTATGGGTGTGTCAGGCTCAGCCACCCGTTTGACTGGCGCGTCCAGATAATCAAGCGCCTCCTCAGCCACCAGTGCTGCAATCTCAGCGCTCACTCCTGTCGTCTTGCAGTCTTCACTGACAACGACCAAACGTCCAGTCTTCTTTACTGATTTCACAATTGCCTCCTTGTCCAGTGGCGTCAAAGTTCGTGGATCGACAACCTCAGCGCTGATGCCTTCTTTGCTGAGTTGCTCAGCCGCGGCTAAGGCTTTGTGGACCATGTACAATGTGGCTACTATGGTCGCGTCGCTGCCTTCACGTTTCACATCGGCTACTCCAAATGGAACAGCATAGTCTTCGTCGGGAATCGAACCCTTAATTGGATACAGCAATTTGTGTTCCACGAAGAATACTGGGTTGTCGCCTCTGATGGCGGTCTTCAGTAATCCCTTGGCATCGTAGGGAGTTGAAGGCACGGCTACGTACAGCCCAGGCGTGTGCATGAACCATGCTTCAAGGCTCTGCGAATGATGAGATGCAATATTGACGCCAGCGCCGAAGGGAGTTCGAATCACCAATGACGCACTTGTCTGACCGCCGAACATGTATCGAATTTTAGCCGCCTGATTGCAAATCTGATCCACAGCTAAGGCGGTGAGGTCACCAAACATTATTTCAGCAACTGGGCGCATACCTGTTATCGCTGCGCCGACAGCTACACCAATTATAGCGTTTTCAGAAATCGGCGTGTCTCGAACCCTGTCGTCTCCGAATTCGTCAGCCAAGCCTTTGGTGACGCCGAATGCTCCGCCCCAATAGCGCCCAATATCCTCGCCAAGCAAAAAAACAGATTTGTCTCGCTGCATTTCCTCTCTGAGAGCTTCACGCAACGTATCTCGCATCGTGACTTCTCTCATTTATTGGATGCGCTCTCCTGAGTTGCATATACATCCTGTAGAGCCTCTTGTCCTTCCGGAAAGGGACTCTCTAATGCGAATTTAGTTGCTTCTTCAACCTTGCTCTTTGCTTGCTGAGCGATGCTCTGAATCTCAGCATCGTTCAGGATACCGTTCTCCAGAAGCTTTGTCTGGAAACGCACGATTGCGTCTTTCTTGAGCCATTCATCAACCTCTTCCCTGGGTCGATAGGCCGCTGGGTCAAAGCGTGAATGTCCCTTCAACCGATATGTCTTGCATTCCATCAAAGTTGGTCCTCCACCTCGCCTAGCCCTTTCAACAGCTACACGAGTCGCTTCGTGTATGGCTATTACATCGTTTCCATCAACTACGCTGCTTGGAATACCATAACCTGAAGCTCGATCTGCAATGTTGTCGATAAGCATCGCTTTAGACTGCCGCGTGCCCATAGCGTACAAATTGTTCTCGCAGACAAATACAACTGGTAAATGCCACACTGCTGCTAAGTTGATTCCCTCATGAAAGGTGCCTTGATTAGACGCGCCTTCGCCAAAAAAACAAGCTACAACTTGGTCAGTGCCTCTAAGCTTTATTGATAAACCCGCGCCCGTTGCTATAGGAATGCCTGCCCCAACCACCGCCGTAGCGCCTAACATGCCAATGCTGAAGTCCGCTATGTGCATCGAGCCTCCCTTTCCCTTGCAGTAACCTGTTTTCCTGCCCAAAATCTCCGCCATAGTCTTGTCTAATCGTGCGCCTTTGGCAATGCAGTGCCCATGTCCACGATGCGTGCTTGTTATGTAATCGTCTCGGCGCAGGTTGGAACAAACCCCCACGGCAACAGCCTCTTCGCCTGCATAAAGGTGAATAGTTCCAGGCACGAGGTTTTGGCCGTACAACTCGAAGACTTTCTCCTCGAAGAACCGGATAGTCAGCATTTGACTGAACATCTCGATCAGTTTGCTGTTCTCAAGCATCTTAGCACATCCTTGCACTAGTCAAAGCGTTAACGTAACTATGAGAGAGCGCTAATAATCTTTTCAGCCAGCAAAAGCGATGCTGCTTTCTGTGCTTCTTCAGTTTGGGCGCCAATGTGAGGGGTGCACACCACATTTGGCAACTGCATCAGGGTCCAATCAGTTGGCGGCTCAATCTCGTAAACGTCCAAAGCAACGCCGCCCAATTTGACTGATTTCAGGACATTGCATAGGGCTTTCTCGTCGATTATGGCGCCTCGAGATGTGTTAACCAAGTATGCCCCTCTTTTCATCAGAGACAACTCTCTCTTTCCTATCATGCGGTGCGTCTGCAGTGTGTACGGAACGTGGATTGTTACCACATCACTGCGAGAGAGCAATTCATGCAAAGACACGAACTCCGCTTCCAACTCCTTCATTACAACTGAATCCGGGACAGTGCGTTTATGAACCAGAATATGCATGCCAAATGCTTTCGCCAGTCTCGCCACGCGCTCGCCGATGTTGCCCAGACCTATTGTGCCCAAGGTTTTACCTTGGAGCTCCCAACCGGTTAATTCGCCCTTCATCCACCTCTCATCCTTCATGGCACAGTCAGCCTGGGCAATGTTTCGCGCCAGCGAGAGAATTAAGCCAAGGGTGAGTTCTGCAGCGGCTTCGGCTGGCGCTTCAGGTGTGTTCAAAACTGTCAGTCTCCGCTTTTGTGCCGCCTCGACATCAATGTTGTCCAAGCCGACACCTGCTCGACCGATTGCCTTCAACCGAGTGCCTGACTCAATGATTTCCTTCGTTACTCTTGTTCTGCCGCGTACAATCAAGGCATCATAGTTGTTTACGGTTCTTTTCAGTTCCTGAGGCGAAATGCTAGGTCTGACATCAACTGTGAACCCGGCTTGCCGAAGTTTGTGTATTCCCACATCGCTTATGGTGTCGCAAACCAGAATCGTACAACTAGGTTTCATAGGCATCCGGCTCTTGGCTTATTGACGACTTCCGCTTTGACTTATTCCTTTTGATTGACCTAAGGCGTTTATCCTGAAATTACATTAATGATAGTCGGGTGGAAGCGGGCATTTGGATGCTAAGCTTGAGGATACGTTAAGAAACCTTAGAGCAAACAACTTCGAAGCAGAATTCGTAGAGAACAGACGCGCCGCCAAAGAAATCGTCTCAAGCATCGTTTCAAATGCGATGGTTGTTGGCATCGCTGACTCAGCCACCATTCGCCAGATCAAGATTGTCGAAGCGTTGGAGAAGCGCGGAATCAAGCTTCTGAACCCCTTTACAAGAGGGTTGACAACTGATCCTTCTAAGACCATAATACGCGACCAAATCTCAAGGGAGATTTTTTCATGTGATGTGCTACTGGCTGGAACAAACGCGGTTACGAATGATGGAAAACTCGTCAACGTAGATGCAGTAGGAAATAGGGTCGCATCCATGATTTTCGGACCACGAAAAGTCTTGGTCATGGTGGGAAAGAACAAGATTGTGAGGAATGTTGATGAGGCACTCGACCGAATAAAGAATGTTATTGCGCCATTTCACGCCAGGACTAGGCAATTCGCAGTTCCCTGCGCACAGACTGGCAGATGCATTGACTGTAACGTGCCCAAGAGGATTTGCAGCGTGACAACAGTAATTGAGAAGAAGCCTTGGCGAACCGAAATGACTGTTATACTTGTTGGCGAAGATTTAGGGCTAGGCTGGGACGAAACGTGGCCAAAGCACCGAATTGAAATAATCAAAAAGGCTTATGAGAAAGAGACATGGGTCTTCGCAAGCGCCAAAACCCCTTTAGAGGTTTGAAAGCAATAAATTGAACTACGATTCAACTCATAATATTGTCTGGGGGCGTTAGAAGACCATGATGGTTGGCATAGTTGGCAAGCCTAATACTGGTAAGTCAACTTTTTTCAGTGCTGCCACGTTAGCGCCTGCTGAGATTGCGAATTACCCTTTCACTACCATCAAGCCAAATCGAGGAGTGGGCTACATTCGTACGCCCTGTGTTCACGAAGAACTCAACGTTCAAGATAACCCGCAGAACTCACTGTGCATAAACGGAGTAAGGCTCATACCAGTAGAGTTGATCGACTGCGCGGGACTGGTGCCTGGCGCTTGGCAGGGACGAGGATTGGGCAACCAGTTCTTGGATGAGATCAGAAAAGCAGACGCGCTCATACATGTAGTTGACGCTGCGGGTGCAACTGACAGTGAAGGCAAATTGGTGAAACCCGGGAGCCACGATCCGCTTGAGGACGTTCGGTTTTTGGGAGTTGAGATCACTATGTGGCTATCCCAGATAATCAAGCGGGAATGGCCTAAAATGACTCGAGCAGTTGAGTCAGGTGCAACTGATCTCTATGCTCAATTAGAAGAGCGATTGAGCGGCTTAGCCATAAAGAGAACTCACATCTTCGAGGCTATAAGGAAATCTGGACTGAACGCTGAAAAACCAACAGCTTGGAGCGAAGAAGACCTGTTGAAGTTCTTGGACGCCCTAAGAAGAATCGCTAAACCCATGCTGATTGCCGGCAACAAAATCGATTTGGAACCAGCTGAACAGAACGTGGAGCGCCTCAGAACATCTGAATATCCAATTGTACCGTGCTCTGCGGAAGCTGAGTTAGCTCTTAGGCGAGCGGCTGAAAAAGGAATCGTAGACTACAGACCTGGAGACAGCAACTTTGACACATCCAAGCCTGAGGGGTTAACAGAAGCACAAAAGAAGGCGTTGAAGATCATAAGGGAGAAGATTCTGTTCAAGTTTGGCTCAACAGGCGTGCAAGAAGCCATCAACATGGCTTATTTCAAGCTCTTAAACATGATAGTCGTGTATCCCGTAGAGGATGTTGAGAAACTCACAGATCATAAAGGCAACGTGCTGCCAGATGCTTACGTTGTCCCATATGGCACAAAAGCTCGTCAACTCGCATATCTCATCCACACGGAGATAGGCGAAGGCTTCATCTACGCCGTCGACGCGCGCGAGAAAACGAGAATCGGAGAGGACCACATACTAAAAGACAGAGACGTAATCTCAATTGTAAGCGCCAAGAAACGAGCTTGACCGTCTCGTTATTGTCCAAAACGCCGCTTTCGCTTTTGATAAGTTCGCACGGCTCGCAGCAAGTCAATTCGTCTGAAGTCAGGCCAATAAACGTCTAGAAAGAACAATTCGCTGTAAGCCGACTGCCAAAGCAGAAAGCCGCTTAGGCGCTCTTCACCAGATGTTCTGACTATCAAGTCAGGGTCCTGCTTGGGCAAGTAGGCAGTGTAAAGATGCTCTGCAAAGACCTGCTCATCAATACCGTCGGGTTTCAACTCACCTTTCTCGATTTTCTGGGCTATCTTTCGGGTGGCGTCGACGATTTCAGCTCTGCCCCCGTAGGCGAAGGCAATGTTGAGAAAATGATGGTCATAGTCTCTTGTCGCATCCTCAGCCTTAAGAATGAGTTCCTGAATGCCTTTGGGCAGCAGCCCGATCCGTCCGATTACTTTTACTCGAACTTGATTTCTGTGTATTCTCTCGTCAGCCAAGATTTTCTGAAGTTTCTCACTGGCAATCGACATGATTCGTTCAATTTCTTCAGTTGGACGCTGGAAGTTCTCAGTGGAGAAAGCATACAGTGTGATGGACTTCACTTCCAAGTCCAAACACCAATCGAGTAGGCTTTCGACCTTTGAAGCGCCGAATTGATGGCCGATCCATGGGTTGCTAAACATCTGCTCAGATGCCCAGCGTCGGTTACCGTCCAGAATGATGGCAATATGCTCGGGCTTGTTGCCATTCTTGACCTGACACTGCAGCCACTTCTCGTACAGTCTGTAGATGCCTACAGCCGATAGCAAAGTTTTCAGCATTGTTTACTCTCAAACCTCGCCTCTTGAAGCCTTGGTCGCATTGACACTGATGTTTCTCTGGCAAATGAGACTCCGCGTCTCTTAAGAGTTGCTCCAGAGACAGGACAGTTCGCTTACGATTTCTGCAGTCTAGATTTTGGGTTTCTGTTCCGTCGATTACGACTATGCTAGCTTTCTTCAACCTCACCTTCTTTCTCCCGAAAGGAGGCGTGATACTTTCTGTGCAAGACCATTGTAATTAGGAAAGACGCGACGGTTAGGAATATACCAATCACGATGGCAAAAACCAATCTTTCATACGTCAGTGTTGGCGTTATCAGGATCAGAGATGCTTCATAGAAGATCTGCGACGACCAACCAACGACCACTATGATTACGACTGTGCGGAACAGTTGACCGTCGTGCTCAAAGAAACATCGGATAGCTCTGCCTGAGAGCAAGACACAGATACCTATTACAGCCAGTATAATTGACTGAGTCAAGAACTCGCCTAATATACGGGGTAACACGCCTAACCAGTCTTGTGGAAATCTTGGCATCGGGTTAAGCGTACCTATAAAATTCGAGGCTTGGAAGCTGCCTTGATACAGCCCAAGTCCCATGAGCAAGAAACCTGCCATCGCAGCAAAGCCTGCAATCAAGACGGGAAAAGGCGGCGGAGAGTATTCTCTCACCCAAATGTAGAATTCGTGCGCTGCTTTATCAAGCATAAAGCCTTTGACAACCAATGCGCCTCCAAACACGAGTAAGAAAGCAATCCAAGAGTAGCCTATCCAGTTGAGCATGTAGAGGATTCCAAGAATAATCAGTAGGACCCCCGGCAGACCAAGTACGATGCGAGAGTACCGAGGATTCTCGAAAAGCATCTTCAAATAACGTGAAAAAAGCCAAACTGTTTCCTCAATAGACTCGCTGTGCCTAACCGTAATTCTCCGAACCGAGGAAACCGGCACTCGCGATTGGACCAATGGCAGAATTGCTTCGTCTGCAAAACCGTCTGTAACGAGGATGACTTCGCTGGCTTGGAAGGTGTTCAATACTTGAGTCAATTCCCCAACAAGCGTTTTGTCTGCGCCAACATCACCCAGCTCAGAGCCGGCAATGGTTGCGATTTGACATTCATCCTTTGGCTCTTTTTCGGAGCTTCCCTCGCTGAAGCGGTCGAAGATGCGTACTGCCTCAAAAATGGCATTTGCATCTGGCTCCTCAGGATCTTTAAGGGCTAGGCTAACGGCGGCGTTAATGTTTTCATCTCTTCCTATTAAGGGTGTCTTTATGCCAGCCTTAGAGCCTAAATCGTCGTCTCTGTCCACGCATAGAACGAGTGTGCGTTCCGGCGCTGAGACGTCTTTCTTTGCCAAGGCAGGTCTGCCAATGCTCTGCTACATGTCCACTGGCACTTTAATGTTGTGAATTTGTGTTCTTTAATGTTCCGTTGACTCTTCCTGTTCGGAAAGCAGCTTGAACTCGTTCCAAGTAAGTTTTTCGCCGCGTTTCATCTTTTCTTTAGCTTTAGCCGTCGCTTCCGTTCGGAGCGCTTGCTCCTTTTCCACATACCGCTGTTTCGCTTTCATCTCCAGCTCTTCTTTCAGCGATCTGGCTTGCTGCTGGATTTCAAGGAACTTCTCATGCGCCCTGTCCGCTTTTTGGCGAAGTTCTGAGTATTTTTGATGTGCTTCGTCTGCGCTCTGCCGAACAGTCCGTATTCTATTTGAGGTTTCGAGCGCCTTCTGGTGAAATTCCTGGCTTTGGTCTGCCTGTTGAGAAAGCTTTTCGTGTTCAAGTTTGGCTTGAGTTCCAAATGTTTTTGCCTCAGCCTGCAGTTCCAGTAACGAGTTTTTCAGATTGTGTAGTTGCTTGCTAGCAGCTCGTTGGGTTTCAAGTGTCCTAACCTGTTCCACAAGTTCTTTTTCGTCCTTTATGGAAAGCGATGACGTCTGAATCTTCCATTCGAGGCTTTGAATCTGCCTGTCAAGTTCGTCAGATCTGGCTGACGGTTTTTGTTCAGTAAGTGACTTCATTTTTTCTTTGAGTTTCGCGGCTTGCCCCTGTCTTTCTTTTCTCTGGGATTTTGCCTTTTCTCGTGTCGCTTTTAGGATTTGCACTTGCAGGTTTGTCTCGTCGCGTTTTTCTCTGAGGTTTTTGACTTCGTTTTGCAGTTGTCTGATCTGTTCATGGTACTCATTTCTTTTTTCAGCCCATTTTCTGGCTTCCTGGCTCAGTTGGTCTCTTTCCTGTCTCGCTTTGGCTAGTTGCAGGTTAAGCTCCTGTATTCTTTGCTCAATTTCGCTTGACAATGAAGTCCATACCTTCCAAGTCTTTATCGACCATCGGTCCTGGCACATGTCGCTTCATTAATCATCTAGCTACTGATGGTCTGCTCGATGATGATTCGGGCGTCTACGGTTTTTGCTCCCTTCTCGTAAACCATGATGGGGTTAAGGTCAAGCTCCTTGATTTCCATGTGGTCCATAACAAGCTTTGATGTGCTCATCAAGATCCTTATTATGGCGTCAATGTCGGCTGGCGGCTGACCTCTGTAACCTTTGAGAATCGGGTACCCCTTGACCTCTGTTATCATCTCTTTCGCATCCGCCACAGTTATGGGCGCGATGCGGAAGGTAACGTCCTTCAGGACCTCAACGAAGATTCCGCCTAATCCGAACATCAAGGCGGGTCCGAACTGGGGATCTTTCATGGAACCCACGATGACCTCAGTTGAGGAAGGCACCATCTCCTGCACGAGCACGCCAACAATTTTGGCGTCAGGTTTG
The DNA here is from genome assembly GCA_035283685.1 of Candidatus Bathyarchaeia archaeon. NCBI lineage: Archaea > Thermoproteati > Candidatus Bathyarchaeota > Bathyarchaeia (SeqCode) > Bathyarchaeia archaeon. The sequence continues at coordinate 138,917 of DATETJ010000002.1, forward strand.
TGTCTTTTCACGTTTAACAATATCTTTTTGTAGGCGTCTTCCACCTCACCAGCATTTTTCAGATCGAGCACGACTCCGCCCACATCCCATTTGTGAAGGACGTCAGGGGAGACAATCTTAAGAACGATCGGGTAGCCGATCTGGCCGGCAAATCCCATTGCCTCATCTTGCGTAAGTGCAACTTTGAAACGTGTGACTGGTATGCCATATTCCATGCATACAATTTTCGCTTCAGGCTCAAGCAAGTAGCTTCTACCTTCCTTTCTTGCTTGGGCGAACATGTCAACAGATTTCATCATACTGAAATCATCGACCTTGAAGCTACATCCGGAGTGGAATACTCTGCATGACTGTATCTTAAAGTCTGTGGTAAAGCATGGACTACTGGGTCAATTGCCTCTTCTGACCAGTTCTATTGATTTTGTTTGGCAAGTGCTGACACATAAACCGCAGCCGAAGCATTTGTCAGAGTTGAAAACTAGTTTGCTTCCCGAGTCGAGTTGCCTCGCTTTGAATTGACAGCGTTGAACACACGTTCCACAGCTATTGCACGTATCGTAGTTTTGTTGGGCTATCAGCTCTGATGCTACAACAGCATTTGGCATGCCAAACCTGATCAAGGCGCTTAATGAATGACAGCAACATGAACAACAGCTACAAATGACTTCAGGTTTTTCTGTGCCTTTAAGCGTGTAGGCCATGTGCACTAAGCCTGAACGATGTGAACGTTGAAGAACCACAAGTGCTTGAGCTGAAGAGATTCTTCTGGCCCCGCGTTTGATGGCTTCGCGTGCCTCGTCGTCAAGGCTGATGCACACGTCAAGCGGCGCGTCGCATTTATGCCACTTCGCTCGGCAACCACAATCTTCAACGCTGATAATCTCGGCGTCTCGGAGGATTTTCTCTATGGTTGATAGATCAAGTATTGTCTGTTGACCGTGAATTGAGATGTTGACTGGTACAGTGACTGCCGTCATTTGTTCAACGTAATCCTTTTGCAGTTGCTCGCGCGTCCAGTCATTCTCTTCTTCTTTCACAGGAACGAACTCCGCATAGTTGTGGGAAATTTGTGAGAAGTGAACTTAGATATTTAAGCTGATATGGCTGCTACGATTGCTTGGCCTTTTTAAAGAACAAAATGACTTCAATCAAGGCAAGAACTACACCTAGTATCTGAAAACTGTGGAATTCTTCTCCTACGGCGACTGCAGTTAACACTGCGGCTGACAAAGGCTCCATTACACAAGGAATTCTTCCCTTCGAGGCTTAACATACTTCAATGCACAGCTGTACAGTAATAGGCCGGCAATGAAGAAAGGAGAATTGTTGGAGACATCGCAGGCGCTCTTATGCCGTCACCATAGAACATCAGAGTCCAAGTAGCAGCCGCGCTAATAGGATGGCTTAGCAAGAACCCCAATCGTTCCTCATAAGGTGACGCTCGCGATTAGAAAATAGCCCTGCATCTCTTTCTCAAATTCCACTTGTTTGCGTTGGTTGTTCACTGATGCAACTTCCCAATGTCTACAAGGCGTTTTCTAGGTTGGAATTTGCATTAGCCAAGAGTCAGAATATAAACTGATTTTGCTGTGGTCGGGCGGGCAGGATTTGAACCTGCGACACACCGGTTTCTGCACTGTCCGGCGCCTACACTTGTTGTGTGCTTGATAGGCTGGGTGACCCTACTACCAGTTGCGGTAGAGGTCTACAGCGTCTCCGCCGAAAGGCTTAGGGCGCCTATCGACTCGGAAGCTCTACCAAGCTGAGCTACCGCCCGTGCCAACCAAAGCTATCAGTCAAAAACTGTTGATTTATGCGTTTCGTTTGTTGTGAGAGGTGAAAACGCTTAAATGAGAACGTTAAATCGAAGATAGTAGACACGGGCCCGTAGCTCAGCACGGCTAGAGCGCCAGGCTCATAACCTGTTGGTCAAGGGTTCAAATCCCTTCGGGCCCATTATTCGGAACGAATAGAACGCCTTTTTGCTCAGTTAAACAGTTAGCTCGTAGGACGCTTTGGTCAACCGTTCAGCTCCTTCTTTCTTGACCAGTACAGTATCTTCGACTCGGACGCCTCCGTAGCCAACTATGTATATGCCCGGCTCATCTGTCACAACGTTACCCGCCTTCAGGATGTCTTTGCTTGCTGAGTTCAATGTGGGCGGCTCATGCACAGCTAAGCCGACGCCGTGACCAAGACCGTGCACAAAATTATCGCTAAAACCGTGTTTCTTGATGTGCGCTCTGGCGATAGCGTCAACTTGTTTTGCTTTGACCCCTTCTTGGATTTTTTGGAAGGCTTTTTCTTGCGCTTCTTTGACTATTTCGTAGATTTTTGCTTGCTTGGGCGTGGGCTTTCCAATCAGAAAGGTGCGTGTCAAATCAGCGGCATAGTTTTGGCAGCGAGCGCCCACGTCAAACTGGATTAGTTCGCCTTTCTTGATCTTCTTACTTGTGCATCCGCCATGTGAAAACGCTGATCTTGGGCCTGAAGCTACTATGGTGTCGAAGGCTGCGCCCTGTGAACCCTGTTTGCGCATGACGTATTCCACTTCAGCTGCAACTTCGTACTCTCGTATTTCATGCTTGATGACTTCGCGCGCTGTTTTCGCGGCAACATCGGTTAACTGTGCTGCTTTTCTGATGCAGGCTATCTCAGATTGGTTTTTCACCTTGCGCATATCCCAAATTAGTTGACTGGCGCTGGCAAGCTTTCCGCTTCTGAGCGTCTTCTTGAGTTTATTGTAGGCTGAAACTTCGAGTGAATCGAAGCCTACGCTTTTCAACTTGAGTTTCTTGGCTTTGTCGGCAAGCCTTTTGTCGGCGTCTTCTCCTCGTTGAAGAAGTTCGATTGTGCAGTTCTTAGCTGTGGCTTTGGCTGCCTCGTAGTTGACACTGTAGACGTAGAGCAGGCCTTCGCTTTCTTTGGGCACAAGCAGACGATACGCGCCGTAAAAACCTGTGAAATACAGTATGCTGGTTTCATCAGAGACCAAGTATCCTTCTAACTTGCTGTTCTCTAAGGATCTTTGCAGAAGCTGAACCCGATTCGCCACGACGATTTCATCTCACTTTAGTGACGATTTAGAAGCTATCGAACTATAACTTTTGCCATATCCCTGAAGATGCGTTTCAGCTCTTAGGCTCTATGTTTTCAAACATTCTAGGCGCCACTTTTCTGACTTCTTGCAGCATTTTTTGTGCGAGCACTCTGATTTCCCATTGAGCCGATGCAGCCAATCGAAGCTTGAAAAAGTGGATTAGCTCTCGAGCATTCATGGACAGAGTCATGTTTGTTTTCAAAGCGTTGGGTAGGACATAGCGGGCATCTTCTAGTTTCGCGCCTAACCTGCCTAGCTCATCGAAGGCTTTGAAGGCAGTGTTCACGCATTCTTTGAAAATTGTCAGGCTTTGGGGATTCTCATGAATTAATGGAGGAACTACGATGTCTGAGCGTGTCATTGCCACTGTTCTATGACTTTGCTGGGAATATGACGCCATTCGGTGTCTGACCAGTTGATGACTACACACTCGAGATATGCCCGAAATCGAAAAGGTGAAAGAGGCATGCTCCAATACGGAGAAGTGCTCCAGTTTACGTGCACTCCTAATCAGTCTGGCCACGTCTTCGCTGGACAGCTCCAGTTCGCTTGCAGGCTGTTTGGTTCGACATGCTCTCATTGCCTTGGCGCACACTAGTTCAGGCTTACCAGTGTAAGTTAGTAGTTTGACTTGCATAGGTTACCCTCCATACGGAGTAGGAATGCTCTTGCTTCTCATAACTGCTTGCTTATGTTGGTTTCTGCCTGTCAGGAGTTAAGCCCTTAGCCACCACTCATGAGCGACATTAGAATAACGTTGTCGCCATCGCTCAGTTGTGTGTTCACTCCATGCAGTTGTCCCATCAGGATGCCGTTAACGGTTATTACGAAGCCCATTTTCACGTCTTTGAGTCCGGGTTCGAACACTTCTTTCCGGAAAGGTTTGCCATATAACCTGGCGATTTTGTTCAAAACTTCCGACAGCGAGGCTCCTTCCTCAAGCTCGAATTCGTCTTCGCTTCGTTTTATGAGGTTTTTTATGAACCCTAAGTACTGTACTTTCACCTTCACGTTGAGGACCTCGCGTTCCTGTTAGTATTTGTTACTCATAGAAAACTTAAATATTCCCAATGGGTAATGTGATTCTTCTTTCACAATGATGGGAAAGAGTTTAGAAAGGGAGCTATTAAGATGTTAGGTTACGCTGGACGGATTCTGCATGTTGATTTAACAAGCGGCAAAATGTGGACTGAGCCTCTCAAGGAGGAGTTAGCCAAGAAATACATTGGCGGTATAGGCTTAGGGATGCGCCTTTTCCTTGATCTTTCGAAGCCAGGCGTAGACCCGTTTAGCCCAGAAAACCCCCTTTTGCTTGCCACCGCACCGCTATCGGGGTCAATGGTTCCAACAGGTGGAAACGGACATGCATTCGTGTCGAAGTCTCCACAAACCTTCGGGGTTGGCGAGGCTAAAGCCCACGGACATTTCGGCACAGAGCTTAAGCGAGCAGGATACGACGCTGTGATTTTCTACGGAAAGGCTGAGAAACCAGTTTATCTTTGGATAGACGACGATTCAGTGCAGCTGATGGATGCCAAATATCTGTGGGGTAAATCACCTCAGGAAACCGAGGATGCAATAAAGAAAGAACTGAAAGACTTCTACATCCGCGTGGCATCGATTGGCGTTGCCGGCGAAAAACTAGTTAGAATCGCCTGCGTCATAAACGAGAAAAGTCGAGCTTGTGGAAGGACAGGCTTAGGAGCAGTAATGGGTTCAAAGAACCTCAAGGCCATAGCGGTTAGAGGCTCAAAGGACATAACAGTGGCAAATAAAGAGCGCTTGCTTGAGCTTGTGAAGCTTCAGCATGAACGAATGAAAGGGCCAGCAGCTCGAAAATATCGAACGCTTGGAACACCTGAGAACGTTCTTGTGTTGAATGCATTGGGCGCTATGCCTACTAATAACTTCACTAGTGCAGTCTTTTCAGGAGCTGACAAAATCAGCGGAGAATATCTTAACGAGCGTTTCGTAGCGAAAATAATCGGCTGTTCCTCCTGCGCTATGCGATGCGAACACATAGCCGTGGTTCCAGAGGGCCCGTACAAGGGAACGACGACCCGTATTGAATATGAGCCTTTGTGGGCTATGGGACCGAACTGCGGCGTCGGCAACCTAGACGCCATTCTGAAAGGAATGGACCTGAGTAATTATTATGGAGTAGACGCCATTTCTATCGGCCTCGTTATAAGCTTCGCCATGGACCTCTACAAAAACGGACTTCTCAGCAAGGAAACTGCCGGATTAGAACTGAATTTCGGCAACCCAGAAGCCATGATCGAGATGATAAAACGCGTAAGCCTACGCGAAGGCTTCGGCGATGTCCTAGCTGAAGGCGTGAAACTTGCTGCCGATAAAGTCGGCAAAGACGCTTACAAATACGCTGTTCACATAAAAGGCGTTGAAATGACTGGGTACGACATCAGAGGACTTAAAACTGCAGCTTTAGGCTATGCCGTGTGTTTCCGAGGCGCGGATCACAACCGACACGGCGCTTACGGACCTGACGTAGCTGGCAAAGTGAACCGCTTCAAGGCTGAGAAGGGCAGGGGCAAACTGGTAAAGGAAACCGAAGACTTGTACGCAGTAATCGATTCCATCATGGTATGCAAATTCTCAAGAGGCACATACGTGAAGGGATACGAAGATTTGGCCGCCCTCTACAACGCTGTCACGGGCATCGAGATGCGTCCTGAGGAACTGCAGAAGGCTGGAGAACGCATCAACATCTTAGGTAGACTTATCAATATAAGGGAAGGTTTAACCCGAAAAGACGACACGCTGCCATGGAAAGTCATGCATGTACCCATACCAGATGAAGGCCCATCCAAGGGAAGCTTCGTCAGCCAGGAGGATCTCGATCTGCTGTTGGACGATTACTACGAGGTTCGCGGATGGAACAAAGAAGGCGTACCCACGCTTGAGAAACTAAACGAGTTGGGTATGGAAGACCTTGCCTACATCGTTAAAGACAAGCTTGAACCGCATAGAAAATGAAACCAAAAAATGGAGGAACAAAAGGAGGAATACTGATGGCAGCGGTCCCAAAAGCCGAAGCAGCAAAATGGAAACTAGTGTCATGCGACCCCGAGAAATGCACAGGATGCGCAATCTGCGAGTACATATGCTCATTGGAAAAGGAAAACGCATTCAGCGCTCAGAAATCCAGAATCCGAACAATGCGTCTGCACCCATTGATTAACATCTCAATTGCCTGTCGACTTTGTAGTCCAGCTCCATGCGTAACTGCGTGCCCAAGAGATGCTTTAAAGCAGTCTGAGCAGACAGGCACAATAATGATTGACGATGAGAAGTGCGATGGCTGCAGTTGGTGCATCGAAGCCTGCGACTACGGTGCCATAACTCTGCACCCAGAGAAAAAGGTTGTGCGCATCTGCGACACCTGCGAAGGCGATCCTGAATGCGTCAAATGGTGCCCTGAAGAAGCTCTGGACTTCGTCACTAGAGACATTATGGCTCAAAAGGCACGGCTGGCTGTTTCAAAGAAGCTCTTTAAGGAAGCCATGGAAGCCCAAGGCATCAAACCTTAAGCTTCCCCTTTTCAGGTCAGACCTTCGCCTTTAAGCAGCGGCTCTCTTGCTTGGACCTTGATCTTTCACGATTTTCTCTAGGTTTTTAATATGCTTCTCGTGATTATATTGCCATTTCTTTTTCTCGAAATGTTCGTATGAGATGGTTTGGCGCAGGGACTTTGAAGGATCGAGGATTATGTAGCTGTAGTTCTCTAGCATTCCCGCGCGGATGAAACCTGACAAGTCGCTAACGAATCTCCTGAATTCGCTTCTTGGCAGGTACAAATGGGCAAGTAACGCATTTTGACCTAAGACCTTGCCTAACCCTCGGGCAAATGGTTTATCTAAAAGGGACGATGAAAACTTGGCGAAATTTTCATAATTGCTGAACTCCAATAGGAACACGAAATTGTCTGATGAGGGTTTGTCAAAGTACGAGAAGGCAATCTCAAAGCTCTCGATCAGACCTTGTTCTTTAATGTGTCTAAGATAATGATATGCCGCGAGTTGCTGAGATATTCCAATCCTCTTAGCTAGTTCGGTCATTCTGATAAGTGGATTCTTTTCGAGTTCCTTCAAAATTAAAATGTCCGTTTTGTCCCCCTTTATGGGAAATTCTTCGGGATCTAGTAGTGTGGGTGGCAGTTTAACTCCTTGCTTAGGGATTTCCTTGGTCCAGTCATCCCATTTGAAGTTCCAGATTTTTGAAGCCTTGTCAAACCATTTGCTTGTCAGATGCACATAATGGAAACAGGTTGACCAGACAAGCCTAGATTGGCTAGCAACTCCAATATCCTGTAAATGCCGAACAAACGCTTCGAAGTCGCCAGTTTGGTTGCTTGGAATAGTATAGATTGCAAAGCATCCTTCGTTCATACCGTAGCAGCGGTTTATGGAGAGCCAGAAGTCGTTCGTCTTCAGCGAGTCGAAGAGCATGTTCTCGTATCCAGGGTTTGCTTGGGCGAAGACAACTGCCTTTTTAAGTCCGAGGTTTGCGTGATAAATGTTCAAGTAAAAACGTAAGGAAAATCGGGAAGTCATACGTCGCACTCTTTTTCGCAACGTCTCAGCGGGCATGCCAAGTTTTCGGGCTACTTCTGTAATGTTTCTGGGACCTTCCACTTCCAAGGCTTCTATTGTTCTCAAATCTCTGAACTCTAACTTTTTCGGCATAGGCTATTTCCCGCCTCTTTTTATGTTATCCAGTTATATGAAGTTATCATTTACCACTATTTAAGTTGGCTCAATGTGGAATGTTCCCTTCGTCGTCGATTGGATCTCCCGTGGGCTGCACAGGCGGATCATCATATCCAGTGAGGATGTTTGAGGAACCGTAAAGCTGCCGGACAGACAGGTTGAAGGTCGTGATTGTTGGCATGGCAAAGGCAAACAGGGCAAGAGCGAGCAAGATGACTACTTTCACCTTCAATGTTTTCACCTCCTTTATTTTTCGTCGCATAACGGCCATTTTCGTATGAGATTACTACAGAAGGGTGCATCTGGAAAATAGCATCTATGCCCGATTCAGAATCAGAATACTGATTCAAAAACAGCTGAAAGCCGCAAGGCTAGGGGCTAAGCAAGCTCATTCGACAAGGATTACTTCGCGATGTTATTCTTAGGCAAAGTTCGTACCTAAGTTGCAGCGCGCGATTGTGTATCAAAAACTGTTATTCTGTAAGAGTCTACGAGGCGTCGGTAGCTTGCACGGCTTGAGTCTTGGTTGGCTCTGGTTTTGTCTCACTTCGCTGTTCAGGCGCCGTTTCTTTTGGAGCAGGCTTCTCTACTGCGGGCACTTTCTTTGTGAAGTTTTCGGTGAACTTGATTGTCTCCTTTTCTGCGAAGAATTTCTGTATATCTATAGCTATGCCTCTTTTGGCCGCTTGCAAGCCTTCAATATAAAAGGCTTCTTCAGGCACCTCGATTTCGACCGCCGCCTTCTTTATTTTGACGTCGAATTTTGCGGTGTCAACTGACGGTATTCGACGGTGAATCAACGCGTTGATTTTCTCTTCATTCGTCTCAAGTTTCTTCTGAACAGTGACTTCGTACACAAGGGTTTTGCCTGCTAACGGTGGGTTAAAGTCAAGCTGGACTCTTCCAGCGCCAATAGTTCTGACAATGGCCAGTTTGCCTTCGAATTCTACCCGCATGCCGAGCTGTGGTGTTATGCCTTTTGCAATCAACCGTTTCAATGGAATTAGCCGCACCTTGTCTGGATCACGGCTTCCAAACGCTTTTTCAGACGGAATCTCTACAGGCATGGCTTTATTCAGTTCAAGTGTGAGTATATTCTCGTCCAAGGCCTTAAGAACCCAGCCTTCGCCTACGACTACAAGGTTGGGCTCATAGATTTCGCCTTCCTTGTATAACTTCTCAGATTTCGCTACATCTTCCCTTGTGGTGTCGAATACTTCGCCTGTTTCCTTAACTTTGGCTGTGTAATCGATGAGTACGAAGTCTCCTTTTTCATAGGGCATTTAACGTCATCTCGCGATTCCCTATACATTATCACATCCACTTTTAAACTTTAAACACGGGAGTCAAACCTCATCAAGTTTGACTTCAATTTTGTCTTTCAGCGCGGCTACGGCGCAACTTCCATGTCTGACAGGTCCGGGATTGACTATGATGGTGTCGCCTATGCGGTCTATGCTCTTTGCTTCATGAATATGCCCGCAAAACACGATGCTAGGTTTTCTTTCCTCAATAAATGCTCTCAAACTGACGCTGCCTGCGTGAACCTTGGAGAACGCCAAATCAGCGGCAGTGTTTTTTGGGGGCGCGTGTGAGATAATCACAAGCCATCGATTCGCCGAGCAACGGTCTGCACCCTGTTCCAAAGTGTTCATGATTTGGGCTTCAGACAATTCAAACCAAGAGTAAAACGGGCTGGCAGGTGCTCCTCCGAGGCCTATGAAGGAAACGTGGTTCAGCTTTTGACACTTTCCGTGAATGTTTGTGGCGCCGTTGATCTGCGCTTCAGCAAGTTGAGATGGATCGCAATTTCCGGGCACGTAGAAGACTGGCAGTTCTAGCGCTATCAGGGGCGCTAGTGTTTTCTCTGCATCTTTTACAGAGCCAAAATGAGTTATGTCTCCGCAGATGGCTAGTGCATCTACCTCAGCTTGCTTGGCTTTTGCAGCTGCTCTGTGCGCTGCCTCTGTGCTTCCGTGAAAGTCGGAAGTGACCATTAGCTTCATAGTAATCCAAGCTCTTGATGAGACCAGTAATGAAATAATATTACATGGTAGCAGTGTCTATATTGTTTGTGAAAAAGAGGCGAAAAAAGCATGGATAATGTGTGGCTCGGTTGTTCAGGTTGGTCTTACAAAGAGTGGGTTGGAGCGTTCTACCGAGAAGGCGAAAAAAGCATGCTGACGACTTACTCGCGTGTTTTCAAAACAGTCGAAATCGACTCCACCTTTTATCGTTATCCAGCTAAAGGCATGGTCTTCGGCTGGCTTAGATATACACCACAAGACTTCATCTTTGCAGCCAAATTGCCTCAATTGATCACTCATGAAAAGAAACTTGATCCGGCGAAAGGCGTTGAAGAGGACTTGAGCAGGTTTCTCGAGTTAATGGAGCCTTTGCAGTTCAATGGCAAACTTGCCTGCCTCTTGGCCCAGTTGCCTCCGGGATTCAAATTCAACCTCAACTTGCTCGAAAGCTTCTTCGCTCTGTTTCCAACTCAATTCAGGTTGGCCGTGGAGTTTCGTCACCCATCTTGGACGGACCCTCAAGCACTCAGGCTCTTGGAGAAGTACCAAGTGGCTTACACTGCTGTAGACGAGCCTTTGTTGCCACCGGACATGCATGTAACTGCTGACATCGCCTATATTCGATGGCACGGCAAAGGCGAACAACCTTGGTACAATTACCACTACAAAACCGAAGAACTCAAACCTTGGGTGCCCAAGGTAAAAGCTGCAGCCCAGAAGGCAAAGAAGGTCTTTGGCTACTTCAACAATCATTACCACGCTTATGCAGTCAAGAACAGCTTGGAGATGGCCGAGATGCTCGAGATAATAACCAAAGAGCAGAAGACTGTCAAGGACAAGGTCGGAACCTATCTAGAAACCAAGCTGAAGGCGCCGCCTCCCAAACCTTCCATGGAGTTGACTGCCTTCATGCCCGAGAAAATCGCAGGTATGAAGCTAAGCGACCTGCTAAAAGTTTTCATGGATGACAACCGAATCAAACGAGCGAGGGAAATAAAGGACGATGAGGTGTCTATTGAACACGCGTTTGAAGATAGTGTGAAAGCCAAGGTGCGCGAGTATCACATCTCTATTGACGTCCAACAGCGGCTGATCCTGCATGATTGCCCGGACTGGAGCAGGTCTGCACCTGTGCGGCAATTCTGTAAGCATGTGGGCAAAATCATGATGATCGTTCATGAGGATATCTCAGTCGGAATTCTGAAAAAGATAGGCGCTGAAAGGGAAAAATGGGAATTCAAGCCTTATGTAGCCTAGATTTAGCAGAACACTCTCTCTCATACCATAACAAAGCTTTAGGTCGAGTTCCACGCCTAAATAAAAGTTCTTACTAGCGGAGAATCGCGCTTGGAGAAACCTGTTCAGTACAGTGTTCGCAACTATCAGAAAGGAGACGAAGATGCCTTAGCCAAGATTTTCAGCGAATGCTTTGGACACGTAACGCCTACCCTAATCAGAAGATGGCACAGACGGGCAACAATTCGGCCAGAAGACGTTTTCATAGGCGTCGCAAACGGCAAAGTAGTTAGCCATGTGAACACGGAGGAAAAGCAACTTCATCACGGCGAAGGAGTCTTCATAAAGACGGCTGGAGTTGCAGGCGTTTGCACGGACTCAGATCATAGGAAGAAAGGCATACTGACCAACCTTCTCAGTCTGGCCCTGCGCCACGCTAAGCAAGAAGGATTCTCTAACGCTTCGCTCTATACCGACACTGATGGCCCAGGTCATGGAATCTACCAGCGCTGCGGGTTCGTCGACATTGCCACCGCCCGGTCATACTTGAAGTACATTGATTACCCGTTCATCTTCGCCAGATGGGTCCGCTATCTCAACATAGCCCTTAAAGACTCCAAACTTGCGACCAGAAAGCTTGAAGGTTGGGACAAAACCGTGGCGGCACGTATAACAGAGGTCGGAGTACTCTCTTTTAGATTCAGGAACAAAAGATTCCAACATCTGAAGAAAGCCCCCAAAAAACCTGACATACAGTTCTACACCGATTTGCAAACCTACGCTAAAATACTTCGAGGAGCTGTTCAGTGGGAGGACGCAGTTGAAACACGAAAGCTCACCGTACAGAGGGGTGAACCAGCAGACATCCAAATACTGAGACGCATTCTGAAATGGGACTGGAGAGACTAGATATGGAAACAACAATGCGCCAGGCGACGAGGGGAGACGCACAGCAGATGCTACAAGCATACAACAACTTCACGAGGCAGTTCGTGGGTTCAGCCTCAAGAACCATAAAACAATACAGAATCATGCTACGAAAAAAGGAAAATATAAACTGGGTTACCCTCAACAGGGAAAACCGAATCATCGCCTACTTGCATGCCCGAATAGAGAAGAGGCTTAACCGAGGCGAATACAGAGAGGTAGTCGTTGACCCCGAATACAGTTTTGATGATGTCTCCAGACCATTGGTCGAAAAAGTCCACGCCGTTTTCATGGAGAAGAAAGTATCTGCAATAACTGCCGGTTCGATTAGGAATCCAGCGTTTCAAAAACTGTTCTCACGGCTGGGTTTCTTCGAATCCGAGTCGACTGACGTGTTCATGTATGCAGTCTTGGACGTTCAAAAGCTGCTCAATGAACTCACACCAGTGTTCGCAAACCGCTTGAAGCAAGTTCGAAACTGGAACGGTCTAGTTCAAATGGAGTGCAACGGCCGTAGCATCTTCTTCCAGAAAGCGGGTGAAAATGTGAATTCTGTTGTCTGGACAAACCAGCCTAGCGACTTCAAGATTAAGCTTGATCCATCAGTCTTGACGAAGTTGATCTTTGGCGTTGCCGATGCGCTGGAATGCCTCAAAACTGGGCAACTTGAGGTAAAGGCTCAGAGTGGCAAGAAACAGATTGGCCGGCTTCTGAAAAGTTTGTTTCTGCAGAAGCAGTTTCTCATAATGGATTACTGGTAATGTTGATGCTTTCTAGAGCAAATGCTCGAGGCTGTTACACACTTCCGTAGCAGAAAGCAACTAAGACGTTTCTCGGGTCACTGTCAATATTCTAACATAATCGGCTGTATCGTCACAGCTGTCAGCCACTTCCTCCAGCGACTGCAGCAGGTCTCGGAGAATAAGAAGCGTACCCGAATCCAAATCATGCCCATGCTTAAGCAACATCTCCCTAAGCTTCAGATAACGCTCATCAACCCGGGTCTCAATCTCGTCTACCTTCTTTGCCAATGTCCGAACCTCAACCGCGTCTACGCCAAGCCTTTCAATACTCTTTCTCAGTGTCGCAGATTCCTCAACTAAATCCTTGGTCATATCCACTAGCTCGCTCCAAATGTCCTTGGGCATCTGAGCTTCAAAAAGCAATTTTAGGCTACGACCCGCGTCCTTCACATGATCAGCCATCGTATCCAAACGTTTGACCAAATGCATGATGTCTTCCCGATCTTTAGGCGGCAAACTCCCACGAGTAAGTTCCTCAAAAACCGAACGCCGCAATTCATCAATTTCAGTTTCAACCACAAACAAACGTTCAATCGCCCTCCTAGCTTCGCCAGTCTCTTTCTTCGACGCTGCGATCATAGCTTTCTCCAGCTCAGTAACCGTGTCTATAGCCAAAGTTATCTCGCGATAAGCCATCTCCATAACTTTAGACTTCCGCCGTTCAGCAAACCACCGCTCCAAATTCGAACCCCGCCGTCAAGCAATACGCACAATAAAATTGCACTCACGCTTAAAAAAATGCCTATGTTCTCAGACCGTTTTTACGCTTTACCGATTAGCATATATGTGGGTTACATTATCATCTTTTGGGCTTTCACTCCAACCCGCAGGTAGTGCTTCAATTTGCCTCAAACCTACGACGTAATCATCGTGGGTACGGGTCCCGCCGGAATATTCTCCGCCCTAGAACTCACTAAAAACAACCAGCAACCACTCAAAATCCTCATGCTAGAGAAAGGACCTGACCTGGAGAAACGCCGCTGCCCGGCAAGCCGAGGCTTCGGATGCGTCAACTGCGACCCATGCACGTTGCTCCAAGGATGGGGAGGCGCAGGAGCCTTCAGCGACGGCAAACTCGACCTCTCCACCGAAATAGGCGGGTGGCTCACCGACTACATAACAAAAGACAAACTGGCCGAATACATAGACTATGCCGACAGCATCTATCGCCGATTCGGCGCGCCCAATAACATCTACGGCACAAACTTGGACAAAATTGACGAAATCGAACGAAAAGCAGCCTTCGCGGGACTCAAACTGATACACCAGAAAATACGTCATATGGGCACTGATCAATGCCTCCAAGTTTTGCGTAACATGCGCCGCCACTTGAAAGACAAAGTCGACATACAAACAGGCGTCGAAGTCAAAAGCCTAGACATAAAAGGCGACCGAGTCGAAGCCGTGGAAACTGAGAAAGGCGAAAAAGTTGAGGGCAAATACGTAATCGTTGCGCCTGGCCGAAGCGGCGCAGAATGGCTTAAGACCGAAGCCCAGACACTTGGTTTAAAGACGCTCAACAACCCAGTTGACGTTGGAGTCAGAATAGAAGTTTTAGCCTCAGTTATGGAAGATCTAACCGAAGTTCTTTACGAGCCCAAGTTTGTGTATTTCTCCAAATCATTCGATGATCACGTGCGTACTTTCTGCGTGTGCCCACGAGGCGAAGTAATAACCGAGTCCTACGGGGGCATCATAACAGTTAACGGCCAAAGCTATGCTGAACGCAAGACCGATAACACAAACTTCGCTATTCTGGTAAGCACAAGGTTTACTGAACCGTTCCGTGAACCCATTGCCTACGGCAAATATATTGCAAGACTTACCAATCTTCTGAGTGGCGGCATAATAGTCCAGCGCCTAGGCGATTTGGAAGCGGGCAGACGAAGCACAGAGGAACGAATCAGCCGCAGTCTAGTTGTGCCAACATTAAAGAACGCGACACCAGGCGACCTAAGCTTCGTTCTGCCTTACCGCTACGTAGCCGATATACGTGAAATGCTCCAGGCTTTGAACTATGTTTCTCCAGGAATGAGCTCCAAAGACACGCTTCTATATGGCGCTGAAGTCAAGTTCTACACATCGAGGCTTGAGCTTAGCAACCACCTGGAAACCAGAATTCGTAACCTGTTCACGATTGGCGACGGCGCAGGCGTCACTCGAGGTTTGATTCAAGCTTCAGCCTCAGGCCTCATCGTAGCTAGAGAAATTGCGAAGCGAGAGAAAAAAGCCAACCAAGTGGCGGTTGAAAGAGCTTAGGTACAGAAGATTATTGCATCAGTTTTTTATACCTATGCTTAGCCAGAGTTCTTTCGGTGCGGGAAGTTGGCAATGTTAAGCTTCTAACCTTCCTCTCACTCCATTGCCTCCGCTTCCGAAAAACCCGCACCGCCCCAATCTCTTGTTCTTTCCCTTTGGACGATCTACATGAACCTTTGTGAAAGCAGCTCCATAGCAGTATGCAGAGTGTACAACTGCTTGAAAACCTCAAAACCCTGAGACGTCAAATGATAGTTGGTCAACTCGCGGTCGCCTTGACGAACTTTCTCGCCACGAACATAATCGCATAACGTTAGAAACTCCAGATAACGACACGTTTGTTCATAGCTCAATCTGGCGCCACGCATTATCTGCGTTTTCGTGCGCCCACGTGGATGATTGCGCTGAACTGTGTCCAAGATGTCAACGACTATGCCCATTCTTCCTCTATTCTTGAATTGTGATAGAAGTACTTTTAGACATGTTAGGGGCGAAACTACGACGTTTGTCAAACTCAACATAGGTCCTCCCCTCCCTATTCTCCCTAAAACCTCTAGAGGTATTTTTCTTTTTCGCCCATAATCTTTACAAATGTAAAGCAAGTGACGTGGTCTTTTCGCATTTGGAGCAAGGCTACATGTTTTCTTTAATCATTTTTGCTAGACGTCTGATTCCTTCGTCTATCTGTTGTTCTGAGGGATAAGAGAAGTTGATTCGCATGGTGTTGTGTCCTTTCCCATTGCAGTGGAAGGCTGAGCCTATGACGTAGGCTACTTTGTTCTCAATAGCTTTCGGGAAGAGTTCTGTAGCGCTCATTTTTTTGGGCAGTTCAACCCATAAGAAAAGGCCGCCCTCGGGCTCAGTCCATTTCACGCTTTTAGGCATATACTTTCTCAAGGCTGCCAGCATGACCTCGCGTTTTCTGGCATAGAGCTTGCGTATGCTTTCAACTTGGGCTTTCAAAAGACCACGTTTCAGGAACTCAGCGACTATGAGCTGAGTATAGCTAGGCGAACAAAGGTCCATGCCCTGTTTGGCCACAATCATCCTGTCCATCCATTCTGCGGGTGCGATTATCCACGCTAACCTAAGGCCAGGGCACAGTAGCTTCGAGAAAGTTCCTAGTACGATGACTTGGTTTTCCGTGTCCAAACTGTATATAGCTGGGATGGTCTGTCCGGCGAAACGGAGGTCTCGGTAGGGGCTGTCCTCCAGTACGGGTATCTCGTATTTGTAAGCCACTTGCAAGAGGGCTTTGCGTCTGTCCAAGGACATTGTGACGCCTGAAGGGTTCTGGAAATCTGGAACTACGTAGATGAATTTGGGTTTTTTGTTTCTTTTTGCTAGTTTGGCTAGCAGTTTTTCGAGCAGGTCGATTCTCATGCCGTGGTTGTTTTGGGGTATGCCGATCATCTTGGCTCTGTAGGATGTGAAGGCTTGTAGTCCGCCGATGTAGGTGGGTAGTTCCATGATGACGATGTCGTTGGGGTCGAGGAAAATTTTGGAGACGATGTCTAAGCCTTGTTGTGAGCCTGTGGTGATTAGGATGTTTTCGGGTTTTATTGTGGCTTTTTCGTGTGATAGCCATTTTGCTAGTTCCTCGCGTAACGCAGCTTCTCCCTCGGTTGGTCCATATTGTAGTGCCGTGGCTCCCTTTTCCCGTAGTAGTTGGCATGAGATTTCCTCGAGTTCTTTGACGGGGAAGGTTTCTGGGGCTGGTAAGCCGCCTGCGAAGGAGATTATGTCGGGTCGCCGGGTGACTTTGAGAAGTTCTCTTATTTCGGAGCGTTTCATGTTTCGTGCGTTTTTGGAGTAGAAAGCTGATAAGTCCTTAATCGTGTTTGATGCCCCCTCTCAATGTTGAAGTATTTGTGTGATTGCGACTGAACTATGATTTCAGATATAAGGTTGCTGCTAGCTTGGTCGAGAATGACGTTGAGTTAGTTGGGTAGGGTTAGTATGGGCTGCTGAAAATTTTTTTGTGGTGAAAGTTAGACTTTTCTGTTTGTGTCTTGGGTTGTGTTTTTGTGTTGGGGTTGTTTTGGGTTGGGTTTGAGGTTGGTTTAGCGCACTTTCAATGTTGTTTAGCGTGACGTTTAATGTTGGCAAGCGTGACGTTTGCGCATGTTGGCGGGCTCTGCGGAAAGAGAAATTTCAAAAGAAGAAGGCGCTAATTCCCTTTAGCCTTCTTCTACCGTGTTGCGGCTGTGGCTGTGTGGATGTCGTCGTCAAACTGCTTCCTAGTGACATCAACAAGTTTGAGCATTGTGCTTTTGGGGTCAGTTTGGGCTTCTGTATGATGCCTTGGGTCCTGTTTGCCTGCTGTCTTGTGTCAGGTTTCGTCGCTGTTTAGGCGTGGTTTTGTCAAGGGGTGGCGTGTGGAGCCGGTTTCTGTTTCAGATGTTATTAACTTTCGCTTGGAAACAGTAATAATACCGAACCGGTTTCTGTTCGGAAGTAGTCTGCGCCGCGACCTCTTAGGTTCCACAATGAAATTCTAAAAGCCTTGAATCTAGTTAACCATGAGCAGGTTTTGCATTATTGGTTTGGGATTTGGAAGCTAAAGTTTGTTGGGGAGACGGGATTCGGGCTCTGATGGAGGAGCTTGGGAAGGCTGTATCACTCGCTTAGGTTGCTGTGGCGGTCGTTGTTGTCCCATTACTTGAATGTGCATGGTCAGGGAAACTGTCTCGCTCTCAAACAGCTTAGCTGCATTTTGTTGCTGGAGGAAGAGAACCGATCTGCAGTATAACTCCCAAATGTTGTTCCATAGTTCGGAACTATGATCGATTTTTTCCACATTAAGCTTCAGAACCTCGCGTGCTTCATTGTAATCAATTACCTTTCCATGAGATTTGTACTTAACACCCTGTGAAAGCCATTGTGCCACTTGCTTGGCTTGTTCTGGCTTATCCTTCAACATGCAAGTCCGAAGCCACTTCTCTGCGAACTCGCACGATCCATCAATCACGCTTTGACATTGCGCAATAATCTCTGGCTTGATTTGGGATAGCATCGGAAGATACATCTGGACCGGATCGCCCTTCTCCTTGATGTAATGGCGAATCATTTCAAGACCGTCAATAAAAGACCTTGCAGGAATCAAGCTGCCGGTGAATGGATTACCTAGCTGAGGGTCTATGGGCCCAAGCTCTGCAAGGTAACCCATAAGTATTTTGTCACTTCCAAGTGCTATCATTGTGGCAGCACTTTTAGCGAAGTTAGGCACGATAACCTTGAACGACTTGCTAAACCTTTGTCTACACATCGTAATCATCTTTTCTGCAACATTTCCATCACCGCCAGGAGAGTTGATGATCAGATAGCCTTCATCTGCTCCAGCAGTAGAACGAAGTAGGTCCTCAAAAAGAGGTATGTCTTGGTTCATTATCATCGGAATAGGATGATATAGACTTGCAGTATACGTGATGACTTTGGCATTGAGCAGTCTCTGCAGGTTCTGAATTAATGGCTTCCGATGCAACTGAAAATCATTCGAAGATATTAGTTTCTGGAATGTTGTATCGCTCGACATGAATTAAAGTAATATGTGTCGATTTATAAATTGCTCGTTACATAGAAGCTATATACTTTCGCTTTTTCTTCCTGCAATTCCTTTAGAATGTCAAGTAGCTTCTCAATCGCTTCTATGTCTTCTTTATGTTTCTCTTGAAGATCTTTGACGAATTGTTCCGTAGACATAGAACCTCATAGGAACAATATGCAAATCATGCAAATATCTTTTTTGTATCCAAGATCAAATGCTATATCTTTTTTACACACATCTTAACAAGCATGTTGATATTGTTTCGTCCCTGCAAGTTTCCGTGAATTGATCAGAAAGGCAATGCATTGTTCTTCATTATTGTAGCATAGTGCTGCTGTGGCGCCTGTTGTTTCTGGCGAACCATATGATTGTTGCTGTTATGTTTCCTTGGCTGACTATGTAGGCTAAGCCCACTGAAACACCGTTGAGAACAGCCAAGACCGCAGCTAACCTCGGCTTAAACTGGAATCCCACCACGTTACTGCAAGTTACGAAAAACACGAAAAAACAACAAAAAACAACCAAATTGACAAAGCAAAGAAATGGTGGGGCTGGGAGGATTTGGACCCCCGTCACGAGCGCCCGAGGCTCATAGCCTAGACCAAGCTAGCCGACAGCCCCTCCCTTATGGTTCAGTACTTGAAAGAGCGGCTTTGAGATAAGCGTTTTCAAAGACCGATCTCCGGTGGTCATGAGGGTAACGCGGAGCGTGGGCTAAGCAGGATGCAGCAAAGACTTATTTCACTATCACGCGGAAGGATTGTGGAGCGTGTCTATGAGCATGAAATTCTCTTTCATCTGCCCAAGCCCTGCGCCTGAGGCCAAGGGAAAAATTGAAGCGCCTTGGCCGCCTTTGGGCGTGCTCTATTGTGCTGGCATGCTCATGAACGCTGGCTTCGAAGTTTCTATTCTTGATCAGGCTACAAGAGGACTCTCTTCTGAACAGGTTTTGAAATGGGTGAAGAGGGAGAATCCGGACATTCTTGGTTTCTCGGTTTTGATAACTTCATACAGAGAAGCTTTGAATTTGGCGCGGCGAGCAAAGGAAGACAACCCAAACTTGCTCACCGTTTTCGGAAACTATCATGCAACCTTCAACGCTGAGCGAATACTGAAGAAGTATCCGTTTGTCGACGCTGTTGTGCGCGGCGAAGGCGAACACGTTGTTCCTGAACTCGCAGGCTGCATGAAGAAGAAGAGAAATTTCAAGGAAATTGACAGCTTAACCTTTAGGAACGAGGGGCATGTTGTCTCAACGCCTGATGCGCCGCTGATTGGCAACATTGAATCTTTACCTATACCAGACCGTGATTTAATAGACGCCGAATACACGTCTGAAATCTTCGGCATAAAGGTAGCCACGAGGAAGTTCACGTCTATGATCTCGTCACGCGGATGCCCATTTCGCTGCTCCTTCTGTGGATGTCGAAAATTCGCTCGCGGTGTGTGGCGACCTCGCTCAGTTGAAAACATAATGAAAGAGCTGCAACTGCTCTACAGCAAGGGCTTTAGACAGTTTCTCTTCGTAGACGACAACTTCACCTTGAACCTACGACGCATACAGAAACTGTGCCAAGAGATAAGAAAAGAGAAGATGGATATAGAATGGTTCTGCGACTCGCGTGTAGACAACTGCAAGTACGAAGTCTTCAGAGATATGGTGAAGGCGGGTTGCCGCCTACTCTATTTCGGCGTGGAAAGCGCCAATCAACGCATCCTCAACTACTACAACAAGGGCATCACACCAGAGCAGACCCGAAGAGCTGTCGGATGGGCTAAAAAAGCTGGCATCGACGTCATAGTTGGCTCATTCATAGTCGGCGCTCCAGACGAGACTCGCAAAGAGGTGGAGACCACTCTCAAATTCGCATATGAATTGCCCATAGATGTACCTCAGCTTAACATCTTGAGCGCTTTCCCAGGAACCGACTCTTGGAACGATTTGGTGCAGAAGGGTTTCATAGATGAAGAAAAATACTGGGAACAAGGCGTCTACGTTTCCCAAATCTCGCCCCACGCTGTGCCTTTCGAAGAAATCCAGAGAATGACGTATGATTACTTCAAAACATTCTACCTTCGACCTGCAAAACTGATAGACGAGGTTCTCAAGACGTTCAAAAGCCGCTATCGAATGACCGCGTTTCTAAGCAATTTGGTCAGAGCCGGTGAAATCAGGGATACTGTCAGGCGTGAGACCAAACTTGAGCCCATAAAGGCCAGTTCGTAGACCCTGTGTTTAACTTATAAATGCTGGGCTGCTGCTAGTTAGGAAGCAACTAAAAAAGCGTGGTGTCCTATGCCCCGTCCGCGTCCGCTTGGAGCGCGTGTGCTGAAGGCTGTTGCTTCATCGCTGCGGCTTCAAGTGTTGAACATGCTTCTTGACAGAGGCCCTCTGTCCTACACTGAGATAATGAACATCCTCCATCTGAACCCGAGTAGAGACGCGGGCAGATTCGCTTATCACTTGAAATCCCTTATGAAGGCTGACTTGATTGAGCCAGACGCAGAGACAAAGAAGTACAGGCTCACAGACCTCGGGCGAATGCTTGTCGATGTCACAGAAGCCATAGAGGAACAGACGTTCAAACGACGCAGAATGATGGTTCGCACTTCACGCTTGGCGATGGAGGAATTTGACCGCAACAAAATCGCTCGAGCATTAGTGAAAGAAGCGAAAGTCCCTCAAGACCTAGCGCAGAAAATAGCCCGCGAAACTGAAGCAAAACTCTTGGAAGTAAAAGCCAAATATCTGACTGCGCCCCTCATCCGCGAATTTGTCAACGCCATTCTCATCGAAAAAGGCTTGGAAGAATACAGGCACAAACTGACGAGGCTTGGACTACCCGTCTACGATGTTACTCGACTCATTAAGTCGGCTGGCACGGAATCCTCAAGCGTCAAAGCTGTTCACTCGTCGGCAGGCAATTCGGTCATTGAAGAGTACACGCTTCTGAACGCTTTACCGCGTGATATAGCAGACGCTCATCTCTCCGGCTCGCTTCATCTAAACAACTTAGGCGTTTGGATTCTCAAGCCAAGCGAGTTTGCACATGACGTGAGACACTTCTTTAAGCATGGACTCCAGCTGAATCGACCCCAACAGGCGATAGCCTCTAGCTCCGCTCCCAAAAGCTTGGAAGCGGCACTCGCAACAATAACGAACCTGCTAAGAATAACGGCTACCGAAGTTACAGGCGAGCAGTTGCTCGACTACTTCAACGTGTTCCTAGCGCCTTTTATCCGAGGAGTTGAAACTGACAGAATCCGAGAGAACTTGCGCCTCTTCTTGATTAACCTTAATCAGACCCTTGCAGACTTTGATTCCGTCTTGCCTGCATCCTTTGCCCTCGAACTTGTTGTTCCAGACTTCTTGGGAAACGAAAAGGCAATCGGTCCAGAAGGAAAGAGAATCGGCCCCTACGCGGATTATCTTGAGGAGGCACGCCTGTTAGCGACGCTGCTCATGGAAACGGTTTTAGAGGAGAGCAGGGACAAGCCGTTCTTTCAACCAAGTCTTGTAATCAAACTGCGACCAAAAGCACTTCAAAGCAAGGAGTGTGAATCGCTCCTAGTTCTAGCACATCGACTCGCGGCTGAGAGAGGACTGCCATTTTTCGCAAACCTCGGCTGGCGAGAACAAGCATGCGCCTCTTACTCGGCGACAGGCACCCGGTTCTCAAATGACTGGAAAGGAGATTGGGAGCTTGACACTCTAAGAACAGGCACCATGGATAGCATCCTAATCAACCTGCCCAGACTCGCATATGAAAGCGAGCAGAAAGCCCCTCGGTTCTATGAGCGGTTGGACGAACAGCTTGAGATGGCATTGCGAGCCTTGGAGATCAAGTATCAAACGATCAAATTGCGTGCCAGAGAAGGGCTACTTCCATTCTTGACTCATAGGGCAGATGGCGAGCAATACGCCAGATTTGAAAACTTCACACGCCTCATCGGATTTGTAGGCTTGAACCAAGCCGTAGAATCATTAACGGGCAAACCGCTTCACGAGGAAGCAAAATCAACAGAGACAGCTGAACAGATAATGAAGCACATTCATGACTATGTCCGGAAAAGCTTCAGAAAACCCGAAACCCGCGTTGTTACAGCAATGATTCCTTCCCCTAGCGCTGCAAAACGCCTCGCTCAACTAGACATTGAACGCTATGGCTGGGCACGGATTCGCGTGAGCGGAAACAAAGAGCAGCCCTTTTACACGGATTTAGTTGCCGTTCCAAAACAAGCTCAGATCACTTTAGATCTGAGACTCAAAATCGAGGAACGAATGCAGCAACTGGCTTCAGGAGGGCATCTAACCCCGATACAAATCGAAGGCGACGAACCTGACCCTGCCAAACTCCTGGGAACCTCCAGAAAACTAGCCTCGGATAGCAGAATCGGCTTACACACTTTTAGTCGCGTCGTTACCTACTGCAACCGTTGCGGGAAGGCGGTTTTAGGGCAGCCGGCAAAGTGTCCCACCTGTGGTTCAACCGACGCGTTGGCAAGTTACAGTAGGGCTTCAGCAAAATATGCACTGGGCTCAGGTTGAATCCAGAAATATCTCTGTGAGCTGCCCTGACCGCATATTGCTTGTGTTAATTTCTCGAGCAGCTTGTACAGAATTTTAAACAATTTATTCCAAAAAACTTAAGTAAAAACCATCATGCGTGTTTTGAGCAGGTTTATGTATAAAAAGTTCGTGTCTTCTGTCTAATGTTTTTGAGGTTTTACACAAGAAAGTGTATGTAAGATTAAAGACTAACTTAAGCAGTTAAGTTGGTCTTTGCTCCTGTGCTGGTGTTCTCAGTGGTTTCTCATTACACTTCGGCTCCAGATTACTCCAACTCTTCCGAGACAAGGAAGATTGTGGTCTACACTTCAAACGGTTGCCACAAGTGCAGCATGCTCAAAGATTGGTTGAAAACAGCAAACAGGCAGTTTGAGGAACGCAGCCTCGAAAACGTGGACGTTATGGCTGAGCTTGTTATGAGAGATGTGGTGGTGCTTTCAGCGCCAGTGCTTGAGGTTGAGAACTCGGTCTACAGTGAGACTGAACTCTTTGAGGGCAACGCACTTGCAGTGAGCAGGTTGCAGGAGATTCTGGAGGGCAACGGCAATGGCCGACGATGCTGACGGTAACGGCGACGGAGAGCTTGTTCTTCAACCCTATGAAGAGCTCATGCCCAAGGTCAGAGGCAGCGACGGCTTCATAGTCTCTTGGAACAGAGAAGCAATTGTAAAACAACTTCTCAACGAAACAAAACTCGCAAAAGAGTTTTTCGACACACCGCCCATGAGCCAAGAAGAAGCTGAAGGAATCGCGTCTGATGTTGAACGCAGAATCCTAAGCCTTCGATTGAAGTTTGTAAGCGGGCCCCTAGTTAGAGAACTAGTCAACAACGTTTTGCTCGGCATGTCTAAGGAAAAGCCCGAATACGCTGTGTACCGCAACATCCTCACAAGAGTCGGTGCGCCGGTCTATGATGCATACCTTATGGATTTGGGTCAAGGCTTCAAAGCCAACGAAAACGCCAACCTCCAGCCAAATGCGGAAACCTCCCACAAACGCAAGGCCGATTGGGTTTCAGGTGAAGAATACCTGCTTCTTATGCCGCACAAACTGGCGGATGCTCACTTGTCCGGTGACTTGCACATTCACGATTTGGAGTACTTTGGCACCAGACCTTTCTGTCAAGACTGGGACTTGCGTTACTTCTTCTACTATGGCTTAATGCCTGACGGAATAGGCACGCGAACCAGCGTGGCCGGTCCAGCCAGACATCCTGAAGTAGCGATCTTACACACAGCCAAGATCTTGGCTTCGGCTCAAACTAACTTTGCAGGCGGAGAAGGCTTTTACAACTTTCTGGTTTTCTTGGCGCCATTCATGCGAGGAATAGGTTACGACCGCATCAAGCAAATGATGCAGATGATGTTCTTCGAGTACACGCAGGCATACGTTGCTCGCGGCGGTCAACTCGTCTTCAGCAATATTCAGGTGCAGCCTGGAGTGCCCGAGCTTTGGCGCAAGGTGCCGGCGGTCGTGCATGGACGAGTTGGACCAGACTTGTACGGCGACTTTGAAGACGAAGTTCGCATGATGTTCAAAGCTCTGTATGAAGTGGCGTTGAAAGGTGATTTCCGAGGCAAACCCTTCAACTTCCCCAAACTCGAGAATAGCATCAGCCCCGAGTTTTTCAAGCCTGAATACGATGAGTTTTGGCTGGACGTGCACAGAGTCGTAGCCAAATATGGAACGCCGTACTTTGACAATTTGCTGCCCCCATACAGAGGCTACGGGAAAGGTGTCTCGTGCTATCAATGCTGCGCCTACTGCTTCGTGGAAACACCGGAGAGCAGCGCTGACTTTCATGAAAAAGTGAACTTTGTCGACGGCAAACACTTCACTATGGGCAGCTGGCAAGTTGTAAGCTTAAACCTTCCCAGAATGGCTTACAAGGCAAATCATAATGACGCCGCGCTTTTCGAGGAAGCCCGTCGACTAATGGACTTGTCCGTGGAGATTTTCAGGATCAAGCGCAAATGGATGGATTTAATTCGCAAGCGAAACAGGATTCCTTTTGCCACTCAACGCCCCATCGACCCCCGCACAGGTGCGAAGGGACAGCCTGCTATTGATTTTGATGGTTTAGTCAACACCATTGGATTGGTGGGCGGCAACGAGATGGCTCAGTGGCACACAGGCTATCAACTGCACGAGAACCCTGAGGCAGTCAAAATCCTAGTCAAACTTATTCGGGAGATGCAGAAATACAAGAAGGAACTTGAATCGCGGACAGGCGTCAAACTGGCTTTGGCGCGCACGCCAGCGGAGTCGACGGCTCAACGTTTTGCTATTGCTGACTTGCTTACGCCCGCGTTTCATGACAATGCTCAGAAATTGGCGAAAGGCGATTTGGGCAGGGCTGAACACATGTTGGCTGAAGGTGAGAAAGACGTGCCCATCTATTACAACAATGGCACGCATGTCTACGTAGGCGCTAACATAGGTTTGCTTGACCGAATTGAAACTGAGCAGAAGTTCTTTCCGTTGTTGAACGGTGGCAACATGTTTCACGCTTGGCTAGGCGAAGCCCAGCCTGATCCTGAAGCTTTGTACAAGTTGACTAAGCGGATAGCTACTCAGACGCATGTGGGCTATTATGCTTACACTAAAGACTTGACCATATGCAACCATTGTGGCACGGTTTCGCCTTTAATGAGCAAGTTGTGTCCAAACTGTGGCTCTGACAATGTGGAATGGTGGTCGCGTGTCACAGGGTACTATCAAGCTGTGAGCGGCTGGAATGAGGGCAAGAAACGAGAGCTGCAGGACAGATTCAGAGTCATTGTATGAGCAATTATGGAGGATTGAGATGAAAATGGAAACCACAAGTGTATGCTTCGGCAGATGGATTGCGAATAGCGCCAATAAATGTGACCAATGCAACATTCAATTAGCCTGCTACAGTAAGATGAAGGAAAACGAGAAAACACAGCAGAAACAACAGAAGCTGGATGCATTGAAGGAAATCCCATGGTACAAACGGAACAACGGCGACCAAGACACGCCCACCTACGGCGTCTGCGAAAAATGCGGCTGATCCCTACTCAGTTGAAGTAGCACTTTAGGTCGCGGTGTGGTTGAAAGCCTAAACCTTCTGCGACAGCCATCGAAGCGGGGTTTGTGACATCTGCCGCGTAGACTCCGATCAGTCCTTTTCTGATTAGAGACTCGGAGGCTAGTGACGTTAAGCATTTGGCTATTCCCCTTCCTCTATACTCGGGTTTGGTTTCTGTGTAGCTGACGCCGAAGGATTTCTTTGTGAGCCATCCAACTCCAGATGTGGCTACGAGTTCGCCTTTCTCGTTTACGTAACCGTAGACAGAAGCTGTCCTCAAACGTTTGATGAACGAAGGCGAAGCAGAAGGATCTAGTCGTTTTACGTTTTTAGGCGTCAACTGCACAGCATTTGCCCGATGCTGACAACTTGGCTTGAAGGTTGAAGCATTAGCGCGGAAATAACGTACTGTGTAGCTCTCAGTTAGCCAAGGCATGAACCGCTTGACATAACCCGGCTTTACTGAAGTTTCCAAATGCATGCGATAACTTCGTCTCCGTTCCAAAACACCTGCAAACTCCTCTACGGTTAATTGCCTTTGAGCTGACATGTAGGCGCTGAGGCTTTTGCCACTCCAGTAGAAGGAGGGCGGATGCAGAATGAGAAACTCTTCCATTGAATTCGACTCTTTGACGTAGACTTGGGCATTGCGCCACAGATAGCCCTCTTCAATTAAGGATATTTCTTCAACGTGAACGACGGAGTCTCGGTAGAGCCTTGGAAGTATAGATTTCTTGTCAGGTAACCGTAAAACCATGTTGAGTTGGCTCTTTCAGTCGTCCAGCTCAGTTTGTTGCTCCGAGAATAAGCGCTAGCAGCGCCATTCTTGTGACTATGCCGTTCCAGACCTGCTGGAAGTAGCGTGCATGCTTTGTGGAGTCGACTTCGGCGCTGATCTCGTCTACTCTGGGCAATGGATGCAGCACGATCATGTCTTTCTTGGCGTTTTTCAATGTGTCAGCGTCGATTTTATACGAGCCTTTGACTTTGGTGTACTCAGCCGCGTCGGGGAATCTTTCTTTCTGGATGCGAGTTACGTAGAGCACGTCAAGCTTAGGCAGGGCTTCGTCGAGGCTGCTTGTTTCCACAACTTTGATGCGTTCACCTATCGTGTCAAGAACTTCTCGGCGCATGCGCAAGAGCTCAGGTGAGATAAAGTAGAGCTTGACATCGTAGAGTGAAAGCGCATAAGCCAATGAATGCACAGTTCTGCCGAAACGAAGATCCCCTGTCAGAGCAATGTTCAACCCGTCTATCTTACCCAGCTCCTTCTTCATCGTATACATGTCAAGCAGGGCTTGTGTGGGATGCTCTTCAGCGCCCGAACCTGCGTTGATCACTGGCACTTCGGCGAATTCAGCTGCCAGTCGAGCTGCGCCTTCTAAGGGATGCCTCAGGGCTATTATGTCCGCGTAGTTTTCCACGACTCGCATAGTGTCGGCGAGGTTTTCGCCTTTTCTCACCGAGGCTATTTCCGCTTCAGCAAAACCTATGCTTGAACCGCCCAGTCTGTGCATCGCCGATTCGAAACTAAGTCTTGTTCGGGTGCTCGCCTCGTAGAATAATGTGGCCAGTATCTTGCCTCGAAGCATGGTTGACCGGCTTTTCGCGATCGGCTCCATGGCTGAGGCTCTGTTAAGCATGTAATCAATTTCCTTGCGCGTAAAATCCTTGATGGAGATTATGTCTCTTCCTTTGAACTCCAAGGGTAAACCCCAAACAAACTCTGACACAACACAAATAACCTTTTTTATTCGCAGACAGCACAAATGGTAACGGCTGGAATGAGCTGAGGCTAAATGGCTAAGAAGGAACCGACTTTAAAGGTTTCAAAAATCAAGGACGGCACAGTTATTGACCACATAACAAGTGGACACGCTCTGGATGTTGCCAAAATCTTGGGCATAGCCGAACGCAGAGCCGGCGTTATCACGATAGCCATGAATGTACCAAGCAAAACGATGGGACACAAAGATATGGTCAAGATTGAAGGCCGGTTCCTCGCTGGTTCTGAAGTGGATAAAATCGCATTGTTGGCGCCACGGGCCACGATAAACATCGTTAAGGACTACAAGGTAGTTGAGAAACAGCGCGTGAAACTGCCCGACACCGTCAAGGGCATGGTGAAATGCGGCAACCCGTCATGTGTTTCAAACAGCAATGAGCCTGTACAAGCAAGATTCTTCGTTGGAAAAGCAGAGCCGTTGCGCTTGAAATGCCACTATTGCGGACACATAATGGAAAGGGAAGACGTTCTCAAACAGTTCTAGAAGGCGCGACGTCTATTTTGTCTGGCTCAGTAAGAGGATGGCTTGGGCTAGGTCGCCCTTCGTCTGCTCCAACGCGGCTCTGGCTTGTTCAAGGCTGACGTTGGCTTGAGTCGCAACCAACTGCGCATCTTCCTCAGGAATCTTGAAGGCTTTCTCCACGGCTTTCTCTACGATTTTTTCGCCCATGACTTGGAAGATCTTTTGTCCCTGCATCTCCATAACTGCGACTTCGGGGTTTTCAACTATGATTTCTTTGGTGCTGGTTTTGAAGATGACCTGCTCCACATTGGGCATGGCGTCCATGCTCATGCCCATGCGCTGCATCATGCGCTTGGCTTCACGCGGGTTTACACGTCGCACAGTCTAAAACCGCCTCCCAAACTACATCATTAATCAGTCTACTAGTTAATAACTTGAGAGTTTTGCTCTCTCCCAGAAAAAGGGTATCGTGAGAAAGGCTCAGAGACGATTAAGTTACGGTGGAACGCCAGTGGCTTTCACGTGGAGTTGAGAGGAATCTTTGGGTTTTCTTTAGATGAACGTTAGAACAACGTCAGAGTCTGCAGCTTCGTTTATGAAAGTTGCCGTGCCAGCGATCTTAGCTTCGGCTATTAAGTCGGATTGTTCAACTTTGTAGATTTTCGTGGCCAGTTCGCAGGCGTACAGTTTGACTTTGAACTCCTTGGCTCTTCGAAGTTGTTCATCCACAGTTGGGCCGC
Source organism: Candidatus Bathyarchaeia archaeon (assembly GCA_035283685.1). NCBI lineage: Archaea > Thermoproteati > Candidatus Bathyarchaeota > Bathyarchaeia (SeqCode) > Bathyarchaeia archaeon. Next base: position 168,157 of record DATETJ010000002.1, read on the forward strand.
CTTCCAGTCGTGGAATGTTCTTGGTTCCGTCTTTCATAATGGCTTTGAGTCCTCTTGTGGCGAAGTACATGGTGACTTGGGCGCCCATGGCTGCGGCAACTGTCCCTGCGTCAAGCGCGCAACACAGTTTTTCATACTCATCTGACCCAACGAACAGTGTAACTTTCATAGATTTACGCCTCCTGTTTTTGTTATTTGTATGAAAATCTTAAGAAAAATTACGTTAGCAAGCTGTGGTATTTAAGATTATCTTTAATGACATCGCGAGAGCAAATGAGTAGAAGAAACCGTTTTATCAGGATACTGAAACTATTATTCTGGCTTGGACGAGTGATGCCTGAGAAAATTATTGGTCACGGCACATGGTACGATAAGACAGCGCTTCAAGTGGTAGAGCGCGAGCGAAAGCTGGGCAGACGGATCGATTTGCTTCGCACTGAAATGGGATTCGGGGCTTCAGGCATTCCGCATGTTGGCAACGTAAGCGACGCGATCAGGTCGTATGCCATAACCGTGGCGCTTGAGGCGCAAGGTCATCAATCTGAGCTGATTGCCTTTTGTGATGACAAAGACGGTTTGAGAAAGGTCCCAGCGGGGTTTCCCAAGTCGCTGAAGAAGTTTCTGGGTTTTCCGGTTACATCCATTCCTGATCCTTTCAAATGCCACAAGAGTTTCGGTGAGCATTCAAGCTTGCTTTTGCTTGAGGCGTTTGACAAGTGCGGTGTCAAGTACACTTTCACGTCAGCAGCCGAGGTTTACAAGCGTGGTCTGCTGAACAACGAGATCAAGATTATACTGACAAATGCTAGGCGTGCGGGCGAAATCATCAAGGAAGAGGTTGGTCAGGAGAAGTTTGAGGAAACTTTGCCGTATTTTGCGGTGTGCGGCAACTGCGGACGAATCTACACGACCAGAGCGCATGAATTTCTGCCCAAAGAAGGCAAAGTGCTCTACTCGTGTGAAGGAATGGAGATCAAGGGACAGCGGTTTGAAGGCTGTGGGCACAAGGGCGAAGTAAACTACCGTCGAGGCGAGGGCAAGCTTGTGTGGAAGGTTGAGTTTGCAGCTCGCTGGAAAGCGTTGGACATAAGGTATGAAGCATATGGCAAGGATATCGCTGATTCCGTGCGCGTTAACGATCGCATATGCCGAGAAATATTGAAATGGGAGCCGCCGTTCCATTCGCGATACGAAATGTTCTTGGCGAAAGGAGGCAAACGATTCTCAAAATCTGCGGGCACAGTGTTCACAGCGCAGGAGTGGTTCCGTTATGGCTCGCCGCAATCATTGAACTTGCTCATGTTGAAGCGGTTTGTGGGCAGCCGCACCATATCCATACTGGACATACCTACCTACATGAACGAGTTCGACGAGCTTGAAGACACCTACTTCGGAAAGAAGCAAATCGTCGACAAGAAGGAATTGACCAAACTCTCTGGATTATTCAAGTATTGCTGGTGGCTGAAGCCGCCTGCTAAGCCAAGCCTTCACGTGTCCTTCAACCTGCTCGCCTACTTAGCCAAAGTGGCGCCTAAAGGCGGAGAAAACCAGTACATAGCAGGGAAGCTTCAGGAATACGGTTACCTCAAGGAGAAAGACGCAGTCACACCTGAGTTGCAGCAGAGAATAGAATACGCGCACAACTGGAACCAGGAGTTCTCCGAGATCAAAGAAACCACGATAAAGCTGACAGACAATGAAAGAGCAGCCGTTAAGGAGCTTGTCCAGATGCTTCAAACCGAGGCTGACGCGGATCAGATACAGACCGCGGTTTTCAATGCAGCAAGAAAAAACAATGTTCAGCCCGGTCAATTCTTCAAAACGTTGTATACAGTTTTGCTTGGGACGCCGGCTGGTCCAAGGCTGGGTCCATACATGGTGGCGATGGGAAGAGAAAACGTGGTCAACGCATTAGAGAGAGTTCTGAAAGAATAGGCTTGTCTGTAGACTGCGTTCGGAAAGTTTTTATAGTATTTGTGCTATTGAGACTGAAGCCTTTGAAATTGGGGTCCTACTATGTCCAGAAGCAAGCTTGACTTGTTCGCTAAAGTGCTTGAGATGGCTAGAAACGGAACCACGGGAGCCAAAATTGCGTCTCAGGAAAACCTGCAACGAGAACTCGTGGATAGCTCGCTCAGACTATTGACAAACCTCGATTTATTGATGGAAACACGCAACAGCCCGGTCTCCTTCGTCACTACACAAAAAGGTTGTCAATTTCTACAAGATTATCAACATCTGGCGAAGCGGTTGAATTCTGAATTTTAGCAATAAGTAAGAGGTCTGCGGAAATCGATTCAACATTGCCTATTGAGAGAACGAATAAGCTTAAACTAGAGTCTGTTCCACAAATAGCGACGGGCCCGTCGTCTAGCCCGGATTAGGACGCTGGCCTGCGGAGCCGGAGATCTGGGGTTCAAATCCCCGCGGGCCCGCTTTTCATCGCTTTGTGCGTGCTCTGGCTTCCTTTACGGCGACGTGTAATGCAATCGTGCCCAAAGTCTTGTCCTTAAAAGACACTTTGTGGAATCCTGCCTTCAGCAAAAGGGCGTTGATCTCCCTAGCTGATAGGAAGTCTGCAGCAGAGGCTCCCAAGTATCTGTAGGGGGCTTTGCGTTTGGAGACAAGCCAACCAACCAAAGGCACCACTTTCTTACAGTACAGATGAAAGAGTATTTGGATCATGCGGGAATCGGGCTGGCTGGTTTCGATGCAGGCAAATCTGCCTTTTTCTCTTAGGGTTCTAGCAATCTCCTTAACATGGGTCATAGCTTTTGGGTTCCTAAATACTAGGTTACGGAAAGAGAATGATATGGCAACTCGGTCGACACTTGCGTCTACGAATGGCAGGTAGGCGGCGTCCGCGACTATGAAAGTCACCCTCGATCTGGTCTCCTGAACAGCTTTATTGAGCATAGCTTTGTTGAAGTCGAGTCCAAGCAAACAGGCTTGCGGAGGTAGACGCTTTTGGATGTTTTGGGCTAGTTTGCCAGTTCCGCAACACAGGTCGATCACCACGCCTTTAGAGATGCATTCTCCTGCGCATGTTTTGCGCCAGACGTCGTCAAGGCCAAAGGTTAGAATGCGATTAAGTAAGTCGTATCTTGAAGCAACACTGGTAAACATGGATCTGAGCGACATGATAAACACTGTATATCTGTTGGGGGCGCTCTTGTCTTGATCTAAACATTGTACGGGATTCCATAAATACTTGAATGTTCTTTCTTGAGGAATCAATTGAGAAACCACAAGTGTTGGCAAAATGAAGGATGTAGTTCCTGTTTTTCTGATGGGCGGCTTGTTCGTCTTAACCTACGGTTTGGCCTTATTGGTCATCGCTCCATTTGAGACTGCTGGGCTGGGGGTGTACGAGAACCCTGATGATCCATTAAACGTAGTGGTTTTCTTGCTCACTCTCTTAGTCATTACAGCTGTTTTGCTACTTATCGCTAAGTTTTGGAAGAAGCGAATGGTACAGGTTATTGTTTTGAGCTCTATTGGCTACATTGTGTTTTACGTGTTTTACGCATTCTTAGCCATGGTCGTTTCGAACGTGTTGAGTTTGGTTTTTTCTGTAGCTGCTGTGGCTGCCGTGATCGTTTTGCTTGTCAAGTACCCTGAATGGTACGTGATAAATGTCACAGGCGTGTTGCTGGGCCTTGGGTCCATTGCCATGCTCGGCATATCGCTGAGCCTTTCGCTGGTTATCATTCTACTTTTTGGATTGGCTGTTTATGATGCGATTTCAGTGTATAAGACCAAGCACATGATTGATCTCGCGGATGTAGTTCTTGATCTTAAATTGCCAGTGATGTTGGTCATACCAAAAAGGCGAAGCTACTCTCTGATCAGGGACACAGTGAGTCTGAAGGAAAAACTCAAAGAAGGGGAGGAGCGAGATGCTTTTTTCATGGGTCTGGGCGATGTTGTGATGCCTGGGATTTTGGTTGCCTCTGCATTTCACAATATTGGCGAGGGCGGTTTGCTAGTTGCCTTGTCAGTGATGTTTGGCACGTTGCTTGGCTTCGCTGTGCTCATGGTTTTTCTTGCCAGGGGAAAACCGCAGGCTGGGCTGCCTTTTCTGTGCAGTGGTGCAATATTGGGCTATTTGATCTCAAGTTACATGTTGTTCGGAGAACTGGTCGGCTTTTCTCTGCCTTTTTGAACTTAACATGCCTGACTAATAGTTATATATAATGTCTGCAATCTCTGAGTGGTACTTCAATGGTTCGTATGGGACGCTATTTCGCACGAATGTGAATGTCTTATGACTGCTGTCAACCCGTTTGCAGAGTTTCGCAGCAGCTGCGAATCTGTCCTGAGAGACACGTTTAAGAAGGTGTGTCCGGAGTTCGCGGTTTCGCTTGCGTTAGAGTCACCGCCTAGCCCTGAGTTCGGCGAGTTATCGTCCTCTGCTTGTTTTGAGCTTTCCAAGTCGGTTGGAGTGAAACCTTTGGAAATCGCGCAGCAAGTTGCTGATGCTGCGGACTTGTCAGGATCCAGATTTGTGCAAGCTACTAAGGCCGCTGGCGGTGGGTACATCAATTTTTACGTGAACTTTCCAGTGTTTGCGGAACTGGTTTTACAGTCGATCTTAGCGCTGGATCAGGAATATGGCTTTGCGAAAACCGAGAAGTCATTGAAAGTCATTGTTGAGCATACTAGCGTCAATCCCATTCACTCAATTCACATTGGGCAAGCGAGGAACCCTGTCTTAGGCGACTCGTTGGCTCGCATTTTGAAGGCTTGGGGGCACACGGTTTATACGCACTATTATGTAGATGATGTGGGTCGGCAAGCTGCTGTCATAGCTTACGGCTACGAGAAGCTAGGTCACCCCGAGCCAGATGGCAAACCTGATCGTTTCATAGGTCGAATTTATTCTGTTACAAGCTGTATTGTTGAAATTCAGAAGCTGAAGAAGGCGATAGAGAAAGCAAAAAGCCAAGACACTGTTGAATCTGTCGCTAAACTGATGGGCGAACTGCATGACTGGACAGTTGCCGCTGCTGAGTTGGAGTCGGCTCATCCAGAGTTGTTCGCCAAACTATTGGACAAGATCAGTAAGGATCAGAATCCAGAGGCGCGAATTGCCGAACTCAATTTGTCGTATGAGCGCGGCGAGAACGAGTCAGTTAAACAGCTTATTCGCAGATTAAGCGAGCTCTGTTTGGGCGGGTTCAAGGAGTCGCTTGCCAGACTGGGCATAACTTATGATTCTTGGGATTGGGAAAGCGACTTCGTCTGGAACGGCGATGTCAAGCGTGTTCTGATGCGTTTAGGAGAGACTCCCTACATTTCTCGTGTGGGAGACGTGCTGGAATTCGATGCTAATAAGGTGGTTGACGACTTGGGGCTAAGGGCGCTGCTCGGTCTAGGCGAAGGCTACGAGGTTCCATCGTTGACGCTGGTGAGAGCCGACGGCACAACTTTGTACACCACACGGGACGTTCCTTATAACCTGTGGAAGTTTCGAAAGGCTGACTTGTTGATCAACGTTGTAGGCATAGAGCAATCGTTGGCTCAACTGCATCTGAAGATCGCTCTTGCCGCATTGAGGCAAGTAGACAGAGTGAAGAACTTGCGCCACTTTGCCTACAATTTGGTGAGTCTACCCGGCTTTAAAATGTCCAGCAGAACTGGGCGTTATGTAACGCTTGATGAAGTCATGGATGAAGCAGTCAAACGTGCATATGAGGAGGTTGTGAAACGTTCGCCTGAGTTTTCTGAGGATGAGAAGCAGCGCATTTCGAACCTTGTGGGCATAGGCGCCATCAGATATGCGTTGGTGCAGGTTGATCCTTCGAAGCCGGTGGTTTTCACGTGGGATCGTGTGCTCGACTTTGAGAAGAACAGTGCGCCCTACATCCAATATTCGCATGCAAGGGCTGGAAGTATACTGCGTAAGGCTAAACGCAGAGTGCCAAGTCCTGATTACGCGCTTTTGAAGGAGCCGATTGAACGCGCCTTGGTCTTAGTGTTGTCCAAGTTTCCAGACGTGTTTGTTGATTCAGCTAAGAACCTCCGCCCTCACTTGATTGCTGATTATGCGAACGCGCTGGCTGATAAGTTTAACACGTTTTACAGTGCCTTGCCTGTGATTAAAGCTGAACCGAAGGAGCTTGGCAGTGCGAGGCTCATGTTAGTAGACGCTACGCGTAAGACTCTTAGAAATGCGCTGGGTCTGCTTGGGATTGAAGCGCCTGATAAAATGTGAAAGGTTGCGTCTCTGGCTCGTTATTTTGGCATTTCTTCGATGATTTGAGTTGCTGTGCTGGTTCCGATGCGGCTTGCTCCTGCTTTGATCATGGCTAGGGTGTCCTTGAGGGTGCGTATGCCTCCGGCTGCTTTTACGCCCATTTCTTTTCCTACTGTGCGTCGCATTAGTTTGATGTCGTTGACTGTTGCGGTTCCTCCGAATAGGCCTGTGGATGTTTTCACGTAGTCTGCACCTGTTTCTTTGGCTATTTTGCATGCTGTGCGTTTTTCTGGGTCTGTTAGTAGGTTGGTTTCGATTATGGCTTTGACTGTGATGTTGGGGTTGATGTGTTTGATGGCGGTTACGGCTTCGATGTCGTTTTTGACTGTGGTGTAGTCTTTGGATTTGAGGGCGCTTAGGTTTATGACCATGTCGATTTCTTGGGCGCCGAGCTTTACGACTTGGCGGGTTTCCTCAGCTTTGATTTCGGGTAGTGTGGCGCCCATTGGGAAGCCGATTGTGCTGCATATTTTGACGTTGGAGTCTTCGAGTGTGTAGCGGGCTAGGTCTACGTAGTATGGGTTTACTACTACTGTGCCTATGTGGTGTTTTCGTGCGTCCCAGCACAATTTTATGATGTCGTCTTTGGTGGCTGTGTGCCGTATTAGTGTGCTGTCGATTATGTTGGCGAGTTGTTGTCGTGTGAGTTTCATGTTGTTTCTGTTTCTCCGTGTGTGTTGGGCTTATTTGTTGTTGGTTTGGTGTCTAAAGCTTTGTGTTTTGTGTGGGTTTTTGTTGCGGGTGTTGTTGTGGTGGGGGAGTCACAAATTTTATAATGTGTTGGAGTCGATATGCGTGTAAGTGATTTGTTATGGGTGAGTATCAGGATGCGTTGAAGGATATTGCGAAGGCTTTTGGTTTTGTGCCTGGGTTTATGAAGGCTATTCCGCAAGACGTGTTGGTCAAAGATTGGGCGTTGATGAAGAAGTATCAATTGGGTGAATCTGAGATTCCTGCGAAGTACAGGGAGTTCATTGGTTTGGCGGTTGCGGCTAATTTGAAGTGCCCCTATTGTACGTTGCTGCACACAGCTGTGGCTACGATGAACGGTGCTAGCGATAAGGAGTTCAGTGAAGTGGTTTTCTTGGCTAGTTTTACGGCTCGTTGGAGTGCGATGCTGCATGCGTTGCAGTATAGTTTTGAGACGTTTGCGGATGAGGTTCATCGGATCGGTGAACACGCGAAGAAAACTGCGAAGAAGAAGTAGAAGTCTAGGGGCAAAGCGTTAAAGCCTAACACTTTTTTCTTTGTGTCTTAGTTTCCTCGCCAGAATAGGTAGACTTTGGTTTGCAGTAGCAGGGCTGTTATTGTGATGAGTTTGGCGAGTTTGTCTAGGCTGGCTGACTGCAGTTTCAGTTGGTACTGTTTGTGTGTGCCGTAGGGTTCGTCGTGGAAGAATTCCTTAGCGAGGCGTGGATGATAGTTCTGTGTGAAGGTTTGTTTTAGTGTGGTTAGCTCGGTTTGGTTTAGGTGTTTGATTTGTGTCAGCGCGTAGTTTTCGCTGTTTAGCAGGGTTGTGTTGAAGCCTAGTTTCTGTAGTGTGTCTCGTATTGCGAGTGCTTGTTTTGTTGGTGTTGTTGTGCGTATCCGTGTCATGCCGGCGTGTTCGAAGAATGGGTTGTAGCGTGCCATGACTGCTGTGGTTTCGACGAGTGGTGTGCCGCTTTGGCTGAGGGTTTCGCGTACGAGTCGTTGTCCTAGTCCTATTGTGCGGTATTTGGGATGTACTACGACGCGCATTATGTTGCTGAGTTTCTGGTTGAGTTCGCGTATGGGCATGTGTGGTAGTGTGAGGCGGCGTCCTGTGGTGGCTATGGCTGGATAGGTGTACACGATGACGCCTGCGAGTTCGGTTTTTCGCATGGCTCGGAAGATGCGGCGTACTGCGCCCAAGTTGTGGCTGCGGTAATGAAATTCGGCTAGTGCTTCGTAGTCTTGGCGTGTGCCGGGTTCGATGTGGATTTCGTTCAGTAATGTGCATTGTTGTGGTGGCTGGTTTGGGTAGTAGTTAATTTGGAGTTCTCTGCCGAACCGCTTGTGAATGTGCACTGATGGTTGCAGGTCTGTGTGTAGGTCGGTGTGTGTTGTGGCGGCTATGACAGCTTTGCTGTGTTGGCGTGCGAGTTTTTGGATGTTGTAGGCTGTGATTTTTGCTGTGTCTCGGTCGAGTGTGGCTGCGAATTCGTCGAGTATCCAGAATTGTGCTCCTGTTTCGATGAGTTTGGCGGTGTGGTATCGGTATTTTTGTCCGTCGCTGAGTTGCTGATATGTGCGGAGGAAGAGGAAGGCGTCGTTTAAGCCTACTCGGCTTAAGAGTTCTAAGGCTTGCTCGGTTGTGGTGCCTACGGTTTCGATTATGGGTTTGTCTGGGATGGGTTGGATGTCGTTGATGTTGGCTGCGGTTGTGCCCATGTCGTTTTTGATGTCGTTTTCAAGGGTTTTGAGCAGGGCGGATTTGCCGCTGCCTGATTCGCCTGTTATGTATACTATGTCGTGTGGGCTGATTTTGAGTTCGACGTTGTCGTATATGACGAATCTGTGGCTCTGGTCTAAGCCTAGTCCGAAGCTTTCGGCAACTGCTAAGACGCGTTGGGTGGGTTGTGGCGCGGCTGTTTCGTAGCTTATGTTGATTATGAAGCGGTCTGTTTCACGGTCGTAGCGTCGGTGGTACTGGTTGATTTGGAAGTGTTCGCTGTGGTGTCGTGTCATTTCTGCTGTGCCACCGCGAAGTATGGTTCGGGTGCGAGTTTGATGCTGCATGATACGGCTAGGCATGTTGACCAGAATGTGTCGTCGTGTTGTCCCTGCGGATGTGAGAAGCCTATGGTGCCGTCCTTGCGTAGTGTGAAGCGTTCGGTGTTGAGTTCGGCTACGTAGCTGAGTTGGACGGTTGGTGAGAGCCGTAGTTCGGTGAATGGAAATTTATAGGTGTCGTCGAGCATGCGCTGTTTCAGTAGGCTGGCGAGTTCCTGTTTGCGCGTGGCTGTGAACGTGACGGGTTCGACGTTTTCGATGTCTGCGTTTTTCATGTCCTCGACTATGTATTCGCCCACGCCTGTAACATCAACTCGTATGCGTTCGAGAGAGTGCCAGCGGTCTGTGAGGCTCTTAACGTAGCCGATGACTGTAGCATATTTTGTACCTAGCGGGAAGACTTTCCAGTGGCGCAGGCAGTTTTTGCCCTCGGTTTCCTCGGTTACTGCGAGTACACTGTGGTCGCGGTGTTTGCCTAAGTCGAGTCCTGCGTAGAATCTGCCTTCGCGTGAGCTGTCGAAGTTCCAGAGTTCTAGGTTGCCGTCGATGCATTTTGTGATGAGGCTTTGGGGTAGCCATACAGTTTCGTCTTCTGCCCATTCGGCTTCCATTTCGCGTTTCCAGCGCCATGGGTCTTCGGCGAGTTGTCTGCGGATTTTTTCAAGTATGGTCTGTTTGAGTGGTCCGTGTGGTTCTACTGCTTGCTGCCATGTTATGTGGTGCCTGGCGTAGTCGGTGTAGTCTTTGTGGCTGCATATTTTCCAGAAGAGGCTGTCTGTGTTCCAGGGTGTGGATGTGGCTATGAATTTGCCGTTTGTGGCACCTAAAGTGAACAGTATGGAGTCGTACATTTCTGTGTCGTTGGGTAGGAAGTTCATTTCGTCGCAGTAGACTATGTTGAGGGATGGTCCGCGTATGGTTTCTGGGCTGTTTGGGTAGGCTTCGATTTGTGAGCCGTTTGTGAAACGTATCAGCGTGCGCAGTGCCTTGAGAACGTGGGTGGGTGGGAGTTTGCGTGTGAGTTGTGTGATGCGGTGGATAATGTATTTGGCTTGTCTTAGGCTGGGTCCAACTATGCCTATGTGGGTTTCTGGATGTGTTAATGCGTACCATAGTAGCAGGGCTGAGATGATGAAGCTCTTGCCGGACTGGCGGCTCCAGCGTGCGGCTATGAACTGGTGGTTTAGGAAAAGCTGGGTAAGTTCTTGTTGGTAGTTGGTGGGTTCGAATTGGAGGATGTTGCGGAAGAAATCTAGTGGGTTTTCGATTAGTCTCCGCGTCTTTGCAGCCTGTGACTCGTCGACTTCGCGCTCATTGTGGAGTAGGCTGAGTCTGTACGGGTCTATCTGGTGTGGGCGCATTGTTCTTCGTTCCCTGTACGAGCTGCGCATATTTTCCCTCCAGTTCGACGAGTTTGGCTTCTATGCCTCTGTAGTCGATGTAGTCTGCAAGTAGGTCCCTGTAGGTTCTAGCCAGAGTGGCTGTGGCTTGCAGTCTTTGTACTTCTACTCTGTTCAGGTCTGGTCGGGATGCCGCTTGTAGGGCTGCGGCGAGAATTTTCAATGCTTCTTCGATGCTGGGCAGTTCTGGGGGCAGTTTAAGTTCAGATGTTATTAATTTCCGCTTAGACTGAGTCATAATAACGCGCAGGCCGAGTCTCTTTGCTTTCTCGTAGATGCCGTTTTGGGTCTTTCCGAGTTTGGCTGCGATGACGTTTGCGTTGTCTCCTGCTTGTATGAGTTCTCTGAGTTTCTGTTCTTCTTCTATGGTCCATAGTTTGCCTTTCATGTATTTTTCAGCTCTTTTGTCCATAGAATGCGCCTAATATGGTTCCTACGACTAGCATCATGGCTGCGAAGATTTCGTTGTTGAATGTTTGGAACACGATCATGTACGTGGTTTCTAACGCTGTCAACATGACTAGGGCTAATACGGCGAAGTACATGCCGTAGAGTAGTTTCTTGTCTGGTGCTAGTTCGAGTTGTTGTGTGTCGCCGTGTGCTGTGCGGATTTGGATTGTTTTGGTTAGTGCTCGTTTAATGAAGCCTCGCATGGTTGCATGTCCTCCTTTTTAGTGTTCTTCTGTGTCCGGTTAGGAAGCTGTTGAGCAGGGTTTCTGCTTCTTGAAGTGTGACTTCGCTTGGTGTCAACACGCGTACGGTGATGGGCCAAGTTAATGGAACAGCGGTGTAGTCGATGTCGTACAAGCCGTCAGTATACTTGAAACTGTTCTGCGCTAGGATTATGTGTCTGTTTTTCTCGCCTAGAACGCCTAGGTAGACGCCCCAGCTTCGGCTGGGAATGTCAATAGAGCCCTTAGAGAAGGAACTCTTGCCGACGGATGCATCGTACCAATCAACGCGGACCAGATCGCCTAAGTTGAGACTCTTAATCTGATTCTGAATCTGCCAATTCATACACAATCATCAAGAAGAAACCAGCAAGAAGCGCTGCATTTAAGGAAGAGCGAAATTTACCAATTTACAAATCCTGAAACAGCGAGCGCGTGCTTTGCACATTTATATTTATCTTCTACCAAATGGGTGAAAGGTGTGGTCATGAGTCAGTGGACTTGCTATAATTGTAATCGGCTCTTTCGAGGCGAGTTCAGAGAAGGCGATGAGATAATCTGCCCGGAATGCAAGGCCAGAATCGCTGTGCTTAAGGCAGAAAAAGAATATTGGGAAGCTATGAAGAAGAGCGCTGAAACCAAGAAAACGCAGTAGCAACCCAGAAAAGTCTTAAAGCTTAATTTCAGAACGGTGCAATAAAGAGCTTTGAGTCAGGAGAGCAGGTTTTGTTAAGTCAAATATGCATGCATTGACCAATGCTAAGATTTAAATTACAGAAGAACACCAAAAAATGTATGCCTACCAACAAGAATCACAGTCCTATAAGAACTTCGGATATTTTGAGCAAGGTCAACAAACGACGCACTTTGACGGATAAGATATTATCCGAGTTTCCAGGCTATGGAGGATACAAGGAAAAAGAAGTGCTACGAGAGACGGACAAGCTTGTCAGAAACATTGTGTACAGAAACATGAAGGAAACTTCTGAAGCGATTAGGGCCCTCTTCAGAGAGGCATTGAATGCTCTCGGCTTGTCTAATGAGGTTAGATCGCTTGAGAAGCTTTCAATGCGGAGCGATGCTTTCGCTGAGAAGATTCTACACGCTACCCATGGCTATTCACCCTTGATGAATGTTGTGAAAGTGGATGAAGAGACGCTACTGGAATTGATGGAATTCGATGCGAGTCTAGCTAAAGATATAGACAGGCTGAGAGAAAGTGTGAAGACTGTAGAGAAGGATATGTCAGCCGGGAAGCTTACGTTAGAGAACCTCAGGAGTATTCAAGATGTCTTGAACGTGCTAGAAACTACTTTCAGCAAGAGAGGAGGAGTTCTGCAAGGCTTAGCGGGTGAGTGACTATGGCTTCAAGAAAAACAAACGTGATAGAATGGGTAGGGGCGGGTTTCGACGATATTCTGTGGGTATACCCTTACGAAGACATCCGATGGGGTAGCGTCGTAGTAGTACATGAATACGAAACTGCGATTTTCATGAGAGATGGCAAGCTATATGACGTTTTTCAGCCGGGAAGACATACTATTACCACTCAGAACATACCAGTATTGACAAGAGTTTTCAGACTTGTAGGCGGTTACGGTGAGACACCATTTAAGGCAACAATTGTGTTCGTGTCTCTTAAGCAGCATAGAGGCAGATTCGGCACTAGCACGCGAGTCAAACTTGGCCCGAGAACTTTCTACACGACTGAGTTGACGACGTTCGGTGAGTTCTGGCTGAGAATCCAGGATGCTACGCTCTTCCTGACTCAAGCCGCTGGAGCAGCTCAATCATTCTCAACTTCTGACCTCTCAAGCTTCTTTAAATCCTTTTTCACGGAATTGTTCATACAGGAAATGGCTAGATACACAGCAATTGACGTGTACACACATCTTGAAGAAGTCACATCCAAAATCAAAACAAGTGCGGTCTATGAAGCGTTCAAGCAGAGGGGACTTGAGCTTCTTGATCTGAAGATTGGTGGGGTCTCTCTTCCCTTACTTGAAAAAATCGAGAAAGAAGACCCAACTTATGGGCTTCCGTTGCTGATAGCAATACAGAAGGGAGATGAGGATAAAGTTCTGGAGATTACTAAGGTCGTAGAATCTATGAGGGCTCTTGGCAAGTCTTCTGGAGCCGGGCTCGTTGGCGCACTTTTTGCAGTGCCTTCGATGTTGGGATACCCCGCACCTGCGGCACAACCTCCGCCTCAATACCCAGCTTCACCACAAACCCAGCCGACGAAATCTCCTGTTGATAAGTTGCGAGAGCTCAAGCAGATGTTGGACGAAGGGCTGATTACGGCTGAAGACTACGAGAAGTCCAAGAAGGAAGTACTAGAGCAGATGAAGAAGGGCGGTAGCTAGATTCTAGAAGATTGATCATAGGAGCTGAGACCTGTGAGCTGGAAAATATGGAAGAAGCCCGAAGAGAGACTGAGGGAAGAGTGGGACAAGGCTGTTAGTCTACGTAACCAGGGAAAGTGGAGCGATGCTGCGAACCATTTCCTATCAGCCGCGAATTTAGAGGAGGAGGTGGCTGGACGGCAATCTACCAAGCAAGCACTGATTGCTCGCGCCTTGGCAGCCCTTTACAAGGCAGTCGGTAGTAGGACAGGCGATGATCTCTCAATATGTCATGATGCGATGGCTAAACTCGACCCTGAGACTTCTCTAGATATTCCCAACAAAGTCAGAGCAGGCGATGTTGCACAGGAAGCCGCGCTCCTAGCGGTAGAGGCTCGCCTACCCCAAGTTAGTCTGCAAAACCTTGAAGGCTTCCCCGACGAAACTGCAGACAAATTTGAAGCACTGGCTCAATCGTACTTAGGACTTGGACGTGAGAAGCTTGTCCTCGGCAGTCTTTTCGGAATAGATAGCTCTTCCGATAGGTTAGCATTCAAGTCCTTGGGTTTGTCAAAACTCTTGAAGGGCTCAGCCGAAGAAGAGCGCGATCCAAGCAAGGCGGTCGAATACTATGCTGAAGCGATGGGCAACTTCGGTCAGGCCATGCTCGAGGAATATAGGGGCTATCTTGATGATAGAAACAGGAAGTTAGGCAGCGTTGCAAAGTGCTGGTTCTGCGGCAGGGACGTTCAGGGGGAAGAGGTTCAATACGTCTACATGGAAACAATACTGACCCCATATCTGAGAGAGAAATACGGTTCTGAGTCACCGCCCTCTGTCAATGAGCTAGGTATAGCTGCTTGTTTGGCATGTTATGAGGCAATTCATAAGATGGCTGATTTAGTTGCAAGAAAATACTATCAAATGGCAATGGCCGAACTGAGAGCTGTCGAGAAAAAACTGTGGGAAAATATGCTCACACTTGAAAAACGGCTGTCCCGTGTTGAAGATTTGGCGCATCGACATGGTTAACCTGAGGCAGAAAAGTGAGCGTCAATCCATACGAATTGAAAGCGCTGAGATGCGTCAAATGCGGTGCGCCACTCTCGGAGCCACCGTCACAGTCTGAGTACATCAACTGCGAATTCTGTGGATATACCCAGAAGCTGATCGATTCAAGGGAATATCTGGATAAACTCAGAAGTGAGGTTTACAACTGGGTCAAATCGATTGTTCCACCAGCAGCGGCTGTCTCCCAGATTGTCGATCCTATGGCCAGGCATAACATCTTCGTATTCAACATCAAACCGAAAATTCTTGGCGAATATGCGTCGGTTAAATCAAGACTGTCGACCCACCTGATACATCCCCTATTCATTCTGCCCTTTTTCCAGCCGGCTTCGGTTAGACCCGAGAATCCAAGAGCGTGTTTTGAGAACCTAGCCAAAGTGCAAAGTCTTGAACAAATGGCCGTCGTGGACGAGGATAAGAACTTCATGGATGATGTCGTGATCGCTTACGAGGTTTATGCTCATACCGCCAATGCTTTCGAACTGACACAAAGCAAAAGTGATCTCAGTTTCCTGATCAACAACTTCGACCAGATTGCGACTTCTCTGGAGAAACATCCCCAAAGAACTGTCGAATACAAGAGAATGTGCGGAGTTGTCAAAGCATTTCGAGCGACGGATCAATTCCTTAAGGGAGACCTAAGCGCGGCGAAGCAATCAGCCCTTGGGGCTATCCAACTGCTTGAAGAAGTTGCTAAAGAAGCGCGGAAATCAACATCAACTGCAGTAATGATACCAGCAACAACCCAAGAGATCAGTTCTCTAAGAACGCTAGGGAACCTCGTCGAAGCTGGTCTCAGGTTGTTTGAAGCGGGGAGGTTTCCGTCGGAGCTTTTACCATACCTTCACAAATATTTCAGCTTAGCCGAGCAACTGAGAACGAGAAGAGGCGCTAACACGAGCATCTACGAAGAGTTGAGCGCCCATCTCAGGAATATAGTTGAAGCCAAGATTGGTGCTAGCCAGATCCAAACTCTTCAGGGCTCTGGCAATCTCTTAGTTCCATTATGGATTGTATCACTGAATTACACCTTCGCCACAGGAACACTTTTGTGGAAGAAAGGAAAGGAGGTTGAAGACATGCTCCTAGTGGCAGCGACGATGCCACTAGCCTCGCAACCTGTGACAGATGTCTTTGGAAGATCTGCTGGTCTCATGGATCAGTTGTCTGGCAAGGAGACTACGCTCAGCACAGGTTTCATTGGAAACATTGTAGCCCAAGCGAGAAAAACATCGTTACCGTCATCAACGAAAGTCATTCCGCCCCTCTCAACAAAGGAAGACAGTGAGAGAACCGCGGAAGCTTACCTCAGCGCCGTCAGCCGCAGTCTAGGAGGAAAGATACGGTTTGGGGCAGCTCACTCTTTAGGACTTGTGTATGCTCCTACGGAGCGTCAAGGCAGTGATGTCTACGCACCGAGCCTAGGATATTCTCAGATCAAACTAGCCCCCTACCTTGAACAGCTGATTGAAATCGCCCTCTAAACAAGTCCGCAGGAAAGCATCAAATCCAGAATGTATTGTTCACTAGAGGATATTTCCATAAACAATAAATGACATAACCACAACAACTTGGTTAGGACTGTATTTGATGTTAGGACAAAAGCTGGAAGTTTCAATCTTAATCGCGATTGTCGTCTTAGTGGTATTTGGCGGTATGCTATACAAGATTCAGCTTGAACAAAGACCGCAATCTCCACAAGGACAAGATCAGCAAAATCAATCTCAACTTCAAGGTTTCAGCGCTATTTTCAACGTCAATGGTTATGTCTCTTCAGAAGCTTGGTTGAGAAGCTCCACAACAGATCTGCCAGAGTATTCCGCTATTGTCACATATTCCGTCTCAAACACAGGAAACGCCGATGCCTCCAGTATAGAGGTTACGGTTCGAGTTGATGGTGAAATCCTTTCGCAACAGCCGATCTCTGTTCTTAGACCATCGGGAGAATATACTGGTTCTTTCAGCCTGTCAATGGAATATGACTCGTCAAACACTGTAGCTATAGATGCGTCGTGTTCGAGCTCAAGTGACTCAACATCAATTGTGCTCGATGCAAGCTTGCTTCGCTCTCCCAGTGTGCCCAGTGACCAAGAACTCTCAAAATTATACATAACACCTAACGAGGTCAACGTATCATCAACAGAAGACAACATTGTAAGCAACAAGTTTCTATTGCTTCCAAACTGGGTAGCACTCAGGGATTGGGTTGGCAACAACATAGACTACAAATACGACTCTGAAGCCCACGGAAAAACAGAATTCTGGCAACTACCACACGAAACTCTTCAACTCAGAACCGGCGACTGCGAGGGTTTCTCAATCCTCTTATGCTCTCTGCTACGTGCCAATGGCTGGTCTGAAAACGACGTATACGTCGTTCTGGGTGAACAGGATGGCAGCTACCATGCTTGGGTCAAGATCAACTTAGGAGTGTTAGGATGGTATAACATCGAACCCCAAGCAGACGGATGGAACACGCTAATAGGAGACTTCCTCAGCTTACCAGGATACGCATCGATCGGCTATTTTAATGACACCCAGTTTCATTGGACAGGGTGACTAGCCCTTAAGTATGATCCGCAGCAGGACACTTCAAATTCTGCACAACCATTGAACTGGGCATTATTGTTTTGTTCTGCTATCTAATCTTAAGAGTCGGTATTTTAACAGGCGTGGCCAACCAGTCTTAGCGAATCTCAACCTATCCGGATCTTCCTTCAGCCACCGCATCATATGAAAGAAGCTCTTCGCCCTCTTATCCTCTCGTTCTTTGACGGGTTCGTAACCCAAATTCCTCAATTCATCAAGATAAGCCATCTCCGTAAGACGCTGTGCTTCACCACTCACTTTAACCCTGCGAACTCGGTCGTCACCGTAAGCTCTCCTCAAACCGTCAACAGTATCATCGAAAATGTAGCCTTTACAGACGTGAATTTCCTCTTCTGACCCAAGCCTCAGCCTACTAAGCAGCTCGGACACAATTCTCAAAGATTGCTTCAAATACTCTTTTCGGTAGAACCGACCCGACTGGAAAAACTTCACATCAATCACTCCATAATGGAATTCCCGCGTCTCATCACGGAACGCACCAATGACCACACCAAAAAGCAAGTCTCCGCTACCCGCATCATCTACGGTAATTGTCATTCTACATCGCCTTCTTCCCTCACGCATATTAAAGCTCATATAAAAACAGTCTGCAAAACACAGACCGCAGAGTCCGCTGCACAAGTCATGAAAATGACAGGCAACAGAATAACATAGAATGCATTACTTAATTATCTCTAAGGCAAAGCCTATTGAGCACGAACTCTATCCAGCCCAAAATCACTTCTTCTGTGTTCTAGCCTTGAAATCCGTTATAGTTATGCCCACAACCTCGTTGTCCGCCAGCCTATACACTACTCCATCCTCAACCTCAACGCTGTCCTTGGCTTCCCTCGGCTTCCCAAAACTAATATAGAGCACATCCGCTTCCTCATCATAATCAAAATCAACCTTCTCCAAGCTTATCGCAACTTTCTCCAAACCACTTCGCCCTTAACCCTAGCTACGTTAGAAGTGAAGTAGGCGGTAATAATAACCTTTTCATCATCAAACTCACGGTAAACAACAACAAGATACTTCGACCCAATGCTCAGTGCTGAATAAAATCTTAAAGCCTTAAGCTCGCCTTTCAACCCCTTAACAACCAAATCAGGACCTCGAACAGCCTCAACGATTTCACGTGCATAAGCCCTAACCTCCGGATGCCTCGCAACAATATGATCAAGAACCTTAGTAGAAAGCCTAACTTTCATATCCAACCAGTGCAACTTCAACAGTAAAAAACCTTTTTGGAAAACAAAAAAAGACACCTCGCTTGAACTCCTGGCATCTACATTCAAACTAGGCATGCATATAGAAAACTCATGGCTCACACAAATACGACTACGCCTGCCGAGACCACGCCTACAAAAACAACGGATCCCCACGTCATCTTTCGTCCACTGCTACCAAAGCAGCAAACAATGGAAATCGAAGAACAAAGACACAACGAAACCTGCGGAAATGCTAAGCAACAGAATCACATAGAAGATAGGCAATCTGTTGGATCTGTGCCGACAGAATCAAGAGTGCCCGCGATTTGATTTCCTATGAAGCAAGGCTTCCACAACTTCCCGTTTCTCATTAGCCAAGTCTTTGAGCGTTTTCAACAAGCCTCGCTTCGACGCGTCCCACACCTCTAAGGCAACCAGTTCGCCTTTCTTGTCAAAACCCAGAAGAACATCGCTATCCAGAAGCTTCTCATCCTGAATAGCACCCTCCCTAAGCTTCATAGTTAAGATATCCGCTTTAGGATCATACTTTAAGACTATATCCATCTTCCAGTCCTTTTCCTTCTGTCCACGATGTCTTTAAGCTGCGTGCTATATATTACCGTTATGACAACAAAGTCAGTATTCACTTTTTCATGAATCACCGCCAGGCTACGCCTCCAGCTCACAGCCACAAACCTGTTCACAAAAGCGTCAAAAAGCATCTCATCAGGCTTGCTAACAACCTGCTTCACCACTCGTTCGGTGATGCCAAACTTCCTCATCTCCTTCTGTAGCTTATCCCTAGCGTGATCAGTGAATAAAATCATCAGAATTCACTTGCAAAAATACTATCAACGCTATCCAAATTTATGTTTGATGACGCTGAATCGAAGAACAAAGATACGACGAAGTCACTGGAAATGCTAAGCAACAGAATCACTTAACTATCCAGCAATTCGTAACGTTTGGAAAGACATCGAGAGGGTAACTAATGTCCACAGTGTTCGAGGTTAGGGCTTATGATAAACGAACGATCAGATTCACCCAAGTTCAATGGTTGCACACGGTCTTCTTCCATCCCGAGGTCGAAGGCGAAAATGCAAAATAAGAAAAACCCTAGAAAATCCTGAAATCGTAGTTGAGGGCGCCACAAAAGACACTAAAATATGTTACCGGTTTTTCAAGTCCACTTCAGTCACATCAAAATACCTGGCAGCTGTGGTTAAAATCTTGAATCAAGAAGGTTTTATAATAACGGCATACTTTACAGAGAGAGTAAGAAGGGGCAAGGTTCTTTGGAAAAAGACAAAATAGTGATGAGCTACGACCGAGAAGCAGACACAGTCTACATCAGCTTCGGCAAGCCAAGGAAAGCAGTCTCTGAAGAAATCGACCCCTACATAGTGGTGAGACGCGACCCCAAAACACGAGAAATGATCGGCATAACCATAACAAACTTCAGCAAATACTTCGAAACCAAGAAAAAACTCAGTGTAGAAATACCCGCGTGAACTGCGCGGGAGAAAACCTGCGCAGCTCCTTGACCCTTCCAGCCCGGATTTTCATTTTTCAAAATCCTTTCTAATCTTTTCAAACATTGGCTTCAATTCGGGAATGTCTTTTGCGACAGTGTTCCAAACCCGCCTCAAGTCAACTCCAAAATACTCATGGATCAGCTTGTCTCTCATTCCCGCCATCCTCTTCCAAGGTATCCGCGGATACCGCTTCCTGACTGAACCTGGAATCTTCTTCACCGCCTCTCCAATGATTTCCACAGCCCTCGTAACTGCATAAGCAGTCTTCTTATCCTTCACAAAATCCTTGTATTCCAAGCCTTCAATAAACCTCACAGCATCACCCATCGCCTCAACAATATCATCCACATAATCCAAAAACTCCTCCTTCATACGTTCACAACTTCCTCCAGAACACGCTTCCCAATCCTGGGCTTAAGCGCACTTCTTTCAACCAAATCCACCTTGACACCTAAAGCATCACTCAAGTAATTTTCCAGCCCAACAAAATCCAGAAGACTCAGACCCGCCGACTCATCAAACTCAACCAGAACATCAAGGTCGCTGCCCCTCTTCGCTTCACCCCTCAAGTAAGAACCGAAAACACCAATCGTCCGCACCTTGAACTCCTCCTTCAACATGGGCTTCAATTCAACTAGCTTCATCTTAATCTCCTCAATACCCTTCATCAAGGTCCTCACCGCCAGTAACACCTTATAAATTCCTTAACTCAAATCTTTTGCCCAAAACCTTCATGCTCAAGAGAATCATGGAAATCGAAGAGCAACGCCACCAGCGAAGTCACTGGAAATCTAAGCAACAGAATCACATAAACTCAGACAACGTCCAAGTCTATTTAGGCAGCCTAGTTATCCCCTCCACGTGATCAAAATCTTCGTCAAACGTGAACACTTCCGTCACATTGCTCTGCCTCATGACATCGACGGCTAGGGCATCGTTAGCTTCAAGCCTCAAATCATCCCCCAACTCAACTGCCGCGAAATAGGCTTCACGACTCACACCATGAACGGTCACATTGTCAAGCATGAACAAGCCGCGAACAAGGTTAGTCAAGCGTTCCAGAGGCATGCCATGTTTGAGTATGTTAACCGCTTCAGACAAGTGCACCACAGTCACAATCACCTGTTCTCTTCCCTGAGACACGTCAGCGACAATTTTCTTCGCCTGTTCCTTCATCTGCCTCTCCTTCTGCGTCAACTGCTTCTTCGGCTTGTAATAGGCATAAACGAACACGTTAGCGTCCAAAAACCTCATGAACGTCCCTCAAAAAAAACCTCTTCTGAAACTCCTTCCAGTCCCCAATAGACTCCACCCCAAGATCAACCCTGTCAAAATCCTCAGTCAAATCAACACGACGCTTAGGAACTAACTTCAAATACCCCTTCCTCTTGATGACAAAAAGCTCCCGACTCTCATCAATCTCAGCCTCACGCCAATCTGCAGGCAGGATAACACGACCCTGAGAATCCACCTTCTTAACTTCCACCCCAGATTTCAACCATTTTCACCACAAAACACATCATTCAACCATAATATAAGTCTTCTTCCCAGCAGCAAACGTAAACAATCAACCAGCCGCATAGGTCATCAAAACTCAACAGAAAAAAGGCACGTGCACCCAAGGGCTGCAAGTGTATCTGCGTCGAACACCAAAACAGTCTTATTTATTACGCGTCAACACTCAATACTAAAATGAACCCAACCCACAGAACAGAGGAAAAAACCATATGCCCATAGACAAAACCGAATTCCAAACCGGCAAACCCCACACCCAAATCGAAAACGACATAACCCAATTCCTCAACGAACGCAAAGAAAACGCATTCACATCCAAAGAAATAATGGCCGGCGTCCACTTCGACACCGACTTCAGCACACTCGAAACCTCCAAAATCTCAACCTTCGCCGTAGCCGACTTCACCACCATACTCTCAGAAATGGTCCGCAACGGAAAAGTCAAAGTCAAAATCGTCGAAGGACAAATGTACTTCGCAGGCACAGCCACAGCAAACGGAAACAGCGCCAAATGCCCAAAATGCAAGACAAAAGTCGCTGAACCCGAAAAAACATGGAAAATGACCGGACGCCCAGACAAAAAAGGCCAAAGACTACAACTGCAGATAGGCTTATTCAAATGCCCCCAGCACGGAGCCTTCAGAACCGTCCTGGACAAACAAAAAATCTAGCCGCACTTCAAACACGAAGACAGACGAACGCGATGCGCATTAAACCGTTTAGAAAAAGCTTTCACAAATCTTAAATGAGGACACTCCTTCCTATAATAGGAAGAGAAAAAGGGTTTCACTGCTTCTCTGCTGCATTGGCACCACTCATCAAAGGACTGCTGACCTCTCTCTTCCAAGCGCCGAGCGTGGGGCGCAATGAAAAAAAGTACCCAAACCTGGAGGAAGTGAAAAAAATGAAGAAAGCAGTTCTAATCCTTCTCGTTGCTTTAGCGTTACTCTTCACAGCAGTTCCAATGGCAGCGGCACCAGCCACAAAAACACCGTTCACCGCCCAAGCTACCCTAATCCCGACAAGCCCGGGCAAAATTTGGATCACCTCCGACGGCGTTCAACAGGTCAAAGGAGCAATAGCAGAAGGAACAGTAACTGGAGACCTCACAGGCTCATTAGCAATCATACAAGGTGCAACCCTCGACTTGAACACTGGAGAAGGCTTCATGCACGGAAAATTCACGATAACTACAGCTGAAGGAACCTTTCAAGGCTCATTCACGGGCGTAATCACCGGCTACTTCTACACATCAGGACAAGCTGTGGGACACGGCACAGGCGCCTACGAGGCACAAAAAATAATGGGTGCATTCAACGGATACCAAACAATGATAGATGATGTCCCCACCACAATACTAGCCTTAGAGGGCTTGATACTGTCTCCCCACGGCTAAACCCAGCGCATGCGCTTCGACACTCAACTTGAGCCTCTTACCAACTCAAATATCGACAGTGTACTGTCTCTTCGTGCCTTCTTTTTGACAGCCTCTATATCCACTTTGGTAAACTTCAAAGTCGCCCGCACGTCTTCCTCATCCTTCAAAGCTCTCGCTCTGGGCACAGTAGCTTTAATCATGCGAAGCTTGGCTAAAATCAAATCTTCAGGCACTTGGAGAAAAGCGGACAAACCCGCAACCGTGCCCACCCGTTTCTTTAACCGTTCACGCGAGAAAATAACATCAACATCATATGCCGACTTGCTGTCCTTGAACGTGGCTATTCGGTAACCAGACTGGAGCGCTTTATCAACAGTCCGCGCATCAACTTTTAACCCAGCTTGCCTCAAGGCAGAGATAAGCTTAGCCCGCTGGCTTGCCCCAGAAACATAGACCATAATGTCGACGTCAACTGTTGTGCGGGCAACACCATAGTAACTAGCCGCTAGGGCACCAGTAAACACATAGTCTAAACTGGCCTCGTTGAAGCCTTTGACGACCCTTCTAATCAAATTATAGAAAGCCTCCAACAGCCCTAGACCCCGCGTTCACGTTTTTGCCAACGTTTCATCCAAGCGAATCTTTCTCGCAGCTGCTCAATAAGCTCCTCTTCAGTAATGTCTGGGTGCTGAGCCTTTATCCCGTCGGCACAGATGCGCACTGCAGCATCAGTCATGTCAATCGCCATGTTCACCTTGACTTCAGGCTTCAACCTGCCTAGCCGCAGCCAATCCTTATCCTTGTTCAAGACAAGCACGCATCTAGACTACAAAATGCGGCGCCTACCCTTAAGAAACATTCTCCAACAAGGCATGGACAATCTTAAAAGACAACCTACAGTATTCAGAAAACGGGAGCGTATTACCGAGGATGGGCTTCAAATGCGTTCATCATTCAAAGGTGAAGCTTGAAACCATGCAGGAAAGGGGAGCTGAGGGAATAAAGGTGCGCTGGCTAATCGGAAAAGACGAGGGCGCCCCAAATTTTGCCATGCGCCTCTTCGAAATCGCGCCCAAAGGCTATTCTCCACTGCACAGTCACGATTGGGAACACGAAGTCTACATTCTGGAAGGCACATGCCAAGTCACATGTGCAGCCAAGAAAAAGAGGGCAACTGCTGGCTATGTGGTTTTCATACCGCCCAACGCTGAACACCAATTCAAGAATGCAGGCAAGACTGTGCTCAAGTTTCTGTGTTTGGTTCCTCACCACTAATAGAACACCCGCTGCAATGTTCTATGTGTCTGGCAGAAGCGGAATAGTCTAGAGCAAGTTGTCGCTGCCAACGTGCCTTTCAAGTCTGTTCCTTAAATAACGATTCAACATTCAGAAGCATTAAACCGTTATTTGAGCAGAAGGGATGCAACAGCTTTCCCAAAGTGAAACCCATGAAGAACGACGGCGACCATATGTCAACCGGGAGCGTTGATTCCAAACTGAAAATGCTCTATTGGCTGGCTTTCTTTTTCATTTTGGGTTTAGCTCTGATCTATGTTTTCGCGGGGCATTCTGATTCCTTAACCGCTTTCTCCAATCTCCTGCGTCCAGTTGTAGCAGGCATTGCTCTCGTGGCTTCTGGCTTAGCCCTGCGGCATTATTGGGAAAACCTTGATAGCACTCTGTCTAGAATTTGGCTCTGCTTCGCCATAGGCATGACGTTCTGGTTCCTGAGCGAACTCTCTTGGGCTATTCAAACGCTCGTCTTGAGCATGTCTAATCCGTATCCTTCAATCGCGAACGTGTACAGACTCGTGGGTTACTGCGCCCTGTTCCTGTCAGTTTTCGTCTACCTCGGGTTATTTCACAACGTAATATCGGGTAAAATCGTGGCCATTTCTGCAGCCGTTACCTTGCCCACAAGTGCAGGCATAATACCCTCCATCCTATTGCTCGCACGCGGCAGAATACCCACAATGAATCTATCAACAGTGTTCGTGACCGTGGCGTACCCCATATTCGACTTGCTACTGTTTGCGCAAGCGATGCTGGGACTTCTCGTGTTCACTATGACTGGGCTTAAAGGAAGGCTTAAAGGCGCTTGGCTTTTGCTCAACGCGGGCATTTTGATGAACGTGTTCGGCGACCTGATACTCAGTTACACTAATCTCTCGGGAACCTACTACGCCGGGCATCCGCTAGAACTGTTCTTCCAGATGGGCTACATTTTCTTCGCACTTGCATTCCACACCCACACAAAAGAACTCTGAAGCATGACGCTGCATCTAAAACACACTTAAAAATGCTTTATTCCATGCAGTGAAGACGTTGATAAAACCTAATCTTCCTGAAACGCCAGCAAACACGGTCTACAACAAATTTTAAATACAAAATGAACTTAAACAGTTAGTTTGAACTGAAATGATGGCTAAGAAAGCTAAAGGGAAGACTAAGAAGGGCGGAAAGAAAAAATAGGCGAATTTGCTCTTTATGGTTCAAGATGTGGCTGAAAGCGCCCTTGTTCCCCTTTTTTGGTGCAACTTTGTCCTACGATTTGAAGGCTTTCTCCCATTCTGATCGCATCATTATTTCTCTTGTATTCTTCATTCGGTTAGTGTCATGGTCCAAAGGAGGCATCAAAACAGGACTTCTTGTCAGATGGCTTAATCCTTATGCTCGAAAGGAAGCAAACCAAGAGAACAATGCGTCATGGGGCTGCTTCAGGCGCTTTTGCGGCTTCAAGCTCTGGATTTTCCGTGGCACGTTGAACTGGCAACTCCGGGATCGCGCTCTGACTCTTCATCCGGCTTCTCAGTTTTTCCTCTTCGAACTTGTATGCGTCCTTCAAGGCGTTTGTGTACCACAGTCTTTGTGCGCCGTAGTGAACTCCAAGAATTACCCCGGCGAGAAGAAGCATCACGCCGATAAGCGTGAACCCTAAGCCCAAGAAATCCAAGGGAGAAGATCCGATTTGATACGGAAATATAAGGAACCACTGCGGCCTCTGCACCGTCACAAGCGTTTGGATTATTCCGCCAGTCAGAAACACCGACCCCATAATGGCTATGCAGTAGGCTACGGACTCGCTATGACGTGATTCCTCAGCCTTCTCGTGCAAGTAGTAAGAGAAGCTCAGCATGGGCGAAAGCCACTTCTTCGATGACTCTGGGCGAACCTACACAACTAAGTTTTATGACCTACAACTATGTAGGCTGGATTCATATGTGCGTGCCAACTGACCAGATGGTTCGTTCTTTATCCACAAACTGTGAATTTGGCAAAAGCCAGCAATTTGGGAAACATCTTCTTAGTAGAGCGCATGCAGAAGATTCTTGCATCACGTTATTATTCCTCTAGCTTCAGAGCTGCTTCTTGGTGCGGGAAACCGTCATAGGCAAACAGTCTCCCTCCCTACAACAACGCGATCACCGCACCGCCTGAAGAGAGAGAAAGGAGAGAAAAACGTGGTCTCTCCCTTCTTTCACGTCATCCTTCTGCAAAGAGCTGAACAAAAGACCTTGGTTTCTGCACTTTTTGAAGGGTCGATTAATCGCGCTGTGAATAACAAGGTTCAAAAAGGCTTTCAGAAACACATGGTTGAAGGTTAAAGGTGTCCCACATGATAGAGTTTGTTCCCGACGTAGTGGCAATTTTGTTTCCAGTGTTAGTGGGTTTAGTTACAGCTTTTCTCTTCAAGCGAAACCGGAAATCCGGATTTGCCTTGATAAGCGCTGCCTTCATTATAAGTGCCATCCCAGCTATTGTGACTCTGGCTTTGGGGGGTCCTTACTTCATTGTGCGACTAAGGACGCAGGGATATACTTTGGAGCAAATCGGAGTTGTCTCCGCATACCTTTTCATAGTGAGGAGTGCGTTTCAAGCAGCATTCGTGATCTTGGTCATCCTCGGCCTGATCAAACTCTCCAAATAGACTGCCTCTGTCAACGAAGCTTTGGCGCAAACCGCCCAGTTTTCCGTTGATATCGAGTCAGCAAGAAAGTATAAAGCCCAGCCTACATTCTGTTCACAAAGAGGAGAAGAGGCACAGTCTCTATGAACAAGCATCTTAATGATGGCAGATCAGCGAAGATCATGAACAGCTTGTTGCTTGTAGGCTTAGCCAGCCTCATGTGGTTCATTTTCCGCACAGGTACAAAGCCATCGCGGATAACGTATCCCTGCCAAAAGGCAGCTTTAGCAAACAGCTTACCCATTTTCGGCGCTTTCTTGCCAGTTTCAGTAGCCTGTTCCCTTGTGAACACAAAGAAATGGTTGTCCAAGAGAAGCGCCGCCGTAGCGTTGCTGAGCATTTTGGCAACAGCTTTCTTGGTAGGCGAACCTTTCTTGGGATTTCTGCAACCCGCGCAGGCAGTGAATCCAAGCCAGGAGATAAAACTCGCACTTGCATCGAGGAATGCCACTGCTTTTCCGGCTTCAGACATTTACACAGTTAGCGGGCGGGCAAACGCTCACATCAATCAACTTCTCAATCTAATGGGGTCACGCGGACTGCTCTTCTACAAATCAAGCACAACTGGAACCAACAGGGGTCTCAACGGCTTAGTCGCTCACAACGACGTCGTCCTAATCAAGATCAACATGCAGTGGGGGCAAAGGGGCGGAACCAACACCGACATGCAGAAAGAACTCATACAAGCCATAATCGATCATCCAGACGGCTTCACCGGCGAGGTTGTAATCTCTGACAACGGACAAGGTCGCGGAAACATGAACTGGGATGCGAACAACGCTGAAGACTCCACGCAATCCACTCAAGACGTGGTTAATATGTTTTCAGCCACGCATAATGTATCAACATACTCTTGGGAACCTATTCGAGGCACAAGAGTAAGCGAGTACGCGCAAGGAGACTTGAACGACGGCTACATACTCTATGACACGCCAGACCCGGAGACAGGAATCTATGTTACATATCCGAAGTTTCGGACCCTGTTTGGAACTTACCTTAGCTTCAAGCATGGCATCTGGAACGGAACAGGCTACGAAAAACGATTGAAAGTAATCAACATGCCAGTTCTGAAAACTAACAACTGGCTCGGAGTCACAGTAGCCGTGAAGCATTACATGGGCGTCAATTCAGAGGGCGCCTTTGCACAGGGAGGTTTGGGCAACGGGCACGTTTCGGTTTCGACAGGCGGAATGGGCACTCTCATGATTGAAACCGGATTGCCAACATTGAACATTGTTGACGCCATATGGGTAAACGCAAACGCGCCTCCATCCACCATGGGAGGACCGCAAACTCCTTATGAGTACGCAACTAGAGTCAACACTTTGGTAGCCAGTACAGATCCCGTGGCCGTTGATTACTGGGCCACCAAACACGTGCTTGTGCAAACTTCACAGTTAATCGGATACAATGACACCCATACGCTGAATCCAGACAGCACAAACGCGACAGGTCTGAACGAAGACACGGCATTTGGTACTTGGCTTAACCTGACCAAGAATGAAATCCTCTCCGCAGGGTACAATGTCACAATCGACGAAAACCACATGAACGTGTATGCGTGCTCAGAAATACCTGCTGGCGACGTGGATCGCAATGGGAAGGTAAACGTTTTGGACATTTATCTATTAGGCAAAGCCTATGGCTCCAGTCCATCTCAGCCAAACTGGAATGCATACTGCAACTTCAACAGCGACGATTTAGTTGACGAGTGGGACTTGGTGGCTGTGAGAGAAAACTACGGCAAAACCTAGCCTTAAAGTAAAAGAAAAGAGGTGCCCCTTGGCGTGCATGCGCGCTCCTTTTGGGCTCGGCGTAGAATTGGTTAACTTTGCAGTTGTGTAAGCTTCGAGACAACAAAGGAGAGTGGTGGCTTGAGTGAGGTTCTGTGACAACTGCGGTTCATACATGAAGGAGACAGCTGAGGGATCTCGCTGCCCAAGATGTGGCAAAGTAGTTTCATCAGAGCCTCGCAGTGCGCCGAGGCAACAAAGCATTCTGGACAAGAAGCTAAGCGATATTTACGTTGTTGACAGGCCGCGTGAACATCGAAGCCGCGTTGTTCAACTGTGCCCTAAGTGTGGGAACCAGGAGGCGTTTCGCTGGGTTTCAAGCCTTTCTGGAGAACATGCTGGGGTAAGACGCGAAAGGACTGTGGAGCATTTTCAATGCGTGAAGTGTTTCCACACTTGGGCTAAAAGCGTCTAGGCATGATGGGCAGTTACAAGCGTTTAGGTTATATGCGCAGTCCACTAGTGAAAGATGATTTGAAAAAGGGTGAAATCATTTGCCAAGAGTTGTGCACTTCGAAATTGACGCAAAGAAACCTGAGCGTGCCATAAAATTCTATGAGAAGACATTTGGATGGAAAATTGAGAAGTGGCAAGGTCCAGTGGAATACTGGCTGATTACGACTGGCAATAAGAAGGAGCCGGGAATTGACGGCGGTCTTTCCAAGAGAACTGAGCCTGAACCAGCCACAGTCAACACCATTGATGTTCCTTCAATTGACGACTTCATAAAGAAGGTCAGAGCCAACGGCGGAAAAATCACGGTTAAGAAAAGGGCTGTGCCCGGCGTCGGCTGGATGGCCTACTTCAAAGATCCTGAAGGAAACCATTGGGGCATGATGCAGGCAGACGAGTCAGCAAAATAAGCATCAAAGCAAATCATCAAAACTCTTTTTTTTCTTTCTAGAGCTTCGTGCGTTGTCGATTTGCAGCGCTTTGTTGTCGCTGACAAGTTTGTGAGAATGCTTTAAGGGATACCAACAGGGAACTAGACGGCATGGTTCAAATATCCATCATCGGCGCTGGCAGTGCTGTATTCTCAAGTGACTTTGTGCGTGATCTGTGCGGTACCAAGAGCCTATGGGACAGCACGGTTGTGCTCATGGATGTCAAAAAAGACCGCTTGGACATGGCACATGCATTTGCCACGAGATACAGGAAAGAGACAAAAGCCGACCTATCGTTCACGAAAACCACCGATAGAAGAAAAGCGTTACAAGGCGCTGACTTTGTGCTCTGCACGGTGAAAGTAGGCGGTTACGAGCCGATGGAAGCCGAACGCGAAATAGCTGAACGCCACGGCTTCTACAGGGGCATAGGCGACAGAGTAAACGATTACTACGGCGGAATCGGAGCTTACCACCAACTCAAATTCTTCCTGGACCTAGCAAGAGACATGGAGGAAGTCTGTCCCGAATCTTGGCTTATAGAAACAGCAAACCCAGTTTTCGAGGGAACTACTCTCGTAGCTACAGAGACCAAGATCAAGGTGGTCGGAGTCTGCCATGGACACTTCGCATACAAAGACATTGTGAATGCCCTAGGACTTGACCGTGAAAGCGTTACAGTTCAGATGGCTGGCTTCAACCACTGCATCTGGCTGACCAAGTTTCTGCACAATGGGCAAGATGCCTACCCGCTGATAGACGAATGGATAAAGAACAAAGCTGAAAGATACTGGAAAAGCAGAGAGTATCTGCAAGGTTCACCATGGTCTGTTGAGCAGCTGTCACCTGCAGCGGTAGATATGTACAGAATGTCCGGTCTTTTTCCAATTGGAGACACTTTAAGATCCGCGTCGCCTTGGTGGTATCACTCGGATCTGGAGGCTAAGAAGAGGTATTTCGGTCCAACTGGCGGTTTTGACTCTGAGATCGGATGGAAAACGTACCTGAAGCTGCTTGAAAACTCGCTCAAGAAGATGAAGAGGTTGATGAGCAACCCAGCAGCTTCTTTGATGAAGGCGTATGGCTCAGCGGCAAGTGGAGAGCAGCATATACCTCTTATCGACGCCATCGCGAACGACAAAAAAGCGGTTCTGTACCTCAACGTCCCGAACAAAGGCGCAATCAGTAACATATCTGACGACGTGGCTGTCGAAATCCCAACAAATGTAAGCGCAAAAGGCATTAGGGGAACAAGAATTGGCAAGCTGCCTGAACGGCTTGTTCTGCATGTTATGATGCCAAGAATGCAAATGATGGAAAGAACTTTGCAGGCGTTTCTGAACGGAGACCGGAGAAGCCTACTGCTCACGATTCTGGACGATCCTCGAGCACGATCATTTGAAACCTGTAAAGCGTTGCTGGACGAACTTTTGGCGCAGCCTTGGAACTCTGAAGCAGCCGCCCACTACAGATGGTAGAAAGTCAAGAGCACGTGCCTCACAGTTGTAGCTTTCTCATTAAAGCCTTGATTTTTTCTTGGTCTTTCAGGTATTCTTCTATGATGGCGTTTGTCAATTCGTATATGCGCAGGTCGTTTAGCAAAGCTAGTTTTCGGATTTCTCGGTGCAAGTCGTCTCGAACTTCAACCACCGTTCTCCTGCTCTTGTCCAAGGCTCTATAGCCTTCCGATTTTGTATCGTGAGAGGCTTCCAGCCTTGCTCCTCAGAGCGTACAGGTAGTCAGCCAGCAAAAGTGGCTCCTTGCCCAGCTCCAGTGTAGTTTCCAGCGTCTGGGTGTCAGCGAGCAAACGGTATTCAACGCTTGTAACGCGGTAGTAGCCGTCAACGTTCTCGTTGGGCAGAGTCACCCAGATCTTGTCGCCTGCCAGAATGGGCGTGGTGCCGTAATCTATCACGTCGCTGGCAACTCGAATGTACTCACTTGGGCTGCTCAGCTGCTCATGCAACGCTTTGGCTCGCAGTAGGCATTCGTTGTCGCTGTGCAACTCCTCATCAGTTTCCGATAATTCACGCATGCCTAAACCGTAAGTGGCGCTCCATCGAGCCCTGTTAAAGAAAAGATTGTCAACCCAAAAGCTGCCAGTGCCAGTTCCGCTGAAGTGCATGTCCCACCAAACTTCGCTGATGACTTCCCAGTTGAAGGTTAAAACATCGCCCCACCATTCGTCCGCGTATTTCTTGCCAACATTGCATTTCTGCGGATACCACTTGTCAGGTTGAATTTGAAACTCTCGGGAAACGAGCTTCGCACTATTGTCTTCGAGAGTAATCGTTGCTTGGCCGCTGAAGGCTGATTCAAACCTAATTAGAAGCTGCAACGACGGATACTTGTTCAGATTGGGCTCCCAGCCGGAGGGGATGATGAGGCGTAGTCGTCCGTAATAGTCGGGTGTACTCGTAGTATGCTTCACGCTGTACGCGCCTACAGCCTTGTTTGCGCTGTCCAGCGATACGTTGCCCGTGCCTGTGCCGCTGACCCAATCGTTTATCGCATCGCTGTTGAAGTCAAGCGTTTCAGTCCAAGAGTCGCCGTCGCTTGGATACTTTTTCTCAGCGGCTCCGAAAACCATGATTTTGTCGCGTTTTCTGAAGACGCTTTTACGGTATTCGCTGACTTCCAATCGGTCGGCGAGGCTTACCTGCGATGTCTTGCCGTTTCTTGGAAAAAACTCGAATTTGCCATCAGGCGCTATTCGAAAGTCGTAGCCAATTGCGCCCGTTTTGTCAGCTGTGTTGGCAATGTACTTCAATATGTCGAAGGCAGGCGCATTTTCATAATCAAGCTTGGTGTAAGTCGTATCCGTGCCCTCGACAAGTTCCATAGAGTTTCTGACGTGTGAAAGCCCGATGAAAGTGTCAACCAAGTCTTTAACGATGGCTTCGCCTTTCTGATTCTCATACGTCTTGGTTACAACGCGGCGGAAGAGCCGTTCACCCCAGCATCTGCCTAAGACGCGCAGGTAATTTTCACCCAGAGAGCTTGACTGCGCCTTGATTTCTTCAACCGTTATCGTTGCGACTGGGGGACAGTTGACGCCTCTGCCTATGCTGATGCTGCCGTCCACGCCAACATCAATCGGATAAGAACCGCCTAGGCTGTACTTCTTATCGAAATTCTGCAGAAGGCATTCGAAGCTTGAGACTTCATCCGTGCAGCCCAAGTGCACCCTCAGCTCAGCCACGTCGCCTTGAGGAGGCGTAACGGAGCCAAACACAACCGCGCAGACAGGCAAGGCTAGGCTCATTCTAGTATTCGACTCCTCGTCGGTAGTACTCGTCTTCGCCTGCTCGCCGAATCAGCCGCGATGAAGGCGCTCTAGCCAATTCCGTATTGTACTCTCGCTGAGCGCTAGCCGCGTCGCGTGTGGAGCTTGCCAACCAACTCATGTAAGCAGCAGTTGCCACAATCAAGCCTGCGCCCAGCGTTAACAAAGCAATTTTCATAGCTAAAGCCGAGTTCAAAAGCCAAGTAGCCGCTGACGCAGCGTTAGTTGCCACAGTCTGCGCCACCTGAGCCACAGTTGACGTGCCAAGAACAGCTCTCAAAGAAGTGAACAAGTGAACAGCAGTCATAATGCCCGTTAACATGCGTCCTGTTTGCGAATCCAAAGCGCCAAAACTGTAGGCTAAATGTACCGCATCCATAGCAATCGCGCGGAACGCGTAGCTGGCACGGTTCTCAGCGCGTACAGCCACGCTTATCTCATGGAAACTCATGTGGCAGCCGCCTCCGCAACGGCTTCTGCTACGGCTTGATTGACCCTTTGCACCAAACTTGGCATACCCAACTCCAAAGCTCGGCTCAAAAAGCGCCTAGCCCGCAGAAAACGCGTTCCAAACTCCACAAAACGTGCATACCCGGCTCTAGCGCCTAACTTGAAGGTCCACTCGCCTATTCTCTCAGCATAGACGGTGCTCGCCAAGTAGCCGCTGCGTCTAGGCGCCAAGCTTTGAGCCAGGGTCTGCATGCTGCGAACCTCTGACCCAAGCGCGTCATCAACATGGATACGCAGGTTCTCGTCTAACCGTTCAAGTTTACGTTGCAGTTCAGGAAGCCCTTGCACATTGACTGCCATTTCAACCGACATGAAAACGCGCCTCTCTCTTAGCTTTGGCCACCTCGCCTTCGGTCTGCCGGTCAACTTCGCTTAGGATCACGATGAACTCCTCGACGGTTTTAGCTGACTGCTCTGCGAGTTGGACAGGTGTCCACCCGAATTCTTTGCACAGGCGGAACATTGTGAGTGTTGGGTGCGGTTTGCCTCGTCGGATTGCGCTGATAAAAAACGTTCCTCATCCCGAGTTATGCCACAGAGCCTATTTGCCACTTTGCAGAACAGTTCGCCTAACTCAACTGGTATGCCGTCTTCGTCGCCGAGTAGCTTCTCGAACGTTACAGGTTTGTGCGCTGGCTGCTCCCTTAAGCTTGCCCAAATAGTTTCAGCTTGGATGGCAACGAAGTCGCTGCCCACAACCTGCCCGGTTAAAGCATGATATTTGGTGTGTTTCTGGATTATGCGGCTGCGTTTAGCCCACGTGATCTCTTGGAAAACGTAGCTGCCAGCGTATTCTTTTCCAAAGCGATCGTCAATCTGGATGGTTTCGCTTCGCATTTTGAATCATCTCCATGACGGCTACGCGGTTTCTCAGCGCCGTGTTCACGTCTTCCAACACGATGTCCTGCATCCACTTTGGCATCTTCAAGATACGTTCGCCAAGCTTCGTCCAAATCTTCAACCATTTCCTACGCAGGGCGGCTTGGCGGCCAAAACGATCTAAGACGCTTACTTCAGCCATTTTCTCGCTCACCTTTAGCTGATGACTACGTCTCGGGCAACAAACGGCGCCTTCAAAGAGACAAGGTCTTCAACTTTTGTCGGTGTGCCCACCCGTTCCCATTTGCAGTACTTGAATAGGGCGCTGCTGGTTCCGCCTAACCCGAATTTGAGGCTGAAGTCGCTGTCGTTGAGCACGTCGTCGTATTCCTGCTTGCTCTCAAACTCAAACGTTAACTCGCCAGCGAGCACTCTGTGGCGCTCCTGCAGATACTTGAGCAAATGCCCGCTTGTGCTGCGAATAACGGGCACGCGTTTCAAGTTGTTCTCAACTCGGAATTTCCAGTCAACCACTCGCTCCACCGTAGCTAAGCCTGAGCCGTCTCCAGCGCCTCGTTGCACATAGCTTTCGTAGAAAGGCACAGCTCCGTTGTAGTCCGCGTATGTAGCGCCAACTATTTTGCTGGTTCCCACAGCTATGTCTTGACCGATTAATTCGGCTGAGGCTTTAACTAGGTCTTCAACTGAGCATTCAACTGCTACTTTGTCGATTCGGCATCCTTTGTGGAGTAGGTCGATGACGCCGCTGGGTTTTTCGTAGAAAACCTCAATGCTCAGCGAATTCAGCGTGGTTACGTGCTGAAGCAAGTTGATGGGCGCATCGCTTGGCAACGCATACGACACTTTCAAATCGACGTGCCTTAAGCCTCGGCGCACAGTTTGAAGGTCTCTTGAGCCCAAGCCTCGTAGTTTAACTAAGCCTGGGTCTAGGGCGGGTTCAACGTTGTCCGCCGTAGCCACGCCAAGCATGCTTGGGTTCGTGGGCGTCACGCCAAAGGTTGACTCTTGCACGTAGTAGATTCGGGCTTCATGTGCTCCGTAAACGCTCATGCTCTGGTTTTCCTCCTTCTATGTTGCGGGTACATTTTCAAACATCCATCCAATGACTAGAAACTCCGTGTGCAGTAAGAAGGGCTTGACAGACACGTCGTCAGCATCGTGGAAAGTGCCGAATTTAATGTGGGTCAAGCCTTCCACGGTTAAAGTGTATTTCACATAGTCGCAGTGGAGAACGGCTGGAATTACGCCGTCGCTCGGGTTAGTCGTTCTGGCTAAGAGATGGATGTAGCCGACGCCTGACGAGTCCATCTCAATGAAATCGGCTAGGTTTGTTGTCAGTGTGATGGTGATCGTTTCATCGGAGCCGCCTGAGCCAGTTTGCACCTGTTCCCACGCAGACGAGACGTGATTCCAAACTTTGATTGTGACGCCGTTGCCAGATGGAGCTGTGCCGTAGCCCTCCAAACTCAGAACGATCTTGTTCACGCTGTTTTCATGCGGATCATACTTTGAGGTCTCAAGTTTGATCTTGAAAAGAGTCATGGCGTATTCAAGGTTCACCGAGGTTGACTTGCTGACTCGGCTGTCGTCGCTGTACCACAGATTCTGATACTGTACCGCTGTGAATTCAACCCAGCTCGACGAGGAAGGCGTTAGCTCCGCTGTGGAGGCAGCTTGATAAGCATCGTGAGGTCCAGCTAAGCCAAGACCACAGAAATCGCACAATGTTTCATTTGGGCTGAACCTCTTCTGGCGCACGAGGCGCAAAATCTCTTCGCGTAGCTTCGAACGAGTCCTGTTTCCAGTTTGCTTTCCAGCTTTGTCGACGACCCAGCAGTCAACTTTGAAGTTTAGAACGCGCTGGGTTAAAGCGTGGCTAAGGCTTACGGGCTTTATTGAGCTTGCTTGCCGCAGTCCAACTGTGACTTGCCCGTCATAGTTTTTGAGTAGTTCGCGGTCGTACCATTCGCGGCTTGCGTAAACGTTTGCGATGCTGTTGTCGTCGTTGACTACGCGAATGTTGGTCTTGAACAATCGCACCAATGTAGTAACTGGGTCTTCAATTTCAGTCATTGCCCAACAAGCCTCCTGCACACGGCTCTGCGGTAAAGCGTGTCGCCTTGAAAATCAAACTCTTGAAGCTCGGTTACTTGGTAGTCGACGCCTTTGCGACGAATTTTGTCATGGTGTCGAATGGGAGCGAAGACATGAACGATGATGTAGTCGGTTATGATGTAGCCGGCTTCAGGGGTGACTTCTTCCACTTGGCTGGGCGAAACCATGGCTTTGATGTCGACGCCTTCGCCATACGTAACCGTGTCTAATGCCTCTCGAACTGGAAATAGAGTTACGTTTTCGCCTCGTGAACGTAAGATCTGAGTGAAACGGGTTATTGGATCCTCGTAGTAAAGGAACAGCTGCGAAATCCAAGCAACCGTAGCCACTGCATTCTTGTTTTCCACATAACTGTAGTCGGCGTGTTTGACGCCCCAAAACATGAATTCCTCCTGATGCCCCTCGATGATTTTCATGCTGTGTTCAAAGCTTGATTTGTCATGGTTCTTGCGAAGCTTCCACAGGATGCCTGCTGTGACAGCGTCGTAATAATCGCAGGCTGGAAAGCGGCTTGCCACATCTATGTAGCCTGCCCAACAAACCGCTGGGTTGTACGCTGGATACTGACCGCTAGCTCGAATCGAGTTGATGAAATCGTAAACGTTCTCAACGGATGGACTCCAACCTTCAGAATCGTAGAGCCCGAGCAATGCGTAAGCCAACGGGTCATCGTAGACTTCGTTTTCGCTGGTTCCAACCCTGTGCCATTGTCCGTCGCCGCTTGGAGGCGGTCGATACTCAAGCCAAAAGCCTTCAAAACCAGAGCGCAGAAATCCACCCAAATCGGCTATCATGCTTTCATACAAAGTCTTGTTCGCTGGGTCCTCGGTAACCAGCATTTTCAGGGCTATGAGTCCGTAGAGGTTTTCGATGTCCATCTCGGGAAGCCAGGCGTCCGCGTCTGACACGGCGCGGGCAAAGCCCCCGTAATACTTGTCGTGCACGCTGGGGATGGGCGGGTTCTGCATGTTGAGGAGAAATGTTGCTCCAGCGAGTTTAGCTGCGTTCAGATAGGCTCCAGTTCCAGTTAGCGTGTAGGCACGGAGAAGAGATGGAATAACTCGGCAGGCGTCTATGCTGTAGTAGTAGGTGCTGGTTTCGGTGCTTTTGAATCCGCCGTAAGCCTTCTTCTCAGGATCAGCCGCGTACTGCTGAGTCAGTAGCCAGTCTGCCAGTGACACCACTTTAGCGTAGATTTCAGCTTGCTTAGACTCGAATTGTTTGGCGTTGTAGGCTTCGGTTAGGAAGTCGATTGCGAATGCTGCTGCAAACGCGGCTCTGCCAAACGACAAGTCTGGACCAGATTCGGGCACCACGTAAACGTAAGGTGCATAATCCATGATGAACTGGTAATAACTGTCTGGAACCGTGCCCATATCCTTCAGGTCCTCTCCACGGTTGGTTCACGCAGTTTGTCCAGCATACGAGTTAGCTCAGTCTGCAAAACATCTAACGGCGGCGCCTTGCTGAGCGCACTGACGTTTTGGTCGCCTACAGAGAAGCTTAAGCCCACAGCTGAGCCGCCTGTAAGGTAGCAGACGGCGTAGATAGCCGAGAGAACTGTTATGAACTCTTTTTCAGCATCGGTGCAGTTGCTGTAGTCAATTTGGCGGTTGACTTCCAGCTCCAGCGCCACTTCAGCTCGTTTAATCATCTTCAAAACCCTGCTGTCCGAAACTTCAGCCGACGAAATGTTGATCACATCGCGCACGTCATCGACAGAAACGCTAGCCAAAGCAACTCACTCTAAGCTTCAATACGGGGAAGAAGCGACTGTTAAGCCTAATCGGACAAAATAGACAAAATATACAACCTATATTAAAATCGGAACCCGCATGATCTCAGAGAGGACTCACTCTCGTATAGAATTGTTCTCCACAAATTTCTTTTAGCATCTTAAGCCTCAGCAGGGCTAACATTTATCACGTCACGCATATCATCAACGGACACGCTTGCCAAAGAGCCACGCTCTAAGACGGATTATGGAAAAGAAGCGTTATTTGAACCGAGTCGGATGAAATCGGATAAAATGGAGAATATAGACAAAATATATGCAGAAGCTTAAGTTTTTTGATCTGTTTTGGATAGCTTTAATTGTTTCTTATGATAATATTGATTATTTGGAGAGAGAGTTCTTTGAGAGCGAATAGACGGTATTTGGTTGCAGTGGCTTTGTTAGTTGCTTTAGCTATTGTGTTTGGTTTAGTGGGCACGGTTGCGCCTCCATTGGCGGAGCCTGTTGCGCCTCAGCAGGAGTCGTCTTCGTCTTCATCGTCGTCTTCGAATTCAACTGGGCATTTCCAGAATCCACCAACATATGACAGCGGCTGGGTGGACATAACAACTAAGGCTGGGCAGTATGTTACTTTGAGGCATGGTTTGAACACGAGTGAGGTGGTTGTTGACATAACGGGTAAACAGAGTCTCGACCCGAATGGCGGCTCCTTAGCATGGAGCAAAACATACGGAGGAACAAGCAATGATTATGCCCTTTCTGTGGTCCAGACCAGCGACGGAGGATACGCAATGGCTGGCAATACCAACTCTTATGGTGCTGGCGGCGGTGATTTCTGGTTGGTTAAAACCGACTCGGCTGGAAACCATCAGTGGAACAAAACATACGGAGGAACAAACGCTGACAATGCTCTTTCTCTGGTTCGGACGAGCGATGAAGGGTACGCGTTGGTCGGATACACCGACTCTTTTGGTGCTGGCAACCGCGATTTTTGGCTGGTTAAAACTGACTCGTCTGGAAACATGCAGTGGAACAGAACATACGGAGGAACAAGCAATGACCGTGCCTATTCTTTGGTTCAGACTGGTGACGGAGGATACGCCTTAGCGGGCAGCCTAAGTGGCGATTTTTGGCTGGTTAAAACTGACTTGTCTGGGAACGCACAATGGAACAGAACATATGGAGGAACAGGCGGTGACTTCGCTCAGTCTTTGGTTCAGACTGTTGATGGAGGATACGCAATAGCAGGCTACACTAACTCTTACGGTGCTGGCGGCTATGACTTCTGGCTGGTTAAGGTGAACGCTGAGATGAATTTGGAACATCAGAGAAACCTGGGCATCGATTCTTACATAGACGTATGGAGCCGAACATACGGAGGAACAGCCAGTGATATTGCCTATTCCGTGGTCCAGACCAGCGACGGAGGATACGCAATAGCAGGTGATGGTTTCGCGAACTTGGTCAAGACTGATTCGGTTGGAAACGTACAGTGGAGCAGAACATACGGAGGAACAGCCAGGTCTGTGGTACAGACGATTGATGGAGGATACGCAATAGCAGGTTCTCTCAGTGGTTTCCAGCTTGCTAAAACTGACTCGGCTGGGAACATGCTATGGACCAAAACATATGGATCAGGCACTGTCTATTCTATGGTTCAGACCAGCGATGGAGGATACGCCTTAGCAGGCGCCATCAGTCCCTATGGTGAATACGAAGATTTCTGGTTGGTTAAGACTGATTCGGCTGGTGCCATGCTGTCGAACAAAACATACAGAGGAACAGACTCTACAGGAGGAACATACTATTCCAGGGAAGATGCCTATTCTGTGGTTCAGACGAGCGACGGAGGATACGCCTTAGCAGGCGCCATTGGGTGGGGGTCCCGGGATGTCTGGTTGGTTAAAACCGACGCTACTGGAAACCATCAGTGGAACAAAACATACGGAGGAACAAACTGGGATGAAGCCCGTTCGTTGGTTCAGACGGGCGACGGAGGATATGCATTGGCTGGCTACACCAACTCCTATGGTTATGCTACTCCAACGTACCCTAATTTCTGGTTAGTTAAAACCGACTCGTCTGGCAATGCGCTGTGGAACAAAACATACGGAGGACAATACCATGACTATGGCTATTCTGTGGTTCAGACGAGCGACGGAGGATATGCATTGGCTGGCTATACCCAATCTTATGGTGTTGGCACCCCGACTTACCCTAATTTCTGGCTGGTTAAGACTGATTCAGCTGGAACCATGCTGTGGAGCCAAACATACGGAGGAACTTACGAAGACGATGCCTATTCTGTGGTTCAGACAAACGATGGAGGATACGCGTTGGCTGGTCGTACAATATCTTCTGGTGCCGGCAACTATGATTTCTGGTTGGTTAAGACTGAGGGTAAGAAAGAAATGGGTTTGGAGATGACAAGCTTAACAAACAACGCAATAGTCCTCTATCGTGGCAAAACCGACCTCGACTGGAATTACATGCGCGTGCGCATATGGCTTATCAAGGAGCCTTCTTGGATTTACGGCGACATCAACATGGACGGATTAGTCGACGCCAAAGACCTATACATACTCAGCAGGAACTACGGTAAAACCTTCAGCCTACTCAGCCTAAGCGGCATCATAGCAATAACAAGCATACACACAATCAAAACACGAAAACAACGGAAACCTCTCAACAGGAAACCTTCACCAACCGAAACGTTAGAAGCACTATGGCAAGCCTTCCAAAAGAAAAAAGCCAAAAAATAAACCCGCGGGTCCAAAACCCTCTTTCTTTTTCTTTTGCTCTTACAAGCGAAGCTGCATCCCTATTTCCTCTGTGCTTTGTACGCTTTGATGCCTTTCCGCAAGAGCATCTCCAGCACATTGCTGACGTTGGGTTCAACGCGGTCTGCTTCCCTCGCCTTGTCCAGTTCTAGCTGCATGATTTCTTTGAAGTCGTCAAACACCCTCTTGTCTATAGTGCCCTCAACCTTGATCTTCGTGTTAAGCTGGCTCTTCTCCTCATCAGGCAACATCGATGAAACACTCATCCCGACGCTACTTGAACCCATGAATACGTGCCAGACGCCGACTTCATACACACATACAGCCTATCCGCCACGCCAGAGCCACCTTCAACCCTCACCATCACCCCACGGTACGTAGCTGAAGCAGACGGCAACGAATCAACAGCGCCCGAGAAAAAATAGCGACTCAAACCAAAATCCCGCCATCTGGAACCTCCGCCTAGTGGATCAGCCAAATCGAGGTCAATATCCCCAGGCCAGAAGTGAGAATACACCATGAAGGCGTTTGCTGATAAATCAAAGCGCATGATGTCCTTGATTGTTTGCTCGTCTGCGCTTATCGCTGTCCAAAACAGGATGCCGTTCAAATTCCACAAAACATAGCGCGGCTGCCGAATGCCAATGGGGTTTTCAGCGTAGAAATCCACAAAGGGCACACCTGAACCTGCCAAAACAGGAAACCCGTCAGGCACTTTGCCGCCCACAGTCAACCGACCCAAATTATCATCAGTGACATTCCTACCCTGCAAAACTGCTTGCAGCCAGCTTTTGTCCACAGAGCCCACACTGTACGTCTCTGTAAACCCTGGCAACAGGTCGCTCACAAACTTTGGGCAACCGAGCATTCACACGGTTTTGACCCGTAGAGCATCCTGCGCCAAGCTGTCCAGAGCTCTTGTTAGGGCGTCGAGTTTCTCCCATATCGCCTTATCGGCGTCTGCTCGACGATCAAACACTACAGGCTGAGACATCTTGTTTCCCGACTCACAAAAAAAGCGGGGTGTGAGTTTCGCTCCGAATTTCACGGAAGCTCTTCAACAGGGAACTATAGTCTACTTAGGTTACCATGCGTGGGGCAAGTTGTTCATCACGGCGACGCCCTTGCTGCGCAAAACGCCAAGCCCGATGCGCTCGCTGGCAACAATGCCGAAGACTCCGTTTTTCGGGTCCTCATAGGTCTCAGTGGTTAGGTCTCTGCGAACCAGCATTATTGCAGCAACCGACTTGTCAACAGCAAACACTTGGTTATAGCCTGTCTGCCCAGTGTCCTGCGGCACAAGACTCGACTTGAACAACCGCATCGTAAGCGCCTGCCCGATCAGACCACGAGTCAACTCGACTTCCGACGATGGCAAGTACTGGCTATTAATGAACTCAGTGGCAGTGAAAAGCTCGCTTACCTGAAGCGGACGCATAAACATCGTATCAGGATGAAAATCCTCGCCCTCAATCGCATTCCAAACTTGGACTAGCTTGTTCCAGCTGAAGTCAGTGCTCAGGCCAGCTTGCTTTGCGCCACCCGCAAGATCCCCAACTGCTATAGCATTGTAAAGGTTCAGGACCTTCTCAGTTTCTTTCTCCGCGATGCTTCTGCCCAACTCCTCAAGCTGTCGATTGAACACGTTCCACTTGGCGTCTTCAGCAAACTCACGAGTCCATTCAATGCCATCTTTGATGATGATGTTTGTTTGAATGTCAACAGTGTCATAGCGTTCCCCATGAATGCGCACGGTGCCACTCTCAGACGCCACATAAGCCACAGATTTCTTCGCTCTTGGAAAACGCTCCAGCACCTCACTCGTGGTTCTCACATCGGTTATCTGCCTACTGATCAAATTCGGCTTCGCAGCCTCAACCACCGTGTCATGGATACTTCCCAAAGCTCCAGCCATGTCGCTCAAAATGCCCTCTTTCATCCCCGTCTTCAGATACGCCATGCAAAACGGATTCTTGAAAGCCGTTTTCACCTGCACGTCCACATGCTGCTTGTACCACTCCTCATTCACAAGCGCTTCGTGAAGCCTTGGCAAAACCAACTCAGGCAAACCCATCATTCCTCCAATCGCTTGACTCTGGCTTCAAGCTCCCTGACTTTCGCTGTAAGCACTGCATTGTCCCAAACTTCATCCTGCGTCTCTGTGTCACTCATAGCCGATCACTTCGCCACGAAAATGCTGATCAAATCGTCAGCCGCTGTTGCCGACTGCTCCGCCACACCAAGCTTCAAAGTCCAACTGACCGTCGCTGTCCCACCCTCGTTAATGTCCGCCAAAGCAACGACCCGTCTGCTTGAATCTGCGCCCTTAACCGCCTTGCCTCGAGTAATCGAGCCGCCGGCTTTCACTTTCACTCTGCCTCGCACACAAACAGGACACATGACGCCAACAGCCGCATCCTTCACGGCGATCCCAATGCAATTCTGATCTGAAGTGGCAGGGCTTACCTTTCCATCACTGCTCAGGTAAACCGGATCTCCCCTAGTCACCGCAGCTGCAGCCTCGTAATCAGCCAC
This sequence comes from Candidatus Bathyarchaeia archaeon, assembly GCA_035283685.1. NCBI lineage: Archaea > Thermoproteati > Candidatus Bathyarchaeota > Bathyarchaeia (SeqCode) > Bathyarchaeia archaeon. Next base: position 211,330 of record DATETJ010000002.1, read on the forward strand.
GAAAGCGCCTGAAACAGGCTCCAACAAATCGCCAATCGAAAGATTAGGCAACCCAGTTAAATCAGCCATCACTAATCTCTCCTCGTTCCATTTTTGGTTTCAACGGTTTTTGTTCCGCCTACTCCCAGCCACAATAAACCTGTGACTATGAAGGAGCAAACTCACGCAGCACAGCCTTAACTCTCTCAGCGAACAGTTTAGGTCCACTGCCAAGCCACCGCAGCTCCGTTGCTCTGTCAGGAAGCGCGCCGCCCAAAGCCTCATGAAAACGCTTCAACCTCTCCCTTTCACTCTTAGCCTGCTTCCCAGCGTCCACAAGCCTAGCCTCCACCTGCACGAGTTGCCTACGCAAAGCAACCAAATCCTCAGCCACGGGCGAAGACTGTTCGCCTCCAGTCGACTCGGTCAGTCCAGGTTTTGCTGCCAGCCCAGCCACCGTGCCCTCTAACTTCGCAAACCTCTCGCTAACCCAGCTGCTAAACGACTCGAATCTCTGCATAAGCTGAGCAACTTTGTCATCCAACGTTTGGGCTGGTGAAACAACCAACTGCTCCACAACCGCGTTCCAAAACCGTATGAACGCATCTTTGTCTCCCGGGGGAAACTTTCTGAGCAGATGAACGCTGGTTAACTCAAAGTTGCGCGGCGCCACGCCATTCATGTATTCGACTTTGCCGCCGCTACGAAGCCAATTCAACTCAATGCTGACGCCTTTGAACTCCTTGTTGCGAATCCGCTCAGCTACTTCATCGTCGACTACGCCCTCGTATGCCACGCCATCTTCAACAGGATCGTACCATGACTTGGTGATCATGTTGGGTGGCGGCAGCACGAACAGGTGATCAATGCCGAACGGTTTGCCCTCAAGCGTGGGCGCAGCCTTCTCTAGCTCCTCCTTCAAATAGACGTGCTCTAAGCCTTCTTCAGGATGAAAGATTCGCTTTGGATGAATGCAGACGCCAGAAACTCTGCGCCCCTCGAGCTTCATGGACTCGCTGAACAAATGCAACTTCTGATTCTCGCTTTCACCCACATAGATGGGCTTTCCAGCCTTCTGAAAGGCTGTTGTGCAAATCGCGAAGGCGCTCCCTTTCTCATGCCCCTGCTTCATCACCCGTTGAACACAGTCTTCAAACTCAGACGTGCGCTGTTTCTCCACACTCTGTTCTGTTTCTTTTTCCTCTGGCAACTTGATTTTCAACCTCCAACTTTCGATTGAACTATTACCTCTTGCTCGTCAAGCGGTAACTTTGCAACATCGCGGAGAATCTTCCGCAACTCCTGAACCGTGATGACGTCACCGCCAACTTTCTCAATTATGCTGACCAAATGGCCCAGAAGCTGCACGAGTTTTTCATAGTCTAGGCTTTCAGGCATGCCCCAGTTGAGGCGAACCCGCGCCTGCGCCGGGTCCAGACCCGCCTGCGCCACCACCGTGTCAAAAAGATAACGTTCCACCCCACGCTTCAAAAAGCGTTGAACAGCTTGAACTCGCCTCTCAGCAATCGCTAGAGCTGCCTTTGCGCTGGCTTCAGTGAAACCCGTCTTGGTGACAAGCTTCGCCAACGGCGTCTGCAAACCCAAGATGAATTCATCTTGCAGTGTTTCCACGTAGAAGTCAAGTCCACGCATGCGCTCGGCCACAATCGGCTGAACCTTAGCTTCAGACCCAGCTGGCGGGTTGAAAACAAATCTCGACCCGCGTTGAGGAATGCTCTTGATCTGTGCAAAAAACTCTTGAAGCCGCTCCTTGCTCAACCCGGGAAAACTCCACAACTCGTTGGGCGCGCCAAACATGTAAATCGTGTCGGCCATGCCGCTGTGAATCTTCGCCTTAATCTGATAGAAAGCTTCGCGCGTCTCGCCATTTCCAATATCTAGTGGCGTGCACAGCGACTGTAGAACGCCTATGCCCAACGGTTTAGCAGTCAAAACATTGTAAGCTAAGTGAATGACTTCATCGCCCTGAATCTCGCTCGGTTGGCGCTTCCAATCCAACTCGATTCTGTCAAGATGGCCATCTGCATCAAACTTCACGCCGTTGTCCTTAACGATTTCCAAGGGCAGCAACCTGACAAACTCGATTCGCTTGGCGTTGCCAGTCCACCAGAAAACGTTTCCCCAGCCTACCAAATAGCGAGCAGACTCCTGCAACACTTCGTCTATTCCCTGCTCGGCGCAAAACTCGTCCACCAACTCCTTGCCTGTTCTGCCATCACTTTTCTCAACGTATCCTGTGTTCATCGTGGTGTAGAAGCCTGCACCCGCAATTTGATCGGCGAGAAAATCAACACTGGCTCGAGCAGCCAAATCGCCCAAGTAAACCTTACTCATGGTCTTGAAGCTGATGTCAGGCGAGACACCCATAACCTTCTCAGTCGTGGTCAAAAACAAAGCCGTGCGATGCGTAAGAGCCTCACCAAAACGGCTGAGGACACGCTTCAAAGGATTGAGCATCGCCATAGTCAGCTTCCAACTCCATGTTGTTCTTGGCTTGCCCGAGAAAACCAAAGAATGAAGCCGTGCAGCCCTCTATCTTGAGCCTCTTGCGAGCGTCTCCAACCGTGCGCTTCACTCGTTGGCTCTCGGGCTGCCAACCTAAGGAATACGCGTTTTCAAAAGATAAGTAGTGTTGTGCGCTTTGCACACCTCAGTTTCGTTTTTCTCTCTCTGCACTCTCTTCAATTCTAGTTCACAACAATTGGTTTAACCATCATGACCTAAACTCGATGTTTTGCTTGGTGAAAAAGACGTTGAGCAAACGACGCTTCAGCCTGCACATACCTGAAGACCTAGCAGAATGGCTGGAGAGAGAAGCTGCACGTCAAAGTCGCACGCGAAACAACCTAATCAGCAGGATCTTGCAGCAATACCGCAAGAAGCCCAAAACCGCTACTGAGTAAAAAGAAGCTCGACGGTCAGCGTCCTTTCCTGAAGAACTCTGTGACCTCTACTGCTTTTTCAATGTTCTTCCTAAGCTCTCGCATGTCTGGCGAAGCGTTTCTATAGTACTCGATTGCACCTCTATCCTTCGATCTAACTACGATCAGGTTTGTTGGATAGAAGTAGTGGCGAAGCAAGTCTTTGCTGCGCAGCGACTCGTCCTGCGACTCTGGACTGTAGTTGACGTGTATTCTCGTGAACACGACTCGACTTCCATGTTTCTCCACCAAAGCTTTTGCCAACTTATCGAGCTTCGGCTTTTGTCTCTTACACGCTGGACATCCGTCACGGGTAACGGCGACAACGTAAGCTACACCGAGTCTGGGCGCCAAAGAATCCAGCGGAGACCTGCCAGTCTTTTCAAGCGTTGTGAACTCGATGACTTTGCCTGTCACAGCCTCTCATGAAGAAAACATCGTATTTAAGCCTGCTTAGTTTCAGCTAACTCTGAGCTTCTTTGGCTTCTTTTGCTGAGCTACGGTTAAGAACTCGCCTAGGCTTCTCAAAAATGCTTCATCTCGGAGGCTTACCCGAAATGGTTCATCAATGTTTAGGTCATCCGTGCGGTGAATGCGAGGAAACCATCAACGGCTTGGGCTACACCTGCCCAGAATGCGGCGTGCACTACTGCTACACATGCTCCTACTACGCCCGATGGAAATGCCCAAAATGCGGCAACCAACTAACCTAGTCACATCCATGATTTCCGCAAATCTTATGAAGAAAACACCATAAAAATGCTGATTTAGTGACTAAAAAATGTCGAAAGACGAAAAAATGCTAGAAGAACTGAGGCGAATACGAGAACTACTCGAACCCAAACCAGCGCCGCCACCTCCGCCGCCAAAAGGAATGCGCGCCGAATTCATGGACTTCCTCTCAAAATACAAGGTCATGGGACTCGCCGTGGCTTTCATCCTCGGCTTATACTTAGGCGCACTGGTGCAGGCAATGGTAACAGACCTAATCATGCCCATAATAGGCTTAGCCTTGCCCGGCATGGCCGACCTAGCCACACTGGAAGCAGCCGTCTTAAACCAAATATTCAAAGTAGGACACTTCATAGCAGCATTGATAACCTTCATCATAGTAGCCTTCGTCATCTTCATCATAGTTAAAATAACCAAACGAATGGGCGTCGAATAGCCTCAAACACTCCATATTTATTTCTACTGCCAACGCTCAATAGCAGTTGTTAGCCTAGAACTTGCTCCAAGGGCTGCCAAAAAGCACACGCCTTGTCAATGAGATGCATCCAAGCGTTTGATTCCTTGAAGCATTTATACTTTCGACGGCTCAGCGCCTCCGCCTCCTGAATCAACGCGTTCAAAGTAGCAGCGCTCACCTGATCAGGGTTCTGGCTTATTCTGGAACAGGCTTGGATAAGCTTGAGGCTGAGACAAACAGGTGTCTTCTTGTAGATGCAGGTTCCACAGATCTTAAGTTTGCTGACATGCTGCGAAGCATCTGACACTAGGCGTCAGCCTCCCTGTAAGCCTTAAGCCCTAACCTGATGAGATGTTCAATGAACGTGCTTCGCTTTTCTCTGCCTCTGAGCGCCTCTATTTCGCTGAGGAGTTTGCTGTCAATGGTGAAACCGACATGCTGCTTCAAGGCAGAACACCATCGCTGTATATTCAGTGTAACAAGTATACAGAAAACACTTATTAGGCTTACTGAACAACTTACACTCATCCCACTGTCATGAAAGCTGGTTGCAGAAACATGAAAACGCTCAGAATAACCGACGACGTGCACCACAAGCTTACAGCTCTCCTAGGCGAGTTAACCGCCCAAACCAGCAGAATGCAAACCTACACAGACGCGGTTGAAGCCCTACTCAGGCAATCTGTTGTTCTTCCACCTGAACTCCTAACCCAGATCAAGAGCTTCATCGAAAGCCACAAGCACCTCGGCTACATGACCCGTGAAGAATTCATACGAGACGCAACACGCTGGAGACTAAGATTCCTAAAAGGCGCATATGAATACGTGGAAGTGCAAAAGGAGAAGTACGAGAAAGCCGACTCGGCCGTAAAAGAAATGAACCTGCCGTATCTTGGCGTTGCCGACTTCCTCGACAAACAACTCGAAACCCTGCTCGAAAAACACGCCGAATGGCAGGAGCGGAAAGAAGAGCAAGAGAAAAGAGAACGAAAGAGAAACTGAAGATCTCTGCAACACTTGGCACTTGGATCAACCGTTAGAGAAGGCCAAGGACGTAGGTGACAACATGGTGCTTTTGCGCAGAAAGACTTAAGTATCTGCATTACAACTTACATGATACACGTTACACCACATGAAAAGGAAGGATGGAAACAATGGACAAGAAAGTAGAAGAACACGAGCAGGACGAGCAAAATGAAGAAGGCACCGATGTATGCTGCTGTCACGGAGAAGAATCAGAACTCCTGAAAGGAGCCAAGAAGAAAATCATGATAAGATTAGCCGGAGACCTAGAAGGCAGAGAAAACGTCGTCATGACCAGGCTAAACGACGACGACCTCAAACAAATAGACGCCCTAGTCGAGGTTGAAGTCTTCAAAAGCAGGTCAGAGGCTGTAGCCTTCTTCATAAAAGAAGGCATCCAAGCCCGAAAAGACCTTTTTCAAAAAGTAATGCCCACCGTAGACAAAATCAGAGAACTAAAGGAGCAAGCAAAAAAATCAATGAGTAAAGAATAACCAATCGAACCCCCAGGACTTGCTCGTTCCCTTCTTCTGTAATAATTTCTATTTTCGTCGATCCTTGAATCTAGGCAGAAAACAAAGAAACAATTATGGAAAAAAGCTCTAACAGCCAAGTAAGCGAATCTTCCGAGTCTTTTCATCAAACGACATTGCAGAATGTGGCGGGCCCGCGGGGATTTGAACCCCGGTTCTCCGGCTCTCTCTCAACAATGTGCCCGGAGGCTTACGCACAATTCGCAATGCTGCGTGAATGTTCGGCGCCTTAATCCGGACTGGGCAACGGGCCCCTAGGGCAAACTGAGTGTTACTAAAGTTTATTAAAGGTTTGAGCAGAGGGTCGCATTCTCAGAAAATAGAAGTCTGTAGCTAGGCGCCAACGAGTGTGCTTGTCTGCAATATTTCTTCTATCTTTCTCATTTCTGTGATTGACGCATCTAGTTGACCTAGACTCTGGGTTTCAATTCTTACAATAATGTCATAAAGACCATAAGTGACAACAACTTCGGTGACTCCACTTAGCTTACGGAGCTTCGCGGCGACTTCGTGCTCAGTTCCTTTCTTCACGATTGCCATAAAATATGCTTTAACAGACTGGTCTTGACTCTTCATATGCTCACACATCCTTCTGCATTATTAATTCACCTTGCCTTAAAACAATTGCCTATTTAAGCTTCGACAATTTCCTTGATGAGCCACCATGCCTTTTTCTTTCCCTGGCGCTCTGCTGCAGAGTATTCAACTAACGACTTGCCTAACTGTGTTTTCGACCTCTTCTGCAGTCTTCGAAGTCGGTTTAGGATGTGCCAACGGTTGGTCTTCAGATAATCTGCCAGCTCAGGAGTGGTTGCTCCCTTGTAATGAAGCAAGTAGTCGACTATCTTGTGATCAGTGTCGTCTACGCAGAACGAATGCAGATTAACCTTGTCTTTATCAAACGTGAGAACTTCAAGATCCATGAGAGACCGTTTTATCTCGCCTAAACTCATCTCCAGATTTCTGACCCGTTGCTCCAGCTGCAGAACCCGGTCAGGGCGAGGTACACTCTGCAGCTTTTCTCTTATGGCCTCTCTTATGAAGTCACTTCTTTCGCCTTCAGGAATTCGCAGGGCAAGTTCGTTATATACTTCATCAGGAATCTTAGCCGAGATAACTGCGTACTTGTCCATGACGGTCTCCTATTCCTAATACATCTAAAGCACTAAAAGAATTTTATCAAGCTGCAAGCCGACGCGATTGAAAACCTTTAAAACTCGCAAACAATGTAGTAAGACCCTCAGACGAGACGTAAGTTTGGTGAGAAACTATTGGTGAAAAAGACCACAGTCTCGATAATAAAATGTGATGTTGGTTCATTAACTGGACACCACGTGACGCCTCAACCATTACTTGACTTGGCTGAAAAACAACTGAGCAATGCTCAAAAGAAGGGGCTTATCAACAGCCACTACGTGTTTCACGCAGGAGATGACCTCGAGCTTCTGATGGTCCACCAGAAGGGTGAAGAGCATTCCCAAATTCATAAACTGGCTTGGGACACGTTTTCTGAAGCAAGTGAAAAGGCCAAGAGACTCAAGCTGTACGGTGCTGGACAGGATCTCTTGAAAACAGCGTTTGCAGGCAACATACGAGGCATGGGGCCAGGGTGCGCTGAGATCGAGTTTGAGGAAAGAGCTTCAGATCCAGTTGTGGTGCTGGCTGCTGACAAGGCTTCAAGCAGCGCCTTTAATTATCCCCTCTACCGTATTTTTGCAGATCCGTCGAACACAGCGGGACTAGTAATCGACCCTCACATGGCAGGTGGCTTCAAATTCGAAGTCTTGGACGTAAAGAAAAGCATGAAAGCGGTTTTGAAAACACCTGAAGAGTTGCATGAGCTAGTTGCGTTGATTGGAAGCACTCAACGTTACACAGTTTCACGTGTATGGAGAGCTCGCGATGACTTGATATGCGCCGCTACGAGCACGACCAAGCTGTCCCTGATTGCTGGAAAATATGTGGGCAAAGACGACCCGGTTTCAATTGTGAGAGCGCAATACGGCCTACCTGCAGTTGGTGAGATATTAGCGCCTTTTATGCATAGCTACTTCGTCGAAGGCTGGATGCGAGGCAGCCATTGGGGGCCAATCATGCCCGTCGGCCTAAAGGACAGTCAATGCACAGTGTTTGACGGACCACCCAGACTTGTCGGAATAGGCTTTCAAATCTGCAATGGCGGCATAGCCTGCGACGACAACGGCAAACCTATGATAAGCGACTTGTTCAATGATCCAGCGTTTGACATGGCAAGAAGAGAGACAATGGAATATGCCGCGGCATTGCGCCGCATGGGGGAATTCGAGCCAGCAAGGCTTCCTGAAGAAACGTTAGAGTACACAACACTGCCTCAAGTGCTGGAAAAACTGAAGGGACGGTTCAAGAAAGCATAGAGTGGAGTTCTTCCACAGTTGTAGTGTGTTTACTTTCTCTGCCTTTAGACTTCCTGCTCTCCTCGAACAGCTCGTCCTCATATTGAAAGATGTCATGCTCTGTGCTTTCCAAGTCCATTGCCCCGGGCAGAGAAATACGTTCCTCTGGGAGGTATTTGGAAAGCATGTTTAACCAGCCTCTTGGTGTAATTATATCCAACAACTTGGCACCTGGATAACTCCAATAGTATCCCATTATGGCTTTCTTAGGTACATCAGGAAACTCCATTAGAAGCATTTGAAGTTGCTGCTCGGAAATTTTCAATGAAGCACTGTCAGTGAAGGAAAACCAGCAGCCAAGCAATCGCGAACGAAGCATCAAAGTTGGGCATAAGCCCCAGAAGATGTTTATGGAGTAGCCACCGCACCTTCCACCGTCGGCCGTGTGTCTTCTATGCAGTGCTCGAGAAGCGAGTAGGTTGTAACTCGTCGGGTGGTCTTCTTCTATGGGCAGAAACTCGTAACCGTTCTCGAAGCAAAACAGTTGTGCAGCCTTTTTCAACTCTGGCTCAGTGCTCCATTCGGATTCTGGGCGCTGGAGCAAATCATAATTTGCCAACCTCCAGCCGTCGACATGCTGAGATTCTTGCGCCTTCAAGAACTGGTTGATCCGTTCTGAGCCAGTCAGATACTCATCTGGTGAGATTGCGCCCAAGCCTCCAACCTGAAGGGTGACTCGATCTCTTAGGCGATGACTAAGCCAAGGATACGTAGTGTTAACAAACACAATCGTGCCGTTTGGCTCCAAATGGTCGGTTATGAAATGCCTAAAGGCTGATGGAATATCAATAAATTTCATTCTGACATGGGCATATTCACCCAGATCCATGCGGTCATGAATTGGGTCCACCAAACAGCTGACAGATCCCCACGGGTATGCTCTTGTCCAGTGCTCTCCTACATAGTCTGCAGCTCCTGCGTAAGGTTCTAGGTCGTCTTTGTCTGACTTACCTTCTGGTTCACTTTCAAGCAGTATGGGTATGCGGAATTGAGAGCATAAGTATGGAACACCCATCGCGATGGCCAGATTTACGATGCCGCCATTGGGAGCGCCAAGGATTATGGCTGGAAACTTCCTGTTTTGAACAAAGGGGTCATAAATGCGAAGAATGTCTCTGCAGTGAGTCTCCAGATCCAGACTTGCAGCTTCTTCCAGCGTGTATTTCTTGAAATCAACGTTTTTTGGGGGTGGTGCGGGACGGTAGGGATACGCCTTCTTACCCATGAAAGCCGCCGCTGTATTTGCCATGTATACATATGAACCGCCAAGTGTAAGGGGGACAATCGCATTGGTAAAATTCATGTGGCTCAGCCGTTGGTTTCAGTTATTTTGAACTCCAAGTTTATGGTTTGAGTTTGGTCTGGCGTTAGGTTCAGGTTGAAGATTGGCATGAGTGATGTGCCTTCATAGATTTCCATGGGTTTTTTTTCGGTTCGCGCCATGGCTTTGAGTGGTAGCACCCAGCAATCAGCTACGCGGCTCCAACTGACTTCCACTTGCAGATTATTGCCTACGTCTGAAAGAATGACCCTTTCTGCAGCGCCTACGGCAACTGCTTCGAGAAGGTTGATGTTAAGCTTTGACGATTTGCCGCTTACATTAATCGGGTAGTTCTGCAGCTCCTCAGTCGATGGTGTGTATTCAAACGTCACTGGCGGGATTAGTGTGGATTCAGGAGCGAAGCGTAGAATCAATGGTTTGTTACTTAAATTCTTGAGTTCATACAATGATGTTAACGTGGCGGTGTCTAATGGGACAATGAGGCTTTTGCTGATTTGAAGCTTGGCCTCTGAGCCGTTGGACCAATCGTGTCCTATTCGCAATAGCTTGATTGTTGCTTGACTTGGGCTCTGCTCTATCGAGTATTCGAATCTTTCTATCGTGAAGTCGCCTTGATCAAACATGGGCTCCATGCCTATGAGGCTGTTAAGGGTGCTATCTTTGCGCAGGATATGGTCTCGTAGCAACGTTCTGCGGTACCAGTCGGTTAAGGGGGGATGCTCCCAACTTTCATGGTATTTTTCACGTCTACGAGTCAATGTACTAGCGAAATTGTGGAAAACCGAATTTCCCTTGTAGTCCAACTCAAAAAGGTTGCCGCCATCGCTAGGTTTTATATAAGCGTTAAGCCGTTTACCTTCTACCAGCAACTCCAGTTGTCCGTCGTAGTCGATGTCTCTTTGGATCACTTTGACCGTACGTGGCTCGCCTGTTTTTTCTTCAACCGCCTGTTCAACCAAGGCTTCAGCTCTGATTAGATGGCTGAACAAGGCTTGGCGCAAATTGGGCAGGTAGACACCACCAAACAGGCCGTGCCAGTAAGCATCGTTGCATTGTGCAGCAAACAAGTGTCTTTTCGCGTCAGCTAGAACTTTTGCAGACACGCCAACTCCTGAGGCTTCGGTAAGCTTGTCTCTTACAAGGAGCATTCTCTTATGCATGTTATTTGACTCTGCGTACCGTGCAAGGAAGTTACGAAAGTGGCCGTCAGCCCATTCAACCATTTTATCATAGGCAGCGCATGGAATGTAAATGAGACCTTTAGGCGCATGCTTCTGCAAATACTCAGCAAGATGTACTGAGACAAGCCATGATTTCTCTTCAACCAAGTCGAAATACCGGTGAAGCCACTGCTCTGCATACGCAGGGTCGCTCCATTCCCCGTACTTTTCAGCATCAGTTATGTAAACTACAACACGATCTCCCTCAGATGTTCTGGCTTGGCGTAAGTATTCGATGGATCTTTCCTGAGGCTCCCACAACATCAGATATCGTAAGCGTTCGTTGATTGGAAATAACACCAAGCTGCGATTTTGCTCTTCCGTATAGTAGGTGTAGTAGGTCTGCTGTTCGGAATACCCAGAAGCTCGCATGTGATAGTCATCGATGAGTACGTATTGCATGTTCATCTCAGCCAGAACTTTGGGCAGTGTGGGCTCCCACACGCGTTCAGCCAACCATAAGCCCGCAGGTTTCACGCTCAACATGGTAGCTAAATATTCGGTGAGCAGCTGAATCTGCGCTTTCTTATCGGCGTCTGGTATCATAGGTAGAATTGGCTCGTAGTAACCTCCTCCGACGAATTCAAGTTGCCTTTTTTTGGTTAAGGTTTCGAGCTTCGCTATGTAGTCGGGGTGATTCTTCGCCAACCATTCAAGTAGGCATCCGCTGAAGTGGAGACTAAACTGGATGGCTGGGTGCTTCTCAAAGACTCTCAGCCAAGGCTTGTAACTATGCTCATACACTCGATCTAGAACACGGTCTAGCTGCCCTACCGGCTGGTGAAAATGAACCACAAAAGGACAGTTAACTGAACCAGCATCACTCAACCCGTTTACCTCTGTGACCTAAGTCTCAAGAAGCTCCTCCACAAGTTTTTCACTCTTCTCCAGCCAGTTAAGTGAGAAGTCAACATACCTTTTGTAGTTTATCTTCTCCCTTGCTGTTTCTGCTTGACGCCACACAGGGGCATAATACGCAGCATCATGCAGGTGCCTGTAGGCTAAATAAACTTTGAGGGCGTCCTCTAGGTTCGCTGCCCACGCGGCATTCATTTCTTCTGCGTTTTTCATATACGATTTCAGAATAAGCGTATTCAGGTCTTCAGCAATGCTTCGTACATATTCATGCTGCACTGGCCTCAAGTCCTCCGCGATAAAACGATTAGCAGCACACAAATCAGCTAGGTCTTTGGCCGCATGTCCTTTCATGTGTTCATCCAGATCTAAGATGACGAGCCGATCCTTCGCTTTGAGGATTTGGCGCCACATGAGATCGTGGTGAATCTCAGTAACTACGATTCTGCCCAGAATCTGTGTCCAAGCAGTTTTGAATAGTTTGGAAAGCGTCTTTGCCCTCTTTAAGGTCAGCACTTTGGCTAATCTTAGTGACTTCAAGTTTTGTTCGAGCTCAAGACGATACCACTTGTGGTATTCGTCGTCCTGTCTTATTGTGAATCCGGGCGAATGCCATTTTTCAAAACAGCCTTTATGAAACGGAAACACCACTCTGTCTATTGCTTCCTTAACTATGATAGTTAAACGTTCTAACTCTGATTCTGTGCCCTTGCATAGGCTTCTTTTTCGCGAAATCGCATTCATCAAGTCCCAGATCTGTTTGCCGATCTCAACAGCGCCTTCTAGGAAATCTGAGAATAGAACAAGCACTTGGCTCTCGCCATTTACTTGAAGCTGCCGATTGACTAAAGCGCCATGGACGTTGGGCACTATGCCGCTCGGCAAAGCCCTGAGAATGGCATACTCATTGTTTCCACGGTTAAATGGTATTCGTGGCAGAAACCGCTTTGCAACAATATCAAAATCCAACTTCCTAGAGGAGAACTCAACCGAGCCTTTGCAACGATACAGGTAGTTTGTTGTCGCCTCTTGCCCACGCTTGTTTAGAGGTTCCAGTTTTGTGATTTTAACATGAGCCTCTCCAACAACATCTACGAATTGACCCACAAAACCTAATGACCCAAGCTTCTTCTTGCGGCACCATGCTTCCAACAAATCTTGGACGTACTTCGAATTTGTGTAGCCATCAACGAAGCGGAATCGAAACCTTCCTAGCTTCAACGTTCCATAAATCATTTCAGTCTCGTGAGCCGACTCTTCCGCAACCAGCCCGTTGTAAAACTGAAGAGTTTGACCGTTTGCCAATGTAGCAGAGATGAGGAAGTCATACCGTGGCGGTGAAAAGTTGAGAAAACCAATGCTGACTTTCTTAATATCTTTAAGATCAACACGCCAATGACGAGGTTCATAAAGCCATGCTCCTAGATTTTCTTGGAACAATTTTCCGACAAACTTCCTATCTCGCAAGGGTGCCGGAAGAACAGCCATTTGCTTCACTTCAGAGGTTGTACTTAGTCAAGTCAAGCGGCTTAAACTTTAAGGAGCCAAAATCCAGCGGACTGACAGCCCATATACGACATCATGCGATCCACATAAATCCAAATTGAACAAAAATTGCCATCACTCCAGAATGCTTGCACCGTAAGGCTTCATATGCAGCAGAATCTCTCCGTTGGCTACTTCGTATTTTCCTTCACTCAATAGATCCACAAACGTGTCTTCCTTCAATCCCATCTTCTGGGCTTTTAGAGCGATGGTGTGTGGTTGGGGCGAGTTGTTCAGGGCAACCACTATGCGTTCCCGCTCGTGTCGTCTCAGATAGGCGTAGACATTGATGTCGGATTTAGCCTGTAGCGTGGTGAAGTCGCCACAGGTTAAGGCGCGATGCGTTTTTCTTATAGCGATCAGTTTTCTGTAAAAGGCCAAAAGCTCACCATTCTGTCGAGCTTCTTCCCACACCATCGGTCGGCGGCTGTCTTCCCATTCGTCTTTTCTCCCCGACATCCCGATTTCGTCGCCATAAAAGACAGCTGGCATGCCCACGTATGTCATTTGGAAAACCAAAGCGCACATCAGTTTTTCCACTCTATCATCACACAGAGCCAGAAATCTAGCAGTATCGTGGCTTCCAAGCAGGTTGTAAAGAACCTCATTTGCCTGACGCTGATAACGCATACGCAGTTGAGTTAAGCGAGCGTCGAACTCCTCAGCTTGGATGCTGCCTTTTGCAAAGAATTCAATCACAATATCTCGAAAAGGGTAATTCATAACAGAGTCCAGCTGGTCGCCTTCGAGCCAAGGCGATGCGTCATGTGGTACTTCGCCAATGATTATGGCTTCAGGTTTAGCTTGTTTCACAGCCTTGCGAAAGTCTCGCCAGAACCCATGGTCGATTTCGGTGGCTGTGTCGAGTCGCCAGCCGTCAATGTCTGCCTCCTTTATCCAATATGCAGCCAAGTCGATAAGGTATTTTTTGACTTCAGGATTCGATGTCCTAAGCCTTGGTAAACGCCATATGTTTCTTCCCCATGTTTCATATGTTGGTAGTGGATGGGTTTTGATTGGAAAGCTGAAGATTCGGAACCAGTCTTTGTACTTTGACCGAGCGCCATTTTTGACCACATCTTGGAACGCCCAGAACTCGTACCCACAGTGGTCGAATACGCCGTCTAGAATAACCCTTATGCCGGTTTCACGGCATTTCTGTACTAGTTTCTTGAAGGTGGCTACATCGCTGAAGTTTGGGTCGATTTTGTAGTAGTCTGTTGTGTCATACTTGTGCGTGGTGGGCGAGGCAAAAATTGGCGTTAAGTAAATGGCATTTACGCCAAGCTTGTTAAGGTATTCAAGTTTATCCAATATGCCCTGAAGGTCGCCTCCATAAAAAGTCTCATGTGTTTGAGGCGGCTTCCCCCACTTCACAGTGTTCGACGGATCATTTGTCCTGTCGCCGTTGCAGAACCTATCAGGAAATATCTGATAGAATACGGCGTTGCGTGCCCATTCTGGGGTAGTGAAAACGTCGTTTTCGCGGATGTAAAGAAACTCGAAGAAGGGTAAGCCTAGCTCTTTAGGTGTGGGTTGTGTGGTGCTAAAGCCTGCCTCTGTAAGCCACAGTGGCGTATGACCGTCATCTAAATAGAAGGTGTAACGAAACCTTCTGGATGTTGGCACTTTAATGATGGCTTGAAAGTAATCGTACAGATCGTCGGCTGCGACGTGGGGCATTTCAATTTTTTCTAGCGGCTTTTCTGGTTCCCATGGGTCGCCGTGGAAGAGTTGGCAACTCTTTAGGTCGCCCTTCCTTGCCTTTAGTGTGACGCTTAAGGTGTCCGCATCGAGTAGGTAAGCATAAGGACTCCATGGCTTATGGAATATCGCCTCGCGCAACATCGACAGTCCCCAAAGTCATTTTGGTTTCTAAGATACAGATGTCGTCAGAGTCTGGCCTGTTTCTCGGTCGAAAATTTGAGCTCTGCTACTTGCAAGGTTCACCCAGACTCTTTCGCCCATTTGATAGAGCTTGGTTGCGGGAGCGATGGCAACGATTCTGGTTTTGTCAATCACAATGTGAACAACGTTTTGGGAACCCAGGAGTTCAACGCCGTAAACCTCACCCTGTATCCATTCTGTCGGTTCGCCCTTGTCGCCGAGGACAACGTCTTCGGGTCTGATGCCATACGCTGCATCGACGGGAAGTGCTCTAATGTTCGTAAGTCGTTCATTGGCTTTGGGATCAAGTACAACCCTGAACTCTTCAGATTCGAACATCCTCAATTCGCCCCAAGGCTTTAGCTTTCCTTCGATAAAATTCATCGGCGGCGTTCCCACGAACCCAGCAACGAACCTGTTGGCAGGATGCGCGAAAATCTCCATTGGTGGAGCGTATTGTTGGAGCACGCCATTATATTGAATTGCCACCCGGTCGGCTAATGTCATTGCCTCTACTTGGTCATGAGTCACATAGACTGTTGTCACCCCGATTCTTCGCTGAAGTTTCTTTAGCTCAATCCTCATCAACACTCGTAGTTTGGCGTCGAGGTTGCTTAGGGGCTCATCCATCAGGAAAACTCTGGGATTTCTAACAATGGCACGCGCCAAGGCTACTCTCTGTCGTTGTCCACCGCTAAGCTGTTTGGGTCGCCGCGTCAGGAGTTGTTTGATTTCTAACAGCTCGGCTGTCTTTTCTACACGTTCCTTGATTTCTTTTTTGGGCACTTTGTGCATTTTCAGTGGGAATGCAATATTGTCGAAAACTGTCATGTGAGGATAAAGAGCATAGCTCTGGAAAACCATGGCTACATCTCTAGCCCAAGGCTCCACATTGTTCACGGGTTCGCCCCCAATGTAGATTGTCCCGCGAGTTGGCGTTTCCAAGCCTGCAATCAGGCGCAAGGTCGTTGTCTTACCACAGCCACTTGGACCCAGCAAGACCACGAACTCTTTGTCCTTTATTTCGAGATAAAGATCTTTGACTGCCAATACGCCGCCTTCAAACTCCTTTGTTACACTCTCGAGTAAAACATCAGCCATGGTTATTCGCTCTGTGCACGGATCTGTTAACGTTTCTGTGGTTCAGGAGTGTCATATGCGTTTCCCTAGGATTTTTTGGGACTCACCTTAACCCTTAACGGCTCCTATCGCCAGTCCAGCGCGCAAATAGCGCTGAATGAATATGAACATTATGATCAACGGTATTGAACCTAGAACCGAAAGGGCTGCAAAGCGAGGCCAGTTTGTCTGGAAGGTAACCTGACTTAGTCCATACAGGCCCAATGGCAAAGTGTAGTTCTCCTCGCTTCCGAGAACGAGGCTTGCAATGATGAACTCGTTCCACCCTGAAAGAAAACTGAAGAATGCGGTCACAGCTAAACCGGGCAGAGACACGGGAAATACAACGTTAAACATAACGTCGAGGTACGACGCACCATCAATAAGAGCCGCCTCATCTATGTCCTTGGGAATAGTGTCAAAGAAGGCTTTGAGGTTCCATATGTTGAATGGTAGAAGCAAGGCGGCATAGATCAGTACAAGCCCAAAAAGGTTGTCATAAAGCCCAAACAACAGTAGAAGATAGAAGAAAGCTATGAACATTAGAAGCCCGGGTACGAATTGTATAAAGACGAGTCCATACAGGATAGGCTTTTTTCCAAGGAAATTGAATCGAGACATAACGTAGGCTGCGGGGCTGGCGATGAGGATTACTAGCCCAGTTGTGAATAAACACACGAAGAGGCTGTTGCGTAACCATGTCCAAAACGGTGATTCGAAGAAGACCCAGCTATAGGCTTCTATCGTCGGATTAGGTGGAATAATCTGAAGTGTGGTGGTGAGCAGAGAACTATAACTTCTGATCGAGGCTGAGAAGATCCAGATTATTGGGAATATTATGGCTAACTCGATGCCGACGGCAAGTAAGTTCTTAATTACTCTGAACGCCTGATTTCGTGAAGGTTTCTTGAGTAACTGCACCTATTTCTCCTCCTCAGCCAATCTGCTGGCCCTTAGACCAAGGAAACCTATGATGAGAATCATAATGAGGACGATGTCTAGAAAAGCGGAGGCGAGTCCATAGAAGTTTCCTGTGAAGATCGTCTTGTAGCCGTAAACCATCACAATCTCATTAAGCCTTGCAGGTCCGCCATTGTTCAACAGGAATGGAACATTGAATTGCTGAAAAGTCGTGTTTGTGGTGAGCAATGTGGCTAGTAACAGAGGTCTTCTTATCAATGGAAGTGTTATGTGTCTGAACTTGTGCCACGATCTGGCTCCGTCAATGGTGGCAGACTCGTACAGTTCTGGGGATATTCCTTGGAGTGCGCCCAAGATAACGGTCATCATGAATGGGTATGCCAGCCAAGTGTTCACGACATTGTAGGCTCCGAAAGCAAGCCACTCTTCATTCAACCAGTTTAAACCGGACAATCCGACAGATCGCATAACTTGGTTTATAGCTCCGAAGCCTGTCTGGAACATCCCCATCCAAATCAATGTTGAAATGTATCCGGGAACTGCCCAAGGAAGGATTATTATCGACAAGTGGACTTTCTTCCCGAAAATGCCCATGGAATTGTAGAAAAGGGCAAAAGCAAGTCCAAATAGGACTTGCAGGCTGACGTTAACTGAGGTCCATAGAAAAGTCTTGAACAAAACATAGTAGAACTGGGAACTAAACGAGCCCAGAAGGGTAGCAAAGTTGGTTAATCCTATGAATCCATAGCCGCCAGTGATGTTACTAAGGTTCATGTTGGTGAAAGCGATGCCTATGGAGAACACTATTGGATAGAGGTTCAAAAGAAGCAGTAGAACAAGAGAGGGAAGCATGTAGAGATAGGCAACAGAGTTCCGTCTCCATATGTCCTTGAAAAAATGGGAGGGGTGAGATTTCTTGGTCATTCTTGACCGTTCGCTACGGATACTTGCCATACTTGGTCTTTATATTGGTTATCGCTGTGTCTTGAGCTTCTTGGAATGCAACCTGTGGTGACTTGGCTCCAGACAGAACTGCGCCCCAAGCGTCGCCTCCGGGTCCCCATACCTCACCCATCTGAGGGCTGGCGGGAATTGGTGTTGCGAACTCGATTTGTCTGCCAAATCCAGCTATAGTTGGATCGTCTCTAATCTCTGGGTCTTCATACGCGGCTTCGGCTACGGGCACCCATCCAAGCACCTTGGCTAAGGCTATCTGGTTGTCGACACCGCACCACCACTTCATGAATACTGTGACCGCCTCAACGTTTTCAGTTTTCACGTTCTTGGTCCACCACATGACCTTAACTCCAAGGTAAGGTGCAGGGCGAATGCTATTTTTCGGTACAAGTTTGGGTATCAGTGCAAGGCCATAGCTGATGTTGGCTTTTTTTACGTCCCCGATGGTCCATGGGCCTCCTATCATCATTGCAGCTTTTTTCTCATAGAACAGTGCTGTCTGGCTACCGTACCCGAGGTCTGGATTTAACTTGGGCAAGACGTTGTCTTTGAACCATTGGGCAGCTGCAATAGTACCCGATGTGTTTAGGCCTACTAGCCCAGAAGTGTCATTGTAGTAGAACCCGCCAAAACCTGTGACCCATGGATACATGTGGTATGGGTCATTTTGAGCTACATGCGCAAGAGCGTACTGGGCGCCGGTTGGTGGATTGTTCAATAGCTGTATTAATTGGTCAGTGTTCTCCGGGGGAGTCTGCACAAATGCCTTATTGTAGATTAGGCTGATGGCTTCCGCAGCTATTGGGAGGGCATAGAGTTTTCCCTTGTACATTCCAGCCGATAGTGCAGCTGGGAAGTATAGATCTTTTGTTGCTTGATCGACATAGTTGTCGATTGGAAGTGTAAGGTTGGCTGCAGCGAATTCGCCAGTCCAGTCGTGAGCCCATGTGAATAGATCAGGACCTTGACCTGCAGGAATCGCTACTTTCAAGGTTTCTTTGAGATTGGGTTTCCATACAAATCGGACAGTAATATTTGGATATTCCTTGTTGAATGCGGTTATCCTTGTTCTAGCGGCGACTTCCTCTGACCCTGTAAGTCCGTGCCACACAGTGACTGTCCCAGTGATGGCGCGTACAGGCTTAGGGGCAAAAATGTACCATGCGACGCCGAATGCAGCGACCACAACGACTGCGATTAATACAACGGTCACCATTGTTGACATCGCTTTCTTGGACGGTAACAACTTCAAAAGTCTGTCCTCTCCTTATGTTTCTCTAAGAAGCATTTTGGATATAACAGTTTCGAAATACTCGCTTAGCTTCTGAAACGCACAGAAACCAAAGACAAACCTTAGTCTTCCCTGTGACTTACGACACGTACTGACAATTTGAGCGAATGCGAACGCTATTGATCTTCCTTTCCGAGTTTATCTGTGCACGCGTTTGAGTTCTTCTGCGCGATGTTTCACTGTCTCGTATACTCTTGTTCTCAAGTCCTCTCCATGTACCTGCAGATTTCGGATTAGACCCAGCCGTCTAGCTAATTCCATGTCGCCTAAGCTCTGTGCCCAGTGTTCAAAATCTTTTCGTGAAACGTGAAACTCAACTGATTTGACTTCGATCTTTTGCAGTTTATCGACAAACTCGGTCAAACTGTGAGCGATTACGTGGGTGTATTGGTGGAGGCCTGTGTAGAAGTGGAAGGCTTTTTCCGCGGTCATATGACTCAGTATTTTTGCCGCTGACTCTTTATCTATTTTGGTCAAGCCGATGGCTTCTTTTCCTTGTTCGGTAATTGCATAGTAACCATGCTTTGGGGTATTAACATGCCCGGTCTTTCTTAAGCCGAGCAGATGCATGTTTGTGGCAGCCACTTTTAGCCCTAGTTTTTGGGCGACATCTTTCATTAATACAGGCTGTGCTTGCTCCCAGAGTAGCTGTAGAATTCGCGTTTTTTCCTCACCCAAACTCAAGTTTCAATTTTCCCCCGGACTGTGACAGAGATAGAGTAAGCAAAGAGCCTTTTCAGACTTTTGTATCGTTACACGATTTATGGATGGACGCTGGATGCATACACCTTATAAAATTCAATGTTGTTATAGGAGAAGAACCAAGAGTGATCGGATGAGAGTGATTCACCGTGAAGATGGCAGTGCTAGTCTACGAGTACCCGCCTAAAATTGTCGGTGGCTTAGGCACGTATGCTGCTGAGATTACGAGGAAATTTGTTCTCCTCGATCACGACGTGACTGTTTTCACTATGAACGATGATACTGGAAGCTTGCCCACTCGAGAGCTGTGGCGTGGCATAGAGATTCATCGTCCTTTGCATATTGATGTTTCTGACTCGTTGCCAGACGTGATCGCTGAGGACGTGCGAAAATGGGGTAGAGGCATCCACCTGTTCTCGAAGCTTCTGGTGTACAATTACCTCACAGCTTCGAAAATGGTGAACGAACTTGTTCGTAGCGAAGGTTTCCTCTTCGACATCGCCATAGCACATGATTGGCTTTCAGCGATGGGCGGCATCGCCATTAAGCGTGAGTTGAGTATGCCCTTTGCTTTTCATGTTCATTCAACTGAGAAGGGGCGCACTATGGGGAATGGTTCAGAGGTAGTGAGCAACATTGAATTGCGAGCGGCGCAGACAGCAGACATTGTCGTAACTGTTTCCAATGCAATGCGTGACGAACTTGTAGGGCTCGGTTTCCCCCCAGAGAAGATACGAGTAGTCTACAATGGTGTTGACCCGCAGAAGTACAGTCCAAACGAGGTGAGCAAGGAGAAGACTCGGGAGATACGTGCCCGGTATGGCTTGAAGGAAGACGACTTGATGGTGCTGTTTCTTGGTAGGCTGGTGTCAGTCAAGGGCGTGGATAGGCTCATTGCTTCAATGCCTCATGTGTTGCAGAAGATCCCAAACGCCAAGCTTGTGATCGTTGGTCTCGGGGACATGCAGGATTATCTAGTCCGATTGGCACAGAATCTGCGAGTCCAAGACAGTGTTAAATTCTGTTTCGAGTTCATTCCTGAAGAAGATCGCATCGCTCATTATGCAGCCTGCGACGTTGCAGTGTTTCCAAGTGTCTACGAGCCTTTTGGCATCGTGGCTATCGAAGCCATGAGTATGGAAAAACCAGTAGTGGTAGGAGCTAGTGGAGTCAGTGGCATGCGTGAGATAGTCATCCCCACAGGCCCGGATCATTGTGGTTTCCATGTGAATCCAAACGATCCAACTGATATTTCGTGGGGTATAGTCAACTCATTGCAGGATCCTGAGAAGAGGAGCCAATTGGGTTTGAACGGTAGGAAGAGGGTTCTGAAGGAGTTTACTTGGGACGAAATCGCTAAGAAGACCGTCCAGGTTTATAACGAGTTGTTAGAGTCCCAAAAACCTAAAAAAGGTTAGTTTCTGCTCACAGTGCTGAAGTGGTAAAGTTTGACTACTGACTCTGTAGCGTCCAACGAGATGCGGAAGGACTACTTGCTAGACCGCTGGACTGTAATCGCCGCGGCGAGGAAGAAACGTCCAACGGACTTTAAGGGGACGCCTAAGGAAAGCAAACAGGTCGGCGTGTGTGCTTTAGAACCCGGCAACGAGCACATGACCCCGCCAGCCGTTTTGGTGTATCTTAAAGCAGGTGGCGGCATACGAAAGGACCGAGACCTAGATGGGTTGCGCCATAAGAACTGGCTTATTCGGTGCGTGTCCAACCTTTATCCTGCTTTTATGCCTCCAAAGGAAGGCGAATGGCACGGACTCGAGAAAGGAGCTCTTGCGCGTGTTGGTGCCGCGGGGCATCATGAAGTGCTGGTTGAATCGCCTAGGCATGATGAGCATCCAAGTGTGGCTAGTGTTCCGCAGCTGACGCATGTTGTCAATGCTTACGTGGATCGCTTGAGAGAACTTTGCTCAAAACCGTATGTCGCGTATGTTTCTGTTTTCAGAAATCATGGACTTGAGGCAGGAGCTTCGCTTTCGCACGCGCACTCGCAGATCATCGCTACACCCATAGTGCCCAAGACTGTGGAGGAAGAGCTTAAAGCCAGTCGGGAATTCTTTAAGAAGAATGAAGAGTGTGTCTTTTGTGAGGTTCTGAGGAAGGAGGAGCAGAGTCCTCGTTTCATCTGGAAGAATGAGCATTTTGCTGTTTTCGCGCCGTGGGCTGGCACGCATCCGTTTGAGTTTTGGGTTTTTCCGAGGAAGCATCAGTGCTGTTTGTTGGATCTGTCACAAGCAGAGGCAGAGGCTCTGGCTAAAACTATGCGTGCGAGCTTCGGTGGCTTGCGGATTTTGCTGGGTGACCCGCCTTATAATTTTGGATTTCACCAGATTACGGCTGGAGCCTGCGACTGTTATCATTGGCATTTGGAGGTTTATCCACGTTTGAGCATCTGGGCTGGGTTTGAGAAGAGCACGGGAATGTTCATCAATGTTGTTTCGCCGGAGGACGCTGCGCAGAGTCTGCGAGAAGCAGTAACAGAAGAAGCGAAAAAACTGTAGGCAGAGGAAGGCTAGGAAAGAAATTCTTTATGATTCGCTGATTGTTGCTCCCTCAGGGCTGTGTGGAAGTAGTAGCCAACTGGTCATGCTTTTTTTTGGATCGGAGCTGAACTGTGTGCGTTGTGGTGCGCTTCGATGTTGGTTTGGGTGATTTTTGGGTATGTTGGGTACTCTGCGGAAAAAGTAATTTCAAAAGAAGAAGGAGATAAGCCCCTTATACCTTCTTCTACCGTTGTTGGAGTGTGTTTTGCGGCTGTGCTGTGGCTGTGTGGATGTCGTTGTAGAGCTTCTCCCTAGTGACGACGACAACTCTATTGGAAAAAATAGTGATTGTTTCCTTGGCGCCGACTACCTCGGATCCGGCTTGTCAGCTATACAGGGTTAGAACTTTCATTATGCCGGTTCGTGTAACATGATATTTTTCAATACCGCTTATCTGCACGAATTCTACGTAGCCGCCTTCCCGCAGTTTCTGCACATGAACCTTGATTGTTCCAGCATCCATTCCAGTCCACTGAGCAAGTTCATCCACTGTAAGGGAGCGTTCCGGCGTAAGAGCCCCTATGTTGTGCATCATCGACAAAACACGGAACTCTTCAGGCACTTGCGGCCCAGATGATAGACTCATGAAATCACTTCATCCCACAACTTCTTTGTATGTCTTCGCTGTTCTTTTAGCAACAGCATCCCAACTATAAGTCTTGCGCACAATCTCTCGAGCGTTCTTGACCAGCCATTCAGCATGACTATGATTCGATAGAACGTGGTCTATGCCCCATGCAATCGATTCAGGATTCCGAGGATAAACCAGCACGCCTGTTCGGTCGTGCTCTATGAACTCGGTTAAGCCGCCCACTTGGCTCGCCACAACTGGAACGCCTGCAGCCATGCCTTCAAGGGCGACTATGCCAAAAGGCTCGTAGACAGACGGGACCACCATGGCATCAGCACTCCTTGTTAGAGCAGCTAGGTCCCAATCTGAAAGAAAACCAGTGAACGTGATTCGCCACCTTTGACCACTCGTGTTGGCGAGGTATTCTAGGTGATCTCGATACCAGCCGTCGCCTACAATGATGAATTTGACCTCAGGTCGCCTTCTGGCCATAATTGGGACTGCGTGGATCAAGTACTCGACGCCTTTCTGAGGTACAAGTCGCCCTATGCACAAGACCAATTTTTCATGAGGTTGAATGCCCCAACGTGCACGAACAGCTCCTCTGTCCATTGAAGCTTCATATGGAGTGGTGTCGATGGCGTTTGGAATTATGTCCACTTTGCTATCGGACACATGGAAATGACCGCAGACTTCGCCTTTCATGGAGCCACTTGTAACAATTATTTTGTTCGCCTCGTATGTTGACCACCACTCAAGTCCATCGATGGTGAACGAATCTGGTATGTGCAAACCCGAGCGCCCGTGCTCCGTGCTGTGAGCGGTGAAAACTAACGGTTTCTTGGTAAAGTGTTTGAAGGATATGCCAACTGGTGCTGTGAGCCAATCGTGCACATGCAAAACATCGAAGTCCACGAGTTGACTTACGCCCGCCATGCGTTTCTCGATAAAATGGTTGAAAAGCAAGACCCATGTCAAGAAGTTTGGGTGCCCCACCTCGCTTCTTGTTCGATAGATTCGGATGCCGCTTTGCTCCTCATAATCGGGCGCACCTGGAAGATCAAGGGTGAAAATGTGCACTTCGTGTCCCTGCTGAACCAAAGCTTTGGCTAAGCCTTCACAGTGTCGGGCGATGCCGCCGACTATGCGAGGCGGGTACTCCCATGATATCATAGCCACGCGCATTTTGCCACAACACCCGCGTGCAAAGCAAGAGACACCATTAAGACGACGGTTGACTTAAAAAATCATGGGTAGACTTTTGGAAACTTGCTAAGCCTTAATCAACGCCTTGATTTTTTCTACATACTCGTGAATAGCTTTATCCGCGGCTTCTTTACTTGGAGCTTCCGCATATAGGTTGATCACTGGTTCTTCGCTGCTTGGATGCATAAGTATCCACGTGTCATCGTAGAAGACCTTTATGCCATCAATTGTGTCTATTTGGCGGTCGCGAAATTCCTCTATCAAGCTGCGCATAATGTGTCCACGCAGTTCCATTGGGCTTGCTATCGAGCCTCTTGCCATATACAGACTGGGTAAATCGCTGCACAGTTCGGTTAGGCGCGTATTCTTGCGAGCTAGTATTTCGGTGATTTTCGCCGATGAGAATATGCCGTCGAATCCTCTCTGAAACTCTGGAAAGACGAAGCCTCCTGTTTCTTCGCCTCCGAAAACTGCTTCATGCTTTATCATGGCGTCCAGAAGCGATCTTGCACCGATTTTACAGCGGATCACCGTGCCGCCTTCGGGTTCAACAATATGATTTATGATTCTCGAAGAGCTAACTGGCACTACGACTTTGCCACCCTTCCGTTCTCTGATTCGTTCTCGGGAAAGTAATGCTAGTGACACGTCGCCTGAGAGGGCACTGCCTTCTTCGTCCACAAACAACACGCGATCGGCGTCGCTGTCCAGTGCCATTCCTAGATCAGCGCCTATAGCCTTGACCACCCGAGCCAGATTCAGAATCGAGGAAGGAACCTGCTCAAAAGTGCGCGGACCAACAATCTCATCAAATCGAGAGTTAAGGGTTGTTACATCACATCCAATCTCGCCTAGGATGGCAGGGGCGACCGCTGAGCCTGCTCCATTCGCACAGTCAATAACAACCTTTAAACCTGCTTTTCGTATGGCGCCAGAGTCTAGGAATTTCATAGCGTCCTTGCGGTAAAAGTCAACTGTGCGAGCTGGATAGATGAGGTCGCCGACCTCGTCTGGCAGCACCCGTTGAAACGCTTCGCGGAAGAAAACGCTCTCGACTTTCTTCTCAGACGCGCGGTCTAGTTCCATTCCGTTCGAGTCGAAGAATCGTATGCTAACCATGCGAGGGTCGATTTCCAACATGCTGACCATGATTCCAGCGGTTGCGCCCAAGCTGCGAATCATATAGCGTGTTACAGGTGCTGGGCAAATCTGCAAGTTGCTAACGTCTACTCCCGCAGCAGTCAATCCAGCCATTATTGCACGTTTGACCATGCGTGAGACGCGATGGGTATCTCGTCCAACGACCACGCTGGTTCCTCTTCCCAGAAATGAGCCGAATGCTACACCAAGTTTCGCTGCAAATTCAGGTGTGATTTCAATGTTCGCTAAGCCGGTTATGCCATGGTTGCCGAAGAGCGATGTCATCCAACGCATGCCCCACTTGAGATCCATTGTAACCATGGCGCCTGCCTCAATCATCTTACCGGGCCAAATTCTTATGCCCGATTTGACTGTGGCACCTCGTCCAACAATGCACTCGTCTCCAACCACAGCGCCTTCCAAAACTATGGCTGCATCTTTTATTGTGCATTTTTCTCCAACAAGGCATCCAGCCAGATCTGCCCGTGGCCCAATGACTGTGTTGTTCCATACAACGGACCGCTTGATTGTTGCCTTCTCATCGACAGTGACGCCGCTGCCTATGATTGAGAAGGGTCCAATGGATGCTTTGTCGCGAATACGAGTCTTCCTTCCGATCAGAGCTGGCTCTTTTATTTCAACGTAATCCTCTATCTCGGCGCCTTCGTCGATCCAGACGCCATGCGTCTCTTTTCCAGGAATACTAACCTTTAGTCTTCCTTGCAAAGCGTCGTGATTGGCTTGAAGATACTGCACCGGATTGCCTATGTCACACCAATAGCCGTCCGAAGCATAGCCGTACAGTGGCTCGCCTAACTCAAGCAGTGCGGGAAAAAGGTTCTTGCTGAAATCAAATTCCATATCCGTTCTAACGTGCTTCAAAATCTCAGGTTCAAGAATGTAGATTCCAGAGTTTATTGTGTCGCTGAAAACTTCGCCCCAGCCTGGCTTCTCTAAGAATCTTTTGATTCGACCGTTTTTTTCAGTTATTACGATGCCGTAGTCGGTTGGGTTAGAAACCCGTGTTAACACTATTGTGGCGATGGCGCCTGATTGCTTGTGAAAACTCAGAGCTTTCGACAAGTTAATGTCTGTAAGCACGTCGCCACTGAAAACAACGAATGTTCCATCCAAGTAGCGTTCAGCATTCTTTACGCCTCCAGCAGTCCCTAGAGGCTTTTCCTCAATAAGATAGGTGAGCTTGACGCCGAAGTCGTCGCCGTCCTGAAAGTAGTCATGAACTGCTTCAGGTAGATAATGAAGCGTTAGAACAACGTCTTTGAAGGCATGTTGCTTCAAGAGGTCAAGTGTGTGCTCCAGCATGGGCTTATTAACAACAGGCACCATGGGTTTTGCGCGGTTGGTTGTTAACGGGCGAAGACGAGTACCCTCGCCTCCAGCCATCACGACGGCTTGCATAGCATAATCACAACTGCCTTGTTTTCATTAGCTGTCTGTCTCATTGGATTATAGCCCTGATAAAATAAATGATTTTGTTACATCGCTTAATGTTAATCCCGCATTCGCAATGAGCGCGAAGCTGAGGCCAAGATTCTTCAACTATAGCGGCAGGTAGTGGTGAATGCTTTCGGAGCATTTGGCGAAGCCGAGAAAATGCTGTTGCGTTTCTACTTGGTGCCTTGGGCGATTGCTTTCAGCTCTTTGATTCTGAGTTCAACTGCATTAACAGCTTTTTTTCGCAGGGTTTCGCCACTAAGTTTCTGAGCGGCTACGTCTCGGAGCCTGTCACTTAGCGTGTTGTCGCCTATCACGTGTCTAGTCCATCGTTCGAAATCGCCGCATTCGGTGTGGAATTCAATCGATTTGGCATCAACGGTTTTCAACGCGGAGCTAAACTCTTCAAGACCGTTTACAGTTGTCTGTGTGGGTCTGGCGAACTCGTAGAAGAAGGTAAAGCCTCTCTCAGCCGGAAAGGCGCGTAGCATTCTGCGTGCTACCCATTCGGGTTTCTGCAGTTCAATCATGATGCGAGCTTCAAAGTCTGAAAGCACGCTGGAATACACTGTGAAGGCCTCGATGGGAGTGCCCAGAGCGTTGAAGTAACTGTGGACATCACCCGGTCCGCCGCCTTTTATGCTCAGGTAGTATAGGTGGTCGCTTGCCTGCAGATAGCGCCACATTCGAATAAGGTCAGAATCTCCTATGTCCTTAACCAAGGGTTCCATTTGCTTAACATGGTTATAGCAGGTCCACTGCATCGGGTTTGTAAGCCATGCTGTGATGTCGCGCTCCAAGTCAGCCCAAGAAACTGAGAAGAACTCATGAACGTCTATTTCGTCAACGGGCTGATGCCAATTTACAACTTCATTTGGCAGCGCCCAATTCAAATGATGCCATTTTGTAACCTCGCTTGGTAACCAGCGCAGAAAATCGTGTATGCCGCTTTCGGGCCAGTGGTGCTCACCCAATGTTTCGTAGTCCATGAACAAAGTGATAACTTGGCCCTGCGAAGCCGCGAGCCAACTGGAATATTTCTGGGCGGTTAGTGGCCACTCGTTCCACCAGCGTGCCGTGAAGCGGAAACCCACATCGTCTGAAAGGCGGTAATTGCGCAACAGCACGCGCAGATTGGAGTCCTTAGCCTTGTAGATATAGTTAGGGCTACGCCATCGCAGAAGGCGTTCAACACCTTCCGTGATTGTAGCTTTGTAGCCCAAGCTCTCAAGTGTTTTAGCCACGGCGTTGTTGTAGACGCACTCTGTGTTGATGCAGGTTTTAGGCTCGTAGTTAAACAAGTCCTTCATGAGCTGCTTGTGCATCTGCACCTGCTCAATGAACTCTGATCTGTCAGGGCCGAATAAACTAGCGAGAGAATGGTAGTAGGTTTCATCAAGAAACTCGACGCAGCCAGTTTGAGCCAACTGCTTGAAAGACTCTATCAGGTCTGGACTCCAGCGTTCGCATTGCTCAATAAGAACGCCCGTGATGCTGTAGGCTGCCTTGAACTTCTTCCACTCGTGCTTGAATCGGTCAATTTGCTCCAAGATGATGCCGTTGGCTGGGAAATAGCATTTTCGAGCAGCTCTTTCGAACACTTCGCGGTTCAAGGCATGGTCAAAATACATGTCAAACAGGTCGCTTTTCCTAACCTGAGGTCTAGCTAGTAGATTTGCATGGAAGTTTCTGCTCAAACGGAAGGGCTGGTGAACCTCAAAGATGAGGCAAACGTCCGGCAAGGCTGAAACTCCATCTATGTGCTTAGTGGCAAAGACAACCTAACATCAAGCGTCAGTATTTATTGTTTGTTAACTAAGCCTCAATAAAGATGTTGGCTCATGACTCTCTATACTTTGTTTGACTTCATGATTTGCTGCTCATACGGCGGTCGTTTTAGCAGGATGTCTTCCATATAAGCTCTTAATGGCTCAGCTACGCTCCAAGCCTGAGCGATGCAGCCTCTGGGGTCATGTGGCGAGTCCCCATCAAAGACCTCACTAATCGAACCTAACCCTGCGCGCTGCAGCTCAACAGTGAACAAGGGCTTGAGAAAGTTCTCAAAAGCAATGTTGCGCCAATGAGCGTCGTGACCTCGCAGTCTGAGCAAAGCTGTGACGAAAGGCCCAAGCAGCCATGGCCAAACCGTGCCATTATGATACGCCATGTCGCGTTTCCGCCTGTCTCCATGGTATCTTCCAGCATATCGTGGGTCGCTGCTGGACAATGTTCTAAGCCCAAACGGAGTCAATAGCTGTCTCCAGACGGATTCGACGATCAACTCAGCCTTCACTTTATCGAGCATTGTAAAGTCGAGCGAGGCTGCCAAAACCTGATTTGGTCGCAACGAGTTGTCTTTGCCCGAGGCGCTAACCACATCGAACAAGTTGCTCATCTGTGGATGCCAGAATTTTTCCAAGAAGCTCTTTTGGGCTTTCTCAGCCATTCTTCCGTATATTTCAACCTTGTCATCTTGACCGAAACGGTCGGAGAGTATTTGCATGATTCTCAGAGCATTGTACCACAGCGCTTGGACCTCGACGGCTTTGCCGCTACGTGGCGTAACTGGTCTTCCGTCAGGAGCTGCATCCATCCATGTCAACTGAGCGTCATGTTCCAACAAGCCATCGGTGTCAACATGGATGCCGAATAAAGTGCCTTTCACGTGATGATCAATTATTGACTCTAGCGTAGGCCAGAATGCTTGCTGAACGAACTGAAAGTCGCTTGTATACTTCAAGTACTGCAAAATAGCGTTGAAATACCAGAGCGTTGCGTCGACAGTGTTGTAGGCTGGAACACGCTGAGGATCATCAGGAAAGCTATTTGGAATCAAACCTTCCCGACAGTACAGGCTAAAAGTCTGCAGCACCTGTCTAGCGTCTTCAAACCTTCCTAAAGTGAGCGTTAGTCCTGGCAATGAAATCAACGAGTCGCGACCCCAATCTGCGAACCAGTGGTAGCCAGCAATCACAGATTTGGTTCTCGTCAACTCTCGTTTGACTATAAAGGCGTCGGCAGCCAAGATTAACCATTTCAACCAGCCCTCTATGTCAAGATCATTGTGGTACTTCTGGAAGTCGCTAAGTAGGTCTCTTTTCCTTTTCAGCTCTGATTCGTAAACAGCATCAATACTGCCCTCATCCTTGTAGATGGTCCAGAGAGTATTCTCAGCGTCGCGCTCGTCCTTGCCTCCAACTGCCAGTACGGATAGTTTCCTAGTTTCATCTGACGCGACATCTAAGCCGAAAGCCCCCGGTCGAAAATTGTCGTCGACGCTGCTTTCTCCACGCTCAGCTTCAGCTCTATAGAAGTTTTCAACCCATCCGCTGGGCTCTGCATTGAACTGTCCTTCCGGGGAAAACAATAACAGAGTTGAAGCATTCGTTGAAGGCTGTGCCATTAAAAGCTGATTTGAGTTTTCCTGCCTAACATTCCATCTTAACAGACTTCTCGTAGTAACTGAGTGAAACCCTCTGCAGTTTATCAAAGGCGACAATGAGACTCGCACTGTTTCTCCTGAGGTGTTAGCTACTTCATAAGCGATGATCGAAGCATTCCTTTCGCGAGGCATGAAAACAGTTTTCTTGAGTCTAAACCGCTTGTCAACACTGAAAGTGCAAGTTGGCAATGGACCAAGGGAAAACTCATCAGGAAAAACGGAGTTGGCAGGCTGCAATCCCAATGTGGTTTCATTTGCTCCGAAACTGAAGCGATTGTTGCCGAATTGGATTTCCTCATCAAGCTTAGTTAGAAGCACCCATCGATCAACAGGTGGATTAAGAGCAGCCACAAGAAGCCCGTGATACTTGCGAGTGTTGACTCCTAGAA
Organism: Candidatus Bathyarchaeia archaeon; assembly: GCA_035283685.1. NCBI lineage: Archaea > Thermoproteati > Candidatus Bathyarchaeota > Bathyarchaeia (SeqCode) > Bathyarchaeia archaeon. Next base: position 241,965 of record DATETJ010000002.1, read on the forward strand.
TGGTAGAAGAGGCGTATCCGCCTAAACCGTTCGTCACCAGCCACTCAGTCTTCAATGCTCTGTTCGTGTCTGAAAGAACGTTTGACCCAATCTTCATCGTGGGCAGGGAGCTCATGATAACCAAATTGCCTCATTATGAAGCAGGTGACCTTTAAAGGCTTCATGCAACAAATGCAGAATGAAGCAGGTTGAAGGAGCTTAAATCTCGAACTTCTTTAGGATTTCTGCCTCTTTCTCACCCGAAACTTCCGCTATGACGTGGATGTATGCCTTAAGTCCAGAATTCTCGATTCTTGGTTTCAACAACTCATCGATTTGAAAGACTCCCGCTGGATTTGTCATCAGTATTCTTACAGTTACGGGTTTGTCTTTGCCCTCTTGGATTTCCACTTTCTTAATTGAAAGCGCTGAGACCGAGTGAATATCTATCTTTCCAGACTGAAATGGAATCCGAGCTCTGCCTTCTTCCATATCCAAGGCGTCCGCAATGCTCACCACGCCCGCCTCCACAGTCAGCGGCTTCCTAGGAGTCTCATGTGAAACCACGGCATGCAATGCTTCCGAAGTCACTATTGCCCGCTCTTCCTCGCTGTATATCTGCCGCAGATGCTTCTCAATGAATTCTGCAGCGAACAAAGCGCTGATCTGTTCATGCTCGTGTCTCGTTACAATCATGCCCAAATCGTGGAAAATCGAACCTAGAACAACCACGACTTCAGCATCCTCATTTTTCATGCTGTAGTTCTTAACGATGCTTGGCACAACTTTGTTGTTGATCAGAATTCGAAGGATCTTCAGCGCCGAGTTTGCCACTATTTTGACATGAGTTGGACCGTGATCCGTGTAGCCCATGCGGTCAATAGCCATAACGTTGGCGCATTTCCAGAAGGTCCATAACCGTGTGTCTTTACGCACCTCATTGATTAAGCGCTTCAATTTTGCATTGTCTCGAAAGGGGATGTTGAAAACGTATGCCAATATGCCAACACTCCTTAGATATAGCTAGTTAATATTGGATTGAGAACTTTAAAGCGTTTAGACAATCAGCTTAGCCACGTTCTTACCTCTAACCGTGCCGAAGAAACGTGCCACAGGTTGACACTTGGTCCGCAACAACAATGCATGAGGCTTCGTCAGCTTTGTCTCAGTTAGAGTTTCTGCATGTCCCATCCCCTTGGCTACAATCAAGTCAGCCGACTTGTACAAGGAAATGAAGCGCTTCGAACATTCCTTCAAAACCAGCCCAACTGAGTCAGTTCCAGTGGACATCACGTCGTCAGCTGCCTCCTGCATGCCCACAGCTTTCGCATCCTGCAACGTAGCATCGTTAATTATCGGTTTACCCTTCACAGCCACAGTAACACGAGGACCCAGCTTCTTGAGTTCAGCCACAAGCAACTTGTCAAAAGCGATCTCGCCCGCGTTGTCAGTGAGATACAAGATGTCTTCCGCGTTCTTTGCGGCATCAATAATCTTAGAGATCTCGTCAACAGCCAAATCTTCTTGAGCCTGCAGCGCGAGCCTTGTAATGTCTTCAAATCTAAACTCATGCTCCGGAATGTCAAACTCAATTACGTTTCCGACTATAGCGCACAAACAAGCCTTCCTGAATCTTGCCTCACCAGACTTCTCCTGAGCGATAACTCGTTTAACCTGAGGCAAAACTTCTAAGGCGCGCTGGTTGCTGAGCCACTTCTTCTTTGCGTAAGGATCCGTGTTACCAGTTATGGCTTTCACCAAACGGTCGCGTTTCGTCCCAAGGCGAGCTGGAACAGCTACTGGTCCGAACTCCTTGTCAAGTAACCGTGCAAGAGCTGACATTGCTCGAAACTGAAGAGCCTTGTCGTTTGTGGCTTCACTGATTTCCATGTATCCTCGATGAAGAATGCACGGTGCACATTCTATGTCAACCTTCAACTCTAGGGCTCCTTAGGTCTCCAAGTTTATTTCAGTATGGCTTCAGCAAATTCCGTTAAGATGGTATAAGGATCTTTAGCTTTGACGATGCCGCTCGCCACTAACACTCCTTCTGCGCCCAACCGCAATGCCGCACTCACGTCGCCGCCTCGCGTTATGCCCGCGCCGCATAAGATAACAACGTCACGATTGACTTGTCTAACGAGTTTAACTGTGCCTGACACAACTTCGGGCTTTGCCTTGGAAACAGGAATTCCGGTGCCAATCAACTCGGGAGGCTCAACCGCGACCATATCGGGCTTCAGCGCAGCAGTCGCCACACTAACCGAAGCGTTGTTGGAGCATACAACCGTGATCAGGCCGTTCTGACGAGCGCGCGCTATGATTTCATCAATATCTGCAAGCCTCATCCGTCGCTCAGAGTGATTCACCAAAGTGCCTACCGCGCCAGCTTCCTTCACCGATTCAGGCAAAACATGACCTGTAAAGCTACCAGCGGGAAACGGGTCGATATGCTGTGAGAAAACGGGAATTGACACCTCGCTCGCAATAGGTGCGATGTCGGCAAACTGCGGAGCAACACCGATGCTTGCTTTGGTTTCCCGACTTACTTTCTCACAGGTCTTGGCAAGTTTAAGCGCATTCTTTCCCGTGCCTTCAATGTAGGTTTTGAAGTTGACCAAGACCAAAGGAACGTGAACTTTGCCTCTTGCCTCCTGCTTTGGCATCTGAAATCACACGCTAAGCATACAGAAACCCGAGTTAAAACAATTTGGTTAATCGCGGACAGGAAATCAGACAAACTGGCTAGGCCAGTTTCTGCAAGGCGCGCAATCGTTTTACGATGTTGGGATGCGTTGAGAACAACTCGGCCAACCGGTCTAAAGCGGTGACGTTTTTTGTTAGAACGCTCTCAACCAGTTTTTGATCAGTTCGGTAGCTCATTACTCGAGACATCGCAGCTGAGTCAGCCTCAGCCCTATCCGGATCTGAGATGAACAAAGCCTTGAATGACCCCGCTGTGCCAACGTTTCGGCGGGAATGCTTCAACTTATGAGTATAGTCCACGATTTTTGCTAGGCCTTCAGAGAGTTTACGAGGCCCATCATCAACGATGCTGGCGCTGTGACGATCCGCGAAATACTCCCGAAGCCGGCTCAAATACAGAATGAACATCGTTAAGACGAAGTACATGAGAATGCTGACGACACCTATTGCTGCAGCTCCGCCTGAGCCTCTTTCGTTTCTGCTTCGGTACGATGATGACCAGAGCATGGAGAAGCCTATGTAATAGAAGATCGCTGGCAGGATGGAGACAAACATCATGACCTGCACGTCACGATGCTTCAAATGCCCCAACTCGTGCCCTATAACTGCTTCAACCTCTTCGTCATCAAGCGTGTTCAACATTTCCGATGTCACTGCAACTCTGGACCCAGCTATAGGCGAACCATAGGCAAACGCGTTTGGAATTGGCATGTTTGCAACCATGACGCGAGGCTTTTTTAACCCGCTTTTTGCGCTGAGCCTTTCAACCATTTCGTGCAGTCGCGGTTTTTCTGAAGGCGAGACCTCGCGGACACGGTACATGGCGTCGATGAGGTATGGCGCGATGAGCCATTGAAGAAGGTTAAAGGAAATGACGATTATGGGCATCAGAATAAAGTCAACGTTGAACCACCACAAAATAGCTGTGAAGAACAGGGTGGACAAGCCTATGATTGCGGCTAACGTTCCCAGCACGGACATTCGAAGCTGCCACAAACTCATGATTATTCACTACGTCAGAACACAACCAGCGTAACGGAGACTTAAATCCTTTACTTCCACGCGAGTCCGCGTGTCAGAGAAGCGCTTCACAACTGCAATCCGACGGTTTCAATGCAACAAAGACTCTGGGATCTGGCCACATGGAATTTCATGCCCAGAATCTGCTCAGTTAACAAGATGTTTGTGTCCAAATGCTCCGTGACAAGGCGGCTTAAGTAAACTGACTTGCCTTTCGCAAGCGCAACATAAGGCACCAACATATCAGCCAAATGCGAGTCAACAGTAGCCTCGGACTCTATTTCCTTAAGCAGATTCTCAGCGGCTTCTCGCCCTACTGTTTCGCTGGGTTTGCCCAGCTCGCCTATGGCATCTCCGCCCAATAACGCGCCTTTGTCGGTTTCAGCCCACAAAACCAGAGAACTGCCCTTCTGCAGTGGATTCGACATGTCATTACGTATTTCTATTTCTGCCTTCAACCCTGCAGCTTTGAGGCGGTCATTTGCCGCTACTGCTTGACGCTCAGCAACCCTGCGGTCAGCAAGAAAAGTGCAAACGGATACGCCTTTTACGTCTCGTAGTTTTCCGAAGTCGTCTAGGGTTATGGAATCGAGATTTCGGCAGGGCTCAACGTCAAGCAGGATTTCACCCATTCCCTTTGGATAGTAACCATATTTCTGAATGATTAACGAAGCCTTCAAGCCCATACGAGCCAGCATAGGCAGCAGCACATACTTCAGGTAGTTGATTGTAGGCGCGTTTCTCACATCTGTTCCGCCTTTCTTAACATGCAAGTGCACAGGCTTCTCCGCATAGGCGCATATTGGCAGAACAGTTAACAGAAGCATGGGAATGCTGCCCGCAGTTCCTATCTCCGCTTTAACTTCGCCACCGTGTATCTCATTTGGCGTGAACCAAAGCTCACGCGAACCGAGTTTAGCGCCTTTGACTTCGGCGTTGCACAGCTTGGCTGCGGTGAGCACGGCTTCCAGATGCTGTGGGCGCAGTCCAGGTTGAACGCGTTTCTCGCGTATGCGGATGATGTGCAATGGCTTTTTCATAATTGCAGCTAATGCAATGGATAAGCGAAGGATGGTGCCACTGCCACTCTTTTGGCTGCCGTCAATTTCTAACAAGCGACGCAACTCTCACGTTGAATTCGATGGGGGCGCTCTTTACCTTTTTGACGCATGGCGATTAGGACAAAACAGAAATGGCAGCTCACATATCAAAGGATACTGTAAGCTGGCGATTACATGAGCGACAAGAAACCATCCGCTGAAGAACTGGCACAACGAATAGACCAGCTTCTTATTGTATTGAAGGAAATCTCAGAGGACTTGACTGACATTTCGAAGCATTTGAAGGCGCCTGAAACTGGGGCACCCGCTCCTGCTCCTGTAGCCCCTGCACCACCTGCTGCTCGAATGCGAAGCGTAGTGGACATAAAAACTGGGTTTCCAAAGGAGTTGGAAAGCATGCTCTTCTTTGAGGACTCTGGCAACTACATCGTCATCAAACCGCGTCAATACTTGGGCTCGGAAAACTTCGCAAAAATAGCGTCCATAGTGCGCGGCGAAGGCGGCGAATACATAAGCGCAGGCAAAGAATCACATTTCCGAGTTCCGAAAGAACAGAGATAGCAAGCCCTATCTTCAGAAAATTTGTTTCACAGCTTTTTCCATTGCCGTCATGTTATGCTGAAATCTGATTCTAACGGGCATGATTGAAATGCATCCTTCACTTTGAACCACATGAACATCTGTTTCAGGATCAGAATCGCCGTAGTCGGCTAGTCTCCATTGGGCAATTCTGTAGCCCTTTTCCTCTTTCGTGAACAGGTCGCCGTAGCCTTCGTAGGACAGCTTCGTTACTTTCAGTCTTGTGCAATCGGCGTTCTCTGGAACATTGACTGAAATGAGGTCTACATTAGGGGGCATGCCTTTTTCTAGAACGTGTTCAACGATTTTTTGCCCAACGCTTGCTGCTAGCTCCAACTCTGCTAGCGTTATCTTGGATTTGTCTGCTTTTTGATCATCGATTTCACGTTTGCAGTAAGATATGGCTACGGCGGGTATGTTGTGAATGGCGGCTTCCAAGGCTGCGCCAATAGTCCCGGAGTTCAAGAAGTCATCTATCCCCAAGTTTGGACCAAGGTTTATTCCAGCAACTACGACATCAGGTGGGCTCTTAAGGATCTTGTTGACTGCCAGAAGATAGGCATCTGCCGGCGTTCCACCTATGACTCCGTAGGCTTTGGAGTCGTCGCTCAGCTTAACTTCTTCTATTTGCACGTGTCTTGTGGAAGTGATGGCTTTTCCAATTCCGCTAATCTCTTCTTTCGGAGTAACTGCAACAATTTTTCCGAGATGTGCGAGCTTCTTTTTGATAGCCAATAAACCTGAAGCATAAATCCCGTCATCATTGATCAGTAAGATTGTCTTCATTCAACATACCTCGTTTAAGACTCTGGATAGGCGTCTCACATCAAAAAAGTGTTTGCTTCTGGAAAGAAAGACAGAACCCAGTTCGGTATTATTACGGTTTCTAAGCGGGAGTTAATAACATCTGAAAAAACCTGCCTTCCCCAACTCATTACAGCAACATAGAAGTAGTAGTCAACGTACACGCGGCGCGGACTACTTCTGAGCAGAAACCAGCTCGGTGTTATTACGGTTTCTGAACCGCCAGCCGCGAACTAGGATTCATAACGTATGCTGAATTTGTGGAACTCCGCTTTGTAATCTTCCCAGAGAACCTCAGCTTTCATCACACTTGCACCATATGAACCTCGTTTGCAAAATTCCACGAGCCTATCGACGCTCTCCTTTTCGCCTTCGAAAACAGCTTCAACTCTTCCGTCAGGCGTGTTTCTCACCCAGCCGGTTACACCGTGTCTTATGGCTTCATCTTGGGTTTCACTTCGGAAAAATACGCCCTGAACCCTGCCACTAACATAGACGTGAGCCCTAATCTTCAATGATTGACAAACCCTGAAAATCCAATTTATCTGTGGGCATAGTACGCTGTAAGTTTCCATTCGATGCTGTCGATTCTGGCGAAGCCGAAGCGTTCGAACTGTACAGTGGTATCTGGTTTGAGTTGTCGACATGTGTCTTCGGCTATGCCTCTTGCCACAGTTGCATCGGGCATAACCACTTCGCAAGGAATGCCGGTGCCCACGGGCAGCCAATGGATCAGAGGCGCGCCAAGCTTTCTTGCCTCTTCATGACCTTTGCTGTGAAAACTTGCCTCGACAACTCCAGCTTCCACATCCTCGATCCGCATGTTGAAAAGACCCATCAACCGCACGATCTGACCGTTCTTCAACAGATTCGCGTCTTGTGTGGCAATCCAGAATTCGGCAGCGCCTTTTTGTGGTTCTATTCGGAATTCGCGGAAGCCTCGTTTTGAGTTGTCCGGATGGAGCGGCAAGTGAGCTAGGGTGACTTCTGGGATCTTCGTAACCTTGAGTTTTCTCGGGTCACGTACAAAGAAATAACGGTCGGTTATTGGATCGAGCAGTTTTCGATTGACAGCGTAGAGGTTCTCCCAACTCAATGTTACATCCACGGTTTTCGGACCGACTTCAATTATCAGACGTCTTATAGTTTCAGGCAGTATCCCACGTTTTCTTAGAGCGATGAACGTGGCTAATCGGGGGTCATCCCAACCTGTGAACGCGCCTTTCTTTACGCCTTCAACAATCTTTGACTTGCTCAAGAGTCCACCCACGATTTTCATCCGCCCATAGTGGATGGCTTCAGGATAGTGCCAACCAAGATGCTCGTACATGTACTCTTGCCTAGTCTGATTTGCAAGGTGCTCCTTGCCACGTATGATGTGTGTTACGCCCATCAAATGATCATCTACGCCAGCAGAGAAGTTGTAAAGAGGCCAAACGCGATACTTGTCGCCGACTCGAGGGTGAGGATATTTCTTTGGGTTGATTATGCGTAGTGCAGGCCAGTCACGCACTGCTGGATTGGGATGTTTCAAGTCCGTCTTAATCCGCACAACGGCTTCGCCTTCCTTGTACGTTCCATTTAACATGTATTTCCAACGAGCTAGATGCTCACTTGCTGGCAAGTCTCGGCAGGGACACGGCTTCTTTGTTGTGATCAACTTGCGAAACTTTTCGGACGTGCAAGCGCAGACGTATGCGGCGCCGCTTGCCAGAAGCTTTTCAGCATACTCATAGTAGGCGGGGAGTCGATCGCTCTGAATAACTTCCATATCCCATTTGCAGCCAAGCCACTTCAAATCCACAGGAATAGCAGCGTAAAAGGGTAAAGCTGACCTTTTCAATCGTGGATCAGTGTCTTCAAGTCGCACTCTAAACGAACCGTTGTACATTTTGGCGTATTCGTCGCAAAGCACTATGGCTCGCGCGCTACCTAAGTGAAGCATACAGTCCGGATTGGGCGCAAAACGAGTCACGACGCGTTCATATTTGTCGACATTCGATAGTGACGGTAAAGTTCTTTCAACCTCAACTCGCGTCTTGACAAGGGCCTCTGGCCACTTTTCCTCTACGATTTTCTTCTGTTTCTCAATGGGAAGTTTATTCACTTCGGCAACGATGCCTTGGATAATCGGCGCAATTTCCTTTATCTTTGTCTTCAGTTGAGGCTGCTCAGTTAGTAGTTTTCCAAGAACAGGCTGGAACTGCGCTTTTCCTCCATAGTTAAGCGCGTTTAGAAGCGCGATTTTCTTTATGGCTTCCCTTTCCGTGTTATCTACCATGCTGCGCGCACTCTTCATGAAGCCCTAGAGCTTCTTCGATTACATGCCCCTTTCGACGAGGTAGTCGGCAAAGGCTTTCAGTTTTTCCTTACCTTCACACGGTGAAAGTAACCTGTCCACTTCTTCCCAGCTCCCAGTCACAAGTTTTTTGGCGAATTGTCTGGCGTATTCAATTGAGCCGTATTGCTTCATGATTTGAATTGCTTCATCTTTCAGCTTTTGGTCATCGGTGTGCATTTTGAGAATCGCGTCTAGTCTCTTCTTGTCAGCTAGCTTCGCCTTCTCGAGTGTGTGAATCAGGATTAGACTTCGCTTGCCTTCTGTTATGTCTTGACCTCGTCCGCCCTTCTTTGCAGCGAATTCTTTGCTCGTCAAATCAAGAACGTCGTCTTGAATCTGAAAGGCTATCCCCAAGGCTTCAGCAAACCGTCCCAACCTCTCAACCGTGTCACTGCTTGCCTCACATAAGACAGACGCAATCTCAGCCGCCATCCTGGCCAACGTGCCAGTCTTGTAAGCGCACATCTGCATATACTGCGTCTCAGTCAGCTTGTCAGTGTCTGCCAAGCCCTTATGCCAAGCGATGTCCATGGCTTGCCCTAAGCTCAGATTGATCATATCGCGGATGTAGATTTCATAGATTCGACTCAACTTCTCGGCGCCTATCTTGTCACGGTTTAGGATTAGCGTCAACAAGGGCAAGTAGTACATGGAATTTCCAGCGTTGATCGCCACATCAAGGCCGAACAGCTTATGGGTGCAGGGTTTGCCTCTTCGAAGCTCAGAGTCGTCCTCAATGTCATCAATCATGATGGTTCCATTGTGAATGACCTCTGGAATAATGGCAAAATCCTGCAGGTTCTTCGAGTCCTTACCTAAGGCTTCTACAACAAGCAGAAACAAAGATGGTCGCCACCGTTTGCCGCCGCGGTCAAGGAAATCCCATATGGGACTAGCTATCGCTTTGTCCAGTGCTTCAATATTGAAATCGTATCGAGGCGGGCTCTGTGAAAAAACACTCGCTGATCGGTCGAATTTTCTTGGGATGTAGCGCTCAATTAGTTTGTCGACAATTTGCGCGTTTTCCTCAAGCAATTTTTCCACGTCAATCTTCATTTCCTCACCTCTGTCTCGAAAGCCTGCCTAGAGGTCTCGTCTCGCGTAGTTTTGAGGCTCAAAGCCACGCATCACCAACCAATCAGCCATTTTCCCAGTAACGATTAAAGGTGCTCTGCGGAGTTTTTGAACTGAGTTCGCGCCAACCAGAAACATCGTGGTCTTCAACTCATCCAAGAGGAGTTGCAGCTTCTTTTTCGCTTCCTGTGCGCCATGAAACGCGGGATCCAAAATAGGGTACGCCACACCGGTGAGACTGGCACCCAAAGCCAACGCTTTAGCCAAGTCTATGCCAGAACGCAATCCGCCTGAAGCGATAACCGGAATGTGAACCACTTGGGTTGTTTCTATCAAACTTGCGGCTGTGGGAATGCCCCAGTCCCAGAAGGTTTCGCCCAGCCTTTGACGAGTTTCATCTCTTTCCTTCTTAGCTCTGAAATACTCAACCGCTGTCCAGCTTGTTCCGCCTGCTCCTGCAATGTCGATGCCTGCGATTCCTAAGGCTTCAAGTTGTTTAGCTTCAGCGGCGCCTATTCCGCAACCTACTTCTTTGACGATGACTGGTATGTCTACACCGTCAACTATCGCCTGAATTCTGGCGGCTACGCCGTTGAAAGTGGTCTCGCCTTCTGGTTGAATTGCCTCTTGCAAAGGGTTTAGATGGATTAGCAAGGCGTCTGCTTCCAGCATTTCTACTGCTTTCTTGGCCTCTTTGGCTCCGTACCCTTTTGCTAACTGCGGCGCACCAATGTTAGCCATGATGAATGCGTTAGGGGCCTCCTTGCGAGTTACTGCAAACGTGCCTTCTACGGTTGTACTTTCGAAGGCTGTTCGTTGGCTTCCAACGCCCATTCCCAAACCTAGCTCTTCAACCGCTTTCGCAATTGCCACGTTGACCTTGCTTCCGTTACGTGTGCCTCCTGTCATTGACTCAACGATCAACGGAGCTGAGAACTTGTGATTGAAGGTCTTACCAGACAGGTTTATTTCTTCTAAGTTTATTTCTGGCAAAGCCTTGTGTATCATGTGAATTTCTTCAAAGCCGGTTGTAGTGTGTCTTGCTTGAACGTTCTCTCTTAGGCAGATGTCCAGATGCTCATCTTTTCTTTCTTCAGTTTTCTTCGACAATTCGCTTTTCGCTCCTCATTCTTTCTGGATGTGGGTGCCGATGACTCTTTCGCCTCGCAAAGCCTTGTAGACTAAGTGGGGTTTTGATGCATTTACAATTAACGCCGCGATTCCCTTCTCGATTGCGGGCATGAGCTCAATTATCTTGCCGTGAATGCCTCCTGTTACGTCATGGGCAGTTGATGTTTGGAGTTGTTTCTGTAATTCTCTCAGCTCATCAAGGGTACAATCTTCAATGAAATTAGTTGGTCTAGTCCCTTTAGGATCAGCCGTGAACAATCCGTCTTCATCAATGCCAATTACCATTCTCTCAGCATTCAACTGTATGGCAATCGAAGCCACCAGTTGGTCGCCGGACAAAATTGTGAAACCCAAGTCGAGGTCGAGAACAGCGTCGCCGTAAAGAAGTGGCACAAAGTCCATGGAAAGCAGCCTTTTCAAAGGTTCGTCTATTGCAGCTATTATTCGACCTGACTTCGTGACTGTTAGGGATGAAGGTGCTATCGTCACCGCGGGGATATTATGCTTTATTAGAGCTTTCAAGACTATGTTGTTCAACGTTATCATCGATTGGTGCGTCTCAGAAAAACCCAGTAGCTGAGAGGCTTCGCCTTGAAAGCCTTCTTTTATCGAGTATTTCTTCGCTAACGGGTGACCGAAAGAGCCGCCGCCGTGAACGATTATGAGTTGTGGTATTTTGGCTTCAGCAATTTCTGCTGCAAGTCTGTTGATTGCATCTTGATTGGCTGTGAAATCCTTGTCCTTGTACGTTATTGCTGAGCCGCCAAGTTTGAGAACTACTGGCCTAACGTTCAATTCTGACGCCTTCGTCGGTCTTACAAGCCTCAAACGCCGTTCCGCCAGCCCGTTCGATTGCCACCATGACTCTTTTTAGCTTCTTTTCTTCCGCCAATGCGATCATGCATCCGCCTCCGCCTCCTCCAGTGAGTTTGGCACCAAACGCCCCGCTCCGCCGAGCCGCAAAAATCAGACGTTCAAGAGATTCATGGGATACGTCAACAGCGCAAAGCAACGCATGATTCATGTTCATTAGCTCTCCAGCAGTTTGGAGGTTCCCTTGTCTCAGCGCTTCAGCAGCTTCTAGAGCGATTCTCGCGCCAGTGACTATTATCAATTTCATTATTGATGGAAAATTCTCATTCATTCGCCTGACTTTTGCAACCAGCTCGCCAGTTGACCGCTCAACCCGCGTATTGCCTACGACCAAAGGAATGTTTGCATGCACATTTAGGTTGATGAAATCCTTGTCTCTTTGAAACTGAAGTGCTCCACCATATGTTGCGATAGCTGGATCAATTCCAGATGGCGTGCCGTGAACGAGCCGCTCTGACTCATAAGCCATCCTAAAAATCTCATCGCGGGAAAGCTCGATTCCCAAAAGATTGCTGACCGCGGCAACTGTTGACGTTGCAACAGCCGCAGACGAGCCTAAGCCAGCAGACACTGGAATACTGGATTTGATACGCAGATCGATGCCTACTTTCTTGTCTGCCCTTTCAAGAGCCAGTTGAACAGCTCTTCTTACAGGTTCAAGTCTGAAACGGCCTTTCGCGCCGCCCCTCTTCGCTTGAAACCTGTCCCCTTTGAAGACGCCTGAGATGCCTAGGTCGACGGAGTTTATACTTATCCGGTTATCCTTTCTCACTTGGGCAGTGGCGCTTGCGCGTTTGTCAATTGCCACCACAATAGCGGGTTGACCGTAAACAACAAAGTGTTCACCAAAAAGAATGACTTTTGCAGGTGCGGACGCAGTCACAACCTTACTTTTCAAATCAGTCATGCTAAACTACCTTGTGAAGACTAAAGACGCGTAGCCTACAACAGCTGAACGGTCGCCTATAACATCCCCACTTGTTTTGTAACACAGCAGTTTGCCCTCTCGCGCGCCTAGCTCTTTTGCAGCTGTTATCGCAGCTATGGTTGGTCCATAACCGCACATCGTAACTTGGAAGCCCTCAACCGCTGAGTAAAGCCCCTTCTCGTCCAGCTTCATTGCCGCTTCGAGCACGGTTTTGTCTTTTTGTTCAGCAATTTTTTGGGGTTCATAATGTGTCATATCGGTTGAGGCGATTACCAAGCCGGCTTTTCCTCTTAAAGCCTTAGCCACGGCCATGCCGACCTCGCGACTTGACTCCAAGTCTTGCATAAGAAAGCAAATTGGCACAAACTTGAAGCCTGAACCGTAGAGATACTGAAGCCAAGGCAGTTGAACCTCGATTGAGTGTTCTTGCGTATGGGCTGTGTCGTCGACATCAATAACCGCGGATTCTTTTATTATGCTGTCTCCGACTGCCGTATCGAGTTCAACTTCCCCAAGCGGTGTGCGCCATACTCCTTCTTTCATTATAGCCAAACCGCTGCCCCTCCCGGTGTGGTTGGGACCAAATATCACGACAGTTTCAGGTTTGCCATCCAAAGCTAAGTGATGATAGCCGTGAGCCGCTACAGGTCCAGAGTACATGTAACCTGCGTGAGGGCTAACCATTCCAACAATGTTCCGCAGCTTGCCCTGAGAAGCTTTTGGCAGAGCTTTCGGTCCAAGTTCATGCCTGAAGCAGCCTTCTATTTGAGCCTTCAGCGATGTGGCGTTGCCCTCGTAGAACGTTCCAGCGTATGCGGGACTTCTCACTTTCAAGGCTTGCGCCTCTTTGTGAGGGCTATTCTTCTTTCGTCAGCTTCACTTCGAAGTCGTCAATCGTAAGCGCTGGATTGCCATCTGGTGGAAGCTCGCCTCTTTCGCGCAGAATCTGACGTGTCAGAAGCCAATAAATAACTGCCAGCGCTCGTCTGCCCTTATTGTTTGTCGGAATAACCAAATCAACACCGGCAAACTCGTTGTCTGTGCTGCACAATGCTATCACTGGAATGCCAATGGCTCCTGCCTCCTTCACAGCTTGCGCGTCTGCTTTGGGGTCAGAGACTATCACAATATTGGGTTCAATGCGTCCAGCATACAAGGGATTTGAAAGCATGCCCGGAATGAAACGTCCTATTATTGGGGTTGCCTTGGTGAGTTCGCAGAACCGCTTAACTGGCTCACGAGCGTAGAGACGTGCAGCAATTGCCACGATTCTTGAAGGCTCAAAGCGAGCCAAGAACTTGGATGCAGCTCTGATGCGTTCATCTGTTTTCTTGACGTCTAAGACAAAAAGCCCATCCGGGCGCACTCTGTAAATGAACGTGGCCATGTCTTTGGTTTTCATTCTTGTGCCTATATGTATGCCTGCTGACAGTAAGGTGTCCTGCGGTAGAAGCAGTTCCTCGCCAACTCGGACTTCAGCTTCGGTTGGCGCGTCTGCTGCTGCTTCTGTTGAAGCTTCTGCTGAAACTGGAACGTCTGGAACGTCTAAGGCTTCAGGCGTAGATGATTTTTCTTCTTTGTTCTCTTCTGCTGACATGAGTATTCGCCCTTCTATAGTGTTAGTGCTGCCATTTTAGCACTTCCCTTGAGCATCTCCTCAATTCGGATAAGCTCATTCAATATGGCTGTTCGAGCGCCCTCGACAACGCCCGCTTTTATTATTGGGCATCGAAACGCCACAGAAAGATGGGCTATGTGAGCTTCGGTGGTTTCTCCTGACCGATGCGACATAACAGGCACGTAACCTGCCCTCTGCGCAAGTTCGGTGGCTTGCCAAGCATCTGTAAGCGTTCCCACCTGATTGCCCTTGATAATTGAAGCGTTTGCCGCGCCCATTTTAATCCCTTTTTGCATGCGCTTAATGTTTGTTACGAAGAGGTCGTCGCCACAGACCAAACAGTTTCCAACTTTCTTTGTCAGTTCTGCGAAGCTGGCAAAATCCTCTTCATGGAATGGGTCTTCCACGTAAACAAGCTTGTATGCTTTGACAAGACGGAAAACAAAATCCAATTGCTCGCCCGTGTCTCGTTTGACGTTGTCTCTTTTGTACACGTAACGTTTCTTTTTCGAGTCCCAAAGGGTCGAGGCAGCCATATCCATGCCGACGCAGCATTTAACCCCTGTTTCGTCAGAGGCTTTCTGGCACATGGAAGCCACGATGTCCAGCGCTTCCTCGTTTTCCATGTTTGGCGCCCACGCACCTTCATCAGTTCTACCCCCGGTGAAAGTGGGGTCCTTTTTCTCAAGGACAGCGCCAACCCTTTGATGCACATGAATGTTAGCTTTCACAGCCTCGAAAAATGAGCCAACTTCCAAAGGCAACGCCAAAAACTCCTGAATATCTGGTGCCTGAGCTCTCGCATGTCGCCCGCCGCCTAGCACATTTCCAAGCGGATGCGGAAGCTCATTGGCAAGCCTGCCTGCTAGATGCTCGAAAAGTGAAACGCCGTCTGAGACAGCTGCGGCTTCGGCAACAGCTAAAGAAATCGCGTATGATGTATTTCCGCCAATATTCCGGAAGTCGTTCGTCCCGTCGATTTTGTGAAGCAGGGCGTCAATCTTCTCTTGTTTTTGCGTATCCACGCCGATCAGTTTCGGGGCAATAATCTGCTTGACTTTTCTGATGGCTTCATCAACGTCTCCTTTCGGATAAGGCACAACTTCCCCCTTTCCCCTGCTGGCGCCTGCAGGTGCTGATGCTCGTCCACATCCGTTGGCTGTTACCACATCGACTTCTACTGTTTCTTCTCCTCGGATGTTGAAAATTTTTCGTGATGTGAGGCTTTTGATAACGCTTGACAAAAAAGAGACGCCTCAGTATCATGATGCTATCGGGCAGCTTGAGCTAGTTTCCTCTTGCTCGCTTCCTCATAAAATTTCAGGATTTCATCGATAATCTCAACATGTGACAGCAACATGCGTCGACAGCAGTAGCGTTTAACGCCCAAACTGTCCAGAACCTTGCCAGCGGCCTCGCCTTCCGTGACTCTGCTCGCAAAATCCTCCCACTTATCACCGATAAGAAACCCACAACTGAAACACCGAACAGGAATAATCATGACAACCACACCCAAAGCGTGCTGTTAGCCATAACATCGAGACACAATTAAACTTTATTGTCCAACCTTAAAATGGGAAGTGACAGCCCAGCATGTCATTGTTTCTAAGAGACAGCCAACACAACAAGGACAGTTACAGACTATACCCAACATCCTTGCCTGAAATTCCACATCTTACAGCACCGATTCGAGCTCAAACATGGTAGAAGAAGGCGCTAAGCGATTGGTCCCTTCTTCTTTTGAAATTACTCTTCCCGCAGAGCCACCAACATGCGCAAACGTCACGCTAACCAACATTAAACGTCACGCTAACCAACATAGAACGTCACGCCAAAAACACCCAAACAGAACCCAAAACACATGCAGAAACCAAAACAGCCCCCAAAACACAAACAGAAAAGCAGAACTCCAACAGCAAGAAAATTTTCCAGCACTCATACTACGTCAGCCCCACGATTCTCAACATCCCCCCCACTAGCCTCAACATGGAGTTCGATGTGGCGCGGGGTGCGGGATTTGAACCCGCGCGGCCCTGTTAGGACCACAGGCTTAGCAGGCCTGCCCCCTACCAGGCTAGGGCAACCCCGCATGTTACGGGCCTCGAAGACTTTGTTGCCACAATGATTATTTGTGTGTTTCGTGCAGCCCACGATAAAAAAGATTTATAATATCGCTATGCTATTGCAGTAAACATCAACGCTGAGCCTAGAGCATTATGACCGAAGAACCAAACCCACCAGATGAACAACCAAAAACCACAGACCAACCAGTCGCTGAACCAATACCCAAGCAATTGATTGACAGACCTTCTGACTTCAGGTTTCACGCCGCATACACGGTTTATTCCGACGCATGGGACAAAACCTCATCCTCAGACACCAAACTCAAACTAAACGAAGCAATAACAGCACTATCCGAAGACAAAATCGACTACGAAACATTCTACAGACAAACCAGCCATTATAGAGTCCAGCATGGACCAGAACAGTTTGAGGGCGGACGAGGCAGAATGTTCATCGAAACCCAACGAAAAAGAGACTGGCGAAAACGCGAAGAAAGAACCAGCCGAAACAAACGACACGGAAGATAAAACCTCGAAACCAACGCGCAAGCATTAGCCTTTTATCAAGACCCATTTATCCATACTCACAAGAGCACTTCATCGAGGGCCGGTCGTCTAGCCTGGTAGGATGTCGCCCTTACAATGCTCTAGACAATAAGAGAGGCGAAGGTCGCAGGTTCAAGTCCTGCCCGGCCCACCAACAAACTGCTTAATTCTTTCAGGGGAGAACGGCGCCAAGTTAGATGCTGCGAGATAAGGACCCAGTCTTGGCACAAGTCCAACCGCGTCCGTGCCCAGTTTGCATAGCAATGCATGTTCAAATGGTCCGAGGGTCTCGATTCTTACGACGTCACGAAAATGACGCGCTCTTTCGACTGCTTCTTCAACTTCTTTGCGGCTTGCGCCCAGCACAATCAAGCGATCAAGATTTGACCTGATCCAGTCGGAAAATGTCGAAAGCTGCACTTCCGATAGCTCGGCTTCCCAGAAATCTTTTTCATCGTTCAATTCATCCACGATCTTGACATGAAGCGGCGCGAAGTCGTAGAGACAGAATAGTCCAACCGGATTTCCAAGCGGTGTCTTTTTTCCATCGCTGAGCTGAGACTGCAGACGCCATAAGGGAACAACAGCAACACGTTTTTCGGGCTCAAACACACCGACATCCACACACAACTCGGTTGACGCCCTGGATGATTCAAAAACCCTTCCGCGAAGGACAGAAAACTTGCTTACCTTCCCAGCCGAAGTTGGAGCCAACCCAATCTCTTTGTCCAGTAGACTTAACGCAACGATTTCATCTTCGCCATCTACGTCTACGTGAATCCAGTCACGATGTAGAGCGCTTCGCACACTGATTCTTACCTTTAGGTCTTTGCAGAGAGCAGATATACTTGCTTCAAAGCGCTTCATGGAAAATGAGCCGTACGCTTTCTCAAGCAACGCGACTGTGGTCAAAACTCTCCAACCACAGCCACGATTTCATCGTGCAGCTTCTTAATCCTGTAGAGAGCTGGATGACCTTCCCCTAAACTTGCAGCATAAGTTTTTTCAGCTCGCCCAATTGACACCACTCTCAAGCCTTCAATCCTCTTGTCAGCATAACACACAATCTTCTCCTCCCACGTCTTAGGCAAGAAATCCTTAGCAAGCCACCCTAGTCGCTCTGCCTCGGCCTTTGGGATGCCTCCTCCAACATGTCGTTCAATGACCCGAACCACGGAAGAGGGAACCCCCAACGAGCGAGCAATTTCACCTCCAGCCACGCCATGATCTACCGTGTGGGTTTTAGAGCGCCCGATATCATGAAGCAGCCCCCCAATCTCTATGAGCTTAAGATCAATGTTAAAGCCTCTTGCCGTGAAAGCCTCTGCAATCTTGCGAGCAAACATGGAAACAGCCTTACAATGCTCAACAACGGCTTTGGAACAGCCTGATTCAACGAGATAAACTAACGCTTCACCGCGAGTGGGCAGCTTGGACTCAATCACTCAGCTCCTTCCTAAGCTGCTCAACCTTAGTCTCCAAAGCTTTGATAATGTGCTGATTATCAAAGTGCATAAGCGGGCTACCACAACTAGGACAGCGAAACACAGACTCAACCGCGTCCTCAAATGGAATCCGTTGACATTTAGGAGAATCGCAGAAATAGAAATCGTGGCCTTTTTCATAATCAAGCCGAATCTGAAGCTTCTCCAACACTCGCCGCTTCTGGTTCAGAATGAAGCCTTCCAACTGGTCAGGCTGAAGCTTCCAGTGAAAGATAAACCAGCCTGTGTTCTCGTCTCTAGACCTTCTCAGCGCCACCAACGAATGATCATAAAGCTTGTATAAAATCTTACGCACCGAATTCAAGCGTATGCCCGTCTTGCTGGCAATCTGATCATCTGTGATCTCCTCTACTCCCTTGAGCACATTCATGACCTTGACTGCCTCTTCATTTCCAAAAACTTCAGCGACTTTGTTCAAGGTCTTGTCATCAACATAAATCACTTAGCAGACACCCGTTTCCTTGTAGGCCCACACCATAAATAGTATGTAAGTATCCTTAAATCTGTTGTTCTAGAAAACTAGCCAATTTCATGATTTCGCTATTTTTTTGCCATGTTTCTGAGGGTCGATCCTCAATTTAGCGTCGTTGAAATCCATACTCAACTCCTCTCCCTTGAATAGTCGATCCAAGAAAACAGCTAAGCTGGATATCTCAGAATGCGGTTGACTGCCCACCGCCACATTGAAGTCCGACACATCACGGGAAAAAAACTCCTTAGGCACCTTCTGGCTGCCCACAAGAACCAGAAGGTTCTTGCCAGTAGCCCTTATTCTCTCGATTACATTGCTGGTTTGTATGTTCTCTCCGTAAGCCGTCAGATGGACAACCGCCTCACCTTTACTTCGCCATTCCTTAACTGTCTGTTTCCATGGAGTACCCATTTCAAAAAGCAGCTTTCCACCCCAATTCGCCATGATTTTTTCAATCGTCGCTCTGACTTCATCATCCTTCACGTCAGCCAGAACAAAGCCTGAGGCACCAAAAGCTCGAGCAACGAGTGCAACATGGGAAGTGACCCGCTGGTCTCTGAAGCGATGCCCCCAACGCAGAACGAACACATTAGGCTTTTTCGAAAGCTCCTCCAAGCTGATTCACACGCTCTCTAACTCTATCTGCGAACCATGGAACCGACTCAAAATCGACACGCACAAGATCGCCCTCGTATCTCAAGCTCTGCACGTCAGCTCGGCTGTGAAGCCAAGAGATGAACGAAGCATGTTGACTCTGCATCGGAATCACAAACGAACATTTGACATAATCCTTCAGAAGACTTATCACTTCACGCTGCAACAAAGACACATTGGTGCCCAGAAGGGCAGAAACAGGTACAGGATTGTGAACCAACCTCTTTAAGATCGCCAATTTTCGTTCAAGCTCCTGCCCTTCTAGGAGATCGATTTTGTTGAGAACTGTCACAATAGGGATTCCTGTGGCACCAATTGTTTGAATGGTATCTAAGCAAACGTTCAACTTGTTCTCTATGTCCTCCTGAGCTTCGCTCATATCCACAACCAGCAAAATGAGATCCGAGAAAATAGTTTCCTCAAGCGTTGAGTGAAAAGCCTCAATAAGAGTCAGAGGCAAGCGATCAATGAAGCCAACAGTATCGGTCAGCAAGACCTTCTTGTTGGACAGGCTTACTGCTCGTGTTGTTGTTGACAAAGTAGTGAACAAGCCTTCGCCAACTCGCACCTCTTCTTTAGCTAAAGCGTTGAACAAAGAACTTTTGCCAGCGTTTGTGTAGCCAGCTAGGGAAATTATCGAGTATCCAAGTTCCAAACGGCGCTTTCGATGAAGGCTTCGCTTTTTACCCACAGTCTTCAACCTGCTTTTAATGTGATGGATTTGCCGCTTAATGGTGTCATAATACACGTCCACTTGATATGCGCCCAGTCCCATGAACCCTGGCTGCTCACCTCTTTTTGCTAGTTTGACTTTCTCTTTGGCGCGTGGCAACTCGTAGCGAAGTCGAGCAAGGTCTATTTGCAGCTTAGCCTCAGTGGTTGCGGCTCTGCGAGCAAATATCTCCAGAATGAGTTGAAAACGATCTAGAGCTTCAACACCGGTTTCCTTAACTAAGTTATATGCTTGAAGCGACTTGAGCTCGTTATCAAAGATTATTCTTTCCGCCTTTTTGTCTTTGACCAAATCAGCGAGTTCTTCAACCTTGCCGGATCCTATTTGATAGCTTGGATCAGCGTGCCTTACCTGCTCCATTCTGCCAACAACGGTGTATCCAGCAGAATGGGCAAGGCTTTGAAGCTCGCCGAGGCTTGATGGCTCACGGCTTAGGCGTCGCTGAACTATTATTGCTCTCGTTTGTGCCTTCTGCCTCCAATTTACGTTTCTTTCTTCTCTTTTTTCACCTTTAGAATGTCCCCCAGCGTAGGTGACGCTGGGCGAGAGGCTAACGCCTGAGTTGGAATCTTAGGTTCAGAAACAGGAGCTAACAGCTTAAGCCTCAGAGCATGTTCCAACTTCTCCGTTAATAAGTTGTCAGGAGTCATCTTCCCGCTTTCGATCTTGCGCAAGACTGAAACCTTCTCGCTAATTTTCTTGCCTAACTCCTGGTGGCTTAAGCTCATTCTTTCACGCGCCAACCTTATCCTATTGCCGAAGTCATCTACAAGCTCCAAGTTGTCTGCTACAGATATTGGGGGCTGCCTCTTAGGGGGCAGCACAGGTGCGGTCATCCTTCTCGCCACCTTCTTCAAACGCGGCTCAGCCTTAGCCTCCCAAACAACAGAGCCAAGCTTAGCACATTCGCTGCATACCAACATCTTGGCACCTTCAATGTTGGCTTTGAATGGGGGCCCAATTATTCTGCGTCCGCAGACTTCGCAGCGCATGTCGAAATTCACTCTCCAAAATTGTTTTTACATGCATCTTGTCTTTATACTTTGTTAAGATCCTATGGTGCACTTCGGCTTGAAGCACAAACAGGAGACTCTTGAAAAAATTCGCAAGATAGCGGATTACCAGTTCGGCAAAGCTGCAGGCAACTTTTTGTTCCCTAACGGCGTCAACACAGCCCTTTCGAGAAAAACCGGGAGAATAAGACATGTTCGCTGCAGGGATAAGTTGTTGGCTACACTGCGCCCCACGGATGGCACGTTTTCACTTACAATTGACGGTGCAAAACGCCTGATTCGAGCTAATGCACCAAGTTTGTGGGCGAAGGTTTCTGAAGAGGCAGCATCTTTCATCAGCAAGGGCAAAAGCGTCTTCGCCAAACACATAATCGACGCTGATGCGGAAATTCGACCTCACGACGAAGTAATAGTTCTAGACAAAGGCGGCAATGTTTTGGCCGTTGGCAAAGCAGTTCTGACGGGCACAGAAATGAAGCTGTTCACACGAGGATTAGCTGTTCGCGTGCGTAGAGGCGTGGACGAAAAACGAAAGAACCAAGTGAAACAACATTCAGGTAGACGCCGCGACCAGCGCACCTTAGCAGTTGAGGAGCCTCAGAATTGCTAACTAGACTGAAAGAACGCATTCAGCAGCTGATGGTAGACGAGGCTAGACTCGCACACAAGGTCGGTTTAACGCCGAATCAGATCAGCTTCCTCGGAGTGCTGGCCGCGCTATTCTCTGCATACCTATACTGGACCTCACGATCCGACGATGCCGTACTGATCGCTGCAGCGGTATTGCTACTGATTTCGGGCTTCTTTGATGCTTTAGACGGCGTCCTAGCAAGGACTTATGGTAGGATCACTCTATTCGGCGGCTTTCTCGACTCGCTTCTCGATCGTTATGCTGATTCCATGGTTCTAGTCGGAGTAACTCTAGGTTGGCTAGCAACGGAACCATCATGGCTACTCATCGGTCTCGCCGCTCTAATGGGTACCTTACTAGTCAGTTACAGCCGTGCCAGAGCTGAGGCTGCAGGCGTCAAAATGGAGACAGTGGGTTTGGCTGAACGAGCTGAGCGCATAATGATTATAGTGGCTGCTAGCTTCCTTACCCTTCTTTGGAGAGACGCACTACACTGGAGCATGTTTTTCCTCGCTGTGCTTACGAATCTGACCGTGCTGCATAGAACCATCTACTTCAGAAGAAAAGCTCGAGAGAAGGAGTCTGCAACCACAACTGTCGTCTAGTATCTGGGACGTCGCCAAGCTCTTCGCCGTTCATCCCGAGCTCGCACTTTGACGATGCCTCGGTGCACGGCGCATGACACACAGTAGTATTTGGTCTCAACATGAGTGGGCAGATAGGCACCTCTTTGACGAAGCTCTCGAGCCAGTGTGGGCTCAACCAAAGTTACCGGACGAGAGATCTTCTTCGCCTTGTCAGATGGGACCAAACCTCCGCATGAACTACACTGCACTAGATCGCTTCGTCCCTTTCCGCCTTTGGCTCGGCCTCGGCTTTTTCTTTTCACAGGCACCTTTCGCAGCCCCAGAGTTTAATTATTATTCGAATGAAGTAGCATGCTTATAGATGTTTCCACCATGACACATAAAAGCAAATTTGACCTTGTGACGGTCGGGCACTTTGCCGTAGACACTATAAACTTACCCATAGTAACGCCGGCGAGAACAACGTTAGGAGGACCGCCAACATACGTTTCAGTCGCAGCTGCGAGACTTGGCGCCGAGGTTTCCGTAATCTCAAAGGTTGGCGGCGATTTTTCAAGAGAGCATCGAGATTGGCTTCTGAGCAACGGCGTAGACTTATCAGGGCTAAAACAGGTCGAAAGGAGTGTCACCACACATTTCATTCTTAGATACCAAGCCGCTAATGAACGAAAGCTTCAGCTGAAAACTCGTGCTCCCCGAATATCTGCGATGGACATACCGGCTTCGCTGCAAGCCGAAGCCATCCATGTTGCACCAATTGCAAATGAGTTGTCAACAGACACAATTGCAAAGCTTCGTAAAACAACCAACACGCTGTCGCTTGACCCACAGGGCTTTGTACGCTCCTTCAACACATGGGGGAACATGAAGCCTAGGCACTGGGCGCCCAGATCAACTTTGGAACTAATTGATGTATACAAATCCTCGATAAACGAGATGAAAATGGTAGTGGGAACCCACGAGGTCAAACAAGCCGCAAGAAAGATCCAAGACTACGGTGTAAAGGTTGTGATTGCTACGCGAGGTCTGAAAGGTTCAACGCTTCTCATAGACAACGCCTTCTACAACGTGCCCGCATCCAAACCACAAGTAGTTGTTGATCCCACAGGTGCTGGCGACGCGTATATTGGTGCCTTCTTAGCCGAATACATTGAGGGTAAGGATCCATTCTGGTGTGCTTGTGTGGGTTCTGCAATGGCTTCTTTCGTGGTGGAGGGCGTTGGTCCAGAAAGATTTGGCAGCAAGCAAGAGACTTATGAGCGAGCTGGGCGAATATATCAGAAAGACATATGAAAGGTGATTAAACTAGGTGGTGCAAGCGTCGTGGGACGTGTTTCTAAAGGCGTGAAATGCAGTGTGACTGGATGCAGCAACGACGCTATTCGTTCACTGCAAACTGATAAAGTGAAAAACGCGGGTCTAAAAGTCAGCGAGTCCCGGCGAACATATCTGTGTAAAGAACACTATAAGGAATTCAAAAAGGAAACAAAGAAAGACCGTGCCCTAGAAAAGTGGAGACGTGGCGTTCCAGGCAGAACTTGAGAATGTCCTACCTAGCGTTCTTTCAAACAGACCATCGATACGTGAACGCAAGACTAATCTGTAGAAAACTCATTCTATGATTGAGTTCGCATAATTGAGCGAGGCAGACCTGTTTTGAGAATACTGCAGCTGCATTCCGACTTCATTGAGATCAAGCCGATAAAAAAAGAGATAGCCATAGCCGAGGATGCTGAGACAAGGCCCTTCAGACTAGACGACCTTGTCGTTCTGTTCACATGTGTGGAGCAGGGCGACGACGAATCAGTTGCTAAGCAAGCTATGAGCGCTGTGAACGAGTCGCTGAAGACCCTGAAAGCAAATAGAATCCTGATCTATCCGTATGCGCACTTGAGCACGAATCTAGCCAAGCCTGCAGACGCTCTCAGAATTCTCAAAACAATGGAAAAGCACTCCACAAACCTTGGCCTAGAGACACATCGAAGCCCCTTCGGGTGGAACAAACAGTTCACTATCTCCATCAAAGGGCATCCCTTGGCAGAACAGTCAAAAATCATTGTGCCCATAAAGGAGGCTAAGAAAGGGAGAACGGTAAAGAAGTGGAAAGTTCCCAAGCCCGAATATTTGATACTGAAACTGAAAGGAGACACTGCAGACCCGAAAGACTACCCGTTTGGAAAAGGCGAAGAGGACATCAAGACTCTTGTTGACAAGGAAGTCTTCAAGAAGGAAGCCCCGGGTGGAGAACCGCGTATCATTTCAGTTTTGAAGAAATTCGGATTTGAATGGGAACCCAGCTCCGACTCGGGGCACATGCGGTATGGACCAAAAGCCGCATTGATGGTTGATTTGGCTGGAGACTACGCATGGCAAAGCGTAAACGAGCTCAAAATACCGAGTTTCTCAATAAAAGGCACAAACCTGTTTAATTTGAATGTCCCAGCGATCAAGGAACATGCTGACCTGTTTGGCGAAAGACTCTACACAATGCGGGTTGACAATGAAGAGTTCATCCTGAAGTATGCATCATGTTTTCAGCAGTTCACAATGTTGAAAGACTGGATGATCAGCTACAGGCAGATACCATTCGGAATGTTCGAAATCGCAGACAGCTACCGATTGGAACAGTCAGGCGAGACGTTGCTGGGATTCAGACTACGAAGATTCTATATGCCCGATTATCATGTTTTTTGCAGAGACCTCGAACAAGCAAAAGAGATGATGCTCAGAGTTCACAAGAAAATCCACGAAAAAGTCAGAGAGCTGGGCAACCACTACGTTTCTCTCTACAACCTGACAAAAAGTTTCTTTGAAAAGAACCGGGACTTCATGAGAGAGCTAGTTGAAGCCGACCAGAGGCCTGCTCTCTTGCACTTCGTCCCTGAGGGAAAATACTACTGGGTCATCAATGTGGAATATCACATAACTGATGAGCTCAAAAGGTCAAGAGAGATAGCCACGGTTCAAATTGACATGGGAAACGCGAAACGATTCGGAATCAAGTACATTGACGAGAAAAGAGGAGAATCATATCCGCCTATCCTGCACACCGCCGTTATAGGAGGAATAGAACGTTACATCTACACAGTCTTGGATGCGGCACTGAAGAAGAAGGTTCCAAGTTTGCCTCTTTGGCTATCGCCAACGCAGATTAGAATCATCCCGATTTCGGACAAATTCACTAAAGACGCGGTGAAAATTGCGGACGAACTGGAAACGCATGATATACGAGTAGACATCGACGACCGACCTCTAACTATGCAGAGAAAGGTCCGAGAGGCAGAAATGGAATGGATAAACTATGTGTTAGTTGTCGGTCAGAGAGAAATGGAGTCTGGGATTCTAGCGGTTCGGGACCGAGAACTGAAGACGATTAGAAAACTGAGGATTCAAGAGCTAACAGAGGAGTTGAGGGCGAAAACTGCTGGAAAACCTCTTCGCTCGCTGACTTTGCCTAGAGAGCTGTCCAAGCGCCCGCAATTCTGATGTTCATTACGTCCAAACTCAGAATACAGATTTGACATCCATACATGTTATATAGAATAAATATCGCAGCAAAGGTCATGGACAAACGACAGCAGGTTGTTGTTCAAGAGCAGACGCCAAAGTTCACACCTACTCCAGTCGAAGAGCCGCGAATAAGTAGGTTGGAACTTCTTTTCAGGAAGATGTCTTTAGCGGCAATAACCATGCTTGGGATAGGATATATCCTTGTAAACGCCCCAGTGGCGATACTGATTGGCTACTCCATCTCGACCATACCGATTACTTCTCAAGCAAACATTAGCGCCGTCGCTGGAAGAACTCTCTTCCTCATCGCTTCATCCATATCTATCGTACTTGGCCTGCTCCTCATTTACGGCTCAGTTCAGTTCTATGAAAGGGGCAGAGTTAAAGACCCAGCCTTTCTAGGAGTGGCGCTCGGCTCGTTCTATTTACTTTGCCTTGGCACGGGCTCGACGCTACTACTTTCCGAGAGTAATCCAGCAGCTTTGACCTTGACAATCGCTCCCTTGATTATGGTCACAAGCGCTGCGCTTTATACTTCGTCTGATGTACGTTCGAAGCTGTTGGGCTCGGCATTGGGCATTTTGAGTGGGGTCGTTTTGGCTTACGCTATACTAAACCTTCGCGTGCTTGACCTCGTCTTTGGATGGGCCATTCCATTCACCGGTCCCTTTCTGTCGTTTACGGTCCTTGAAAGCGCAACTGTTGTTCTTGTGCCGATTGCTGTCACGGTTCACACGATCTACAGCTATGCTGGAGAAGAACGACCTATTCCACATGTGTTCGCACTATTGGTTGCACTTGTGTATGGGTTAGGCGCATTTGTCGGTTCGATCGTGCTTTCACTGAGCTTCTGGAGCTTGATATGGCAATCGCCGTGGATTGGACCGTTCCATAGTTTGCCCGAGTGGCTCATGAATGTTGTTGTATTTTGGAGTGCCAGCCTCGTCCTTTTGGACATCGGGGGCATACTGTTAATTGCTGTGGCTTGCACCGGATTCATCTGCATAGCGCGTGAGTTATCAAGATTTTAGAGAAATTGACCAGCCGCCTGCAAAAAAGTATAAATGCCTAACGAATGTTGCATACGTATTCCATAGCGAAAGAGGAGGAAATCCGTGGAGAAGGAACCAGCTGTATACGTAGATGGTAAGTTCTACCCTAAATCTGAAGCGAAAGTTTCCGTATACGATCATGGCCTCCTCTACGGCGACGGCGTGTTTGAAGGTATACGGGCATATGACAATGTAGTCTTCAGATTGAAGGAACACATCGAGCGGCTGTACAAGTCTGCACACAGCATCATGCTGCAGATACCCATTACTCAGGAGCAGATGATTAAGGCTGTCTTAGATACTCTCAGGAAAAACAAGCTCAAAGACTCTTACATACGTCTCGTAGTTACTCGCGGCGTAGGCGACCTGGGCTTAGATCCCAGAAAATGCTCCAAAGCCACAATCATAATCATCACCGAACCCATGATTGCGCTACACTCTAAAGAGAAGAAGGAGAAGGGCATAGCAGCAATGCTTACTTGGGTTAAAAGAGACCCAGTCGACGCCACAAGCCATGAAGTGAAATCACTAAACTACCTGAACAGCGTTCTCGCCAAGATTGAATCCAACAATGCAGGCGTCGATGAGGCCGTCTGCCTCGACCAGACAGGATTCGTGTGCGAGGGAGTAGCGGAGAACATATTCATCGTAAAAGGCAGGGAGATAATCACGCCGCCCACTTCCACCGGTGCCTTACACGGCATAACAAGAACTGCAGCTATGGAACTTGGGGAGAAACTTGGCTACGCGACAATAGAGAGAAATGTCACACCGAATGAACTGTTCACGGCTGACGAAGTCTTCTTGACAGGAACTGCCGCAGAGATCACACCCGTAAGAGAAATGAACAAACGGGTAATTGGCACTGGCAAAGTTGGACCCATAACCAGCAAGTTACTCAAGGAATTTGACAAAATGGTGAGAGAACCGAAACACGGGGTACGAATTCGCTAAGTATCCTTTGCCTCATCTCTTCTGTTTCGACACGAAGCCTTCCAGATGATTAAGACCTTCCTCCAACATTTCTTCAGGTGGTAGTATCACTGCTCTAAAGTGCCCAGACCCATAAGTTTCGTCAAACCCTGAACCATGGACTACTAGAACGCCAGTCTCCTCAAGAAGTTGACGTGCAAAGTCGCCATCAGTCTTCCACTGAGACCCGACGCCTTCAACTTTTGGAAAAACGTAAAAGGCGCCTTCAGGCTTGGCACTACTTATTCCTCTGATTTGATTGAGACGTTTCCATGCATAGTCCCGCCTTCGCAGCAACTTCTGTGTCATCTCTTCAATGTGCTTCTGTGAACCTTTGAGGGCGGCAACTCCAGCCTTTTGAACAGGTGTACTTGCACTCAGGCGTATCCTCGTCTGCTTTGCCACGCATTCCTTAAGCTCAACAAGCTTTCCCTTGGGATCATGGAAGTACACGTAGCCTAACCGCCATCCAGTCATCAAATAGGTCTTGGAGAAACCGTTCATTCCAACAACGGGCACATCCTTAGCTATGTGCGCAGCACTAACGAAACCTTCCTTGAACACTATTCTGTCGTAAATCTCATCTGAGACAAGCAGGAGGTCATGTTCGCCAGCCAAATCTATTATTTTCTTAACAGCTTTTTCGTTGTACAATGCACCTTTCGGATTGTTAGGGTTAATAGTCACTATAGCACGCGTTTTGTGAGAAATCTTCCGTTTAAGGTCATCAACGTTAGGTTGCCAGTTGTCTTCCTCAATGGTTTCGTACGAGACTGCACGGCCTCCGAAGAATTTCACATACGACATGTAGGGTGGATACGTTGGCCCTGGACCAAGACTTCATCGCCAGCTTCGACAATTGCAGCCATTAGCATTTGAATGCCTTCAGAGATGCCTTGGGTAACGATCACATCGTCAGCTTGAATGCTAACGCCATTAACTGTGCTTTCTTTTTCGCAGATAGCTTCTCGAAGTTCGGGCAAACCTTCGGACGGCGCATACCAGTTATTACCTTCTTCAACCGCCTTCATCAGAGCCTTTTTGATGTATTCGGGCGTTTCAAAATCATATTTGCACGGGTCGCCAATGTTAAGATAGAGTATCTTTCTGCCTTGTTGCTCCAGCTTCTTCGCAAAGGTCAGCACATCGCGGATGGTATACTCAATTGATTGCGTACGCCTGGTCGCCCTAAACATCATTCCTGCCTCTGCCGGTGTGCTGTGCAACTGACTCTAAAAGATTTCCGCAGCCAAAATGCCCAGTTTGCCACGCAAAACTTAACTTGAGAGCAGGAGAACACAGTCCAAAGATGATCATTATGAAAACGCTGATTTTGGCAGAAGACGATGTCAAACGGCTTCTGTCGATGGAAGAGGTTATGGAGGCAGTAGAGCTAGCGTTTGCCGAGAAAGGGATGAATAGGGCACAAACGCCTTCCAAAGTATTTCTTTCCTACCAGAAATACAACGGCGACGTTCGAGCCATGCCCTCTTATCTTGAAGGGCTTGACATCTCAGCGGTTGAAATTCTGAACGTCCACGAGAATAACAGAGCAAAGTTCAAGCTTCCCACGGTCATGGCAACTGTTCTAATGCTGGAGCCGAAGAACGGAACGCCTATAGCCATGATTGGTGGCACCTATATTGCCAACCTGAGGACGGGTGCTGCAGGCGGCATCGCTGCCAAGTATTTGGCGAAGAAAAGCTCGAAAATTGTGGGCTTGGTTGGCGCTGGAGCACAGGCAAAAGCACAGCTAATGGCGTTACTAACGCTTTATGGCAGTCTTGAAGAAGTGAGGGTTTGGAGCCGAACAAAGCAAACGCGAGAGGAGTTCTTAGAGCACATCAAAAGAGAGGTGGGTAAGAGGATTACACGGGTTGTTCCAGTAGAACGCCCAGAAGATGCTGTTTGGAAGGCAGACATCATTGCGACGACCACTCCTTCTAGGGCGCCAGTTGTTCTAAATGATTGGATTCAGCCCGGCGCGCACATAAACTGCATCGGAGCAGATGCACCAGGCAAGCAGGAAATAGACTCAGGCATACTCAAGCGAGCCAAGATTGTTGTGGACGATTGGGAGCAGGCTTCTCTCAGCGGCGAAATCAACGTTCCGTTCTCGCAGGGCGTATTGAAAAAAGAAGACATCTGGTGCAGCCTTGGTGAAATCGTTGCAGGTCTGAAACAAGGTAGAAAAAGCGACGATGAAATCACAGTTTTCACTTCCACCGGCTTGGCTGTACAAAGCGCGGTCACTGCCAACATTGCTTACAAAAAGGCTATGGCACACGGCTTGGGACAGATGATCGAGCTCTTATGAATTTCGACGGAACTGCCGTTACTTCAAGGAATTTGAGTCTCTTTAGAGACAATGAATCCCTGAGAAGTGTATATCGTAACCTTCACGGTCGCAGACTGCCCTGCGTAGCTGCTCCAATTCCAATTGCAGACGATTAGAACCGTCGAGTTCTTATCAAGCCTCGACGAGGGGTCTGGCATCCATTGTGTTATGTTGATAGGAGCTTGCTGATTGACTGCAATTGTGATTCGGTTTATGTCGACGTATGTGGATGAAGCTGCCGCGTTAGTTACAGTGACATTGAACTGCTCAGTGCTTGTTGTAGCATTAAGAATGACCTGTGGAATATCAAGGATAACTGGTTCTGGAAGAGTCCGGGTGCGCAATGCAATGTATCCTTGCAGCGTACTCACGCCCACGGTGATGCTTTGATTCATAAGGGCTGTCCAGTTGTAGAAGCATTGGAACTTGACGGGGCTGTCGCCAGGACTTAAGGCGTAGGGTAGGTTGGGAGTTACCTTATCTGTCGGAACAACGTTGCCCTCAAGACTAAACGCCGAGACGTTGACATAGGTTTGTGATGACTCTAGGTTTTGAACTGTCACATTGAAGTGGTTCACGCTTATGCCTGGGTTGAACTCGAGGTCTGTTATTATGAGAATGGTCAATGGCCTCTTAAGTTCGAAGATCTCGCCTCTTCCATCTTGAGAGAAGATTCGGATTTCCACTGGTCTGTCAGTGTACGGTAGCCGGATACCTGTATAATTTGCCCAATTCCATGTGGCGCGGAAGGTCTGCGAGTGTCCCTTCCTGAGAATAAATGGGATTCCAGGTATTGCCTCTGTTATCACGTGAACTCTGTTATCGTCGGTTGTTCTGGCCTCGATTCTGGTTATGTTGACGTCGGAAAGTGAATATGAGGGGTTGAGCAGGGTGACATCGAAGAACCTCGTATTCTGCTCTGAGAACTCAACACTTTGTATGGTTATGACAGGTTTCTCAGGAATTCGAAACTCGGATGGAGCATAATAGCCCATCGTGTACACGTAAGAGAATAGAGCGCCAACAATGAATGAAATGAGCAACAACAAGATGAGTATGATTTTTGAAAGCCCATGAATACTTCGAACCAAGCGCATGATGATGTTCCCCTATTGTAAACCTCTATTCAATAAGACTCTTTGTATTCAAACTTTTCCCTCGGAAAAACTTGCATCAAGTTGGGCTAATTGCGATTAAGCAATCCAAGGTACTTGTGTCACTAGACACAATAAGACTTTGGAGTCCACATACAACTATTGAAGCTTTTCCTTTCGGAATGCTTTCTCTTCTTCCCATGGCGTGGCTTCTAATACGAGGTAAATGTCGTTTCCTTCTTGATGGAGCCGCCATGTTCGTCCACTCATGCGAGCTAGCTTAGCCAGTTGGCGAATTGGCACACTTTCGATGCGGCATCGAGTCTTCAGATAATCTTTTTCGCCGATTCGCTGGATGTAGCTTGCTCTCCCTATTTTCATCCGAATTCTTTCAGGCATAGAGTAACCTGCGCCCGCTTCTTACTAATTGTAGCTCTAAACCAAATATGCCTTATGATAACCTGCCGGCTTCAACTAATCTTGGAGGTTAGCAGAATCAGTTACTTTATTACATGCGGGGCGTCACGATTTTGCGTAGGAAAATCTGTGTCTGTTCGTCCAGAGCCTTGGTCAGTTCTTCGTCAGATTCGCCTCTTTTAATGTCCACTTTCCGTTCTGTGGGTTCGATGTGGCTAGCGTTTACCCGGCGTCGCTTGACTCCGTTCAACTGCTTTGGACCCGTGATCAAGACGAAATTCTTGTCAACAATGTCAACAACGATGCATTTTTTGCCAGCTTCTCTGCCAGAGAGTTTGACGCAGATTCTTCCAATATCAATCGCGGGTATTGCAGTTCATCTCCATGCTGATTGTGCTTTTAACATTCATGACAGTACGCATTTATAACCTCATCGACTCTGCTTCAAAGCCAGATGCTCAACCACGAAGCTAAGGACGTCAAACACCTCATTTGAGGATAGTAACTCGCTATCAAGGACTAGGTCGAAAGGCGAGTAGTCCTCGCCCAATCTGAAACCGTAAAGACGATTATAGATCCGTTTGGTTCTGCCATCCTTTTCTTGGATGATTTTCTTAGCTTCTTCCACATCGATGTCATCACGATGAGTCAAACGCGATGCCCTTTCCTCAGCCGAGACTTCCAACCAGATTTTGAACCCGGCTTCGGATAGCCATGGCATGGTCCAACTGTCCAACACGACGTTGCCTTTTTCAGCCCACTTCAATAATTCGTGGTCAACTTGCTTGTCGAACTGTGGATCGTGCGCCCGCTCTTCAAGGAAACGTAGGCCTTCAGCGCTCTCCCACCACCCTCTTTCTTTCGCTTTGTAGCCCAACCTTAAAGCGAGTTCTTTGAGGGCGGTTCCGCCAGAGACATACTTGAGTCCGTATCTTTCAGCTAGACGCTTTGCAGCTGTGCTTTTTCCGCAGGCAGTTAAACCTGCCACACAAATAATGACTTTCTTGCTTTCAATAGTCATGCCGGAAGGGCGCTCCGGGTAGCACCTTTCAAAGACTCTAGCAGGCATGTGTTACAGAGTTGTCCGCCATACATGCGTTGGGGTCTTTTCTGGCTTAACGAAAGCCGGCCGATCTTAGAGGCTCCTCCCTGTGAGGCAACACCGAAAATGATGCGACCGCATCTGAGGCAGTGCGGGGCTTTGGATCGTTTCTTCTTAAAGTGTGTGGTTAGACCTCCTCCGCTGGGCAATTTCACTAGTTGCCTTTTTGTGGTTCTTGTTCGTTGGTGTGGTTTGGGCATAGGGTTAGTCGCCTCCAAGTCCTAAACCGAACAATTTGTTGAATATTATGCCAGCTAGGAATGAGCAGAGGAGATACCAGAGTATTACGTTGAGGTGTAGTGTTGGGCCTAGCCAAGGAAGATAGGCCACGATGTTGTCTACTGTAATAAGCATGGGCAGCAGCACGTACCAAAGAAGTAGCATGGGTACCATCATGAATAGTGATGTCTTCATGGATTGCCACATCATCTTTGACTGTAGCTGCATGACGTGTTTCTCCTGTTTCTTCACTTTGGCCATTAGTTTCTTGTCGCCTGATCGTGCAGCTTTCATTGATTCGCTTCTCCATTGGCTTATTTCTTTGTTCCAGTCTCGTAGTTGTTCTCTGTTTGTTAAGAGTCTGTTGGTGGTCGATGTGGCAAGTGAGATGGCAAAGGATATTAGCATGATGAAGAATGTTGAGTTAGGAATGTCTTTTAACAATTCTAAGGTCATGTGCTTGCTTACCCTCCGAAGAAGCGTCTGAGCGCTGGATACATTTCTGATACGCGTTCTTGCACCAAGATTTGATAATACTGGTACAGTATGCCGACAGACAAGAGTACCCCCATGCCTGATCCAAAGACGCCGAAGAAGTCAGCTACAGATGCAATTAGGCCGACGATGGCGCCGCCGAGGATGGTTACTGTTGGGATGTAGCGTTTCAGAACTTGTGCAATGGGGTTTTCTGAGCGTCTGAAGCCTGGGATCTGCATGCCTGAGCCTACAAGTTGTTGTGCAACCTTTGCTGGTCCGAGGCCGCCTACTTCAAGCCACGTTAGTGAGAAGATTATGGAGAAGGACACGAGGATGCCTGTGTATGCTAAGGCTCTGATTGGGTCAACGGCCACGTCTTGGAGGCTTCTGGGCGAAATTACGTAGTAGACTAGGCCGCCGAAGGGCACTGGTCCGCCTTCCTCACTTCTGTATTGTCCGAGGAGGTTGAGCCAGACGTTGTTGTTGCTTGGGTTGTAGTTGCTCCAGACCAGTTGCGAGATGAAGTATATGTTGGCGAAGAGGGCTGAGGCGAAGATGACGGGTAGGTTGGATACGTAGAGGAGTTTTATTGGGTAGCGTCCGCGGTATCCTCGGTAGCCGGCGTAGGAGATTGGCAGTTCGACGCGGACGCCTTCTATGTATATGACTATTAGGAAGACGACGATGGTTGTGATTAAGCCTAGTATACTTGGTAATTGGCCAGGTTCACGGATGAAGACTGAGATTAGAGGCTGTCCAGACAACGCGGTTTGTACGAGGGCTACTATGGCGCCCCAGCTTTTTCCGTCTTGGTGTAGCCATGTGGGGGTTGCTGCGAAGGTGTCCCATATGACTGTTTGGGCTACTCCGGCTAGGATGAAGAGGCTGATGCCGCTTCCGAAGCCCCAGCCTTTTTGGAGCATTTCGTCTAGTAGCATGAGTACTAGTCCTGCTATTATGAGTTGTATGAATATGAGAACCGAGGCTTGAGGTGGGAGGGCTCCGTAGACGCCGCCAATTATGTAGGCGAAGGCTTGTACTCCGATTAGGAGGAAGGAGAAGATTTTGCTGGCTGTGGTGAATAGCATGCGGTCGTCTGGGTTGCTCATGTCGCAGCCTATCATACCTGAGCCTGCGAGTAGTTGTAGTATTAGTCCAGCGGTGACGATGGGTCCGATTCCGAGTTCCATGAGGCTGCCGCGTTGGGATGCGAATATGACTCTGAGGTATAGGAATGGGTCGCCCTGTTCGGCTGTTATGGTTAAGCCGTATAGTGGGACTTCGGTCATGATTAAGTAGAGGGCGAGGGCTAGTCCGGTCCAGAAGAGTTTTTCGTTGAAGCCTACTTTGCGTTGGGGTGGTTTGACTTCGGGTGTGAATCTGGATAAAGGTTTGAATAGGCCTAGGAATCTTCCGGGCATGCGGTTGGTTTCACCTTAACGCTCTTGTTTTATGGGCAATCATGTTTGTGGGTAATTAATCTTTAGGCGGTTCTGTGTCTGCTGCTTCATGTGCTGCGGGTTCGTGAGCTTCGGTTGCTTCGTGGGTTTCGGGTTTTTCTGGCTCTTTAGTTGTTTCTATTATTTTGCCGCCTGCTTCTTGGATTTTTTTGGCTGCTGCTTCGGAATAGGCGTTGATTTTGATTAGGGCGGGTTTGGTTAGTTTTCCTTTTGAGAGTAGTTTTCCGTAGCCGAGTGCTGTGAGGTCGATGTAGGGTTTGCCTTGTTTTTTGGTTATTTGTTTGTGTCTGGTTTGTTTGTCGATTAGTTGGTCTAGTTGGTCTATGTTGATTGTGTTTGGGTGGCTTTGTCCGGTTATGGTTTGGGGTGTTTTGAAGCCGGTTTTTCCGAAGTAGTTGGGTTCGTATCTTAGTACGTATGACCATAGGTGTTTGTGTTTGCCTACGTTTCGTCCGCCTTTTTCTCCGTGTTTTCGGTGTTGGCCTACTTGGCCCCAGCCCATGGTTCTGGAGCCGCGGCGTTTTCGGGTTTTTCGTAGTTTGTGGGGAGACATCGGGTGTGTTACTTCCGTTAGTGTTGGTGTGTATGTTTTGCTTATGTGATGTTGTTAGGGTTGCTTTTATATCTTAACCATGGCTGGACGAGGGTTAGTATGAGTGCAGAAAAAAATTTTTGTGGTGAGAGTTCTGGTTTTCTGTTTGTGTTTGAGGGACTGTTTTTGTTTCTGTATGGCGTTTGTGGGTCTGTTTTCGCTGGTTTAGCGTGTTTTTCCATGTTGTTTAGCGTGAAGTTTCATGTTGTCATGCGTGAAGTTAGAATGTTGGTCTAGTCTTTCTCGCGACTTGTAAATTTGTGAATTGGTGAATTTCGCTCTGTTTTATCAGTGGCGAGTTGGCGTTAATTCCTTGGGTTTGATTGAATCTGGGATGACTCGCAATGGTTCAAGATAGTGCCGGGGCAAAGACTCGGAAGGCTGTCGTTGAGGCTTCTGATGAGCCGCTTTTGATTGCGGTTGAGAATTTGAAGAAGGGCATGATGTTTACGATGAGCCAGCTTAATTCGAGACGAGTTCTGCCCGAAAAGAAGTTGCGGTGGTTGAAGGCCCTCACGAGGCAGGTTGAAGCCTTGGTTAATGTGGTTGAAGCCCTTCATAACATTGGAAGCAAATCGGCATCAGATGTGGATCTGGCGACTTTTCTCTCTTCTCTGGAGAAAGAGTTTCCAACACAACCGCAGACGCCAGCACTGGGCTCAGCTGCTAGCGAATGTCGCACTGCAATGCGCCAAGCCTCAATGGGCATGAGCGGTATGAGTGGTATGCGCCGTGCAACCAGCAGACGATACTAGAGAGAAGCTGAGCAAGCTCTGCAAGAGTCCCGCGTACTTTGCAGGTGTTATCCTGAACCTGCGACTGTTCTCGTATCAAACTGAACTACTCGAATGCGCGAATAGACGGGTTGTGGCTTGTTGGGCTAGGCAGACGGGTAAGACTACTGCTATTGCTATCCGGGTTATTCATTTTGCTTTTACGAATGCGGGTGCGACTACGCTTATTGTGAGTCGTGGTTTGAGGCAGAGTATGATTATGTTTGGTGTCATTGAGCGTTTTATTGTTGGGCATCCGGTTTTGAGGAAGTCGGTTGTGCGGTCGACTCGTACTTTGATTCAGCTTAGTAATGGTAGTCAGATTATTGCGTTGCCGTGTGGTCCTGATGGGGCTGGGCTTAGGGGTTTTACGGCGCATTTGGTGGTTATGGATGAGGCTGCTTTTATGCCTGAGGATGTGGTTGCCAGTGTTATTTTTCCTATGTTGGCGACGACGAATGGCACGGCTATTATGCTGAGTACGCCTTGGGGACGTGACCATATTTTCTATCGAAGTTTTAAGAATCCGAATTATTGGAGTCAGCATGTCCGGGCTGAGCAGTGTCCACGGATTACGAAGGAGTTCTTGGAGGAGCAGCGACGCGACATCGGTGAACTGCGTTATAAGATGGAGTATGAAGCTGAGTTTGTGGAGGATGAGAACAGTTTCTTCAAGCAAGACTTGATCCGCGAATGCACAGAAGACTACGACCTTATAGCTGAAGACGTGCTGACTAAAGATGAAAAGGTTTTAGGTAACTATTATTTAGGCGCTGATTTTGGCAAGAAAGTGGACTACAGCGTAATAGCCTTACTCAAAGAAGAGGACAACGACCGTTTCAGGCTTGTCTTCTTGAAGCAGTTTCCATTAGGCACGCCATACACTGACATCGTTGCCTACATTCATAACTTGAATCAGAAATTTGACATCATAAGAGGCTACTGCGACCAAAGCGCAATCGGCGAAAGCCTCATCGAAGAAATCCAGCAGTTCGCGCCACAAGTTAACGGTTTACCCTTCACTGCCAAAACCAAGCAAGACTTGCTGACCCTGCTGCAGACACGCATGGAACAAAGGCGCATAACATTGCCACTTGATAGAGCGCTACTCACGCAAATCAATGAACAGCAGTACAGGTTCAGTAGATCACCCGTCAAACCAACAGAGAAGCCTACAGAAGCAGGCACACTCACATTCTACCATCCACAGGGAACGCACGACGACCATTTATGGGCACTGGCGCTGGCAGCATACGCCACGAAACAAAAAGAGAACGAGCACCGACTGTTTATAGCCAATAGATAAACGATCTTAAAGGGGACTGGGAGCTAGGCTATTCCATGGCTTTCTGGAAAACGATAACACGTTCATTCATGACTCCCGGAAAGCGAATTCGATGATACTTGATGTTTCTTAGAGTGTCGAAAATCTTACTGAACCCAATCTCCATTATTAGGTAATCAGTTAGGTGACCTATAACATCAGACTTCCTCACACGCCCCTTTCCTTGACCAAAAGTAAGTGCGAAGTATCCGCCTCCTCTGAGAGCTTTCTTACACTCTTCGAAGGATTTCTTCACATCCCTGAGATATTCATCCTGCAATGTTTCCCTATGCCTCTTGCACCTCGCCCCGATTTCATTAATCAGCACGTCGGGTATTTTATGTTCCCTAAAGAAAAGGCTAGTGAGGCGCATTGATCTTGCATAGTCATTGCAGCCAAGGTATGGAGGCGATGTGACAATCAGATCCACGGTTCCGGGAACAATCCAACCGAGATCACGAGCATCTCCAACTCGTACATCGCCTTCTAAACTTCTCCACTCGCACGAGTTGAGTTCTTCATATTGTTTCCGGAATTTTCTAGAAGCTTCCTCAACAAGATCAAGATGCTGAATGTACTTTTGCTTTGAAGGGACTTCAATGAATTCCTTTGGCATGCAACCGTCAGTTATGTAAGTGTAATGCTTTCTCTGAGAGCAACAAGACTTCAGTATGGCCGAGAAGACTACTTTCTTCAACAGATGAAGACTGCTCGCACCATCATCCGCTATGCAACTGTGAATCTCCAGCAGTTCGTTCAACGTTCTTGGATGAAACCATCTGAAAACCTCTTCGTTAATCCCATGCTGCCTACAGTATTGTAATGGCTCCTCTGCTAGGCGTCTGTTGCATATAGTCTTGGCGAACTCTTTCGCCCAAGTCCAATCGCGGCAATTCAGTGCTTCGAATTTTGCTTTTACTATATCAACTGCATAGGGATTGGAATCAACCCCCAGAAAATTGCGACCCTGTTTTGCCGCTTCCACCAATGCAACTCCGCTTCCCAAG
Source organism: Candidatus Bathyarchaeia archaeon (assembly GCA_035283685.1). Lineage (NCBI taxonomy): Archaea > Thermoproteati > Candidatus Bathyarchaeota > Bathyarchaeia (SeqCode) > Bathyarchaeia archaeon. The sequence continues at coordinate 280,620 of DATETJ010000002.1, forward strand.
AAAGGGTCTAATACTTCGTCTTTTCTTTCAGAGAACATTTGTATGAGAATTGATGGAATTTGGGGGATAAAAGAAGCCGGGTACCAATGCATATTGTTTATGTCTTCTGGATATGACTTGCTTACATAATCTTGAAAATCCCAGTCGACCCTAGCAAGCAATCGAGTGACGGCAGTTTGCTCCAACTGATTCAGCTAGAATCGCCCCCCAGTGCGCTCCAGCAAGGTTCTCATAAAATGAACATCAGTTCCCGACGGTATTGACGAAAGAACCCAAGATGCGAAATCGCGATTCTTACACAGTCGTTTGACCTTATTGATCCTTTCTTCCGTGAAAATTCCCACAATTACATTAGGTTGGATTTGGTGCGGTTTAAGATTTTCTTCAAACGTCATCAAAGGTTGATGGAGAGTCTGAATTTCCCGAGTTCTCCACCTTCTGTCAAGAAAGTAATCGGCAATGATTCTGAACCCAAAGAACTTTTCCGAAGAATCCTCGAGCTGTGGTATCGCAGTTTTCCTAACGTTGTCAATATCCCAGCTACTTAATGAGAACATGCCCAGACACGTAAAAGTGTCGCCAAGTCTTATCCGAGTTGCGATTCTCTTCGTGTCGGGATTCTGCATCAATCTATTGTGAAGGAGCTCCTCTTCTGTAAGGCACCAGTCTTCTTCTCTGAGCTTAGGAACGTTTTCCGAATGGACGAGAACTCTAACTGCATGTTTGATCATTGCCTGAAGAGAGAAATCCTGCACATCATCATAAATGCATGTATACACCCTTTCCCTGAGCCTGCGCCAGCGGCTCAGATTTTCGAAAGCTTTTTCAGAGAACTGTATTTCTTCGCCAACTATTACGAAGGACATGGCGAGTAATTCAGCTAGGCGTCCGTCACCCTTTTCGAGTCCCATTGCAGTAGAGGCTCTGATAATGTTATCGATGTTATCCAGATCAACTGTACTTTTCAAGAGGGATCCTAGTCTTGTCTTTCCCAACGCCAAATCAGCAATTCGGAATGGGTCCAAACCTAATTGTCTTGCTTCCGGAGTTTGACAAACTTTCTGAAGTTTGAGACTCCTTCCCAAGAAAATCTGTGCCATTTCTCTCCCTAAATCACTCGTCCTTCCTGTGAGCAGATCATATAGATGCTGCTCATGATCATAGCCGAATTCCGCTTTGAGAACTCCCTCTACTGCATGACCAAACGGCGGCGTAGCGACATCATGGTATAAGCCTGCGGTCATTAACTCGATTTTGTCCTTTGCGGTCAAGTCAAGGGTTTTCGCAGTCAAACCGGCAAGATGGCAAGCGCCAATTGAGTGTTCATACCTGTTGCAGTTTGAAAATGAAGGAAATGCTAGAAAGGGCACGTTCGCAATTCTTATCTCGCGAAGACGCAAGAGTCCTGGGCAAGTCAGCAGCAATCCTACGACGTGTGGAAAGCTCAGTCTTCCGTATAATCTATCGAATATCATTACACTTTCACGCAATTCGGAAATATGTAAAGGCCTCTCAATCCTATGCCTTTCATAAACTATTATATTGAAGAATTATTTTAATGCATTAGGCGGTGGCGCTTATACATGGTTGAAAGCCAAGGCTTTAGAGACGGCCAAAGTTATATTAACGCATATTTCATGGTGCTTGACATACAAGGTTCTTCGAAACTTGTTTCAAGCAATGAGGCTGACAAAGTTGATGAAGCACTCGGTGAATTTGAGCGCGTCGTTTATGATTCCGTCCAAAGAAAAGCTAAGCATAAAAGATGCGGGACTGCCAAATTTTGGGGGTGGCAGGGAGATGGTGGACTCTGCGTGTTCTACGATGATAACGAAAGCTTCGCTCGAGAAACCGCCACTGAAAGTGCCAAGGAGATCCTTGCTGAGATTCCTTCGCTTAATGATCGCATTGGACGGATGAAGTTCGGCGGGGAAATCCATGTACGAATTGCACTTCACAAAGGAAGTTTCAAGTACAAGGAAAAACCTGGCTCCATCCACAGTGTAGAGCTCAACTTGATCTCACACGCTCAGAAGGCAGTGCCCGTTGATTGCCTCGCAATCTCCAAGCAGGTCTACGATGTTTGTGGCATTGAAAAGACCGACTTCCATGATGCTGAAAGCACCTTCGAGGACAATCAGTTCTATATCTATAGCAAGCGACCTAAAGATGATGTACTTCGGGAATGGAAGCAGAATTCAACAATATCAGGCGAGAATAGAGTTGCGCTAGAGAGTGATGTCGCCCTTGAGCAGCTTGGCTTAAGAGGCGCGTTCATGCAACGCGGTCTGACCAGAGAATACGTCAGACTCATGGATAATGCCTATAAGTGTATCTGGGCGCTCGGCGTTGGGCTAGGAGGTTTCCAAAGAGATTATCGTGATCAAATTCTTTTGAAGAAAGCAAACGAGGGTGTTGACATCCGCCTTCTTGTTGCAGACCCTGATGTTGTCATCACGTTTGACAAGAAGAAGCTGAATCTCCCATCGATGCGGGATTTTGAGACAGATCTCGGGACCTACAATGCGGACAATGGTCAGACTATAACGCGAACCATTGATGATATCAACGAGAAAATCAAAACTTCGAAGCTAGCTAAGAAAACGTATATCCGCTTGAAATTCTACCGAACCTTGCCAACGCTGGCAATATTGAGAGTTGATTCCAATCTCTACTTCAGTCCCTATTTCATCCAAGAGCCCAATTGGAAATCCTGCACTTTCAAAGTCACATCAGGAGGACGACTGTTTGAACAATGCGTTAGGCATTTTCAATCTATTTGGGACAACTCAAAATACTCCACGGAGGCTTCAAAGCTCCCTAGGCAGATATGAAATATGTCATCCACACTCCAAGAAGACAAAGCATGTGGCTTCCGAAGGTCGGCGTATTATGTACCTCTAAGATCAATATCATCAAGAAGTCGTTCGCTTGTAGAACATGCTCGACTCAAGCTTCTTTATAACGAACTAGCCCCTTTCTATGACCTAGCGACGTGTCGTAATAGCAAAAGAGAAGCGGCATTCTTGCACAAAACGATACGATCGCTCAACCCGAAGGCTGCACACATTATGGACTTGGGATGCGGAATAGGACGCTTAGCAGAGGTGCTACACAAGAAGTATGGATATCTGGTTACAGGAATAGACTTGTCTCGAGCCATGGCACTCTTGGCTAGGCAGCGCTGCCCGGAATGCGATTTCATAAGGATGGACATCAGATGCTTGGGATTGAACATGGATTTCGATGTTGCCATTTGTATGTGGACGACGTTCAACTACTTATCCGTCAAGGAAGACATAGCCAAGTTTTTTGCGGGAGTCTCCAGGTCCCTGAAAGCATCGGGCCTGCTTTTCGTTGACATGAACAACCATGGTCTTCGAGACAAACGCAACTACTCACGTGAAGCAAGGAACGATTCCTACCTTGTGAAGGTCGAGATACGCAAGAGAGTTGTGGGAGACCTTAACGAAGGAATATACTATTATCGGATAAGGAATCTAAAGACAGGGAAAGAAATCTCCGCTAGGGATCAAGAGATAAGCAAGATCTACACTTTGGAGACGATTGCATCAGCGGCATGTCCTCAGTTTGACTTTCTCAAAGCTTACGGAGATTACGATGTTAGTGCGGAGTATGTCCCAAGTTCTTCTGATCGAATTATTGCTGTGTTTCGAAGAAATGAAAGACAACTCCAAACCGAAACTAGTGAGGAACACGCTCATGTCAGGCAGACTTGATCGCAATATTTTCATTATCATAGAAGGAATTGATGGCACTGGAAAGACAACCATCGCTAAACAACTGGCAGAGGAGATCAACGGTCAATATATCAAATCCCCTCCTCCACCCTTTGATAAGATAAAACAACATGTCCTTGAAACAGCTACGCCAATGGCGCGATTCACATACTTCCTGTGTTCGAATATTCAACTCTCAGTCTTGGCAAAGACTCTTCTGAGTAAGAGTCACGTAGTCGCTGACCGCTATGTTTGGTCAACTGTAGCATATCATGCAGCCATTGAGCGGCTATCGGTAAGAACGCCGATAAAACTGATCGCATCGTTCCGCAAGTTCCTTCTTATGCCAGATCTAGTGATTTTTCTCACTGTGCAAAGGCAAGTTCAATTGACACGGATTAAGAAAAGATCTGACAACTCACTCCAGCGCGGTCTACTGCTTTCCAATGAGTTTCAGCTTAGACTTATGAAAGCCTATCGCGATGTGGAAGAGCTATTTGAAGTCCCATTGCTTAGGATAGATACAACGAACAAGTCGATTTCTGCAATCATTGACATAATCAAAGGAGCCTTGAGAATAAGAGGTTGGTTTCCTGCAAAGCGGAATTAAGACCTGCTGTCTCACGGATTATTTAGATGAGGATTTGAAAAAGACACCGAAGAGTGCGAAGCACAACACTATTAACCAGAATTCGATGCAATAAGAATAAGAGGTGTATGAAATGTCTGAAACCAAGATCGTGTGCATATACGACAACAATAAAGCGTGTCCAGTATGCATGGCGATAGGCATGAGAATTCCAGTATTAGACCTCGCACGCCAAGCATGCCCGATATGTCCAATACGTCTAGATATGCTACCGAAATCCTCATGACAAAACCCTACGTGATTGCTCTTATAGGAACCCAGCTTTCCCCTTCGTTTCTCAAGTATTTAGCGAGTAGGAGATATGCTTCATTAATCAGCGTCTCCAGTTCTTGCTGGTTTCCATGCATGGTGTAAAGGAGATGTGTCGGCGCGATGATGCCTTCGCCCAAGAATTCGACGCGTGACTGCAATCACTGCTAAGAGAAGTCATACTAAGTTGCGAGGTGATGTTATGTGTGGTGTGTGCCTTGCGAAGTAAGTTTGATAAGGTGAAGGTTGCAGAATCCAGAACAGTCTACAATAAGCATGGCAGGCGTGTTGTCGTAGATACTCTGGAATTCGCAGATGGTTCAAGACATGAATGGGTCTACTTCTCAGGCTGGGGCTCGCCTAGCGCTTTCGCAGGTGCAGTGGCGATAGCAGCATTCACAAAAGACAACAAGATGGTTCTGACCAAGCAATACAGACACCCTCTTCGCAAAATGATAAATGACTTGCCTGCTGGCGGCATACACCTTGGAGAAACCCCGAAGCAAGCAGCCTTAAGGGAGTTGGAAGAAGAGACAGGCTACACAACTGACGAGCTCAAGTGGATTGGGAGGTTCAACTGGAATCCCAGCAACATGGCTGGAACAGTTGAAATATTCTTTACAAAAGCCCTCAAGCTAAAGGGAAAACCTGACCCAGATGAAATAGCGAACATCGAACTTGTAGATTTCAGCAAGGTCTTGGATCGTGTAATGAGAGGGAAGTATATCGACTCAGCTCTAATTATAGCGACATTGCTCGTGTCAAACAAGAAACTTATTCACTCTTAACCGCACAAGCCTTTTCACTGTTGAAGAAGGCTGAATCACGCGTAAAGGTAATCTAACTCGGTCTAAACAACTTCACGCGAGCAAGTGTTGAGTCACATGGATGTTAGCAGGGTCGCCGACGAAAAGTACATCTATCTAACGACTAGAGGTAGAAAGACTGGAAACCCACACACAGTTGAGTTGTGGTTTGCAACAGCTGGAAAGAAAATCTATCTCAGCCACGAAGGAGCATACACTGACTGGATGAAAAACATTCTTGAAGACAGTCGAGTCGAGTTCAAGATCGGAAAAATCCAGTTCAAAGGCAACGCACGAATCGCCAAAGGCGGGGAAGCTTTTGAATTGGGAAAACATGCTCTCTACCTTAAATATTACGGCAAGGCAAACGAAGACACAATTGACGATTGGTTCTCAGAATCAACAATAATCGAGATTACAATGATCATTACATAGAGGCACACGGGCTCTGACGGCCAGGCGACCTGGGCGGTATATAGGATTTTCTATATATAGAGATTCCTATATAGTCCGGCGGCAGCCTTTCGACGAACGTCTAGCTTCACAGACATCTGCGCTGGTCAGTATCTGACTCTGTTTTTGGTTACCTTGCTATGAATGTAGTTCCGTGTTTGTTGAATTTCATTTCTATTTGGTCGAGGACATCTAGTCTGCCTAATATGTATGGGACGTTTTCGATGGTGGAGAAAGCGACTCTTGCTTTGAACGCGTGGTTGTCTATTCTTATCTGGAGTTTATGGATTCGGATCGGTATGGACTCGCTTGTGGCTGTTTTCACGTAGGACAGTTGACCGCTTTCAAAGACTATGCCGAGGACGTCACAGAGGCTTTTTGGGAAGATTGATATGACCGCTCCTGTGTCGACGATGACATCTATGGCGGCTTCCTCTTGTTTTCCTTGTAAGAATATCTTGGCGACGGGTATGGTGACTTTGCCGAATGTTTCCGTGTCGATGAGTTTGTAGGGAAAGCGGAGTTCGGTCATAAGATGAGCGCTTCTTCCTTCGGAATGAAAGCCAGCGTCGGTTTTGACTTGGGATAGCTTTTCCTAGCCATGTCGTAGGCTTTTTTGGCCGTGTTGCCGTGACCTATGACTTTCTTGTTCCATATAGCTACGTGCTGTCCCTTGTAGTCTTCAAAGGCTTCGGGATGCTCAACATACCACAAGAAGTCTTCATCTATTTCCCCAAATCTCTTCATAAGAAACTCATCACGATTACTGTCTGATATTGACTGCTACCCGAAATAAATACCTTAAGGAGCTCTGACGCTTCACGAAGCTCGTATGAGTGTGAGCACATGTAATAAGCTTCTAGAAGATTTCTTCACAAGTTTGTTATGTGGAAATTGACAACAACATACCTAGTGGTAGAAAATGAAAACCAAAATGACCGCAAGAAAAACAATGCTATTGCTAGTGGGCATGCTTGCTTTGGCCTTTAGTCTAGTAACATCGGGAAATGCGACGTTCGTTCAGGGTACGCTCACCACCAAGCCACTGTGGACATATTCGGATGCAATCAACGTAGGAACCGTCACAGTCGCCATCCAAGGAGAGAATCTAGTCGTCACGCTCGCGACCGCAGGCGGTTGGCTAATGACTGCCACACATCTCTACGTGGACACCACATGGCCAGGCTGGTCTTTCCCCTTCCCATTGGAGCTTTTCATCGGACATGAAGGTTTAGGCGGAGTTACAACCGACACGTTTGTAGTCTCGTTGACAGGCTTAGGTGTGGAATGCAACGATCTGCTGTACATATCCGCGCACGCACGCGTGACTGAAGACCTCACGCAACGAGATGCTTGGGGACAAGACAACCCGTCGATAATCGGCTGGAAGAAATACTTCTCCGTGACCATCCCATGCGAAGAAAGACCAGCGGGAAAGAGCCCTGGATGGTGGAAGCATCAATTCCTCGCATACATCGAAGGTAAAGGAAAACCGCAATTGTCCTGGAGCACTCTCGTGGACCTGACCGCAATGATTGATGGTTACTATGGTCTCACACCACCGCCACTCTTTGGCTATCCTCTGCCCCCTGTAAGTTCCCTAGACTATGATGGCAATGGTGTTTTCACAACTGGTGATGCATATAACATCTTCACCCACAATAGCTGGAACTCCCTGTGGACGCCACTAGCCAACTGGTACAACTGGGCATACGGTCTCGCGCCATACGTGTAGGAAAAAGGCTCATCAAGAACCCCAAACCAACCCCCCTTTTTTTAATAAAATGGATACACAGCACTGACCTCGCACATCATCCGCCCGGATCAGTGGATGTGTTCAAATCGGTGCCCTAAGAAAACTGGATAGTTTGCAGTATTGTAAGGACTTCAGCTTGTGTGGCTCTTTTTGTTAGGTATTCGTTGTCCAGTTTGCCTGCTTGTCTCACGAGCACGCTTTTCACATCTTGCTCGCCAACTGCCCCCCCTGTCTGGTCTGGCTAACTTGTTCACGATGAAGTCTTCGGGTGAGATTTCCTTTTTTTGTGATGCGAAAGTTTTTTTACTTTTGTTTCCATATGGAAACTTTAGTTTACAGTGATAGTCATGCAGTTTCATAATTTGATCGAAGGGCTGTTAGGCTCCAAGGTGAAAGTCAAGGTTCTTAGAACGCTTTGGAGATACCGCGAGAAGGAATTCACCATAAGGGAACTTGCCAAATTCTTGGGCATATCGCACATGGGCATCAACAAGGTTCTTGATGAACTTGAAAAAACAAACGCCATTACTGTGCGGACTCTTGGAAGGTCTTACGCTTTCAAACTGAACGCAAACAGCTATGCAGCAAACATAGTTGAAAGAACGTTTGAACTGGAACATCAAGCCCTCTCAGAGCTTAAAGACACAATAAAAAGAAAAATGGAGTCTCCTTTGGTTACATCAGTCGCATTGTACGGGAGTGTAGTGGAAGGAAGAGAAACGCCACGAAGCGACATAGATCTTCTCATCGTAACCAACCACAAAGAAAAGGTGGAAGACATCGTTGCCGAACTTCAGAAGGACATTTCTGACAGATTTGGCAACTCAATTTCAGCATATTATGTTGGCGAAGAAGACCTGCAAAAGAGACAAAAGGAATCTCCAATCAAACAAGCTGTACGAAATCACGTGTTGATCTGCGGCAACCCCCTGGAATAAGAACCATGTCCACACGAGTTAGACATGTAAACAAATCTCTCTTCGTTAACTATTTGAGGAAATCTGAAGAATGCTTGGACGCGGCGTCAGAGTGTCTGAGAAGCGCAAGATGGAACGCAGCTGTTATTAACGCTGTTCACTGCGGAATAAGCGCTTGCGACGCTCTTACAGTCTTCATGCTAGGTGTCAGACACGCTGGAGAAAGGCATGAAGACGTAATCAGCCTCATTCAGACAGTTGGTTTACCGAAAGATACCTTAACAGCAAGAAGCAAACAGTTGAGCAGACTGCTTGGAATAAAGAACGCGGCTGAATACGAAGAAAGACTGATGAACGAAAACGACGCACGAGAAGCTGTAAGAGACGCAGCACGATTCTTCAACTGGGTCAAAGAATTCCTCAGCAAATGATTACTGCATTTTAACCCCAAGCCATCGACTGCTGCGTGACTATCGACCGCACCTAAAATAAACACCTTAAGTAGCACTGATGCCTCAGGAAGCTCGTATAGTCTCCAGAACTCTAAGCACGTCTGCTTGATGGGCTCTTTTTACCAAGTATTTGTTGTCCAGTTTGCCTGCTTGTCTCACGAGCACGCTTTTTACGTCTTGCTCATCAACTGCGCCTCTGTCCGGTCTGGCTAACTTGTTCACTATGAAGTCTTCGGGCGAGATGATCCACGCGCTTATGTTTTTGCCGAGTTTGGCTTTTTTTCTTCGCTTCAAGGTTTCGTTGTCGAACGTAATCCCATCGGGTTTCAGCCAAAGCTCAGCTTCCACCTTCTCTTCATGGTCCACAATGACCAGGACTGGGTTGTTCGGCGAATAGACCGTGACTTCCACGCCTATTCCCTGTAGCCATTTGCGAAGCTGGTTCAGTTCCTGCTCTGTCTTGACTGCAACTGCTATGTCAATGTCAAGTGTGGTTCGCACTCTTCCATAGAAGGGCAGAGCATAGCCTCCAATGATCATGTAAGGAATGTTTCTGCCTTCAAACAGCTTGATGAGTTTCTGAAGAGTCCCTAATATTGCGGACAATTGAATTCAACTCCATGAACAATAAAAACGGAGAATGCCCATTCTCAACCAGTCTCCGCGTGTATAATGCATCTTTGGCAGCCCGTTCCAAGTCTGCCTTCCTAGCTCGAAGAGGCTTCATATTTAGCTTTTTGTAGGTCTCAAGGAAATCCAAGCCCAGAGCCGTGCACACTATGCTCTTTTTTGGCCTGCCTCGAATTGCATGCCTAACAGCCTGAAACTCGATCAGCTTCTCTTCACTCATTTTCCTTGTCAGAGACACTATTGTTGATGTTTTCCATCTGAGTTTGTGGACTAGGTCTCTGACGCCACATGCACCTGACGCAGCGGCTTGAAGAATCTGGGACTTCTGCTCCAAAGACATTTTGTTTCCCACAAGGAAACTTATTCAACCATAACTAGGAGAAACCCGCACTTAAACATATTGCAGCAATATTCCCCTAGCGGTTCGCAGTTCAAAATCCTCAAGATGACTTGATGAAATTCACGCGATCGGCTTTGTATAGGATTTTCTATATATAGCTGGTTCTATACTTGCGTTGCTACGAAATAGTCTTTGACGACTTTGTCTGTGATCTGGTATTTTCCGTCTTTTCTTTGGATTAGGTCGTATCTTTCAAGCTCTTGAAGATAGTATGGGAGGCTTGAGAGTTTGAGTTTTATGTGCTTTGCGATTTGAGATGCTGAGCTTTTTTCTTGTGAGATGGCTTTCAGGATTCCCAGGAGCCGCGTTTCCTTCGTTGAAGTGCCCAAATCCTCTTTCAGGATATAATTTACGTAAAGATTGAGCGCACCGGTCGGGTTAGTGAGAATTCTTCTGTAGGTTTCTTCGAGGTGTTCGCGGGGGTTTCGGTTTTCAGCTAGCATGATGAGGTAGTAGGGGTGTCCCCCCACAAGCTTATACGCTCTTCCTGCCTCTTTTTGGCTGCACCTGGCAGTCTTCATGAACAGTTCAACCGCGTATTTTTCGGGTAGCTGCCCGATTTCCTCAATGATAAAGTGTCCGAACAGTGGGCTTTCGCCCTTGCCCAAGATGTTTTTCATGAAGTGGACTCTTGAGCCGCTGACCACGTATTCCACGTTTTCTCTTTGTTCAATTATGCTTCTTAGCAGTTCGTTTATGGCTTCGAGCTTGGGATACCTCTTGAACTCGATCAGATTGGGAAACTCGTCAACGATTACCACGATTCTCCTGCGGCTTTTTTTGGAGACTTCGTTTGCATAATCGAATGCTAGGAGAAACACGGTTCTGTAGTCTTCGGTTTCTGCCACTTCGGGGCGAATCTGCACTGCGATTTGTCCCTTTTCATCTACTGAAGGCTCGATGGTTAGGCGGAGTCTTTTCAGTTTCGTGAGTGTTCTTAGCAGGTTGCCCAATGTTATTGAGGCTTTTTCCACCGTACCCAAGTCTTTAGCATAAGCCTTCGTTATTTGAGACATTACATTCTGTGCGAAATCATACGGCGAAAATCTGTAGACCGAGAGATCGATATAAACGACTATTATCTGTTTGCGCTCAAGTTCCTCTTTGACTTTCAACAGAATGGTAGTCTTGCCGATCCTTCGAGGACCAATCAACGCGTAGTTTACATCTTTGGAAGGATCCGAAAGGCTCCTTACGAGCTTCGTGACTTCCTTTTCTCTGTCAATGATTTCTTTTGGGGGTTTGCCTACAGCCATATCAGACGCCTAAAAGGACAGTATATAGGAGTCTCTATATATAGGAATTCCTATATAACATGGCAGCAGCCTTTGAGTTAAGAAAAGAAAGAAAAAGGAAGTGATGGTGAAGATGTCTATCATAAAAGAAGAATTGAGCACGACGTGGAATAGTAAACCTTTCAAGAACCGTGAAGAAGTAAAGACGGAGATTCGTGACTGTGACCGGTTTGCTGGCATTTCTCAGTATGCTTGCTTCATATTTGCTGCGTTAGGAGTCATTGGTGATGCAATGAACATCACTCTTGGCTTGGAGTCAATGTCGTGGTTTCTGCTGGCTATCGTTGCTGGTCTAAATGCCATAATCGGTCATACGCATGTAGTTGTGGCTAAGCATTTGCTTGGCATAGAAGCTGAAAGCAAAAAAGAATAGTGAACTCTTCAACTATCCTCTTTTTTTATGTGTTCATAGAATTTCTATCCAACCAGCCGAATTCGTCGCGCTCACTGGAGAAAGGCTTTCTTAGGAGGTTTATCGTGGGCTTCGTTTCAGCTTCGTTTCATGATAACAGTAATCTTAAAGATCATGAAGTTGATAAGAAGAGAAGGCAAAGGAGACTGCTGTGACATGGCTAAGCTGCTTGTGTTGTACGATAGCCAGACGGGTAATACTGAGCGTATGGCTCAGGCTTTGGCTGAGGGCGCTCGCTCCGTAGCTGGGGTTGATGTAGACCTAAAGTACTATGCGGAACCGAAGGAACTAGCCGAAGCTGCCGCCGTAGTCGTAGGCGCGCCAACATACTACCATGACATTACATTACCGATAAAACAGGTGCTGGAGGAAGCAGCCAAAGCTGGAGTTAAACTACAGGGCAAAGTCGGCGCGGCTTTCGGTTCGTACGGTTGGAGCGGCGAAGCGCCAGAGCAAGTGTTGGAGATTTTAAAGAACAGGTTTGGCATGAAGACGATTGAGCCGCCAATCGCTGTCTTGTACGAGCCTAAGCAGGCGCAGCTTGACGAATGCCGAAAACTGGGTAAGCGCGTCGCCGAGGAAATCGTTGGCAAATAGGCGTCTAGGATAGAGATGAAAGAGAAGCTGGAAGCTGAGGTGCTCGAAGCCGTCTGCGCCGATGTTCGCTTAGAAGGCACTGTGTCAAACATCCACGTAAACACGCTCATAACAACGTTTGGTCAGCGAGTCAACAAGGCGCTTGAGGCTCTTAGCGAAAGCCGCATCAAAAAATACGTGTTTCAACCCAGCGGGCGCATAGTCTGGATCGTGGTGGGCAAAGAACGCGACTACCTAGTCATGCCTGCAGCTGAGTACTGCTCGTGCGACGATTTCTATTTCCAATTCGACCATGGGCACATATGCTACCACATAATCGCCCAGAAACTCGCCGAGTCGCTTGGACGCTTCGACTTATTCGAAGACGACGACGACTTCTTCGATATACTCATCCGAGAATGGAAACAGCCTGAGGAGCATCCGCCGCCAAAGAGGAAGAGGGCAACGAGCAGTGAAGGTACTGTTTAAATAGGCTCTACGGCAAATTAACAGAGACAAAAGTGACCCTGCCATGGCAATGGAAATCGGCGCATTCTTCGAAAACGTTGTGCTAACATTCCTGCTCGTAATCACATTCTTCTTCCTAGTCCTAGTCTTCCTCTACATGATCTTCGGCAAAGAAGAAAAAACAGCCACGGCAACAACACCTAAGACCAAAACTAGCTCCTAGCAACCTGCTTTCTCATCCAGAAAAACACGATAAAACCGATTATCGTCAACACTGCAGCAAGGACAATTGCCAGAGGAGCGTAGGGACCAGCGCCAAGCACAATGGGAATCGGCCCAACAAAGATTATTGCGCCGCCGCTCACGGTTCCATCGCCGCCGAGCAAGGCAGAAGCCACCAGCACAATGACCCCTGCAAACATCAAAACAAAACCGAACAGAAACAACTTCAAAGGCAAACTGGATGTTGCCCCGTGCTCCTCAGCCTCAAACATAATTCCAAGTCTTCCTACCTGAAGATTCCATAGGAAAACAACGTGAAGACAAAGAGCAAAACAACCAACACAATCGACAATATCAAAATGATCTTAACTGACTCCTTGTCTGTTCCGAAGACTATGGGAATTGGACCGATAATCACTGCGCCTCCGCCTCTCACTTTGCCCTTGCCGCCTTTTGCACCTGAGAGCATCAGCCACATCATGGCGATGAATGCGACTGCAAAGCCCACGAGAAGTAACGCAACACCGATGCTCGAAAGAAGCTGATCAGCCACAGAGCTTTCACATCTGTACAATTAGGTTACTGAACCCTGTTTCAGATAAGCTTTCACAGAAGTAGGTTTAAATAAAATCTCTCCGCGAAACTAGTGCAGAGCCCTGAAAAAAGTGGACCTCGAAAACATTGTGCAGCGAATACTGCTAACGCGACGCGACCTCACACGAAGCGAGGTGCTCAGGAGAATCTATGACAAGAAGCGCTCATCCGACGACTACTTCCTCGACGAAGTCGCCGCCCGCATAGTCGCCATGGAATTAGGCGTCGAAATCCAAAGCCAAGAAGAAGCGTTTCCCAGCGAAATCGCCATCAAAGACCTAGTCTCAGGCTTAAACGACGTAACTATTGTTGGACGAGTCATCGCCGTTTATCCAGTTCAGACTTTCACCCGCAAAGACTTCAAAGAAGGAAAATTGGCTCGTTTGCTTCTAACAGATGGAACAGGCACTTTAAAGCTGGTCTTATGGGACGACAATGTGGACCTTGTTGAAACTGGAAAGATGCAGCAGGGACAAATCGTCAGAGTCCTCCATGCTTATGTGCGTGAATCCTTTGATGGCAGACTTGAACTGCACCTTGGAAGAAAGGGAGACTTGGAGATTTCACCCCAAGGCATTGATGAAAGCCGCTTTCCCCACACAGCCGAAGCCATGGACAAGATTGCACAGGTGACACCTCAGAAAAAGAAGACCAGCGTGCAAGGACAAGTTACAAGCGTGTTCCCAATTTCAGAATTCACTAGGAAGGATAGTTCAAGCGGCAAGGTCAGGCGACTACGCCTCAAAGACGAAACCGGAGAGACAACTCTCGTATTCTGGAACGAAAAAGTGGATGAACTCGGCACAGTGGACGAGGGCGACCACCTCCGCATAACAAACGCCAGAGTCAAAACAGGACTTGACGGCAGAGTTGAAGTGCACGTAGAAAACTCCAGCCAAATCCAGAAGACAGCTGGTCAAGCAGCTAGACCAATCGCTAAAAGCGAAACAACACGTAGAATAGCGGATTTGGCGGAAGGCGAACTAGCCATTATCGAAGCCGCTGTCACATCCGCACCAATAATAAAAGAGGTTACCACGTCTCGAGGCGAGAATGTGCTTGTAGCTTCATTCGATCTAGCCGATGAATCAGGGACAATCGGAGTTTCACTGTGGCGAAAACACACCGAGTTCGCAAGAGAGCTGTCAATCGGCACCAAGATTAAGTTGAAAGACGTTTACGTCAAGAAAGGCTTTCTAAATCCTCTGGAACTTGCTTCTCGAAGCTCAACAACGGTTGAGATCGTTTCAAAGCCTGCGACTCTGCAACCAGAAAATAAACTAGAATAATTTCATAAAAAATAACAACAAATCTTATAAGCTAAAACCGCTGATGAGATCGGCTTGGGCTTTGCAAAAGCCAATTTACGCCCGGAAAAAAGTCTATCAAAGCTCTTTTCCTTCTGAAAAAATCTTTGAAAAATTAGCCAAAACAGCCAACAGATTCGAGCTGTACGCCACACCTGAAATGCAAGCAGTCGCAAGAATTGAAGCCAGTTTACTACGAGGAGCGCGTAAGTATTTCGATGCCCACGACTTCACCGAAATCATAGCGCCACATTTAACTAGAGCTACAGGTGCGTGCGAGAACATTGCCACAATGTTCACAGTGGACCACTTTGGCGAAAACTGCTACCTAGCACAGACAGGCCAGCTCTACCTCGAAGTCTTGACGCCTTTCCTGAAAAAAGTCTGGTGCATTGGACCCAGCTTCAGAGCCGAGCCAGCGGTAGACGAAAGACACTTGACAGAGTTTACGCTGGTTGAGTTGGAGTTTGAAGGCGACCTCTGGCAGTTGATGCACCATATTGAAGGCACTATCTACTCCATGATTCAGGAATGCATAGCCACTAGAAGCGAAGACCTGAAACTGCTCGGCGTGGACAAGGACAGAGTCAACGTGAAGCCGCCGTTCAAGAAAGTTTCCTACGCCGACGCGGTGGAACAGTTAAGCTCGTTCGGCGTCAAATGGGGCGACGACCTAAAAAGCATACATGAAAAAGCGCTGGTGGAAGTTTTCGGCAGCAAACCCTTGTTTGTAACACACTATCCCAAGGCTATCAAGTTCTTCAACATGAAGCAGAACTCGTACAACTCCAACGTTGTCAACAGCACTGATCTTCTGCTGCCATGCGGTGGCGAAGCTGTAGGCGCGGCTGAGAGAGAATGCGAGTACGAACCATTGTTGCAACGATTGAAAGACTCTAATATGCTGCGGCAGTTGATTGAGAAAGGTGGCAGCATACACGACTTCGACTGGTACTTAGAATTTTATCGCCTGCACGGCGGCACTCAGCATTCAGGCTGCGGCATAGGACTCAACCGAGTAACGCAATACGTGCTTGGAAGCAGCGACATACGAGCCAGCACAGTGTTCCCAATGAACAAGCAAACCCTAATGTAACAATCCACAACCCACTTTTTTCTTTGCTTTAACTCGACAGAGAAAACAGTTTTAACGAAAACCGAGCTAATTCTAATCAGCGACCAGTTATGGAAAAATTCGGGGATCACCTCAAGACAAACCCCTTCAACTATGTTGCCAAACTTGAATCGCCCATTGGAGTCTACCTTAGAAGAGAAGTGTTCAAGAAGGAAGCTGGCGACGCAACTATAGCCAAGAAACTACATGAAAGAATCGCGGCGCAACAATCGCAGGATGGAAGCTGGAATCAACTATTCGTTCACACAGCCAACAACCTCTGGAACCTTGCCCTCCTCGGCTACGACAGAAGGGACTATAGCGTCAGGCAAGGCATGGAATGGCTCTTATCAATTCAACGCCACCAATATCGCGGTTACCCGGGCTTCTTTTATTCTGGCAACAGACAAGACGCAAGCACAATGCGTTCAACGTTTTACGGAGAATTCGGCCCAGGCTGCACCATATTCTACCAAACAGCCTACGCAGTTCATCTCTTCCACATCTTCGGCTTCGACGACAACAAGCAAGTTCAAACAACTGTGAACTCGTATCTTCAGTTTTGGCGGCCAACGTGGTGCAGTGCATGGTGCACAATAAACGTGCTACGCATGCTAATTGAACACCCGTTGAGCCAGGAGTCCAAACAGGTTGAAGACGGCTTGAAATACCTAGCTAGAAGACAGAGCAGGACTGGAGCGTGGAAAGGCTTCCCCTTCTACCACACGCTTCACGCCTTATCCAGATCACACAATGAACTCGCGGGAAAACAGGTGAAAAAAGCGCTCGCGTCAACTGTGAAGAGACAGAATAAGGATGGAAGTTGGGGCAAAAAGGAGCAGGAGACACAGACTTTTCTGGTTCTCGACGCTGCGAAAAACGTTGGAGCCATCTGAAACCCTGGTCAGCGGAAGTCTTAATTCCTAAGCTATTTCATAATATGCGCTTTCCCAAATCATCAAGGAGCATATCACATTGAAGCCAAATCAGTTCTCTTTACCCGTAGACGAATTGCCCAAAGAGTGGTACAACATCCAGCCCGACTTACCCCAGCCTCTTCCGCCTCCAAAAGAACCTGAAACCGGACCCTCACGCATGGACTTCCTCGGGCGAACCATGATCCACGAATGCCTCGCGCAGGAAAGCTCTATCCAACGATGGATTCCCATACCAACTGAAGTGCGCGAACTCTACATTCAAGTCGGTCGACCAAGACCGTTGTACCGCGCCCTGAAGCTGGAGCAGTTTTTGAAGCTGAAGAAAACGCGAATCTACTACAAGCGCGAAGACTTGTCGCCCACTGGCTCGCATAAGACTAACACGGCGTTGGCGCAAGCGTATTTTGCCGCTAAAGAGGGCAAGAAGATTCTGGTGACGGAAACCGGCGCTGGACAGTGGGGCACCGCCTTGACGCATGCAGCCCGTCTGATGGGCTTAACCAGCGTAGTCTTCTGGGTTCGCTCGGTTTACGACTGGAAGTCGGACAGGCGCACGTTCATGCACTTGCTGGGCGCCACGGTGCACGCTTCGCCGAGCAAGGAAACCGAGACAGGCAGACAACTGCTGAAAAAAGACGCAAACCACCACGGCTCCTTAGGCATAGCCGTGTCCGAAGGACTGGAATATGCTGAAAAGCACGATGACGCGGTTTACGGCTTAGGCTCAGTTTTGAATCACGTGCTCATACATCAATCCATAATCGGATTAGAAACCATCAAACAGTTCGAACTCGCCGACGACAAACCAGACCTGATAGTTGGCTGTTTAGGCGGAGGTAGCAACTTCGGCGGCATCGCCCTGCCCTTTGCAGGCGAAGTTTTGACGAAAAAACGGAAATGCGAATTCTTGGCGTCTCAGTCAGAAGTTGCGCCTAATCTGGTGAAGGGCAAGTACGAGTATGACTTTGGCGACGTGGCTGAGCATACGCCCTTACTGAAGATGTACACGCTTGGACACAAAACCGACATGAATCCGATTAAGGCAGATGGATTGCGCTATCATGCGGCTGCGCCTTTGATAAGCGCTTTGAGAAACATAGGTATTGTCAAAGCTAAGGCTTACCCAGCGGATGAGAAAGCAGTCTTTGAAGCTGCTAGAACGTTCCTTCAATGCGAAGGCTGGCTTATCGCGCCTGAATCAAGCTACGCGGTACGGGCAACGATAGACGAAGCATTGAGGAATGAGAAGAGCGGCGAAGAGAAAGCTATTTTAATGAACATTAGTGGGCACGGATTCCTAGATATACCTGCTTATAGAGAAAAACTCGGAATATAGCCAGACTAACATGTGTAAATGAAAATCTAACCTTTCGTCATCTGTACTAGAGGATATTTTCACAAATGTTAAAAGTATAATTATGAAAGATAAGACCAGAAGAGCGAGAGGAGAGCATGTCTCTTCTTCAGCGCCGAGAGAGGGGCGCTGGAAGAAAATAAGTACCCAAATTTAATGGAGAGTGAGAAAAACGCAAAGCAAAAAGTTAGTGCTCGTTATCTGTGCAGCAGTCGCAATATTGGGCTCAATGCTGTCTGTAAATCCAGTGAAAGCACCGCCAACCGTTATCGATGTTTACACTTGGGGCTTTGTTAATGGGGGCACCAATGTTATCAGTCCTCCCATCCAGAGTGCAGTGAATTGGGCATCCGTTAACCCTCCGGGACCTTTCACTTTCAGGGTGCATACAGGCACTTATCAAGAACAGGTTACCATTCCCAGTGCACTGGCGGGTTCCACGTTTGTAGCTGTAGGCTCGGTAACACTGGACGGTGCGTCATGCAGCTTGCCTTACGGCTTCGAATTAGTAGGTACCAACTTGGTTACAGTCAAAGGTTTCACTGTAGAGCACTTTGGCGAGGCAGGCATCTATCTTCACAAAGACTGGAATGGAAATATTCCATCTTCTCAAAACGAAGTCAGAAACAACATAATTCAGAACAACTGTGGTAGCGGAATTCTCCTCAGCGACTCGCACATGAATGACATCAAATCGAACACTGTCCAAAGCAACGGGAAGATTGGAGTTTTCGTTGACAACGGGCTGGGCAACAGAATAAAAAGCAATACAGTCGACGGTAACGCCATGTCAGGTATAGAATATCACGTTGCGCCAAGAACAATAGTGATTGGTAACACCGTCACGAATAATGGTCAGGATGGTCTCAACGCCGACGGCTATTCATACGGTGCTACAATCAGGGGCAACACTTTTGATCACAACAGCTGGAACGGAATCAATGTGCTTTCGGGCTTAAACACCATTAAAGACAATGAAATCAGCAATAACGGGTTCAATGGCATCATGTTGGCGCAGGGAGACAACAACGTGGTTTGGGAAAATTGGATTTACCTCAACGGCATGGACGGCATATTCGTCACATACTCTTGGTGGAACTGGGACTCGTCTGACAGGAACTCTATCAGATTCAACAGGGTCTATGGAAATAGACACGGCGTCTTCATCTATTCTTCAGACTGGAACATGGTTTGGAACAACACAATCTATGATAATCTATTCAATGGCATACAGATCACTGGCGAGTCACCTCCGATCTTGGCGGAAGAAAACACCGTTTACAGTAATGCACTTCAGAGCAACGGCTTAGGCTATCCTCCCCCAAGCGACTGGGTGGGAGTTGATTTGTACTACGACGGATGGTATGGCTGGCTCAACAACCATTGGGGAACAAGCTCTGCCAACGACAACAACTTTGGGACATGGGCTGTAGGGTTCAGTTTCGGCACTCCACCACTTCCTACGTGATAGCCGCACCTAAATCACAGTCGTTCCCATCTTCCTCTTTTTTGCGCACAAATCAAGACCTAACGTGAATTCGCAGGTGAAAAGCGGAGAAAGGGCGTGAGGAAGACCGAGTTATTAGATGGGCTCCTGTTGTTTTTGCTAATCGTTACTCCGCTCAGTTCTCTTAGTCAAAATCGTATCAAACAACCCTTTGGTTTCGATGAAACTCTAACTGAGACATCAAAACCTTCTGCCGCTTCGTCTGAGATTATGTCCGCCTTTGGAAATGATGTTAATCTCTACGTTAGCTCATACGACCAAGACCAACCGACTATATCATCCAATCCCACGGACTCACTCAACCTTGCTGCAGGTTCACAGGATCAGAGCACAGCAAAGCCTGCCGGTACAACACTTTGGACAATCACGTATCGTTCTCTTGACGGAGGCGCGTCCTGGTCCAAGGGTTACGTGCCTCGTGCTGGACCTCTTGCGTCTTTCGGAAGGGCAGGGAATCCAGTCGTGGATTTTGACGGGTTCGGCAACGCTTACTGCGTTGGAACCGCTCTCATGCGAGGAGCAGACTATGATGTTAGTGTCTGGGTCGCCAAATCCACAGATGGAGGTCTAGCGTATGGTACACCAGCCATGATGGATGAAGGCAACGGTTACCCCTCTCCCTTTTTTGAAATGAATGATCAACCATGGATTGCTACTGACAAGAGAACAGTTGGCGCAGGCGCTGGCTACGTTTATGTGACATGGACTAGCTTTGTAGATCTGAATGGTGATGGCTCGCCAGATACTTATCACATACTTTTTTCACGGTCCACGGATGGTGGCGCGACTTTCTCAACGCCGACGCAGGTTAGCGACGCTGGGAATTGGAGAAACAGGCTTAGTCGAGTTGCTGTGGGTCCAAACGGGGAAATCTACGTTTCATGGATTAACTGGAACCTTCCAACCGCGAGGATATTGTTTGACAAATCCACCGATTTTGGAGCATCCTTTGGAGTTGACATCGAGGCGCAATCGTTCAATCAGATTCCAAATCTGCAGTACATCCAGCGAACGCCTCCAAGTATGTCCATGGCTGTGGACAAAAGCGGAGGAGCCTACAACGGATACATATACATCGCGTATCCAGAGGACCCGCCATCAACGGCAGACAAGTCAGATATTATGTTCACCTGCTCAATAAACGGTGGAGACACATGGAGCACTCCTGTCAAACTGAACGATGACGCTACCTCGAATGACCAGTTCTTTCCTGCTGTGGCTGTTGACCCCTTAGGCAGCATTAAAGCAGCATGGTTTGACAGAAGACTCGACTCCGAGAACAGGTACATCGATGTTTTTCTTACAGAATCCAATGACGGAGGTGCGTCACTTGCAGCCAATACGAGAGTCACGGACACCAACTTTGACCCGGCGGGCGCTTTCTTAGGAGACTATATTGACATCGATGCAAGTGAAGCGCAAGTTCATCCTATTTGGACTGATAGAAGGAACGGCAACAACGACGTGTACACTGAGTATGCCCCAAGCGGGCACGAGCTTAGCGTTTCACTTCAAGCTCCAGCGGTTCTCGAACCTGCCGATTCAGCCCAACTGAACGCCACAGTCTACAACATTGGCTCAAACAATGAAACCAACGTGCAATTTCTATTGTTAATCAACGGCACGGTCGTCAATTCGACGGTGATCCCAGAGTTGCCGACAGGTTCATCCTACACAGTGAGTCACAGTTGGTCTCCGCAAGCTGAGAGCATCTACAACGTAACCGCATACGTTCCACCACTTCCTGAAGAAGTACTGACCTTAAACAATGCTGCTTGGAAATATGTCCAAGTGGAGATTCTACCGGACATTCTGGTTGTGGCTGACGACGACGCGCCTCATTGGATTACCGGAACAAGCCTTTCAGAATTTGAATCCGCCTTGACCTCAGCCAGATATGACTATTGGGTATGGAACGAATCCTCGATGGGACGTCCTTCGGAAGGATTTCTGTTGAAGTTTAAACTTGTAATCTGGACTTCAGGCGACTATTGGGGTTGGGCAGTCGACCCCATTGATGCTGCAACGCTGCAAACTTATTTCAACCGAGGCGGAAACATTTTGCTTGAAGGCGAAGACATCGGCTATGATCATGGCTCTGACAGTTTTATGGTAAACGTGGCACATGCCAGTTTTGAGGTTGATTATACGGAGGCGCTTGGGTTGACAGTTACAGATCGAACTCACTCGGTAACTCAGAATTTGCCACAGAGTTTACCTTGGCTTACAGTCCCACCGTCTGACGACGGAGTTGTGCCTACGCATGGAGGATTTGAAGTTATACGTTACACAAGCACTTCTTGGACTGCTGTCACCTTGTTTGACGGAGTCGGAACAAGCAACGGCTCAGTTGTTTATTACGCATTTCCAATCTACAGTCTAGCCCAACCTGAAAGAGAAAACCTGATAATCAACTCTGTTAATTGGCTTCTTCCACCGATAGCCCGCTTCACCCACTCGCCTGAAAAGCCATCCGCTGGCGAAGTTGTTATCTTCAACGCTACGTTGTCAACCCCAAATGATGGGATTATAGCGACCTATGAATGGGATTTCGGCGACACGAACACAACCACTACGACCAATCCGACAATAACCCACAGGTTCAATGTGCCAGGAAACTATAACGTAACCTTAACTGTTACAGATAGTGAAGGAAAAAGCGACACTTCTTGGGCCATCATAGCGATTTATCTAATAGGCGATGTTGACCGCGACAGAGATGTAGACGCCTCAGACCTGTTCTACTTCAGCAAAGCGTACGGCTCTGATCCCTCTAAGCCGAACTGGAGACAGGAATGCGACTTCAACGAAGACAACAGAGTAGACGCCTCAGACTTGTTTAGCCTAAGCAAAAACTTCGGCAAAGCCTTGTGACTTTCACCACACCTTAACTCATTTGAGAAAAACAAAAGCTGATGGGTGGTTCGCCAGCGAAGCGTGCACGCGACCAGAGGAATATGAAATAGTCTAAGGCTTGCTCTCCTTTTCTACTTCCTTCATCGTGTCGATTAGGATGTCTAGGGCTGAGTCTGCCAAGTCTTTGGTTATGACTAACGGTGGTGCCACTCGGATTGTGGATTTACCGCAAGTTATGACAACAACGCCGCGTTTCCAACTGCGCATCATTATTTCCTCCGCCTTCTTTGGCGCATGGGCTTTCGTCTTCTTGTTTTCAACGATTTCAGCGCCTATCATCAAGCCTTTGCCTCGCACGTCGCCTAGGATTTCGCTTTTTTCTTTTACTTCGTTCAGGCGTTTCATGATGTGGTTGCCTTGCTTGACTGCGTTTTCCATCAACCGTTCTTTTTCAAGTATGTCCATGACAGCGAGCGATGCTGCGCATGCCACTGGGTTGCCGCCAAATGTGGACGCGTGGGTTCCGCCTTCCCAATCCATAACCTTAGATCGAGCAATGATGGCGCTCAAGGGCAAGCCTGAGGCTAGTGACTTTGCCATGCAGATGATGTCGGGTTCAATCTTCCAGTTTTCTATGGCGCAGAACCTGCCGGTTCGTCCGACTCCAGCTTGCACTTCGTCGTCGATCATTAGTATGCCATATTTGTCTGCAAGCTTTTTCAGTCGTAGGAAGAATTCGGGTGGAGGCACAACGTAGCCGCCTTCGCCTTGAATTGGTTCGAAAACGAAAGCCGCCGTGTCCTCAGGTGGCACATATTTCTGCAAGACATACTCATCTATGAAATCTACGCACCATATGTCGCAGTCAGGATAAGTCAATTTGTAGGGACAGCGGTAGCAGTAGGCGTAGGGCACATGGGTTACGCCGGGCACCAACGGAAAGAAGTGCCTGCGCTGTACAGGCTTGCTGGAAGTGAAGGAGACGGCGCCCATAGTTCTGCCGTGAAATGCGCTGATAAACGCGATGAACAGTTGTCGACGGGTGTGCCATCGAGCCAGCTTAGCTGCGCCTTCGATTGATTCGGCGCCGCTGTTACCGAAGAAAACTTTTTTCTCCCATTTGCCGGGTGTTAACGAAGACAGCTTCTCACCCAAGTCCACAACTTCACGGTACAGGAAGTCTGTGATGGAGTAGTGGAGGTAGCGGTCGCACTGCTTCTTAATGGCGTCAACAACTTTGGGATGATTGTGTCCCACGTTCAGGCAGACAAGTCCTGAGTTGAAGTCGATGTATTCGTTGCCGTCGACATCTCGGAGAATGCAGCCGCTTCCGCCTTCGATGGCTAATGGGTAGAACCTTACAAATGATTGTGAAATGACGCGTTCATCACGTTTAGCCAGCTCCCGTGCTTTGGGACCGGGAGGTCGAACCACGATTTTTGGATAATCAGCCATTCTCTCATCCATCCTTGAAAGAGTATCCGTTAAGCAACGTTGGGTTTTATAGGCGTTTCTGTCGAAGAACAGCAAAAACGATTATCAGAATGACTCAGACGGCGGCAAACTCATGAAGCCGTAACCAAAATAAGGTCTGACTATGTCTGGGCTTTCGTAGCTGTTATTTCAATAGTGGAAACGTTGGATCTTCGACCGTCCTGCCCTGTTACTTCTTCAGTCCCGATTTTGATGTCCACCAGCTTCAAGTCTTTGACAAAGGATCTCCTAAGCACTTCAATAGTGTCAACAGCTCTGCTGATTGCTCTTCCCCGCGCTTTAATGCACACTTTGGCTCCTCCAACGTTGAAGAAGGTGAGGCATGCGATCACGTAGTTCATCACGGGTTTTTTGCCGATGAACACAGTGTTTTCTTCAGCTCGGTGAGGTCTTTCAGGCTGCTTAGGTTTTTCTTCTGACACATCTTCTCCTCCTATTGTCATGTTCCTTGGTGTGGAGAGTCATAGTCATTGTTGTAGCTTCTTATATTTTTCCCACGAGGCATCAACCCAACGCTTCAACTCATCAATGTCTTCCGGAGTCATGGAGTCAAAGCGCCCCTGATGCTTCAGGTATTCTTCAAGTGGTTTGCGCTTGGCTTTATCTACCAGAGCAGTGCTGGGTGAACTAAACTCGAGCTTGCCGTTCACGATTTCGTAGAGCGGCCAAATTCCTGTTTGAACTGCTAGTCTTCCGAGTTCAACCGTTTTTTCGGTTGAGTAACGCCATCCAGGCGGGCAAGGAGTCAAGACTTGAATGTATTTTGTGCCAACAAACATTTTCGCCTTTTTCAGTTTGTTGACAAAATCGAGTGGATAGGAGATGCAGGCTGTGGCAACGTAGGGTATCCCATGGGCAGCCATTATCATGGGCACATCTTTTTTGTGTTCTCGCTTGCCAGTCGGCGTGGTTGTTGTACGTGATCCAAACGGCGAAGAGCCGCTGCGTTGAAAACCTGTATTCCCATACGCTTCGTTGTCGTAGCACACGTAAATGAAGTTGGTTCCTCTCTCAGCTGCGCCTGACAAAGCCTGCAAGCCAATATCAACAGTGCCACCGTCTCCAGCCCAAGCCAGCACATTAACGTCTTTTATGCCTCTGGCTTCATAGGCTGCAACAACTCCAGACGCGGCTGCGGCTGCGGCTTCAAATGCAATGTTGAGGCACGGGGTATCAAACGCAGTGAAGGGATAGGCACTGTGCAGCACTGACGTGCAGCATGCTGGAACAACGAACACTGTTTTCGGTCCGAGCGCTTTTTGAGCCAGTCTGATTGCAACTGTGGCTCCGCATCCTGTGCATGCAGCGTGTCCAGGAAGCAAGCCTTCTTGCGTGGGAAGTTCCTTTAATGTTGCCATGGTTTTCACTCTCTTAAGCCTATCCAG
Organism: Candidatus Bathyarchaeia archaeon; assembly: GCA_035283685.1. NCBI lineage: Archaea > Thermoproteati > Candidatus Bathyarchaeota > Bathyarchaeia (SeqCode) > Bathyarchaeia archaeon. The sequence goes on from DATETJ010000002.1 coordinate 306,194, forward strand.
TTGACCTCGCGTTCAACTTTCCCAGCCTTCAGATACTGATACGACTTGTTTGCCATGTTCTCGATGTCGTGGATTGTGACGTCGCGGCCGCCTAAGCCAGCAATGAACCCTGTTGCTAGCGGTCTGTCTTTCTCATGGTAGAGTGAGGCTTTGGTTTCCGTGTGGAGCGGTCCTTCCATACCGTAGGAGACTTGACGGTCGATTATGGTTAAGATCTGTGCGTTTCGAGCGATGTTCTGAATGTCGTCTTTGGGAAAGGGTCTGAAAACCCGCACTCGAGCAGCGCCTACTTTGCGTCCTTGTTTTCGTAGGCTGTCAACTGCGAGTTTGGCTTCGCTTCCGATGGTGCCCATTGACATTATGATGTTGTCAGCGTCTTCGCATCGGTATTTTTCGATGTGTCCGCCGTGTTCAATGCCGAATTTCTTTCCGTATTCCTTGTCTACTTGTGGGATAAGCTGTCTAGCGTTTTCCAAAGCATCGTACATGAATGACCTGAATTCCATGTACCATTCAGGATATACGATGCTGCCGTGGGTGACGGGTTTCTCAACATCGAGCTCCCAAGGTGGACTGTAAGGTGGCAAGAAATCGTCTATATCCCTTTGGTCTGGAATCGTCACGGGCATTGAGGTGTGTGATAGTATGAAGCCTTCGAAGCAAACCATAGCGGGCATATAGACCCGTTTGTCTTCACAGAGCTTGTAGGCTTGAATAATGGTGTCAAAAATTTCCTGATTATCAGCGCAGTAGTACTGAATCCAGCCTGTGTCTCGCTGTGAAAGCGAGTCGCTGAAATCAGCCCAGATGTTCCACGGTGGACCCATAGCACGGTTAACTACAGCCATAACAATAGGTAAGCGTGCAGCCGAAGCCCAGTGAAGCATTTCGTGCATAAGTGCCAAGCCATGCGCAGATGTTGCCGTGAACGCGCGTGCTCCTCCCACAGCAGCACCTATACATGCGGCCATGGCGCTGTGTTCGGATTCAACTCGGATGTACTTGGCATCCATCTCTCCGGATTCAACAAGCTCAGCTATCTGCTCCACCACAGTTGTTTGAGGTGTAATCGGGTAGGCGGCGATAACTTTGGCTCTTGCAGCCTTGCAGGCTAGCCCTGCTACACGGTTGCCTGTTTCAACTATAACCTGGGTCATTACGTGCCTCCCTCCCGTTCCATTACGATGATTTTCATCGGGCATTCGTGTGCGCATATTCCGCAGCCTTTACAGTATTCGTAGTTGATTTTGGGCACGTTGTCTGGGTTGAGTTCGATGCAGGCGTCGGGGCAGTAGATCCAGCATATTCTGCATTTGGTGCATTTTTCCAAGTTGATGGCGGGTCTGAATGTTCTCCATGATCCAGTGTTGCTTGTGCTTCCAGCACGCGGACGAGACAGTGGTGTGAGCGGCATTTCATGTCTTTTTTTTGGGGCGTTTGCCATCGGCGCCACCAATGGTAGAAGTAGAGTTTAGTATAAGGTCAAGGGTTAAAGGGTTTCGCATACGTGCTGATAAACATCACTTAATGGATTCTACCAGTTCTTGACTAAACGTTCATAAGCCAAAGCGGCGGCTTGGGCGTTCTTTTCTCCAGCTGCGCCATGCCACACTTGCCGTATGGCGTCGAGCACGCTTTCCAGCTTTACTTCTTCTGTAGCTTTGGCGAAGGCTCCAAGCATAGTCGTGTTCAGGATTGGCAACCCCGCAACCAGAAGCCCCAGTTCAAGAGCTATGCCTGTTGCGTCAACCGTGGCAACGCGACCACGTTTGAAGTTTAATTCCTCCGGCTTCTTTCGCGTGTTCACAACGATCACGCCGTCTTTCTTCAGACCATCGGTGACATCAACTAGGTCCAGAAGCCCAGAGTCTAAAACAATTACATAGTCCGGGGTGTAGATCTGGCTTCGAACCAGAATAGGCTCATCGGACAAACGGGCAAACGCCTTAACTGGCGCTCCACGACGTTCAGCGCCGAAGAACGGAATAGCTTGCACCCATTTGCCTTCCTTAAAAGCGGCACGAGCCAACAGCTCAGCGGCTGTGACGCCGCCTTGTCCACCGCGACCGTGAATCCGAATCTCTTTCAGCACCACGGTTTTGCTCCATCTCGTAGAGTCTGAGAGAAGGTGTTCTCCATATTTAGTTTTGCCCTTTAAGATGTGGCTTCATGCTGGAAATCCTTATATCAACGTTTAATCTCTTGCAAGAGGTTCTAGTAGGTAAAGACAGGTAAATGTTAGCTGAGATTCGCTGGCATGGAAGAGGCGGCCAAGGCATCGTTAGCGTAAGCCGCTTGCTAGCTGAAGCCGCATTAATGGACAAGAAACACGTTCAATCTTTTCCTGAGTTTGGACCTGAACGCTCTGGCGCTCCGGTGCGAGGGTTCACACGGATTTCAGATGAACCCATTAGCATCCACAGTCAGATCTACAATCCGAATATTGTCGTCGTTGTTGATCCAACGTTACTAAGCACAAATGTGACAGCCGGTTTGGCTGAGAAAGGCACCATAATCGCGAACACAGAAAGTAACATAGATGAACTGAAGGAGATTTTGTCAGTTCAAGACGCACGTGTTTATGCTGTCAACGCCAAGAAGATAGCGCTCGATGTTTTGGGGCGACCCATCTACAATACAGCCATGTTAGGTGCGCTTCTGAAAGTCGCACCTCTCGTGGCTTTCGAGTCAATCGAGAAAGCCGTAAGAGCTCGTTTTCCTGGAACCTTAGGCGAGAAGAATGTTGAAGCCATGAAACGAGCCTACGTGGAGGTTGCTGGAAAGTGACAACTGAAAACAAGGCTGGCTGGAAATCTCTTGAGCCAGGCGCTGTTGTTACTGAACCCGGCTCTTCGCAGAACTATAAGACTGGCGACTGGCGAGCCTTCAGACCCGTTGTAACCAAGGAGAAATGCGTCAACTGCTTAATCTGCTGGATCTACTGCCCAGACTCCGCGATTATCAGACAGGAAAAATGGGTTGAAATCAACTACGATTTCTGCAAGGGCTGCGGCATCTGCGCCAAAGAATGCCCAAAACTAGCGATTTCAATGGGAGATGAATTAAGGTGACAGCGATAGGCTTAACTGGAGATGAAGCCGTTGCCCACGCAGCTAAGCAGAGCAAGGTTGACATTGTGGCTGCGTATCCGATTACGCCTCAAACCATTATTGTGGAAAGGTTCAGCAAGTACGTAGCCGATGGAGAAGTGCACACTGGATACGTCTGCGTCGAGTCAGAACACTCAGCTCTGTCAGCCTGCATTGGTGCCAGCCTAACTGGAGCACGAGTTTTCACGGCAACATCAAGCCAAGGCTTGGCACTAATGCACGAAATGATGTACATTGCCTCTGGCCTCAGATGCCCAATCGTGATGGGAGTCGCTAACAGAGCCTTATCTGCGCCGATTAACATTCACGGCGACCATTCGGACATGATGGGGTCAAGGGACAGCGGCTGGATCCAAATCTACGTTGAAAACGCGCAAGAAGCATACGACTGGACGATTCAGGCATTCAAGATTGCTGAAGACAACAACGTGCAGCTTCCCGTTTCCGTCAACCTAGACGGCTTCATAATTACGCATTGCATGGAAGGCGTGGACGTCGTTGACGATGTTGTTGTTGCCAAATTCCTGCAGACGAGAACTCCGCTTTTCAAGCTTGATCCAGAGAAGCCGATTACAGTTGGAGCCCTGTGCTTCACAGACTACTACTACGAGTTTAAGCGACAGCAAGTTGAAGCCTTAACCAACGTTCGCCCAGTGCTAAATAGAGTAGCCAAAGAATACAAAGGCGTCTCAAGTAGAAGCTACGGCGTCCTCGACACTTATGGAATGGATGACGCTGAAGCAGCAGTCCTCTGCCTCGGAAGCACCGCTGGAACCGCACGCGAAGTAGCATACAAACTCAGAGGGCAAGGAAAGAAAGTTGGCGTCGTAAAGATTTGGCTGTATCGCCCCTTCCCCATCGACGAAGTCAGAGCCGCCTTAAAGAACGTGAAAGCGCTGGCAGTGTTTGACAAAGCCATCAGCTTCGGAGCTCAATACGGAGCAGTTTGCGCCGATGTGGTTTCAGCGCTGCACACAGCTGAAAAACGTCCTGAGATCTTCAATGTGGTTTTCGGATTAGGCGGCAGAGACATCAAGCCGTCTGACATTGAGTCTGTTTTCAACGAAGCCTTAGAGACAGCCAAGACTGGCGTGGTTAAGCAGGAAACGATGTTCTTGGGGGTGCGAGAGTAATGGTCGTCTTAAAGGAATTACCGAAGGAAGAACTGTTCGCTTCAGGCCACAGATTATGCGCTGGCTGCGGCGAAGGCACAATCAACCGAATGACCATGAAAGCCCTCAGAGGCCCAACCGTGATCATCGCAGCCACAGGATGCAACGAAGTCGCAACCACGATTTATCCTTACACTTCATGGAAGCTGCCATGGGCACATGTAGCCTTTGAAAACGCAGCGGCAGTTGCCTCAGGCGTGGTGGAAGCATACAAGGCTATGGCGCGGAGAGGCGCTGGACAACAGCAGATCGACGTTATAGCTATGGCTGGAGACGGCGGCACATACGACATAGGCCTCCAAGCCTTAAGCGGAGCTCTTGAGAGAAGACACGACTTCCTGTACATATGCTTGGACAACGAAGCATACATGAACACGGGAATTCAAAGGTCTGGATCTACACCGCACGGAGCCGACACTACAACAAGTCCAGCGGGCAGCGTCATTCCAGGCAAGCCTGAGTGGAAGAAAGACTTGATCGGCATCTGCGCCGCTCACGGAATCGAGTACGCAGCAACAGCTTCACCTGCTTATTGGAACGATTACATGACAAAGGTACGCAAAGGCATCGAAGTCAATGGACCCGCAGTCATCAACGTGCTGTCCCCCTGTCCCCTAGGCTGGCGCCACGACTCCTCACTAAGCATTGAACTGGTCAAGTTGGCGGTTGAAACCCGCTACTTCCCAGTTTACGAGTTTGAACGCGGCAAATACAAGCTGAACCTAAACGTGCCGAAGCCTAAGCCGGTAGAGGAATTTCTGAGAGTGCAGGGAAGATTCGGACACTTATTCAAACCCACCTATAGAAAAGACATAATCGACGAAATCCAACGAGACGTAGACACCAACTGGAACCGAATCCAGAAACTCTGTACAAACTAGCCTTATCGGCTATACTGCCACGACAACGGCTACATCACAAACATTTGTCTCTGTTGGTCCTGTAAACACAAGATCGCCCAGCTTCGAGAAGAACGTGTAAGAATCATTGTTTGCCAAGAATTCTCGCGGGTTCAACTTCAAATCGTGAGCACACTGCAGAGTTTTACCATCCGCTATCGCTCCAGCAGCATCAGTCGGTCCATCAACACCATCGGTGCTTGCTGAGGCAATAGCCACTCCATCCATGTTGCCAATTTTGAGCGCGGCGCCAAGCGCTATCTCCTGGTTTCTACCTCCCTTTCCCTTCCCAACAACTGTGACCGTGGTTTCTCCCCCAGCAACTATGCCAGCAGGTTTCGACACGGGGTTTCCAGACTCTACAATCTCCTTTGCCATCGAAGCCAGCACAGTGCCCACATCTCGGGCTTGACCCTCAAGAGCTGACGTTAGAAGCAACGAGTTAAGCCGCGCCTTCCTCAAACTGTTGCAAGCTGCGTGACTGGCTGTGAAGTTGTTTCCAACAACGATGTTATGAACTTTCCTGAAAACTTTGTCGCCCGGCTTAGGAGTCTCGGGAATCAATCCCTTCTCGCCATCAGTCAGAACCTTTCGAACCGAATCTGGCGTTTGACTCCATAGTTCGTGATGCTCCAAAATTTCAGCTGCATCGTGAAACGTGGTTGTGTCGGGCACAGTTGGACCTGACGCTATGAAATCAAGCGGGTCGCCCACAACGTCAGAGAGAATCAGATTGACAACCGTGGCAGGATACGCCTCCTTCGCCAGCCATCCACCCTTCAACTCAGAAATATGCTTACGAACAGTGTTAATCTCAGTGATCGTAGCACCTGACTTCAACAGGGCGTCAGTTACCTTTCTCTTATCTTCTAACGAGACATCGCCACGAGGCTGAGGCATCAGACTTGAGCCGCCACCCGAGATCAGGCAGACCACGAGGTCATTTTCTTTGGCTTTGCCCACCAACTCCAACATGTGACTTGCACCTTTTGCGCCCGCCTCGTCAGGAATGGGATGGCTGGCTCGTTGCAGCTTCACTTTACCCGTCTCATAGGGTGGGCACGAGTAGGGCACGTTCACGGCGCCTCCCTTAATGCGGTCTCCAAGAAGCTCAAAAAGTGCTCCAGCCATGCATCCGGAGGCTTTGCCGCCGCCAACAACATACACGTTCTTGAATCTGCCCAAGTTAAATGTGAGATTATCCACTTTGAGCGTGTTGCCTGTGACTCTAACCTTCGACTTAATAATGAATTCTGGGTCGACTGCTTCTAAGGCGGCGTTGAGAGCGTCTATGGCTAATCGTCTGGCTTTTCGGTCAAGGCTTGACCCAGCGTTGTTCAACAATTCATCAGCGTTCTTGATCTTCACCATGCTTGACTCACACAGGCATGTCAGTGCGTATGCGGAGTTCATTTTATGATTGGTCGCAAACGTAATAAGTTTGCGTGTATCATACACAGCGACCCCATTCCATAAACAAAGATGTGAAGTCACATGCCGAAACCCAAGGTTTACGTCACACGAGACATGCCCGAACGTGGACTGCGCATCATCAAGGAGAAATTTGACGCCGAAGTGTGGCCAGACTACGCTCCTCCGCCCAAGAAAGTCATAATTGAAAAAGCTGCGAGAGCCGACGCGCTGGCAACGCTTCTTTCCGACAAGATAGACTCTGAAGTTTTCGACGCAGCGCCAAAGCTCAAAATTGTCGCTCAGATGGCTGTGGGATTCGATAACATTGACATCCCAGAGGCGACAAAACGAGGAATCTGTGTCACCAACACTCCAGGCGTCTTGACCGAGACAACTGCTGACTTTGCCTGGACTCTGTTAATGGCAGTGGCAAGGAGAGTTGTCGAAGGCGACAAGTATGTCCGCACGGGACAGTGGAAAGTAGGCTGGCATCCGATGATGCTGCAGGGAAGAGACATCTACGGCGCCACTTTGGGCATTGTGGGGCTCGGGCGAATAGGCTGCGCCATTGCGATGAGAGCCAAAGGCTTCAACATGAAAGTGCTCTATCACGACGTGGTTAGAAGACCTGATTTTGAGAAGGAATACGGCATAGAATACGTGAACATAGACCATCTCTTCAAGAACGCCGACTTCATCACCGTCAACGTGCCCTTGATGAAAGAAACCCATCATCTAGTCAACGAGCAGAAGTTGAAAATGATGAAGAAAACCGCCTACATCATCAACAACGCTCGCGGTCCAGTGGTCGATGAGAAAGCATTGTACAAAGCATTGAAGGAAGGATGGATTGCAGGAGCAGGCTTAGACGTTTTTGAGCAGGAGCCCATACCTTTGGACAGCCCGTTGCTGAAGTTGGGAAATGTGGTTGTGGCACCGCACATTTCAAGTGCCAGCTATGAAACGCGATCAAAAATGGCTGAAATGGTCGCAGAGAACCTAATCGCATTCTTCGAGGGAAGAACGCCGCCTAACTTGGTCAACCCTGACGCTGTGAAGATGAAGAAGAGGGGTTAGAGACCCTAATATACATCGAAACACAACCATTCGTACAGGTAGTGCGGGTGACAAGAGCAAGCAGGAAACTCGTATTCTACGTTGACACCGAATGCTCCTTTTCCACAGAAGGCAAGTGCTCCTACTACTCGTCAGGACAGGCTCAGAAGCAAGCAGCGAAAGGACGCAAACAGCTCTGGAACCGCGACTGCTGCCCAACGGTCTACGTCAAAACTGGCCGCAACAAGTACACAGGCTTCTGTCCCACACGAGGCGGCGCGTTTGGCGAACAACTCCCAACCGTAGGAGGCCCAAGTCCGAGTGCGTTGAGGGTTGAATTGTTGCCACTTAAAGACGAGTCGTGGGCAGAAACCGTTGAAAGAGCCGCTAAGACCGCATGCGCAACCAAATGCTAGGAAACTGCAAACGTTAAATAACCTATCCTAGTTTTACTCTGGCTTCTAGGTGGTCAAGTTGACACAAGTGTTTGCTAAAAGAATGGATGGACTAGGGACTGAAACAGCTTTTGAAGTGCTCGCGAAAGCCAAAGCACTCGAGAAACAGGGACGCAGCATAATCCACTTGGAAATAGGCGAGCCAGATTTCGACACGCCCAGTAACATTAAGGAAGCAGCCGTCAAAGCCATGAAGGCTGGTTACACTCATTATGTTCCCGCCGCAGGCATCCCAGAATTGAGAGCAGCAATTGCTGAGTATCTTTCGAAAAGCCGCGGCATCAACGTCGATCCAGACGAAGTTGTCGTAACCCCGGGCGCCAAGCCGATCATATTCTTCAGCATCCTAGCCCTCGTGGAATCCGGAGACGAAGTCCTGTATCCAAACCCAGGCTTTCCAATTTACGAGTCAATGGTCAACTTTGTGGGAGCCAAGCCTGTTCCAATGCCGTTGAAAGAAGAGAACGACTTCGCCATCAACAACGACGACACAGCCGATAAGATAACAAAGAAAACGAAGATGATTATCCTCAACTCGCCAGAGAACCCGACGGGCGGTGTGCTTACAAAAGAAAATTTGGAGGTCATAGCTGACCGCATAAAGGGCAGAGACGACGTCTTAGTCCTCACCGATGAAGTTTACAATGAGAGCGTTTATGAAGGCAAACACTTGAGCATCGCTTCGCTGCCAGAAATGAAAGACAAGACCATACTGCTAGACGGTTTTTCTAAAACATACGCCATGACTGGTTGGCGACTGGGCTACGCCGCCATGAGAAAGGATTTGGCTCAAAAAGTGGCGCAGCTGATGATTAACTCCAACTCGTGCACATGCGCGTTCACCCAGATGGCGGGAGTCGAAGCTTTACGGGGACCACAGGACGAGGCCAAGAGATTTGTTGAGGAGTTCAGGCGAAGACGCGAAGTCATAGTCGACGGCTTGAACAAGATCAAGGGCATCACGTGCAAAAAGCCCCGTGGCGCATTCTACGTGTTCCCAAACGTCAATAGCTTCGGGATAGAAGCAAAGAAAATCGCAGACCACATTCTGCAAGACGCTGGAGTAGCCGTTTTATCGGGAACAGCCTTTGGCTCCTACGGCGAAGGCTACCTGCGACTGTCATTCGCCAACTCCGTCGAGAACATAAAGAAGGCAATGGAAAGGATTTCCGAATCAGTGAAGAAACTCTAACAAACTAGAGCAACACGAGCAAAGCCACCAGAACAGCGGCTGCAAGCGGAAAGAGAAAAACAGCTAAGTTCTTAGCTCTTCCCATAGCTCTGTCCAAAAGCGTCGACAGCGCGGCTATCTGCTCTTCTCCAATCACCTTAACATTTGAGACCGTGCCAGTTGCCCAAGCCGCTTCCACTTGCTCCAGATTCTCCAAAGCTTTTCTCGTTGCTTCCTTAATGTGCCCGATGAGGATGTCGTGATCCATGACTTCGCCAACTGGATGGTAGCCTCGGGCGTTCATAACAACAGCATTAACCATGTGTGTGTCTGTCGTGAAAACTTCGCCGCCGCTTATACCGATTTCAACGAGCGCCTCCAAGATTTTTTCGCGCACCCCCGTAATCATGTTGTTGCCGTCGATGGTGACGTAGGCCGTTGTCTGGTCGCCAACTTTTACTACGAGTACGGCTATGCCTCCGGGTCCCATGCCTTCCTTCAAACCAAACTGCGTTGGCTTTACCCTCGAAACTCCAACTTGCAGGTCGGCGGTTTTCAGTTTGGACGTTTTTTGAAGACATGCTAGCGCTGCTTCCTTCAAGGGTTTAACGGCTTCATCGACTCTAAAGGGTCCGTTGATGCTGTTGTGAGCGTCCACAGCGATCGCGGTTGAGAAGCCATTGCTTTTTGCAGACTTGATAATCACGTCATTTAATTCGGGCGGCAGATCTTCCATGGTTTCAGGCGCAAGCGTCAAGGCAACAAGCGCACAGTTATTGAAGACTTGACATCCTACGCTGGCTCCATTCTTCTTAATGTGCAGAAACTGCGTGGCCCCTTTTCCGAAGTCTGAAACGTCGCCTAGGTTAAGCGTCTTCTCAAGTACGCGCTCATTCTCAGCCTGAGTTGCAAGGTCAAGATTATGCCCAGATAATCCGTGTGGAACCATTGCCACGCAATTCTTGAGTTTATCTTCAACAGCGTTTTGGATCAGGTACGGGAGTCCGCTGCTGCCGATGTTCTTGAAAGGCCCAGGATGAAACGCGGGAACAATCACCGTTGCCTTAACATTGTCCTTATTGTTTCGGAACGACAATTGCGATATCTGTATTTCACTTTGTTGGCTGAATCGCTCGAATAACCGCTCAAACGGTGCGTTCAAGTCTTCGGTCCAGTTAGCCAAGAACGCTCTAAGAACCAAGAAGGAACGCACGCCTAGAATGGACACGCCGACACGATCAATGGAGTAAATGTAAACCGCAATACTAGCCACTGTTGCGACTACCGAGAGCAAAGAAAAAGCCAGCAAAGACGTGTCCAAGCTAAGTACGCTTACCGCTGATGCTGTATAAACAACAGAAACCGTGAACAACAGCCACTGGAATCCCGCAAAAAAGGCGATTTTGGGCAGCCCGGCAAACGAGATTGCCAAAAGTACTAGGAGGCGTAGAGCCACAGCAGCACACAAGCCTAACACAAAGAACTTGAACCACACTCCGGGAGCAATAGAATTTGTGAGGACTCCCACAAGCATGACAACAAGCCAAAGGAGAATCGAATAGACGGATAAAGCGGAGCACCGCCTGCTGCTCAAGACAGGATCAATCTTCGCACTGGTGACATGTATGACAGAATCGGTTGTCAGAGTCAAAACGAAGAATGTTGCCCCAAGGATCAGACCAAGTAGCAAGCCGTAAGGCTGTGACAACTGAAGTGCGGTAGATATAAGAATCCCCCCAAACACGCATGCTGCAAACAGCTCGACAATCAAAGTTCTGTGCGATGGCAATGCGAATAGGGCAGAGTAGCGTTTCACCGTTTTGTCGATGTATTCGTTCATAGACTGCTTTGCAGCCAAGGTGCATTCTCCATTTTGAAGGGTTAGTCATAGCATCAAAGGATGTTCAAAAAGGTTACTCGACGTTCGGCGATGGGCTATGGACACGGTTTGCGCTGTTTCATCAAAAGCTCCAAAGTGGAATCGACATTTTTTGCATGGAAAAACGCTAAGAAACAAACAAGTCTGGGCTGCGCTACGATTGAGTTCGAAGGTTACTGACTTCTTGTCGGCTGGTTTGTGTAGGGCTACATTGGTTGAGATAGAGTTTTATGCAGGTTGAGTAGCAGTAGAGTAATTGCTGGGTGGTTATGTCCGAAGGCGGCAGCGTCCCACCAAGCGTATTCCACATGTTCGAGAAAAATGTGGGACGCCGAGTACTCGTTATTGTTGAGTCCCAATACGGCTACGAAGGAGTATTGGCCGCGGTTACGCACGAGCCGCCAGGCATTTGGCTGTCCAACGCTTTTGCTGTCACACTGCGCACAACCATTGCTCAACCTTTTCCACAGGTTGTAACCAGAGAAGACAAGAGCGAAATCTTCGTCAATGTTCGCAGCATTCAGCGACTCGAAGTGTTGCACAAGGGCAAGTAAAGCTGCTTGAGGAGAAAAAGTGCGGGCGCAAATTCAACGCTTTAAGTGAGAGGAAAGTCTTTAGCTATTTCGGGGATCCCGCACAAAGGCAGAATTTGGCACACAGTCGGCATAAAATAGTTACGGTTTCTTTCCCCAATTGAGCCTGTTTCAAGGCGCAAAGAACATTCTGCCGATGATAGCGCCAAGTATGAGCGACACAGCCAAGGCGACAACAATCTCAGGTCTAATCTTAATTCCCTGAGTTTCTTCCTCAAAGAAACGCAGCAGACCAGCGCTCGCCGCAGGCATGGGTGCACTTCTTTCCCGCCGCTTTTCCCTTCGACTCAATGTACACTCACCTTAAGACTCACTCGTACTGGTTTGAAAGCATCTAATTAATGTTCCGTCACTGCGAAGGAAGTTGCAGGAGACGCAGCGTGCTCCTGAAACCGCAACTGTCAAAAACGTTGTCGCTGAATCGGAAATTGGTAAAGTTTTATCTCTCTGATGGATGGTGATTATAGGGTTTCTAGGAGCATCTAAGTAATGTCAGCTCGCGAAGCTTATGAAAAGACGTTTGCACTGTTACAACAACATCATAAATGGTTTCAAGAATCCATCCCGCTTATAGCCAGCGAAAACGTGCCTAGCCCAGCGGTTCGAGAAGCCTTAACCACGGATTTTGGCAATCGATACGCGGAAGGCTGGCCCGGCGAACGCGTCTATGCAGGCTGCGTTTACATTGACCAAGTAGAGCTCATATGCAGCGACTTGATGAAACGTTTGTACAAGGCTGAGTTTGTGGACGTCCGCCCAATCTCAGGCGTGGTCGCTAATCTGGTTGTGTACACGGCGTTTACCGAGCCCGGTGATGTCATGATGGCGCTGTCCATTCCAAGCGGCGGTCACATAACTATGGGCAAGAAGGAGTTTGGCGGAACTGCAGGCGCGGTGCACGGTTTAAATGTGGAGTATTTGCCGCTTGACTACAAGGAAATGAACATTGACGTTGACAAGGCAAAGGAGAGAATCGGCAAACTCGCAAAAGAGGGCAAGCCGCCCAAACTTGTGATGTTTGGCGGAAGCGTTTTCCCATTCCCCCATCCAGTCAAAGACCTAGTTTCAACCATTCACGATGTAGGCGCCACGGTAGGCTACGACGCAGCTCACGTGGCAGGTTTGATTGCAGGCGGAGTGTTTCAAGATCCGTTACGCGAAGGCGCAGATGTGATGTCGTTGAGCACACACAAGACTTTCTTTGGTCCACAGCATGGCGGAGTGCTGTCATGGGACAAACACGCAGACAAGATTAAGCGAGCCACGTTTCCAGGCATGGTTAGCAACCATCATCTGCATGCATTGGCAGGAGTGACCATAGCGTGCGCTGAGATGCTGGAGTTTGGACGCGACTACGTTCGCCAAATCGTCAAGAACTCGAAGGCGTTGGGGCAGGCTTTGCATGAACGCGGTTTAAACGTTCTGGCAGAGCACAAAGGCTTCACAGAATCACACGTAGTCATAATAGACATAACCAAGCAGGGCGACGGCGGAACCATAGAAGAACAGTTAGAGAAAGCGAACATTATAATCAACCGGAACCTGCTGCCATGGGACATCAAAGAGGGACGACATTTCATGCATCCAGGCGGAATACGCCTTGGCGCTTCAGAGATTACAAGGCTAGGCATGAAAGAAAGCGAGATGAAGGAAATAGCCGACTTCATAAAACGAGTAGTCATTGACAAAGAATCGGTGGACAAAGTCAAGGAAGACGTAATAGCCTTCAGAAAGGATTATCAAAAGGTGCACTACTGTTTTGAAAACGCCACCGAAGCGTACAAATACGTCAAAATCCGCTGAACCACTAACTATATGGACGATTGGACACAGCAACAGATCAAAAGAAGCATTTCTTGAATTACTACGAGGACACCAAGTCCAAGTCTTAGTTGACGTTCGCAGCTTCCCAACATCCAAGGCTAAGCATTTCAAACGTGAAGAAATGGAACGATGGCTACCAGAAAACGGTGTGGAATACGTGTGGCTAGGAAAGGAGCTTGGAGGCTACCGTGCAGGCGGCTATCAAAAGCACATGAGAACCAAGCTGTTCAAGGACGGAATGCAGAGACTGATCGAGATGGCTGCACAAAAGCGAGCTAACATCATGTGCATGGAGCCTAACCCAAGATATTGCCATCGCCACTTCATATCAGCCTACTTGGAGAAAAAACATGTTCAAGTCATCCACATCATCGCCAAGACGCAGACCAGTCTCCTTAAGTTCTAAGCCTGTCCCTTTTACAGAAGCTAATGTGCGACTACGTTTAGACATAGAGGCTGATAGATTGCATATCCAAGAGTTTCAGGCCATGATGAAACGCATCTATTTCCTTCGCGATTCGCAGCGCGGCGCAATGGGCACATTAAACTGGCTGAAGGACGAGGTTGAGGAACTGGAAGAGGCATTAGAAGGAAACAACAAGAAGGCATTAGAGGACGAGTTCGCCGACGTTTTGGCTTGGCTGACGTCCCTCGCAAACGTTGTCAACCTGAATCTCGAAAAAGCAGCCACATCCAAGTATGATAATGTATGTCCAAAATGCCGAAAAGCACCTTGCGAATGCCCTCAGCTGAAATGAGTTCAGCCCGCGCTCCTTGCTGTCATTTTGAGGTTGATTGCTGCTGAAGTTAAGATAAGAGCAGCGCCCACGTACTGAATCACGGAAATGAACTCGCCAAAGAATATCATCGCCCAAAATGTGTGGAGCAGCGGGTCGCCCAGAAGAAGCATTCCTTCGGTGGTAGGTGAAACCTCCTCAGCACTCACATAGTTCAGCAACCCATATGGAAGAACGGTGCTGAACAAACCAAAACAGAACAACAGAACCAGCTGTTCAAGGTCTGGCGTCGAGAAGCCAACGAACAATGGCTCAACGCTGAAGTTTCTAAAGACCACCCATGCGATCGAGAGCACAGGGATGGCAAACAAGAAAGTTTGGAACAGAACCTGAAAAGGCGTGTACTCACGCGTCGGCGCCTGCCTTTTCAACCAAAGGTAAACCGCATACAACAAACCTGCAAGAACGGGAAGCACAATGCCCAAATTGATTTCCGGGTTAGCTACGTTCAAACCTGAGACAAAAAAGGCGCCTGCAACACCCAAGACAACGACGGCAGCATTGACAACGGTTACTTTCTCCTTCCGAGTCGAGAAAGCAATCACCGCTGTGAAGATTGGCTGAGTGTAGACAAGTGCCACAGAGACTGCAATCGGTGTGCCGAAGGCTATAGCCGACAGCCCAGATAAAGCGAAGAAGGCATACGTGAAACCAATTGTGGCGAAGAAAGGAACGTCTTTCTTCTTAGTCAGAAGCAACCTCCGCCTAAACAACATTGCGAGAGTCAGTATGAGGAAACTGAAGACTAGACGAAAGAACAACTGCTCGAAACTCGACATCCCCGTGTCTTTCAACACTGTTGCGAATATCAGGATGAAGCTGAAGCCCAAAGTTGCCAAGATCACATAGATCTGACTTCGATTCAATCAGGAAACCTTCCAGAATACGAGTCCAACACTCTCTCAACCCCAGAGCCTTTACTCGCTTTCAATGTACTATATAAGAAAAGCGCGAGCACTCTCACCGAATCCCAAAAGGCTTTTCTTTCATTTCAACCCATAACAGTGGCTCAACTGAGGAAGACTGTATGGCAAGAAGACCTTCCGAAATATGGGGCGCGATTTGGGTCGGCGTCCTGCTTGTTGGTCTAGGCATGCTTTTCTATCTAGACAACATCAATGTCATAGACTTCTTTCCCGGAATACTCATTCTGGTCGGCATTCTGATTCTGATTGGCGGCCTCATCAGATGGGGCTCGGGCGGACGCCAGGCATAATCGAGGGCTCCAGAACATGTTTCTAGATCCTAGGCAAGCGTTCTGGTACATTATCGGAGGGCTGCTTCTCCTTTCTGCCGGTCTCATAACCGTTTCTGGTGTCACCATTCCCTATGCGCTGCCAATAATGCTAGCTTTGGCTGGCGGAATCATAATTACTGCAGGGCTACTGGGCTTCAGACCGACCTTTCCAGCGTTTGCAGTCTTCATGATTGGAATAGTCGCCTTCGGACTAGTTGCTTCTGGACCTGCTGGACTAACGGCTTACACAACAGTCGAAACTTATGAGCTTTCTCGGGCGCAGGCTCCTGCAGTTGAAGAAGTGGATTTGTCAATCGCGGTGGGCACTGGCTCCATAAAACTCTCCTTCACAAGCAATCAAAGTCAGATTTACAGGGTAGTTTTCACAAAACAATACGGCATATTTCTTAACCCCTCAGTCGGCTTCACGTACTCAGTCAACGCTGAAGAGTTGACCGTGAACGCCACATCAACAGCCGTGACAGTCGACATAACGCTTAATCAAAACTTGAAAAGCCGGCTTCACCTCATAGCCTCCACAGGCAACATACAAGCCGATGTCCCAGCAGCCGCAACAAGAGTGGAAAGGCTGATTCTCACAGCAACTACAGGCAACGTCCAAGCAGATCTGGCCAATACAGAGCAGTTGCGAGAACTGGAGGCAACCACAGCCACTGGAAGCATCGAGGCGACGATTAAATCGTCATTTCAAACCAGAGACGCCACGGTGCAGCTGAAGACTTCAACAGGGTTAGTCAAATTGAACCTGACCGTAACCAACATCGAATCCGACATCGTAGCGTCGACGACTACAGGAAGGGTGAACGCAGACGACACTATTGGATTTACGATTGTAGCCAAATCATCGACAAGCTTTCATGCTCAAACGCCAGAGTACGCCACGTCACCATTCAGGCAACTTGATATAACGGCAACCACTACGACAGGAAACGTAGACATAACAGCACGCCACAGCTAGCATCTTCATCACCCCATATTTGGAAGACGTTGTTGACCGACGCCGGTCAGCTGCCAAACATAAGGTTTCTTTTGGTTCTTTCGGACAATGACCCTTTCAGCCTCAAGCAACCGCAGGTGATGAACGACCACGTTATAGCTGAGCCCGCCGGAGCCCATCACGCCTTTAACATCAGACTCCTTTTTCTCCAAGACCTGCAATATTCGGGTTCGTGCAATCAACCCCAGCCTCACGTTTCGCTTGCGAGACAGAAACGCTCGAGGATGAAAAACACGTTTCACTTTTCGCCACATCCACTGAGCTAGGCTACGAAGTCTTTCAGGCTCACCTGCTTTGGCTTTTTGCCTTCAAACAGAGAATCGATCTCTTCGCGTACCATGACAAGGCGCTGCGAGTAGTATTGTGGCAAGTTGTACTTGCGAATCAGATGTTCGGCAGCGTCCAGATATTTCTCGATGCCGCCACGATAAACCGTCAGAGTTAAAGCGCCGCCGCATTCAGTGCACTTGCCTTTTAGCGGCGTACGCCTGAATTTCTTATTGCATCCCTTGCAGCGAAAACCCTGCGTCGAAAAAGCCCGAAGGTTGCCTGCGATGTCTCGCATGAAATGCGTAGTTAGAACCTTCCACGCTACACGTCGGGCATCAACCGCGTCAATTCTTTCAGCCAAGCTAAGCTGCGCGTTCAACTTGTCTATCATTCTGCCCAGTTTCTTGTACATGCTTTCCTTGTTACCCATGTTAATATCAGAGACAGGTGTAGTATAGCCATAACCTTCAAACTGGCTTTCCAGACCCAATCGATGATCAACCATGTCAATCAAGCCTCGCACACTGTGAGGCGATGCCCCTTCCAACGTTTTTTCATAGAACGCCAAAGGGTACGCTGAAGCCACATCAACCTCGTGAGCTTGACGCTGCACCTCAAGAGGGTTCACTGTTGGAATGATGAACAAAGGCGCATCCATTATTCCTCCGATTTGAGCAGGCAGAAACACCTTAGAAAAGTTCAGAATCGTATCCAAAGCCAGCATCAAAGCGTCCTCGTCGCCGTCGCAATCACGCCGTTTAGCCGAATGCCACAGCGGATGGGTGTAGCATAGGCTTAGCTCTGTGAAGCCTACGACTCTTCCAAGAATGCCCACCGATGTATGTGGTGCCAAGCCGATGACAAGATGACCGATTAGATCTTCAGTACCCTTGGCGTCATAATAAGCTTGAAGACCATACACTTTCTCCAGTAGCTCATCCACGAAAGCAGCTACGTTAACGAAGTACTCAGCGCATCTCCGCGATATGATGACGTCTTGCGCCTTCAACTCGCAGATTTGATCAGATTTAACCAAGGGCTCGCCATGCTGATCAATGGCGTAACCCAGTTGACGAAGCTTCTCAACGGCGACACCGACCTCCGCGGGTTTGAAATGTGTCAAGGGCGCATTCGTGGCGTCAAACCGTATGGTGCCATCCTTATACACTGAAAGATCGCGTCTTGCTCTCAGAAGCCCCTTCTCCAAGGTTTCAGGCGTCTTGGTTTCATTCATTAATCCCTTGACAGCTTTAATCAACTCAGGCTGCGAAACAGCCAACCTCTCACAAGTCTCATTAACTAACTGTCTCAGGTCAACCAGCTGTTTCTCAAAGCTTCTCGCTGACCTGCCACATGCTGGGCATGTCTCGTCTTTGACAACACGTTTGCATTGAGGACAATACTTCTCACACACGGTTTCAACGCGACAACTAGGACATGTCAGCCTGAAGGTAAACTCACGGCACACAGGGCAACGCCGCCGCACCAAATCCACTGAAACGCTGCCTTTTCCCATAGCAACAATTAAGTTGCGGTGAGAACCACCAGACAAGCCAATGGGAAACAAGGCATGGACCAGAGGACGCATTTCTCGCCTTTTGGCTTTCTCAGGACGCCCCATCCTAGCTCCTAAGAACGTTGGCGCCTTCTCCCTGACAATAATTCCTGAAATCTCATGGATGATTTGGCAAGCATCTTTGGATTCAGGCAATGGCAAATCCTCAGTGTTCCACGCCAGACAAGCCGCAAATACTTCCGCATCGTCGCCGGCAACTACTATCTTATCGCCATTAACACGATGTGGAATGCACAGTTTTTCCAGCAACTTCTTCACAGCATCTTCCTTTGCCCCAGCAACCTCTTGAACAACGTCACCTTCAACGCGAACCTCCGAGTTTCGAAGCCAAACTCTCAACCGTCCAAAATCTTCCTGATTGAGGCTTTTCCAAAAGTATGTGTAGCGCGGATAAAGTGGAACCCTCAGGATTGAAGTGAGCATCAAAGCCTCATGTCCACTTATGTGGTCGGAGAATCCGTCGTTCATCAAACCGCTGAGTCGACTCGAAGAAAGCTGGAGTTTGGAGGATGCCAATTCCAAGTTGCCGTTGAAGTGCCGCTGGATGGCAGCTCTGAGTTCCTGAGCCCACCATTCCTCAGTTATACCCGAAGGATACAAGGGTTTGTTATTGTATAGGAAGTCGCCAAAACTAACCAGAATGTCGCCGACAAACAGCACGCGGTCAATCTGATCTTTAAGAGACTCAAAATTCTCCAAGGAGACACGAACAACCGAGTCATCTTTAAGGCGCACTATGGGCGTTTCGATACCGTCAACGGGCAGAACCACTCCTGCCTTCCCCGGCGCTTCAATGCGAAGCTGAGTGCCAGCCGCCAAGAAACGTTGAAGAACAAGCATTGTAGCTGGGTGAATGCCCATGGCGGCTAGACCTGTGTTTCTAGCTCTTCCATAACGCAGCCTGAAGCCACCGTGGCTGGATGGAAACGAGAACACAGGCCGCCCAGCGATCACGTCTTCCATGAAGCCCACGCTTCTCTTCTCCTGAATCTGCCTCACCCTCTTGAGCCAGTCCCATCCTTCAATCCCAAGCTTCTCGATCACAGTCCAAGCCTTGGTTGAACGTCCAACGATTCCATCGTTCACGACCCGTAGAGCACCACCTCTAACACAGTTTGTCTCTATGCGAGGCAGGTTGCGAAAGGAAGAAACCTCGAAACGGTCCGATTCGATGCCCGTTACTTCCACGGGAAGCAATTCTAAGGCGTTCTTTAGCTCGTCATCCGAAACCTTGTATTGAAACCTACCGATCGAACGCTCGTAGAGCCGCAGCTCCTCAGTGAAACGCGCAATCTCCTCGGGCAGAGGCTTGTACCTTTCCAGCCCAAGCAGCCGGCGAACGAAATCAGCGACAACCAAGGTCAATGCCTGGTCAGTTCCGCCAGCTGAACGTATAGGTCCAGCAAAATACACAGCCAGATACTTCGATTTGTCAGGGTTCTCTTTGATGGCGACACGAGCCACACCTTGAAGAGGCGCAGCAGTTATCCCCTCAGTCAATATAGCTAGAGCTGTTCTCACAGCCTGTTCAGCCGCAGCTTGGGCTTGCAGATGTCCGAACTTGCCGTACACGATTTCCTCTGCAATTTTGAAAGCTAACTCCTCTCGTGGCAGACTCTCGCTTAGTTCCCGTATGCTTTCCGCCACACCAGGCGGACCCACGAGTCCTTCAACGAGCCCTGCAAGATCCTTTGCGATGTCAATTTCAGGTCGAGCGACGGGGTCAAGATGCTTCTCTCGTGCTTTCTCGGCAATTTCAAAGAGTTGATTAAGCTTGGCTTCCAGAGACGTCGCGTACTCTCGGTACTCTCTGCTCATCTTTATGCTCAAAGCGTGCCCCCAACTCGTAGCCGTGACGCTATTCGCTTCTTGCGCTACTGATTAACTCCTTCAGCCTGATCAGTGTGCTGCCTTCCTCTGTGATGTTTCCAGTGACAATCATATCAGCTCCAGCCCTCACAGCTTCTTTAGCGTGTTGGCCGCTTCTTATACCTCCTCCAACAATCAAAGGAACCTTGACCGCGTCCTTAACCATCCTAATCATATTTGGTGGCACAGGTTTCTTCACTCCCGAACCCGCCTCCAGATAGACAAAGCGCATTCCGAGATACTCAGCTGCCAAAGCGTGTGCAACTGCAAGCTCAGGCTTGTCAAAAGGTATGGGAAACGCGCGCCCAATGAGGCTGGCTGCCCCGCCTTCGCCAACGATAATGTAGCCTAAGGGTAATGGCTCCAAGCCGAACTTCTTGACTAACGGCGCTCCTAAGACATGTGCGCCCACAATGAAATAGGGATCTGACGAGTTGATCAGCGACATAAACCATATAGCGTCGGCATGTGGACAGATGCCAGTAATATTGTTTGGAAATAGGATCACAGGTATTTTGACAGCTTTTTTGATGGCTTTCACTGTCGCTTCAAGAAGCTGCGTTGATGTAACAGTTGAACCGCCAACCATGATCGCCGCTGTCTTGTCCTTCTCCGCCTCGCGGGCAGTTTTTGCTGCAATGTCTGGCGGCGCCTTCTCAGGGTCTAAGAGGGTTAGGTGAACTGCCTCATCCTGTCGTATCTTGTTAAGCAGGTATCTTTCGACACGCCCAGTCATGTTTTTCCCGGCTTGGATTCAGTGGCGGAAGGTGTCACTATCGTTGCTTTTCCGGAGTACCACTGATCCATAAACGCGCTGTATACGTCTACGTCGCCGTATGCTGGTTTCATAGGCATTTCGCTTCTGAGTTGGCAACTTCCACAGCGAAGAATAGCGCGCTGCTCACTCTTCAAGAGCTCAACTCGAATTGCTTCTTTGCCACATCGAGGGCAAGTAAAAACCTTGGGCAACCTCTTCTTTGGAATTCGAACAACCTTTCTCCGTCGTCTACCCACTCTGGCACTCTCCTTGGTGTTGAAATAAACTGTTCTGAACCCAATCTTCATGCGCATCACAACTTAAATATTTGCGCACTAACCCAGCATACTCATTGTTCACGGACAGCGTGTCTTCAGGAAACGGTTCAACATGATGCTGACAAAACAAGTTCTCAAACTCGACTTGCAAACAACCACAGTCCGCCTTGAACGTTTCATAAAAGATTACGTTCAAAAGGTCGGCGCTAAGGGAATAGTTCTGGCACTCTCGGGTGGAATAGACAGCTCAACGATAGCTGCACTCTCAGCCATGTCCATAGGAGGCCCCAGCGTGCTAGCGCTCTACATGCCTGAAAGGGAAACGGGAGAAGAGCTTGACTTTAAGCACTCCAAGATGCTGGCCAAGAAGTTCGGCTTCGTTCTCGAACGTCTTGACATCACGGGCATACTCGAAGCGTATTACAAGGCGATCCAAGCATTTGACCCAAAGGATCTGGTAAGCAAAGGAAACATCAAGGCAAGAGCCCGCGCCATATGCGTCTACTACCATGCTAACCATCAAAACCGAATTGTGGTAGGACCATCTGACAAATCCGAAACCATGATGGGCTACTTCACGAAATGGGGCGATGTGGCAGCCGACATTTCACCCTTAATGGACCTGTACAAAACCCAAGTTAGGCAACTCGCCGCGTACATAGGAGTCCCAGCTGAAATCGTGGCAAAACCTTCGACCCCCAAACTCTGGCCAGAGCAACTTGCAGAGGAAGAACTTGGCATTAAATACGAGACATTGGATCTAATCCTGTTCGGACTTGAGAATTTCATGAGTGCTGAAGAAATCGCTAAGCAACTAAACCTGTCGCCGAAACGCGTTGAAGACATTAAGACGCGTTGGCTGTCCATGGAACACAAGAGGCGAGCACCTTTAACCATGAAGATGCAATACAGAACAGTGGGAGCAGACTTCAGGCTACCATATACTCAACCTGACCAAAGGAAAAGAACGGAGAGAAAGAGAGGATGAGTGACAAGATCACAATTGCGCTAGGGCAAATGTCTTGCCATGTCGGAGACAAGCAGCGCAACATGGAAACCATGAAGAAGCTGATCCGCAAAGCCAAAAAGAATAAGGCAGATTTGATTGCCTTTCCAGAACTCGCTCTCACTGGATACGTTGTTAGAGACAGAGCATACGAGCTGGCTGAACCAGTGCCCAACGGTCCATCGGTGCACGAAATTGAGAAGATCGCAGCGAAAGAGGACATATACTTAGTTTTTGGGATGATTGAGAGAAGCGCCAAGGCCCGCGCCGTCCTGCACAATTCCGCTGTTCTAGTTGGACCAAGAGGCTACATTGGCAAATACCAGAAAATGCACTTGCCCACGCACAGCGTATTCGAGGAGAAACGCTACTTCCGCCCAGGATATCAGGCGTCTGTATTTCCAACGGATGCCGGAAACATTGGCATGATCATCTGCTACGACATATATTTCCCCGAAGTCACCCGATTGCTCAGTTTGAAAGGAGCAAACATCATTGTATGCATATCAGCATCGCCATCTGTTCGTCGAGGATTCTTCGAGACGTTAACTGCTGCGAGAGCCATGGAAAACAGCGTGTTTCTAGCCTTCGCGAACCTCGCAGGCATCGAAGACGGACTGCAGTTTTGGGGTGGAAGCCGAATCATAGCTCCAAGTGGAAGCCTCATCGCACGGGCCAAGTACGACGTGGACGACATGACTACTGCGACAATAGACTACTCTGACATAAACCGCGTTCAAGCTTGGGTTCCGACTCTTCGCGACCTACGCCCAGAGGTTTTCGACCAACTGCGAGAAGAAGCCGAGAAACTCTAAAGCCCATGCCGTGATCCGTAACATCACACGCAATCACACGGTCATGTGACATCACCAGATCACATCATCCTTATTGTCCTCCGTAAGCAACATGAAACAAAGGTCACACGAAATCACAGACCCTAACCGCAAGATTGGCCCTTTCCCCCGCGATGCTACTGAGGTTAAACTGCCTAGAGGCAAGTCCCTTTGCGTAACCGAGTCTCCAATCTTGCAGTTCACCTGAAGCCTTCAGCAACGCAAGCGCATCATCAACGATGACAAACAGAGACCGCAAAAACCTGCTATACTTCAACCGCTCAAATCACATACGTATCACACGCTCTCACACGCTAACCACTTCGTGAAACCATCTATTGGCAACCGTGTGATGTGTGATATCACGTCGTAAAGTTAATGGTCGCGTTGCCACGGCTCTTAAGTGACAGAAGACTGGTAGCGGTGGGAATTTCCCGTCAAGCACAAGTTGTGCCTTCGAGCTACGCTGTTTCCCAATGGCGTGCGGTAGTAAACAGCTTTTTCAAGCACGACCTCGTAATGTTTCAGCCACCTGCCTCTCTACGAAGTATGTTGTCTTTGCATAGAACCTTTACATTTGTAATGGCAGAACCGCAATTTTTTTCCGTCGCCCCGTATACAGAACTGTATCCTCGCAAGCTGTGTTGGCGGTTGCCCGAATGTCGTTTAAAGAGATCGTTCAAAAGTGGCTTATCGGCTCAACGAATGACCCGGTAATCAAAATACTCATAAAGAATAGTCATTTGACAAAAACTCAGCTAGAGACGCTTGCAATTGACTTTCTAGGTCCAAATATTGCAGGAAAATCCTTAACGAACGAGGAAAAAGCCCTTTTACGCCTATCGAAGGCAGGAATAAGCCGTGGAGCCTTTAATCATACGTTGAAGCAGGCCAGAAAGAACATAATCCAGTCAATCTACACCATCATTCTCCTTGGATACCTCGGAGTGTTTGAAGACACAAGGCTAGACCCCTACCTAGAGATTGCCAGCAAACTCAAAGAATACGTCAGCGCCTATCAAGACATTTTAACAGGCAACAATCTTGCCACCGAACAGTTGAGAATTGTGAACATGCTGCGAGAAGAACTGGAAGTCACGCTTGAAAAACTGTCCAGTCCGAGGTCTCTGTCAAAAACGTGATATCACAAATCACATCATGGCTCAGGTTTCCATCGCAGCCGTGTTCTCGGAATGTTGCTCAGATGATTCTTTTAGCGAAAACCTTAACTCGCAATGGAGATGTATTGTTGTGCGTGATGTGTGATGTCACAGACGCTTGGCCTGGTTTGTGATGTTGCTGTGATGTTTCAGGGG
Organism: Candidatus Bathyarchaeia archaeon; assembly: GCA_035283685.1. NCBI lineage: Archaea > Thermoproteati > Candidatus Bathyarchaeota > Bathyarchaeia (SeqCode) > Bathyarchaeia archaeon. Next base: position 330,723 of record DATETJ010000002.1, read on the forward strand.
TATCTGGAATCACAGTCATATCACGGCGCGGTTGGAATGTTCCCTTTTCCGAGACAGACGTTGTTAGTTGCTGAGCCTCTTTTCATCTTCACAGTCTTTTTCATCTTTCTCACAATGGCCTCGACTCTGTTATACTACAAGCGAGTCAGGCAGGCTTCCAAGGCATATGAGGAGGCTAAGAACACTGTGAGCGACATAGTGATCAGCTTCGACAAGCAGCTCAGCAGGCAAGAGGAGGAGGTAGGTGTAGCCATGCAGAAGATTGAGGTTCAAGCGGCTAGGGGCGAGAAGCTTTCTCGACGACTTGATGAGCAAGAAGACCGCATCACCACAGGCCTAGGAGAACTCAGTTCAAAAGTGCAGACGCTTCCAGAGGTCGAATCAGTGAAGACCGTCTTGAGTGGCTTGACAGAGAAAGTCGAAGGTTTGGCAAGAGCGCAAGAAGAGTGGAAGAAACGTGCAATATCCGTAACCGAGTCCCAAATCGAAGCGGCTATTCCTTTGAAACGGGAACAAGCTCTCGCGCCGTTGACTGACACGGAGCTTCGTGTGCTAGAGTTCATCGCGACCTCGCCTTCCGGCGAAAGAACAGCGCCCGAGGTACAAGAAATCATAAGATTGACCAGAGAGCACACCGCCAGGTTGATGAAGAAGCTTTATGAAGGCGGTTACTTGGAGCGCCGAGATGCTAAAACCCCCTACGCATATCGAGTAAAAGAGGAAATGCTGAGAATGTTGAAGAAAAGCGAAGCTAAAGCCTAGCTGAGCCTTCCTGCACTGCGCTTCCGCCAGCCTCTCGAAGACGCCTAAGCTTTTCATCCATGTCTGCGTGAGCCTTTGACGCCTGCAGTCCGTAATCCGCTGCTCCTTTCTTCTCAAGATATTCGGGGAAATGCGTGACCTTCACGGGAACAGCAAATCTGATTTTTGGCTCTGATATCAGCAGAGCCTCTCCAACGTCGAGCATTTTGATCTCTGTGTCGCTGTATTCCAAATACGGCGTGTTCTCAGTCAAGTAGACGCGATCCTTGCGCAACTCGGTTTTCATAAGCACCTTTGTCCACAGTTCAGCGAAAACATCGAAGTTGATTCTCGAGGGTCTGGGTGTGACGGCGTTGAGTCCCACACGGTATTTTCGGTATGTTAAGGCTATGTCGGAGAAGATTGTCTTGGGCTTGTTTGGATCAAGGAATTCGTGCGCTTCCTCCAAAGTTATGAGAAGAGTGGGTAGCTCCTTCCAGTCCTCGTAGTTTTCTTCCCAGATGCGTTTATAGTGCTGCGCCACTGCCGATGCAGTAAGGCATGTGATCTTGTTCTGCTCATCTGAGCTAATCCCTGATATGTCGACTAGGCAGGTTATTCCTCTGCAAACGTTCTGAGTGATGCTATCAATGAAACTATAATCTGAAGACGGGAAAAGATCGTGAGACAATGACGACACCTTCAGCATCAAAGCTTCAACTACATGCTTCATTTTGTAGTCTGCCAGACGCCCGACTCCTTGATAGCCTTCGGCACCGTAAGCTTCACGCGAATCCTCGATCCACGTTTTGCCAAGTTTCCTGAAAAGCTTGCGGGCTAACCTAAACTGTGGCAAGCCTATGTCAGGGAAAAGCGTGATGAGTTTTTCAGGCGTGATTGTGTACAAACCGACAGACATCTTGCCGTCTCGAGCGGAATAATACTGGACCTTGCTGTGGAACAAGGGGTGGTCTCTCAGGCCCTTTTGAGGCTTGATTCCCTTGCCTTCAAGCAGTTGCCCAGCGAAGTCGAAGATGAGCGCCACGGTCTTGGGGCTATTATCAATTATCTGGGCGTTTAACATCAGTTCCGTGTTTGTTTTTCCGGAGCCAGTCATCCCGAACATGCCCATCATTAAGGGTATAGCTTCAATGTTGATTCCAGCCGATCCGAGCAATTGCTCGCCAGAGCGCAGGCTACCAACCTCTAACTCCCCTGAAAGCCTTAGAATCTTGCAGTCCTCCCCATCAGCGGCGAAGACCCTGTCCCTGTAGTTAGGGTTGAACGTTGGAGAGCGCGCCCGGCTTCCTCGCCTCTCCAGAAACAAGATGGCTTCAACGCACCGAAAAGACGAGTATGGACCGAAGGCTTCCTTTCCCTGCGCTTCACGTAGTTGCTCTATAGTGTCGAGAGTGGATTTGCTCTCAGCGTTAACAACTCTTGCATAAAAGCTTCTTTCCCCAGAATCTATACGCACAATCTGCCCGAACGAAAGGTTGATGCCCTGATTAAGGAAGAAGGAAACAGAATCTCCTTTAGTTCCACACACGAACGCGATTGGCTCAGACATAGTCAGCAATCATCTCCCTCTTGAATGGGTATTTCACGCCATGAAGTTCATCTGCAAAACTGCATGTGTATTCCTCTCGCCGAAGCGTGTCCAGCAATCCTGCCTCGGTAAGTGAGGTTTCGACTTCATCAAGGTATGAGAGAAGCATCGGGTCTGAAGGCCCCGAGAACTCGTGAGCGAGAAAGAGTGGAATGGGATATCCAAGGGCTCTAGGATCCTCCGCCACCGTAGTGAGTGGAGCCAACACCTCACTGATTCCCCTTTCTGTCAGATATTCCATGATATCGCAGCGAAAAACGCGCGGACTATCTCTACTCAACTTAACAAGAGAAATGTCGCCGTACAAGCTCTTGTCTTTGTCCGCTTCTCTTATGGGATGGCACACCCAAGTGTCGTAGGGAGAGAGTGTACTCGTAGTAGCTATAAGATCCCGCCCCTTTTCGTCTCGAAGCGACGGAGAGTTCTTGCAGACGGCCAAGAGGTTGATTTCGGCTTTCTCGCACTCGTCATAAAGTGTTACTCGAAATTTTCTGTCGCCGCCGAAATATCCTCCCCCGTCAAGCAAGAGGTAGCTACTACGAGGATACGTATCCTCGTAGTAAAATGACCTGTCTTTCTGGTGCAAAAGGTCAAGCGCCATTTGGCTCTCCAGCTCGATTCTCACATCTGTGAGAAGGTTACTACGAGTATATGCGTCTCCTATTGCAGTGCACATTCTTTCTTTGAAGTCCCAGTCGACAACACGATCCTTTACTACGGCATATGCTGCCCTCATAAGGTATACTCCCCAATTATTCGCTCTCTTGAGGGTCCGGGTGGAGCAGTCTACCGCTAGGAAATGGCCATCAAACTTTCCCATTTTTGGCAGTGGTTGAATATTAGATCTGTCCGCTTTTATGGCAATAACTGGCTCCGCCTTTGCGTCCGTGCACCCTGCAACGCTTCCCTTCTCCACATAGAGACTGAGACGTCGTTGCATTTCTGCGAAGTCTTCACTCATTCTGCTCAGCACGAAGGATCCATCCATACATGGCAAGGTAGATTCGTAGAGTTAAGCTCGCCTGCCTTAAGAAAACTGTGCGTTCATTTATTATCTTTTGCGAGATTAAGCTGGCTCTCTGTCCTAGGAGCGCCGAGCCGGTAACGTTTGCCGTTGGAAACGCCGGCCTTCATTAGAAAGCCTCTGCCCGCCAACCTAGTCAAATACGTGGAAACCATGCTCAAGGCTACGGGTTCTTTCATCTCTTGCTCGTAAACGTTCTGGACATCCTTTGCGGCAAACCACACAATCGGAAAATGCTTCTCTACGACAAGGCGCATCTTCTCCAGTTTAGGCAACTCGGAGGTCGGCACACTCTCTTGGGGATTCACTCCGGGCATGCCACCGAGCAGTTCAACGATGTCTAGAAGGCGCAGTGCCTTCTCCCGAGTGACCTGGCCGTCAAAGGTTACGGTGTAACGATTTCCGCCTCCGTCGAAGACTTCCACTCGCATTTTCTTTGCAGGCATCTAAATCACAATTTGCTTAACGGATTAACACCTCACGAGTTATAGGGTTTATGGTGAATGCGCCGAGGCGAAAAGAGCTGTTTGATGCCCGAAAGAACAAAAGAACACATTATTAGAGTTGTGTGCTTTCACAGTGTTCACTGGCGACGTAGTGGCTTGAGTACAAATTGGTTCGTTCTCAGCCTGTTCCTCCAGTGGAAACTTAGGGGTTATTCCTATTTTGCAACGAGGCGTGAAACTCGCCGCATTCGGGAACTTCGACAAACGCTGACTTTCGTCGTACCGAGACCGTGTTTCGTTCACTGGACGCAACTGGCAGGAAACTTGTGTCGCAGTTAACGGTCAAGCTACCAGAGAGTTGTTCTCGCTCCCACCCCTCAATTTCCTATGCAACCCTTCATTGTGTCGGCGACGACTCAGCACGCGAGGCTTTGTGCTTTGATGTTAGTGAATTTTTCTTCACTATGGATGCGCCGATCCTCGTAGTAATCACGTTCCCGCTTCTTTTGTCCAAGGGAAAACAAGGGGTGTCTGGGTATCTTCCCACTCTTCGACGCGAGCGGCGCTGATCAACTGGGCATCTGGAGTTTCAGCTTTGTATCTATTTTTTTGTACTGCAGTACTTATGCGTGCTTCAGCATTCTCTGACTGGGCTTCGATAAAACTGGAGAGAGGAAGGGCCTACTTGAATAACACAGACGTTCTCAGTTGCGTGTTCGACGGTTTTCTGAATGGAAAGCAGATTCTGGAAAACAGAGAGGTGCTCCGACACGATTACGTGCCGGAAACACTGCCTCACCGCGAAGCGCAGGTTCGTTTTTTGGGCGAGACCGTGACCCCTGTCCTCAAAGGTGAACGATGCTCGAACATCTTTGTCTACGGCAAAACGGGCACGGGCAAGACGGCTGTCATGAAATTCGTGCTGAACAAATTGTCTCAAAAAGCGGCTCAGCTCAATCTTCCTGTAAACGTTTGCTACGTGAACTGCAGAATCGCAGGCACCGAGTATCGCGTGTTGTCTGGTCTCTGTGACGCAATTGGTGTACGCGTTCCTTTCACAGGCTTGGCGTTGGGCGAGGTTTTTGATCGTTTACACAGAGGCTTGGATGCTCACCGAGGGGTCTTTATCGCCGTGTTGGATGAGGTTGACGCTTTGATAAAACAGAGAGGCGATGTCATCCTGTACGAGTTGACCCGCATAAATGAAACCCTACGACATGCTAAAACAACACTGGTTGGCATTTCCAACGACCTCACGTTTAAGGAATTCTTGGACCCGCGGGTCTTGAGCTCGCTCAGCGAAGAAGAGATCGTTTTTAAACCATACAACGCCGCTGAGCTTCTGGACATCTTACTCGACCGGGCAAAGCTTGCCTTTCATGAACATGTGCTATCAGAAGGAGCCGTAGGTCTGTGTGCCGCCTTGGCAGCAGCTGAACACGGGGACGCCAGACGCGCGCTTGATCTTCTCCGAGTCGCTGGGGAGCTGGCTGAACGTGAAGGAGCGCCACAACTCCTCGAGGGCCACATAAGGCAGGCTGAGAAGCGTATAGAACACGATCGTATGACAGAGGCCCTCCGGAACCTGCCTCTCCACTCAAAGCTGGTCTTGTGCAGTGTTTATCTTCTGTTTAAGGTACAGGCCTCGGAAGGCTGCGTCACCGGCAATATATACGAAGTCTACAGTGAACTCTGCGAACAAGCAGGAATATCTCCGTTGACGCAGAGAAGGGTCAGCGGCTTGATCAATGAACTGGATGTGATTGGCTTGCTTAACACGCAGGTAGTCAACATGGGTCGCTATGGGCGAACCAAGAAAATACGACTAAGCATCACTCCCGCTCTCTTCAGAAATGTGTACTCCGATGACGAGAGACTAGGCCAGCTTATGACGTACTCTCCAAAGCTTGCGACTCTGGTTTCGAGAAGCAGACGTTGAAGGGCAAAGGGTCACGAAGTCTGGGTTTATGCTGCATTGAAATTTAGTGTTGCCACTTGTAGAGTTTGAAGGTTGACTACGGGGATGATTCCGGGGGTTGGGTTCAAACCAAGCTTGCTCATGTATTCGGTTTGCTTTTGCCAAGCTCCTGAGTTTACTACGAGTACACCCCGGTATCTGCTGTAGCCTTGCACGTGAACGTGTCCCGCATGAAAAATGTCGGGAATTCGCTCAATGACTAAAAAGTCGCGTTTCCCTGGTGCAATGGGCGTGCGCTGACCATATATTGGTGCCAAGTGTCTTCCTCGAAGGAGCAGTTTCATAGCTTCTTCTGGTGCATTGAAGCTTGCGTTGGGCGTGTTGGCAATAACGTCGTCCAAACTTCGCCCATGGTAGGTCAACATTTCAACGCCATGAAGGCTTAAAGTGCAGGGATTTCCGAGTGAGGTTACGTGTCTTGCCTCATACACTGGTTCAGCATATTCTTTAGGAAGAGCTGGTTGGGGTAGCGCCTTCCGGGAGGCATCGTGGTTTCCTGGAGTAATCACGAGTTCGATGTAGTCTGGGATATGCTCAACGTATTTGGCCACTGCAGCATATTGACGGTGTATGTTCTTAATCGCAAGTTCCTTGGTCTGTTTGGGGTATATGCCTATACCGTCGACTAGGTCTCCTGCAATTACCACGTATTTGACTTGCCCGGCTATCTCTCGCCAACGCTCATCTCCGAGTTTCCCGTTTAACCACATTAGAAACCGGTTGAACTCAGCGCGCATGAACAATTTGCTTCCAACGTGTAAATCTGATATCAGCGCGGCGTAGACTGGCTCTTTTGCCTTGTTGGGAGCCTTTTGAGGCACGTCTGGGAAAAGCACGTCTTCAAGGATGAGTAGATCGTTTTTCGCTTTGATTGCGTTAATGCACACAACTTGATCTAGGAGTAACGCTTGAACTCGCTCGCGAACTGAACCCTCAAGGTCTGGATAAACCATTACCGTGACAGTAGAGTCCATGTCTTCGAGGCGCAAGAAGGCTCGTTGTTTGGACTCGCGTCTCTCTGTAAGCATTCCTATGACTTTGATTTTGGCGTTGACTGGAGCCTTTAGGGCTTCGGAAATTGTGGAGGCATCTCTGGCGTCCATCCTTTGCCTCAAGAATCTTTGCAGGCGCCTAAAGCGATCCACGAAGTACTCTTGATATTCCTCCATTGATCCAACCGTGTCCATCGTGAGCGTAGGATCTTCGAGCACTTTGATGTCGGAGGCAATGTCCATTGCAGGTGGTCTGAAAGCTTCGCTTCTCGATTCGAAGAAAGGCGGAGGTTCAGGAGCCAATTGCTCAGCTGTTTCCAGCTGGGTGTCTGGCGTCTTTGTGACGGTTTCTTCGATGAGATTTCGAGTTATGAACAGAGGCTTTTGTTCGGCTTCGTCGATCCTCTTTGTCACTTTTTCCATTAGCGCAACGGGATCTTCAGTTTTCGATAAGGTCTCAAGGAAAGTGAAGGCTTCGCCGTCGAGCTGATAACCTGACTGTATTGTGAATGAGACAGCCCGGTGCAGTCGCTCGCTCACTAAGTGTCCTCCAACCTCTCCGCTTAGGCATCGCAATTAAACCTTCCCTTGTGTCTCCTAACAATTCTATCTTTCGCCTTAGGTGCAGAAGGCTCGTTAACGCTGCCGTTGCGGCGTCAAACTCGTGCGCAGTGAGGATTTGATGATGACTTGGGCGAAAAGAATTCTTGAGTCGCCAGTTTTGATACTTGAACAGTGGTCACCCGGTGGTCGGGGTTCGAGAGAGTTGCTGCGAGACCGATGCCCACAATGGTCCTCTCGGGTTGTCTCATGATAGGTTTCCCAATTTGCCATATAGCTTTTCCACAAAGTATAGGAATTTCCGAGCGCGAGTTATAACACTTCCAACTGCAAACACTTTATTTATATCAATACATATGTCGATTTGGGGATCGCCATGGAACTTAGGAAGGTTCAACGCACCGGAGGGGGCACGTTCTTCGTGTGCCTGCCCAAGAATTGGGCCACGCGCGTCGGGTTGAAAAAAAGCTCGTCGGTAGAGCTTACTGAGGCTGTTGACGGGCGCCTCATTCTCAACGCTAAATATAATGTTGAGCACGTGCCCGAAGTCGCAGTTATCAAACCTTCGCCTCTACTTGATCGTGAGGTCATGGGCAAGTATCTGCTTGGCTATGACATTATCCGCGTTGAGGCGAAAGATAGAATTAGCTCAGATGATCGCGGGCGTATTAAGCAGTCTTCGAGTCGTTTGATTGGCCTAGAGATCATTGAAGAAGACTACTCTAAGATTGTTATGCAGTGCTTGCTGGAACCTTCGGCTTTTCCACCGGATAAAATTCTGCAGAGAGAGCATTCAATCGCGTCGGGCATGCATCGTGATGCTGTCACGGCTCTTGTTGAGAGTGACGCTCATCTGGCCAAAAATGTGGTGTCGCGTGACATCGAAGTCAATCGACTGTACTTTCTCTTGGTGCGCATTCTCAGGACAGTTATTCAGAACCCTGGATTAAGTGAGAAGCTTGGCATCTTGCCAATAGACTGCTTAGACTATCGCTTGACTGCGAGCTTAGTTGAAGCTATCGGTGATCAGTCGGTGAGATTGGCTGAGGCGACTATCGACATGAAAACCTCGAAAGTCGCTAAGGACTTGTCTCAGCTGCTCCTACGCTTGCACAAAGCGGCGTTTGACACTCATGAGAATGCTTTGAAGGCAATGTTTACGCGCGACATTGGCTTGGCTGAGGCGTTAAGGAACGAGAGAAGTAATGTTGAGGATTTGGTGAATGAAATAGAGGCCACTCTCCACAAGAGTTATTCGAATATCGCGCCTCAACTGCTGGTAGCTGCAACCGCGATAAGGCAGATCTTCCGTCATGGAGTAGACATCGCCGACTTGGTGATGCCGAAAACACAATAATACGACGGCCGTGTGCTGTTTTCGAAGTCACTGTACACAACAACATGTTGCTTGGGTAGAAGTTGAGAGTCGGTTAAACATTGTTGTGTGCTTTTAGATAATGGCTTCTATACGGTCTCCATAATTGACGGTGGCTAGTCGACAATTTCTTTTACCTTTTTCTTAAGTTTTTTTGCCTTTTCAGAGAGGTTTTCTTCATCGAGTTGCTCCAATAATTCATCTATTTTTCTTCCAGCGGCTTCATAACCCATTCCAAATTCACCTCCCTTTCAGTCATTCAGTAGCTTCTTCTTCGTGTTCTTTATGCTTTTGAATCTTGCCCACAGCTTTACTTCTCATGCGTTCCAGCTACGGGAATTTCACTTTGCAAACTCTTTTTAACAGTTGGTTTTATCTTATATTATTCTGATAGCGATGCCCAGAAACCTAAGTCTGAACGACATCGTATCAGAGGCCAAGCGACAGAGGGATGCCTATGAGTGGGCAAGCGCAGCGGAATTGTACATAAAGGGCTCAGACGTCAGCCGGGAGTATGGTGACTTTCTAAGAACAAGCGAGCTCTACGAAACGATTGGTCTATGTTATCGCTTGGCAGCGATGCAGGCAGGTACTCCTAGAAGCTTTGTGGAGCGTCTTAGGCTGGCTGCTGAAGCTTACGATAATGCAGCAAACACTTACGAAAAAATTGGGGGAAATGAAGCGAGAGTATGTAAATGTCTTGGTATGGCCTCTTATGCCAGGTTTTGGCTTGCTTCATCACCGGACAAAAAGAGGGAAGCATTAGAGGCGTTCAATGCGCTCAAAATGAGGGTTTCCAAGTTTTTTGGGAAAGCTGGAGACCCGATTGGATTGGGAAAAGCCTATAACGAACTTGTCATGTGCCTGTGCGAAAGTGACAGTGACAGATGCACACTTGAGTGGGATTACTCCAAGCGAGAGAGAATGATACGTGAAACTCTGAGACTTGGGGAAAAAGCAATTGCTACATTCTCTGAAATGAAAGATGACAACGAGGTCGCCAAAGCCTATTCTCTGACCGGCAAACTCTACGAGACCGCACGACACATTTGTGAATCAGAAGAAAACAAAAAGGAATTTGGCCAAAAAGGTTGGAACTACCTGAAGAAAGCAGTTGAGCTATGCAGGAAGACCGGTGACCTCCGTCTTAGTTGTTTGGCAAACATTTGGTGTGGGATATCAACTGCTGATTGGACCGGAAACCTTGAAGACTCTCTAAAGTGCTTCGAAGATTCAATGCATCTAGCTCAGAAACTCAGAGATAACTATCTGAAAGGTCATGCAGCGCATTGTTTAGCTTACGGTCTTTATTGGAAGTGCTTGTTAGAACAAGACCCAGATAAGAGGAAGGAATTGTTCAGAAAGGCCATTGCATATGAAGAAGATGCATTGCGGTACTTTCGAATTTTCTCATTTGTTCCTGTAAGTTTCGGAATACTGCCAGATAGTTATTCCTCTCTTGCTCAGGAGGAGACCGATCCTCAGAGAAGACACGCACTTTTGGAGAATGCGGTTCATGTCGGCCAACAGATCTTGACCTACGCTGAGCGATCCGGTCAATTTCCCAGACCAGATTGGGGCGTTTACCATGGCCTTAGCAAAGCTCTCTATTACTTGGCCACGATCGAGACCAATATGGACAAGAAGAAACAACTCCTTGAGAAGTCCTTGAAACATAGAGAAGAAAGCGTGAAGATAACCGAAAAGGCCCTCCCTTTTGACTATTGGAACCGTGGAGTTTTCAGAAACTACCTGGCACTTCTAAACTCAGAGCTAGCTAATATTGAGGGTGACGCTTCCAAGAAGCGTGAACTCTTGGGGAAAGCCGTTGAGAATATGGAGAATAGTTTGGAGGCTTGTTCTAAACGCCTACGACTTTCACCTAAAGCAAGTCTCTATGTTACAGTTGGAAAGTACCAAGACAACTACGCAAGAATCCTGAGACAACTTTACTCGTTAACTGCAGATGTTGGCTGTCTCAGAAAGGCAATTCGAGTGCATGAAGGCGCTGTCGAGGCCTACAGCAAAGCCGGCTGGCCAGGCAGAGTCGCTGAAGCCCAGTGGCAAATAGCCATGAACTACGACAAATTAGGCGACTATCTGACAGCAGCAAAGAGCTTTGAGTCCGCCTCCGAAAGATATCGGGCCGCCGCAGACGGGGTAATTCCGTTAAAGGAGTTCTATCTGGACCATGCCTTTTACATGCAGGCTTGGAAAGAAATCGAAGAAGGAAGACACTATCATGGTGTTGAGGACTATGCGCTTTCGAAAGCGCGATACCGAAAGGCGTCTGACCTGTGCAAGTCGTCAAAATCTTGGCGCTATCTTGCCCCAAACTATTCTGCCTGGGCGCATTTAGAGAACGGCGAAGATCTGAGCAGAAAAGAACGGAACACCGAAGCTATAAGTGCCTTCAAAGAAGCCGCCAGACTCTTCATTAAGGCCAAGCAGTCCCTTGAGGCAGCTATCCCTAGAATCCAAGGTTTGGCTGAAAGAGACAAAGCCACTGAGTTAAGCAAAGTCTCTGATCTTAGGCGGGAATATTGTTTTGGGAGAATTCTGCTTGAAGAGGGCAGAATCCTCAACGGGGAAGGCGACTCTTGGCAAAGTGCAGAGAAGTACGGACTGGCGGCAGAAGCTTTTCAGAGAGTCATGGAGGCGCAGGCAACTGATTGGGAACGCGAAGAGCTACTTCCAATAGTTTACTCTTGTCAAGCGTGGGAGAAAATGAAACTAGGCGAGCGAAAAGTTTCGCCTGAATTCTTCTCTCAGAGTTCTGAGCTCTTTCTAAAGGCGAAAGAGCATAGCTCCAAAGAGAAAGCAAGTCTGCTGGCGCTGGGAAACAGCGCATTCTGCAAAGCGGCTGAGGCGGGAACACAATTCGAGGTGACTGGAGACTTGGCGTTCTACTCGACTGCCAAACAAAACATGGAAAGTTCAGCTAATTATTACCTGAAAGCAGGGTTTGAAAAAGCATCAGCATGGGTCAATGCGAACGAAGCCTTGCTCGACGCGTTTATGCACATGAGTTCTGCTGAAACTGAGATAGCCCATGAGAAGAAGGTTCAATTCTATCAGTTCGCGGAGAAATACTTGGAACGCTCAGTGCACCTTTATGAAAAAGCGGGGTATAGAGGCAAAAGAGACGAAGTTCTCAAGGTCTTGGCAATGGTTCGAGAAAAACGCGAGTTTGCACTCTCGCTAAACCAAGCGTTGAGGGCTCCGTCCATTGCATCCAGCACGTCCATCATCTCGGTTCCCAGCCCAACCCATGAAGAACCCGTCGGCTTGGAAAAGTTTGAGCACGCCAACATCCAAGCACACTTAGCTGTGCCCGATGAAGTAACGGTTGGAGAGGTGTTTGAAATTCGGCTTGATTTAGCAAACGTTGCCAGTGAACCAGGGTTGCTGGTAAGGATAGAGAGCATGGCGCCCTCAAATCTCAAGATAACTGAAGCTGTTCCCGATTACAAGTGGGACGACGGCACTGTTGACTTAAAGGGCAAACGTCTTGAGCCCCACAAGCTTGAATCAATTAAAATCTTGGCAACAACAGCGGAAGGTGGAATTGTCCACCTGAGTCCCAGAATAGTTTATGTTGACGAACTTGGGCGATTCAAGGTATGTCAACCCGAACCAGCGGCAATTACGATCTATCCAACGGGCAAATTCGAGTTTAACGCAAATAATGCGCAAAGAGTGTTCGAGTATCTGACTAAAAGCTTTGTAGAAGATTACATGAGAAAGAGGCTGACTCTGGACAAGTCAGGCTGGAGAACCCTCATGCAAATCGTGAAAAATGCAGGGGTTTCAAAATCTAGCGTTTATGGTACGCAAGCACACCGTGGAACGGGCCTTTCGGAGCTAGAAGGTCGTGGTGTCGTTGAGCTACGAATTTTCACAGAGGAACGGGGTCGGGGAGGGAAGATAACCAGAGTACGTATAGCTTATGAAAAAGACATAATCAAAAGATACATTGATCAGCAAGTTATGAAAATTAGGGAAAAATAGAGTCGCCTGTTTCGGAACGGACTTTCCAGTTCAAGCAATTTTCATGGCTTATTCTCCTGTATGTGCTAGATGTTGTCTCTTTTTGGAAGTAAGACCGCTGGGTAATGCCGTTTCATGGTTTGGCTCAGTTTCTTGGCTCTTTCATGTTGGAAAAAAACCCAGGTATTTTTCCTAACTTAAGGGTAGACCAAGAAAACAAACGGGGGTGACACAAGGATGGAAGTCTCAAAAGTGAAGCAGAAGTTGTTCAGGTTGCCTGGCGCAAGCGTGTTCTTCAATAAGGTCAGCGCTGTACTGCAGACAACCAAGGCTTCTGTATTGGGCGTTCAGGCACAAACTGATGATTCCGACTCTTATGCAGCCATGATGTCATGCAGAGCTCGGCAGCTTGAGGTCGATTTGTTGCGAGCAGAAGCGGAAGAATACGCGCGAAGAACCCGCCAGAGATTAGTGTAGAACAGAACAGCCCCTTGCATGCAGAAGCAAGTGCATTTTCTTTTTTCAATCGCTCTAGCTGTATTCTCTGAATGTGTGGCTGCATTTAGTGCATCTGAAGAATTGGGTTGAGGATTCGTCGCTTCCTCTGGTTTGCACTTGCCATACGTAGGCTAGGTTGTTTCCGCATTTTGGGCACTCGATTCGCACTGTGGGCAGAACTCGCAGTTTCTGTTCTTCCTTGCTGATGACGGCTATGGTCTCCTGCGGGCTGTGTTCAATCACTTTTGCAACGGGTTTCAGTCCTTTTGTGGGTTGTCGCTTCTTGTAACCGCATTTTGTACAGGTCATTACAATGTTGGCTTTCTTTCCTTCTTTGCCTTTCTTAGGGACAAGCCTTGTTCCACACTTAGGACAAAACTCCATGTGATTGCTGCCCTCACTTTCTAAGAGTATTGCGTTCTTCCTTTATGCCGGGTCTTTTAACCTTTTCCATTTTCCACAAGCTAAACGGACACAAAGATCGTGTGCTTACCGTTGCCCAAGTCCGGAAGCAATAATGTGCGCTACACGCAACGGCTCTGGAATGTTGCTTCGAGTTGACGTATTCTTCAATATGCGTTTGACGGTCTCATTGGAAAGTCCTACTGCATGCACATAGATGGGCTCCTCACCTTCACGAGTGCGCGCCTTGACGACCTTGCCTGCCTTCTGTATGACTTTCCACCTGTTGTCTGCCTCGGGCAGATGCTGCAATGCCTCCCTTATGTCATTCAAGTCTGGTTTGTCACGTGTGACCGCAATGACGGGTAGCTTCGTTTTCTCATGAAGCTCCACGATGTCAACGACGTTAAAGCCTGCAAGTGTCACTCCGTTAATCATGATTACGCGCAGTTGCCGGTAGTGCGGCGACTCTGTTATCATGTGTGACAGCTTCTCGGTGGCGTCCATGCCGTCTACTCTTGCGGTGGTGTGCATGAAGCCGTCAAGCCATTGGCCGCCTCTAAAAACCACGCCTACGACGTCAACCACTTCATCTGAGTGTGGTGTGAACACTCCGTCGTCTATGCCTAAGACTCGAATCTCGGGTTTGACCTCACGAATGTCGCGTTTCTCAGCTTTCTTACGCTTACTTATGTTCATGGCATGCGCCGAGTCTGTGCATAATCTTCAGCAGAAGGGCAGCAAACGCTTCAGCTAGGTCTTCGCCTTCTGACAACGCTTTGATGCAGTCTTCCATTTCAAGCAGGTCCTGAAGCCAAGCGAAAACAAGCAGCGCCTCAGCCGCGTTTCCACGGGTATGCCTGTCTACTCGGTGGGGAAGTAGCTTGCGCAGCCCTGACGTTTCGACAGCGTTTGCAAGGACTTGGTTGTTGACTTTAGCGCCCATAGGATGTCCGTGTCTTTGGGACATAGCCAAAGAGTAGACAAAATTGACGTAGGAGTCGCCTAAGCCAGCAAGATCCTTGTCGAGTAAAATCTCCTCAAAGCTATTGTAACTCTTCAATGTAGGCGTTGAGCGAGTCATTTCTTCTGCCATTGTTCAAGCGCTTTTTCAAAACTGACCCGGAATTCCTTGTTGCGATGTCGTATCTTCTCAGCAGCTTCTTTCAACGCGGTTTCAGGTCTCTTCTCTGGTTTACGTTTCTCCTTCATTCGAACGTGCATTATGGGGTTTGACACCAGTGGATGTTGTACGCTGTAGCCGCCGACCTCCACAGTCGGGTCTTCAAGCAAGGCTTTCTCAAAGAGATTGCAAAATGTGTGTCCTTCACCAACGATTTCGACGCGCATTTCATCAGTTGTCTTGCGGAGAATCTTGATTTCCATCTAGATTTCACCTTTGTCGTAGTCGGCGGCAGTTTTTCTTCTTTCAGAATTGCCACACTCTGGACATCGCATGATAAACCTCTTCTGTGACAGTGGGTGTCCACAGCGTGAGCAGAAAGAGTAAACCACGCCCAAGTCCTTATCGTTAGTTGTTAAGTGGAAGACTCTGTTCTTGTCGCTGACCACTCTTGCCCTGACGATGTCGCCCGCCTTGCAAACGTCATACATGCTCTCTACGTAGCGGGGGCTAACGTCTCCTATGTGCAGCAAACCGCTGAAAAACCCGCTTAACGAGCGGTCACCCACCTGAAAGATCCGTATCGTTGCCTGCTTGTTCTGCACCTCTGAAACCTGGCCAGTCACCGTCGTGCCCACGTGTGGCACGCTGCTAATGTGGGCTTTGGGATAAACAGTAACCTGTTTGTTCAGTAGATCCATGAGTGCTCTGCCTGTGGCAGCTGAATAAATCGTGCCTTCGGATTCGTAAGTTCCGGGTCCGGGCGTAAACTCTTCAATCACGCCTAACCGGTCGCCTGGCACTACGATTTGTCCGCTTTTGCGTTTAGCTTGTGGTGAAGCCATGATTATTCCTCTTTAACCTCAATTCGATAAAGATCCACATCGACCTCATGTTTACGTTTGGTGTGAAACTCAAACATTCGCGGAATGTCTAGCTTCATTTGAAATATGCTCGTAACCTTTCCCCCTTTCGACTCAATAAACCTTTTGATGAAAGCCCGAGTGCTCTCTCCGCCTTTGTGAAGCGAGTAGATTCTGGGCGCTAGCTCCAACGCCTTAAGAAGAAATTCCCTGTCTGCTGTTCTTCTCTGAACACCGAAAGGGGGGTTCTGAAGAACAGTGTCAGATTTGCCACGCAATACACCGATGTCGCCGACTATCCAGTTCAGTCTCTCTTTTACGTTTAATTTCTCGGCGACTTCCTTGGCTTTTCGTACAGCTAGGACGTCCACGTCAACGCCTACTACTTCTCTTGCTCCTATGAACGCGGCGCCTATGGCGAGTCTGCCTGTGCCACAGCCAAGGTCAACAACTGTTTTGCCTAGAATATCGTCATTAACGTACGCAGCTATGAATAGTATCTCCGAGGCAACATCGACGGGAATGGTGTACTGCTCGAGACGAGCCTTGGGTGACGGATAAGGCTCTACTTGTTGAAGGACACGTTCCAAGTCTAGTCTTCGAACCAGCCTTTTCTGAGCAGTTGTTCCCATGTGATTTCTCCAGCTACAACCAAAGCTTCGTTTACGGTCAGAACCGGCTTATGAAACCTTGATGCGTCGTCCAAGCTGATACGCGGACACGCTGTGTTGACATAAGCGTCTAGAGTTGGAAACTCCCTCAAACTCTCCGGTGTGACTTCTCGTATAGCTAAGAGATAAGATTTCTTTCCAGCCTTCTTCAGTCTATTGCTGATTTGAAGTGCTTTTTCAAGTCGTCTCTGTCCGCTTTTTAAGCCAACCAGAATGCCCACACGTTCGCCGTGAACCGCCGCTCTAATGCTTGCCCAGCGTTGTTTCCTAATTCGTTCAGCCTCAGAATCAACTGAATAGGCTCTTTCCTCATAGGGATCAGCGACAACGACGGGTTTCGACGTGGCTAAAGCCACACCAATCGCGTGAAACCTGCCCCCACCAGCAAAGAGAAAGCAGTCCACATCCTCTGCAACGGCGTCCGCGTTGCTGTAATCGCACCCAATAACTTGGCCTGCATACTTAAGTCTGCCAGCATCGCCGACGGCAACGCTTTTTCCAGCTTTCAAGAGCATCCTCTCGGCTTCATCCAATTGGTCAACATGTTGAACTGTTGTCACAAGCCCGATGCGTTTCCATGCTTTGAGAAGAGGCAGAGCCTTTTTCACTGCAGTCTCTAAACGAAGAGTCGCCTTGGTTTCGATGTAGACCACTGATACACGTTCATGTTTGCCTCTATGCATTGAGCTGTGTCCAAAATGAATAACCAAGTCAACGTTCAGGTCGTCTGCCTCTTCAAGTGCCAAGTCGCATGCGCCGTAGCAAGGGTCCGCTGAAACGATGACCTGTGCGCCTGTTTCCTCAACTGCCTCTGCCAATCGTGGACCTTGAGGCTTCAAGCCCTCAGGCAGCTGGATAAGAACCCGCTTGGCATTGTGCTTTCTCACTTCTTCCTTTACTCTTGCTTCCTCGAAATCAAAGATAGAGGGCTTCAAGAAACACTACCAGGCTCTGACGGAAAGAAACAGCTTAGCAGTTTACTCTTCCCATTCAGGGTTCCATTCAGACTCAGGCTTGACCTTCTTTGATGGTCGTCCTAGGCTTTCTTTAATTTCGCTTAGACGTTCCAGCAGTATCTTTTGTTCAAGGCTGGCTACCCACTGGCGGGTTCGGACAACAACATCGTTGTTCACAGAGATGCTGTCAATGCCATTGCGCACGAGAAATTCAGCAAAGTCAGGCAGGTTTGATGGCCCTTCACCACATATGGACACTGTTACTCCTTTTTGATGCGCAACCTTGATCAAATGTGCAATCATTCGTTTGATCGCGGGGTCACGTTCATCAAAATAACCCATCAAACCGAGCCTTTCCGAGTCTCTGTCAATCATCAAGACGCCTTGGGTTAAGTCGTTGGAGCCTATGCTGAAGCCGTCGCACAGCTTCGAGAACTCGTCGGCCATGATGCAGATGGCTGGCGTTTCCGCCATGAACCATACTTGAAAGTCTTTGCCGCGTTCCAAGCCTTCCTTCTTCATGATGTCGAGGCATTTTTTGGCTTCCCAAAGCGTTCGAATCATTGGAAGCATGATCCAGACGTTTGTTAGCCCCCATTCCTCTCGGCACTTGCGTATGGCTTTGCATTCGAGCAAGAATGCTTTCTCGTACCACTGGCTAATGTAACGGCTCGCTCCTCGCCAGCCCAGCATTGGGTTGGCCTCAACGATCTCGTACTTGTCGCCGCCCTTCAATTCACGATACTCATTGGTTTTGAAGTCGCTGAGCCGCACAACTAGGGGGCGAGGGTGAATAGCCTTTGCCACAGTGGCCACACCATCAGCCAACTTGTTGACAAACTCGTCGCCTCTGCCTGTTTCAAGCAGGTAAACCGGGTGATCGCCTATGTGACTGGCAAGGATGAATTCAATGCGCATAAGGCCGATTCCATCAAACGGAAGATGCTTGTACTCTTCTATCTTCTCTGGGACACCGAGGTTCATGTAAATCTTTGTGGCAGTTATCGGTGCAGATTCAAGCGTGACTCCGCCTGCGGAGACTGTGGACATGATCGAGGCTGGTCCGGGCGCCTCAGGCATGGCAAGCTTACCTTCGTAGACCACGCCGCTTCTGGCGTCAACCGTGTATTCGCGGCCAGTAACCATAGTTTTTGTGGCGTTTTCCGCGGCAACAATGCATGGTATGCCGAGTTCACGGCTAACTATCGCAGCGTGACATGTGACGCCTCCTCTTTCTGTGACAATGGCTCCAGCCATTTTCATGTATGGCACATAGTCAGGGTTAGTCATTTCAGTTACAAGTATGTCGCCTTTCTGCATAAGATTTGATGCGTCTTCGGGCGTGAAAACAATCTTGGCTACGCCAGCACCTACGTCTCGCCTTCCAGTTGCTATTCCTTTGGCAACAACTCTCATGCCGGTCTGAGTGGGTAGTAGGGTTGGTTTTGAGATTTCGGCAGTGGGTATCCGCGATTTTGAGGTCCAAACAGTCTCAGGTCTCGACTGCACAATGAAAACGTTTTTTGGAAAAGTCAAGTCTCGGTCAATTGCCCACTCGATGTCTTGCGGCTTTCCGTAGTGTTCTTCAATGCGCTTTGCTGTCTCGGCCAGTTTTATAGTTTCTTCATCAGTGAGGCTAGCTTGTTCTTGCCTTTCAACGGGTACCGTTGCATGAATCGTTTCTCCAGCCTTTGGGTCACGAATATATTCCACTGTCTTCTTGGCAATTCTCCTATCAGTGATCTTAAGGGTATTCTTATCTACGCTAAAGTTGTCGGGAGTTACTGCTCCAGACACGATTGATTCGCCCAATCCCCAGTTGGCCTCGATTACAATTTGATTTGCGTCGCCAGTGTCGGGGTTTATTGTAAACGTAACGCCTGCAACCTTCGAATTAACCATTTTTTGGACGCCTACGCTTATGAGAACTTCTTCATGTTTGAACCCTTTTTGATCCCGATAGAATATGGCGCGGGGTGTAAACAGGCTAGACCAGCAATTCCTAGTCTTCTCGATTAGTCCATCTGCGCCTTTAACATTCAAATACGTTTCCTGTTGACCTGCAAATGATGCGTCTGGTAAGTCTTCGGCTGTGGCGCTTGATCGAACTGCCACGAACACCTCCGCTATACCAGTTTTCTCTTCGAGTCCCTCATACGCGGCTCTTATCGCCTTCTCGATGTCAGCAGGCATCGGCGTGGACTCGATTATTTTTCGAACCTCTTTCGAAGCCTTCTCGTACTGCTTTGGGTCATCAGGGTCAGTGACAGTTTCCTCAATCGTCCTGTAGATTTTTTCAGCTATGCCTGTTTTTGTGATAAACTCGTGATAAGCTTGGGCTGTTATGGCGAAACCAGGCGGTACAGGAATTTTGGCTCGTAGCATTTCGCCGAGGTTGGCGTTTTTTCCGCCTACTAGCGGTATGTCTTCTTTGCCCAGCTCCTCAAACCAGAGAATGTGTTTTTCTTTACGCGGTGGAGGCAACAATGTTCACCTCTCTTAGACCTGTGTAGGTCAATTCGGTGTTTTTTCGATAACTATGCGGCATGGGACTGGTAGCTTGGCCTGTCCTCTTTGTAGAGCTTCCTTTGCCACTTCAACTGCGTTTTCGTTGACGCCGATTTCGATTATGGGCTGCCCGACTTTGACTCTGGCAGCTATGCCAATGGGTTTGCCGAAGGCTTTTCGCATGCCGTCTTGAAGTCGGTCGGCGTGTGCACCAAAGATCATCTTGTTCTCACGCAGTATCGTGTGAGGGTAGGGCACGACTCGCAAAACGTAGGCGTTTGCCAACTTGGTCATAAGAACACGGTTAGATGCCACTCGTGCAGCTTCAAGCGCGTTGTGGCGAATCTGCACCGCACCTGTGGCTATCAACCGAGCCTGCATTGAGAAGCTTGCCTTTGTGTCGCCCATTGTGAACTTGGTAATCTTCGATGGAGGGGATGCTCTAATGTACTCTTTCCGCGTGTAGGGAGCGCCTTTGACCGCTCGGTAGTTTTTCGCTTTCATAAAGCCATCCCATCTTCACGCATACGAGTGCATTATATTTAAACCATTTGTTGAGAACTTCAACTTAAAAGAAATATGAATTAGAGCTATGTTTAGAGAAAGATTAGCCCATAAATGGTTCTTAGGGAAAGTCGCCTTTCAACCAAGTCTTGGCAAGCTGGCTGAAGTTTGGAAAGACCTTTCTTAGAATCGGTATGTACATCATTATTTCGTCATGGGTCATGTCCTGAAACTGGTATTCACCCATGTAAGGCGAAGGCTCACCTTCCCGCGTGATAAATTCAATGTGCATGAATGGGTCGCCGCGTTTGATTGTTATGGACTTCCGATCATTGCTCAAATTGACTAGTTCAAGGGCAAGGCGGCCGACGAAGCCGCTGTGGACTTTGGCGGCGTTTAGGAATGATAAGCCCATGCGCCCGTACCGGCTCTTAGCGGTAAGGTGCGCTACATATTCCGGTGGCGTGAAAACAACCTCATTGGAATTGATGTTGCGGTGTTCCAAATACTGCAATGTAGCTTCTTCTTTGACAGTTAAGACGTAGCTGTCGCCGTCGAGAAGACGGTAATCATACGGGTAAATGATCTTGTGATTTTCGATTAGTTCAATGAGCTTGTTCTTGCCGACTATGCACATGCGCTTGCACCTTAAGCCTTCTGCATTAAGACACATCTGAACTATATTTGATTTGTTAGCATGATAGGTTAAACTCCAACGGTTTATATGTATGAGAAATATTATGTTAAATTTTCACAAGCCAAGGAAGTGTGTGCTATGCCCGAGAAGGTTCAGCCAAATCGAACATTAGACTGCTTGGGGCTCTTTTGTCCTGAACCCGTTTTCAGAGTACGCATGGAGCTAGACAACATGAAAGTCGGCGAGACACTCGAGGTTCTTGCGGACGACCCAGCTGCTGAGGAAGATATAAAGAGCCTCTGCAAACGCTTGGAGCAGCAGATTCTGAGCATGAATAAAGAGGGCAACACACTTCGATTTGTGATAAGAAAGGTGAAATAAGGAGGAAAAATCCAAGAATGAATGCCAAAAAGAAGATTCTCTACGTGCAGACAAGTGGTGTCGACACGCCTGAGCGAACTTACGCACCGTTTATATTGGCTGCCACAGCGGCTGCTATGGGCTTAGATACCACAGTCTATTTTGTCATAAAGGGCATAACGGTAGTCAAGAAAGGCGCGGCTGAACAAGTAAAAATTGGTCAGTTCCCAACGTTAAGGCAAGTGATGGATCAAGCCATCAAAGCTGGCGTCAAGCTTGCGGTGTGCGAGCAAAGTTGCATGCTACTTGACATTGCTCGCGGAGACTTCATACCTGAAGCTAAAGTGGTTGGCGCTGCCACCCTAAACGATTTGGCTCTAGATGCTGACGTCGTGTTGTGTTTCTAGAGGTCTGAGCCCAAGATGACGAGACGTGTATACATGGATCACACGGCAGGTAAGCCAGTTGATCCCAGAGTACTTGAGAGCATGATGCCCTATTTCACAGAGAAATGCGGCAACCCATCCTCGCCTCACTCGTGGGGTAACGAAGCCCGAAAAGCCATGGAAGACGCCAGAGCACAAATACTTGCCTTGATCGATGCAAAGAAGCCTGAAGAATTGTTCTTCACCTCAGGCGGTACAGAAAGCAACAACCTCGCCATAAAGGGCGTCGCGTTGAGGAACAAAGACAGGGGCAATCACATTGTCAGCACGGCTATTGAGCACATGTCCGTGATGAACCCATGCAAGAGCCTGATCAAACAGGGATTTGAAGTCACATTTGTCCCCGTAGACACGCATGGTACGGTTGACCTTCAAGCGTTGGAAAAAGCGATTACGGACAAGACCACACTAGTCTCTGTTGCTAACGCCAACGGAGAAATAGGCACCATTCAACCGATTAAAGAGATAGGTGAGATAGCGCATCGTAAAGGCGCATCTCTCCATGCGGACGCTGTGGCTGCTTGTGGGCAGGTGCCAATGAACGTTCAAGCCGAAAACATCGATTTGATGTCAATCTCGTCAAACGACATGTACGGACCGAGAGGAATAGGCGCCCTCTACGTCAAAACGGGAACTAGAATCGAGCCCATTATTCACGGGGGCGGACAGGAACGAGGTTTAAGGTCTGGGACAGAGAACATTTCCGCTATAGTAGGCATGGGCAAAGGGGCCGAAATCGCCAAGGCAGAAATGAAAGCTGAATCCGAGAGGCTGACCGATCTGCGAGACCGATTGATCAAAGGCGCTCTAGACAGCGTGCCTTCCTCATTTCTGAACGGCCATCCAAGGCAACGCTTGCCGAACAATGCCAACGTGCGATTCAGCTACATTGAAGGCGAGTCTTTGATTCTGAGTCTCGACATGGCTGGGGTCGCTTGCTCTTCAGGCTCGGCTTGCACATCTAAGACTCTAGAGCCTTCGCACGTATTGTTGGGCATTGGGTTGAAACATGAGGAAGCTCATGGTTCACTGCTTTTCACTTTGGGCAAGCAAAATACAAAAGACGACGTCGACTACGTTGTAAACGCGCTGCCCGATATAGTTAAAAGACTCCGATCTATCTCTCCATTAACTCCGAAGGAGATGCAGCAATAGTCATGTACACCGAAAAAGTCCTTGACCATTTCCGCAACCCACGCAACATGGGTGAAATGCCTGACGCTGACGGGGTCGGAACAGTGGGCAATCCGGTGTGCGGTGACTTGATGGCCATCTATATCAGGGTCAAGGACAACCACATTGAAGACATCAAATTCAAGACCTTTGGATGCGGCGCAGCCATCGCGACCAGCAGCATGATAACTGAGTTGGCTAGGGGCAAAACCTTGGAAGAAGCGATGAAGATATCCCGTGGCGATGTGGCTGACAACCTAGGTGGTCTGCCGCCCATAAAGATGCACTGCTCAAACTTAGCTGCTGATGGCCTGCATGCGGCGATTCAGGATTATTTGAAGAAGAAGGGGGCGCAGAAATGACCGAGTTTGTCAAATGTGACCTGTGTAGCGTGGACATCTGCGAGCCACAAAAATGCGCTTTCGCATTAGTCAAGCGTACAATTGGCGACAAGGAATACTACTTCTGCTGCGAAGCCCACGCAAAAGAGTTCGAAAAGAAAAAGAAGAAATAGGGCAGTTCACTTTCGCCCAAGCATTTCCATCAGGCGCTTTTCATGTGCCTCTCTAGTCGTCAACGGGTAGACTTGGCGTTCACTATCGAAGAACAAGGGGTCTTCGCTTATTATCCTCGATAGTTCGTTGTCTGAGTTTGCGTTGCAGACTATCATGTGCCCTTGCCGCCCGATTAAGTGGTAATAAGAGTCAATCTTGCCGTCTGACTCGAGCTTTTCAAGATACTTGAACTGAGCTGGTGTTAACCGGGCTAATCGTTCGATGGGCACTTGAGGCTTTATCCACTGCAAAACCAGAAACTTCACGTCCAGTCACCTCTTCAACTCTATGCGCTTTATCTGGATAAATTACTTGCCTGAATTACAACAAGGTTTTCAAACGACACTTTCTCTTCAGCGATGACCTTCGCCTCTAACTTAGCTGCATGAAACCGTTTCAAGGTTTTGTCGATGTCCGCTAGACTGGACTGCACCAGCAGGATCTGTCCGCCTCTTTTGAGGTGTCTTGGCGCTTCTGCGATAAATTGATCAATGAGCCGTCTTCCAGTTGGTCCACCAGCCCAAGCTCGTCCAACCCAAGTCTTGTGTTCTTTTGGCGCTGAAGGCAAGTACGGAGCATTGAAGATGATGAGGTCAAACGTTTCTTTTGCCTGCACTGGTTGAAACAAGTCTCCTCGGCGTACATCTATCTTGCTGCTGGCGTTATTGGCGTCAGCGTTTAGTCTGGCGCATTCAACCGCATGTGGGTTCGCGTCTGTAGCTGTGACTTTGCGTGCCTTCTTTGCTGCAAGGATGGCGAGGATTCCGCAGCCTGTTCCGATCTCCAACACCGTGTCTCCGTCTTTGACAGCTTCATCCAGAATATCGGCGATTAGAAATGTGTCTTCGGCTGGTTCGTAAACGTCGTTAAACACATCGAGGTTGAGATCATCATAGATTACGCGTTTTCTCG
The DNA here is from genome assembly GCA_035283685.1 of Candidatus Bathyarchaeia archaeon. Classification (NCBI taxonomy): domain Archaea; kingdom Thermoproteati; phylum Candidatus Bathyarchaeota; class Bathyarchaeia (SeqCode); species Bathyarchaeia archaeon. The sequence continues at coordinate 355,046 of DATETJ010000002.1, forward strand.
GTGATTTCATTGGTTAATGCTCCGAAGTCTTCAGGTGCGAGTTCGCGCACTCTTTTGTCATGAAAAGTTAATGAGTCAGCTATCGCTTGGGCTTTTTCCCTTGTCCCAGTGCGCTTCTGAATCAAGGGCACAACGGCATTGCGCAGTTTCTTATTGCGCTGCGTGAAAACAGTCCGAACTACTTCAAAAAATGCCTTCTCATCCTGAACTCTGAAAGGCGTTGGCTTGGGCTTAAGGCGTACGATTGTTGAGTCTACATCTGGGGGCGGATAGAAGCAGTCTTTCGGCACGTGGTCAAGCAGTTCCACATCTGCTCGGTAATAGACTGCGACAGTCAATCTGCTGTAGTCCTTGCTGCCCACTGATGCTGTTAACCGTCTAGCAAACTCCTCTTGAAAGACTAAAACCGCGAGTTTGAATGGTCTCTTGAGCAGCCAGAAAAGCAGAGGAGAAGAAATTGAATACGGCGGAGTCGAGACAACTTTATCGAATCTCGGAATATTAGCCTTCAGAACATCGTTTTCAACGACCTCTACATTCTGGAGATGCGATATTTGCCGCCTTAAGACGAGGATAAGCTTCGGGTCTATCTCCACCGTGATGACTTTCTTGGCTTTTGATGCGAGTAGACGGGTGAGAGTCCCAAGTCCAGGGCCGACTTCTAAAACTGTGTCATTCGCATTCACATCTGCATGGGTGATCAAGGACTGCAGTACTGAATCGTCAACAGTGAAGTTTTGACCTAATCGTTTCCTTGCGAAAATGCGATGTCGGCGCAGCGTGTTGAGCGTCTCTCTGTACAAGCTTAGCGATTTGTTATGGCGCCCGAGTGAACAACCTGTATTTGCTTTCACCCGACAACTCTTCCAAAATTCTCTTGGTTACGAGTTTGGGGGGGCTTGGAATGCTGGCACGTTGTTGCAGGTCAACGAAGTCTTTGAAAGATGATCTATCGCGTTCATTTATGATTTGCCACATGTACTTCTTGCCTATCCCAGGAATCAACTCCAACGAATGCATTCGCGGCGTTATCGCCTGAGTTGTATTAAAGAAATTTATGAACCAAGCTTCTCGATTAAGCACAATTTTTTCGACAACAGTGGGCAACTCTGTCTTGGCCGCAGAAGTGAGTTCCTCGTAGCTTACCCGACCAATTATGTAGGTTATCTCTTGTCTCGAGTCTTTGCCTACGTAGACTCTGTCAGCGGCCCTCTTGAGCAAGCCTTCTCTCAGAGTGGCTTCGAGCAAAGTGAAGAATTCTTCTCCGACAAGTTGGACGAGGGCTCCTGCTCGGTACGAGGGCCTAGCCTGCGGTCTACCGTGAGGTAAGTAGTCTAGCACGTAGGCGTGTTCTTCGTACCTCTTCTCCATACTCTCCTTGTCCTACCATTCATCCCTAAACAAACGAATTCTTTTGATGTGGCGTGCCTATTCTCTTATTTTCTGTGCTCATCTAAAAAGCTTAGTATCTCTTGGAGCTTCGAGGTCTCGATGATTTTGCGTCCTCCACCTAGAAACACGCGGATTTCCTCAATGCTTTCGGGCATAGAGTTGACTATCTGTATAGCTTCTTCTTGATCCAGCCCAAACTTGTCCTTAAGAGTGTCAACTATCATTTCCGCCTTGTCCTCATTCACTTTGGCAAATTTGGAGGCATAATCCAATGACCTGCGCTGAAACTGATCCAGCTTGTCTTCGCCAATCAGCTCTAGCACCTTCTTAACATCTGGAATGGTCAACATACGTTCGCGCACTGCCTTTCGAGGCATAACCTAATCCACCACACCACTTGAATACAGCGTCAAATGCTCTGGGCGTACAATTATTTCTTTTGTGGCGTCGCCCTGTGTTACGTTGACCACGTAGGAGCGTCCGCGTTTAGCTCTGATGACGCCCACCTTCCCATGGAAGCGTCTATGAGGCATACCCTTCTGCACGCTTGAGTCTATCGTAACAACGATTTTGTCTCCTTCGTTGTAACCGTGTAGGAGTTTGCTCAATGTTGTTTTGCCTCGTTCTCTAGGGTCCTTCCTAAACAGAGCTCTTGTGTTCATCTGATGGCCTTTTTTCCTCAATTACTTATCGTCCTCCATGTAAACGCCCAACACGTCAAGCTCCGCAGGAACAGCCTTGACGCCTAAGATCTGAGCCACGCTGGGCACGGTTCTGCCATCGTCTCCCGTTATCAATTCCTTGATGTAGAGACCTCCTTGGCATCGGATTTCTAGTTCAAAGCGATTGGGCGTCAACCTCTTTACATTCGCCTCGTATATGTACTTTTCCCGAATCATATCAGCGCGGCGATGCATGACGCGTTTAGGCGTCTGCTGCTTAACAAGCGTGCCTTTCAAAGCATCTCGCAACGCTGTCAGCTGCTTCTCAGAAACGCGCTTATCCACCTTCACAGTTGCCCTGTATCGTTTTTGAGCTTCTTCGCTCCGTTTGAGCTTCCTAACCACGTCTTTGTCTGCAAAATACAGATCGGAGACCTCGACTTTGCCTTTGGCGCCGGCGTTAATCGTCTCCTTCAGGTTCCTCAAGTTGATGAAACGTTTTCGTGGCTTCTTGACTTCGATGACGAAGGGGCGCCCTGAGCCTAGCATGCGGGCGTCGATGTCTTCGCGTCCGGCTCCATGAAAGGCTATGTCCTCTCCTTGGGTCATCTTCAGCGCTGGATAACCTACGATCTCCTCAACCGATTCAGGATACATCTTGCCCGTCCAATTGCAGTTCTTGCAGCCTTTGCCCCTGCAGTTGCTACAGAGCCATCGTGATTGGGGAATGTCGCGTACGAGTTTGCGGTATCGGCCGCCAATGTGGAGCGGATTAACCTGCAAATAAACATGCCCTGTGAACGGATTGATCAGAACAACTATTTCGGGGCGTTCATACTCGACCTGTTTTCCAGTTGCTTCAGCGATTCTTTTGCCGATGATTCGACTGAATTCGTTGCGCAAGCTTTCTCCATGCTTAACCGTGAATTCGCCTTTGACCTCGTCTTCTCGTTCTTCCACTTCAACAGGAAGTTCAACGCCTACAAGCGTAGTTTTGTATTCATATTCCTTCAACTTGTCCAAGGCGAGAGTTGTCAGTTCTTCAATGGACTCTAAACGTCCTTGACAAAGGTGGCAAGGCTGTGACTCGTTTGCTTTCTTCTTCATTCTTTTGAGGATTTCAGTAGCCATTGCATAGTTGCCGTTGGAAGCCAGAGTTTTCAGTAGCGTGACTCCCTTGTTGTTCTTCATCGTTGCCAGTCGGTGTGCCTTCATTGTTAGAATGAGTTTCAGGGCTTCGCCTCGTTTTTCGTTATCGACGCCGTAACCCAAGAGTGCGAATTGTCGGCCTAGGCAATGGTTGCATAATGGATGTTTCTCTAACACTTTTTTTGCTGTGTCGAGGATGTCAAGCGTCAAGAACTGCCACTTCTTCTGTGAAGCCTTTCTATTCCTTTAGGTCTTTCAACTGTCCCATCGGTATTTGTTTTCCGAAGAATGGGAGGGCGCGTTTTCTGCGCAGTGTCTTCATCATGCGTTTCATCATGTTGTATTGGTTGAGCAGTTCTTTGACTTCTTTTTCGCTTGTGCCTGATCCTCTTGCCACCCTGTGCACGCGTGATGAATTGAACGTCTTCGGGTTTTCTCGCTCCCCAGGCGTCATTGACTGTATGATGACGCGCCATTTTTTGAGGCGGTCTTCCGCCATGTCCATCATGTTGTCGGGTATGTTATAGGAGAATCCTGGGATCAGTTTTAGCAGTCGTCGGAAGGAGCCCATGCCCTTCATTGCTTCGAACTGCTCAAACATGTCGGTTAGCGTGAACTTGCCTGACAGAATCTGTTTCATTTTTTTCTTTGGCACTTGAACCTCGGCTTCGCGCACTTTTTCGATGAGGCTCTGCAAGTCACCCATGCCCAGCAAGCGGCCAACAAAACGAGATGGCACGAAGGGCTCTATATCCTCTACTTTCTCGCCCGTGCTGATGAATTTGATCGGCGCGCCTGTGGCGGTTACGGCTGAGAGGGCGCCGCCGCCTCTGGCTGAACCATCAAGTTTGGTTACGTAGATTGAGCCTAATGGAGTGGCTTCGTGAAATGCTTTGGCTTGAATTGAGGCTTGCTGACCAATTGTGCCGTCCAGAACAAGGATGATCTCGTTGGGGTTGAGGGCTTTTTCAAGCATCTTCATTTCTTCAATTAGGCTTTTCTCTTCTTTGTGGCGTCCAGCCGTGTCAATAATGATAACATCCTTGTCTGCGAAGGTTTTCAATCCTTTCTGCGCTATGTCCACCGGGTTTTTGTTGCTTGTTTCGCCATAGATGGGCACGTTGATTCTTGTAGCCAGTTGTTGTAGCTGAGCGAAAGCGCCTGGACGATAAGTGTCAACGCACACAAGTCCGGTCTTCAGTCCTCTTTTCTGGAAATAGCGGGCAAGTTTGGCTGCGTTTGTGGTTTTGCCTGAACCTTGAATGCCGACAAGCATGAGGACAGTGCGTTTGCCAGGCTCAACCATCAGGGAAACAGGCTTCTCGCCTAAGAAGCGGGTTAGCTCCTCATATACGACTTTAATGACGTGTTCATGCCGTGAAACGCCTGGCGGAACCTTCTCTTTCAACGCCCTGTCCTCGATGTTCTTGGACATTGTGAGGACAAGCTGCACGTTGACGTCAGCCTGAAGTAGGGCGCGTTGTAGGTCTTTGATTAGTTCTTTCACTGTTGCCTCGTCGACAACTGGTGCTCGGAAAACCTTCTGTATAGCCTCGTATATAGAGGAGCCAAAGCGTTCAAGAGCCATGGTTTATCTTTCAAACCTAACGGGGTGGCAGTCTTAAATATGTATCCCAGACCTGCACTGTTCTAAACTGTGATATTAAATTCCTGTGCTTCACATTTAGTCTGTGAGATATAAGACTGAGGAATTAGGTGTATCAGCTATGAAAAGGGTTGAACGTGTCGGATTACTGTGCTTGTTGGTCACTCTTCAAGGGTTGACTTTCGCTTATGCATGGAACATACTCGATCAAATTGAGAGGGCTCTATGGGATACGAGGATGGATTACAAGGCTCTAGTCTATAGAACAGAAGGGCTCATTATAGATTATGGACTTGACCCTCCATCTGCTCCAATTTGGATACTATTCGCCTTGGCGATTTCGTTGACAGCAATATTGCTTGTTGACGCAATCAACAACCAAACAGGTCGAGCAAAGACCTAGCTCTACTTCCATCTGTACGCGGATGTAGTTGGATTTCAACTTCGTCTTATCCTGTACCGTTCAGGCTTGGTTTCTGGATTTCTCTCGATGATGCGCCTTGCTTCAAGGTCGAGTTTTACAACTTCAGTGTACCATGGAACGGAGCCATCAAGTTTACCCCTTAAAGCAGCTCCCACACATTTAGTCAAATCAGTGTGCGGCAGTTCTCTCTTGCCCAGGCAATCCAAAATCGATGCTTTAACCATGTCGTACTTCGCTTTACTAATGCTCCAACCCTTCTTTCCAGAAGGATGCCGAGTCGATATTTTCTCTTCGCCCATAGCACTCACTAAGGAACATACGTCTTATCTTTTTAAGACCTATCCGACAATCAGACACTTCTCATGTGACAAACATTCAGGAAGAAGAAGGCCTTAAGGGTCAGTTGCCTTCTTCTTCCACACAATTTTCCAGCTTGTTGTTGTTACCAAAGCCATTGAGTCAATAACAACTTCACTTCTTAAGCCTCTCGAGCGCAGCTGCAACTATTAGTGGAAACGCTATTGTCGCGTCGCAAATGACTGTCACAGCTTTGCCTTTCGGTTTGACCTTGCCCCAGCTTATGGCTTCTTCCAAAGAGGCGCCGCTCAATCCGCCTGGCTCAGGTCTGTCCATAGTTATCTGCACGGCAGCGTCCACGCCTTCACGAAAAGTGTTGGCGAATAAAGCGAAGTGTTTGGGCACGCCGCCGCCTAAAATGATAATCCCAACTTTCTTAGCGTCATACACTTTGTCCATCAGTGCCTTGGTGTCCAGAAATGGGTCAATGCACAACGTCTTGTCCTGTCCAAACATCCACATCTGGAACCCAGCGATTGAGTCAATAAATGCGGGGCATATGATCGGCACATTCTTCTGGGCAGCCGCAGCTAAAATCGAGTTCTTGTCCTTGATTCTCTTCCCAATTTCACAGAGCAATTCAGCGCCCGAAATGCGCTTTCTCTTCTCTTCAGGTATGGCTTCCACGGTTTGGTTGAGCCATTTTTCCAATGCTTGAAATGCTTTCTGTTCGATGTATATGTCGCCGATGCGCCCAATGTTCTCCTTTCTAAGCCTTCTATCTTCAGCCTGAAACGAACCAACCAAATGCCTGTAGCCTAAAGCTTCAACCATGTCGTGAACCATGTTGGCTCCAGTGGTAACCAACACGTCCATGTGCTCGTTCTCGATAAGGTCATGGATGATGCGCCTAAATCCCGCGGGCACTAAAGCGCCTGATAACGTCAAGAACACCGTGTAATCTGAATTCCTGAACATCTCGGTGACAAGTTCGCATGCTGCTCCGAGTTTTCCAGCTCCCAAAACCCCGGTAGAATTCATTTGTTCTACTAGATCGTCGACGCTCATTCCCGACTGAAGCCTCATGTGTTTGACATTTCTCAATGGTTTCACCGCTTTGCAGTCACAAACAATAACCAGACACGTGAAAATAACTTATCCGTTTGCTTGAGCCTTAGGCAAGAGAGCCTAAACTTTAGGTTTTAGCTCGTTGAATTTTGATTCTTCCCATGATCCGCCAATATTCAACTTCTATGCCGTTCGCCAAGCGACCTTTCAGGTCCTGTTCCTCAGGCAACGGTGCCTCAAACACTTCATAACCTTCCAAATCCATAAGCTGAACCGCATTGGGCAACAACGCCAGCACCTGCCCACTGCGCTTCTCTATCAGTGGCACCTCAACCTGTGAATCTGTAGGCTTGACAAAACTCCGCTTGACTCCGTCAAAAACGCCTAAAGCCACGACTCTTGCCTTGGTTGCGCCATGCTTTCCAGGCTTGGACTTGGTGTAATCAACGATGCGGCACGGCTCATTGTCAACCATCACATAACTACCGACTTTAATGGCGCCCAGCTCAACAGGTTTGCTCAACTCAATTCGCCTTCAAGCGGCTTCGTAGACAAGCTTTTACAACAATGATTTTATAGTGTTAATTAACTTATCGCTAAGTATCCCGCTGTTGCGAGGCACACTCGTGTTCCAAACTGTAGGCATCGTCAGTAAGCTCGACCGTAAACAAGCTCTACAGTTAGCTAACGCCATTACAGACGTTTTACACGCTAAGAGACTCCATGTTCAACTTGAAACAAACCTCGCAAAACACCTGAAAAAACCCGCCCTAGCCACACCGCTGGAAAAAATGAAAACCGACTTGATAATCACAATCGGCGGCGACGGCACCATTCTCAGAACCTGCCTCAAACTCCCCAAACCTGAACCCCCTATACTAGCCATCAACATGGGAGCAAGAGGCTTCCTAGCCGAAGTAGCGCCCAAAGACGCTCTCGCAGCCATAAACCAAACTTTGAAAGGCAAGTACAGGCTAGAACGAACCACGAAACTAGCCTCTTACCTGGGCAAAAAGCGCTTACCCGACGCTTTAAACGAGGTTTCAATCACTTCGCTGGCGCCCGCGAAACTCCTTAGAATGCGCATATGGAAAAACAGCGAGTTGATCGGAGAATGCCAATCCGACGGCGCCGTGGTCGCGTCGCAAACAGGCTCCACAGGCTACTCTCTATCAGCAGGTGGACCTGTCATTGATCCGGATGTCTCAGCCTTCGTGTTTACGCCAATTGCGCCGCTCACGGTATTTCACCCCATTGTTTTCTCAGCAAAATCCACAGTTCATGTTGAACTTCAAAAATCCCGAAAAGCCGTAGTCGTCATCGACGGCCATTTTCCAATTGAAACAACACCTGAGCTATCACGCGTAACGATTACAAAGTCGGAAAACGAAACATCTTTTATACGGTTTACAGGCGACTTTTATCATAGGTTGAAGGGGCGTCTTCTTTTTTCTGAGGGGCGGAGACGGTGACATTTCGACGTAGCACGGGCAAAAGGGTCCTTGTCTTAGACACATCTGCCTTCATCGCTGGATTCGACCCGTTTGCCGTGCGCGACTCCGTGTTCACTGTGCCCGCTGTGAGACAGGAACTCGCATCAAACTCAATGATTTTCACAAGATTCACGACAGCCGTTGAGAGCGGCAAACTGGAAGTGAAATCGCCTGCCGAAGATTCTCTTAGTGAAGTTGACAAGTCATCTAAAGCTGTTGGCGATGTACGCTTTCTGTCAGAGGTCGACAAGCAGGTTTTGGCTTTGGCGTCTGAGCTCAAGCATCAAGGCGAGAACCCGTTGGTTGTCACTGACGATTACTCGATTCAGAATGTGGCCAATCAAATGGGCTTGGAATTTGCCGCTCTCTTGACTTTTGGAATCCGGCACCGCTTCCACTGGATGATTTACTGCCCTGCCTGCCACCGCGAGTACCCAACGGATTCCAAACTGAAAACTTGTGAGACGTGTGGCACAGAGCTGAAGAGAAAACCGTTAAGAAAAACTCCACTGCGAAAATAGCGAGAAGCAGGAAGCACCTTGACCGAACGCAAAACCGTATATTTCGAAAAACCGGGCAAAGAGAACACCGAAGCCCTATTGAAAGCTGTAAAAGATTACGCTGAAGCTGCGGGCGTGAAAGACATAGTGGTTGCTTCCACACGGGGTGAAACCGGCGCAGCCGCAGCCAAGTTGCTCAAAGGCTACAACGTAGTTGTGGTCACGCATAACACTGGTTTTTCGGAACCAGGCGTGCAACAACTGAAAGAGGAATACCGCAGACAAATCATCGAAAACGGAGCCAAGATCTTTACTGGCACACACGCTTTGAGCAGCGCTGAAAGAGCGGTGCGCAAAGTATTCGGTACTGTGCAGCCGCTTGAGTTGATGGCGAACACCCTGCGGCTGATGGGAGAGGGCACTAAAGTGTGCGTGGAAATCACGTTGATGGCAGCTGACGCCGGGCTTATCCCTGTTGACAGAGATATCATTGCCGTTGCTGGAACAGGTCAAGGCGCCGACACTGCCTTGCTTATAAAACCTGCAAATGCAGCCAGATTCTTTGACTTGAGAATAAGGGAGATAATCGCTAAGCCCAGAGACTTCTAAACCTGCCCGCTGTCTCTCTTGCTAAAATACACGATATCCCTGAGCTCCTTGTAGCCACATTTCCTGAACAGTTGCATCGAGCCCGTGTTGCCCTCTTCAATTAACGCGCAGAATATTCTCATACCATGCGTTCGCAGAACTTTTTCAGCTTCGTTGATCAATGCGCTTGCTACTCCTTGTCGTCTGAAGTCGGGGTCTACTGCTAAGCGGTTGATCCAGCCTCTTCTGCCATCATTCGAAGCGATCACAGCTCCCACCAGCCGATTGCCCTCAAAAGCCCCCATAAAAAAATCTGGATTCTCTTCCATCTGAGCCTGAATAGCATCCTTTCGGTCTCTTCCCTCAGGCCTGTAAGATAAGCCGGCTTTTTGCCACAATGCTACAATTAGGTCGTGGTCAGAAATGGTCAGATTACGGGTCTTCAACTGAACAGGCTCCTTTTCTCAGTTCTCACGTCTTGGTTCTTTGGGCTTTTAGTGTTTCAAGAGCCGCCGCGATAGCTCCGTATTCAGCTGATAGCTTGTCATCTCCGCTTCCAATAACTACCACATCGCTTTCCTCAGGCTTAAGCCCGCACAGCAGGCTTTCACGAATCTTGGGGGCGTTTCTCAAGATGTCCTCTTTTACCGATGGCATGGTCAAACTGCCGTGCTTGAAAACCAGTGTGGTTGCTCCATGAGCGCCAACCTTTATCGCTGCGTCACGTTGCTCAAGCCCAGCCCTAACCGCATCCGCCGCGCCTTTGACTCGAACCGCCATGTTGAACGCACTCACTGTGAGTGAGCTTCTGGGAACTTCAACAGCCGCGCTGATTCTGGATTGCAGGTTGGAAACAAGTCGTTGGCCAGTTGCCGTCAGCACGATGCCTTCGCGTGAGGTTTCTATCAACTTTGCTCTTTCAAGATGCTTGATCAATGTGCGCATAGTGCCTTCGCCTAATCCAAGCGTCTTGGCTAGGCTTATTCTGCCAATCGGGCTCTCAGTGCTAATGGTTGCCAGAGCTTTAACTATGTGAGGTTCGATTAAGTAAGGAGCCTTGCCAGGCGCAATCCTGCCTGCAGCACCCTCTAGGACTTCTAGTAGCTTCAACTCTGTTTCCTTCTCTACTTATTTGAGAAGGAGTAGGAATAGCTTTCGTAGCGCCAAGCTATGGAATCGCTGGGCTTAAGGATGTATGCGTCTGCTGCCTTCAGCATGTCAGTCCACTTTGAGGATGTAGCATTCCACCAATACCAAAGCCAAGCTCGCCCCGAAGTTAGGGTCTCAACCACATTGCTTACTCCATCAATTGAAGACACGAAGACACCGTAGGCGCTTGTCTTGTATTCTACTCTTTTGGTGACTGCTAGTAGGGCTTCGAAAGTGGTTGATCCTGCTATTACCGTCTGGTTGTGCCAGCTCATGGTTCCGTTGCCGTAGTCCAGCAGGGCATTGACGTTGATTGCTAGAGACTTCAATTCTTCAAAGGTTGCGCGGGTTTCAACGTAAAGTCCATAGTAGTACGCGGTAGCCAACGTCGCAGTTAACGCCCACACCGCCAACCCCAAAGCCAAGAACGTGAGGGTTCTTCCGCGAAAGTTCAGAAAAAGTTCACCTCCATCCCAACATTTTGTGCATTGCATTGACCAGCGGAACAGTCAAAGCTCCGAAGAGAGCTGTGTTCCACCCCACATGGATGATTAAGGGAACAACGCCTGATATGAGAGCAGCCGCAAGCGCATTGGAAAAGGACAAACCTGAAAGCGTCAGGAAGACAGCTGTTCCAACATTTGTGACGACGTCATAAACAAACGTCAAGAAGGCTCCTAACACAGCCGCTTCGGCGAATCCTCCGGCACTGAGCCTCCCGTTTGCTGTTTTGGCATATAAGCCGCCGACGATTCCAATCAGCCCCATGCCTGCGATTTGAAATGGCATGACAACTCCAGCGAAGCCGTAGGGTGAGAGAAAACCGTTAGCGAACATGACGAGGCTGCCAAGCAAGCCCCCGTACAGGCTTCCAAAAATCATGCCTGTGACAAAGGCGATGAGCGAAGTGAACTCCAGATTCATAGGTCTAGCCATAAGTTGAACGCCTATGCATAGGGCTGCTAAAACGCTTAGCAATGCTAATCGTTGAGTGTCCACGGTGGCCTTCCCAAGTTAATTGGTTGGATAATCCATCCATATAACTTTTGCGACAGAAAACAGCCGTTAATCAGTGCGCCGGTCTTAAATGCTAACTTACCCGTGAATAAGTCGAGGTAGGCATTTGGCGCAGACCCACCGGTCCTTACTATTCTGTCTGATCCGTATGAGTGCGGCTTCTCGATCTGATTTGTTGCAGGAAAAGCACCGTGCCTCGCTTGCTTCAGTTGAGTCTGACTTGCTCATCTGCTTCACCTTGTTGTTTTCAGCAGTACATTAACACCTAAATTCTTAAACCTTCTCAAACAACTCTCCTCAATAGAATTCCAGCAAAGAATTCAGTGAAGGAGCACATGCATGCCTAAGAGGAATCGAAGTCTAGCCCTTCTTGAAGGAGCAGTGGCTGGCGCGCTATTCGGAACCGCAGCCATATTCATACGGCTTCTGCCTGGCGTCAACGTATTTTCAATTGCCTTCTGGCGGCTAGTCATCGCGTCTTCAGTCTTTGTTGCCATTATCGCCATCTCAAAGAGGGGTTTCAGGTGGAGTCCGATTCGAGAAGAGGTGGGGCGTGTGGCGATTCTTGGAACTCTCTTGGGCTTGCACTTCATCCTGTTCGTTTCCGCAGTTATGGACACTTCTATCATAAACGCCACGGTGCTGGTCAATACAACATCGATTTGGTCCATGTTCGTTTCATCATTGATCTTCAAGTTGAAGCCGTCTCGCGCTGTCATGCTTGGCATCATGGTCTCGTTTCTTGGAGTAATCATAATTACCTACGGCGACGCAGCGCCTGGAGCATGGAGCCTTCAGTTGAAAGGAGATTTAGAAGCTGTCCTCGCAGCGGTTGTAGAGGCATTCTACCTCAACTACGGACGAGAGACAAGAAAGAAATCACAGATCATTCCATTAATGCTGGCAATATACGTTTTTTCAGCCTTAACCGTTCTCGTAATCGGCTTGGGAACAAATCAGTCGTTTTCGTTTCCACTCCAATGGACGCAAATAGTGCCACTGATTGGTTTGGGAATCCTGCCCACCGCGATGGCTCATTCCTTCTATTTCTCCTCTCTTTCGCATCTCAAATCCTTTGAAACTGCAGCCATGGCTTTGCTGGAACCCATAGGCGCCACACTACTTGGCATTTTCATATTTGCGCTAGTTCCAAAACCCATATTCATACTAGGCGCCGCCCTCGTGTTAGCAGGCATAGTCGCAGTGGCAATGAAAGAGTAAATTGTCCGACGCAGTTTCCTGAAGACTCTGATTTTGTCCGAGTGCTTTTCGCTTATGGCTTTATAAGAGCGGGAGCACTATTCTGCTTGGAAAGTTTTCTCTTATCCTGTAGGCTTGTCCTATCGAATAATTGAATCTTTTCGAAGTGTATCAAAGAGGTAAACATAATTGTGCAGTCTAAGAGCGGGTATTGTGACCAACTGTAGAAGATGCAAATCATCTGCACGAGTTCATTGCTCGATTAGGAAGAAAGCTGGAAGAAAAATATACGTAGACAACAAGAAGAGGGGAGGGACAAAGGATAGCTAACATAGGTGACCAAATGAAATGTCCACAATGTGGCAGAATAAGTCGTGTCATTTGGATTTCACCAGATGGAAAACAAGCGGGAATCCGATGCTTGGGACGTCATAATCAACTAAGCCGTGGCATTTCAAAGTACGGCTCAGCCGCACGCCCCACAACTAAAACGCAGACAAACATGGTTTTTCTAATGGACATTTAAACCATAGCAACTATTGCCTCAACTTAGGAGTGAGAAGAATTGGACAAAAGAAAAATCGTCAGCGAGGATGATTTGGGGACTATGAGACTGAGTGATGACTATCTCTTCGAGCTTGAAGAATGGCTACGACATATGATAAATGAAGCAGAAGAGAACGGTGACATCTGCAAGAGAAACCAGTTCCTCGCTTTGAGAGCAGAGCTCCTTTTGTTAGAAGAAGCTTAGACGAGTCTTTAAGCAACTCCTGCCCCCGGGGAAGGGATTTCAGCACCAATCTACTGGTAAAGAAATGCCATAATATGCTTGGCGAGAGTTCGAATCTCTCTATGGCCACTACTTACAGAGTGCAGATTGCCATGGGAGTTCCTTTGAGAATCCTTCTCAGCCTTATTCTTCCCCTCTGGAGGGCATGCCTTCTGCCTTTGGCCTTGTTGCGGCGATCACATCATCGATTCTTAGAATCATGGAGGCTACTTCGGCTGCCGACTTTAAGGCCTGCTGCTTGACCCGAACCGGGTCAATGACACCCTCCTCTAGCATGTTCGCGACACTGCCTGAAAAAACGCCGACGCCCATTGCAACTCCTTTCTTTTTCTGGTGGGCTGACCTTAATGCCACTAGCATATCGATGGTGTTGAGGCCCGCGTTCTCCGCCAAGGTTTTAGGGACTGCCTCCACGGCATCGGCGAAGGCTTCTATGGCGAGTTGTTCTCGTCCTCCCACACTTGCTGCGTAGTCGCGGAGCTCTTTGGCTATTTCAGCTTCAACGGCTCCTCCGCCCGCAACGACCTTGTTGTGTTCGATTACGTCTGCAACGACGGATAGGGCGTCGTGGATGGCTCTCTCAGCTTCGTCTATCATTTTCTCAAGGCCTGCACGAATTAGCACTGAGACGGATCTTGGATTCTTGCATTTCTCTATGAAGACCATTTTGTCGTTGCCGATTTTCCGTTCTTCCACCAGTCCAGCTTCTCCCAAATCTTTAGCTTTCAAGTCGTCTAGATTGTTGATGATTCTCCCGCCTGTTGCCTTGGCTAGTTTCTCCATGTCAGATTCCTTGGCTCTTCTCACGGCCATGATTTCCTCCTTGGCTAGGAAGTGTTGGGCTAGGTCATCGATGCCCTTCTGGCAGATTAGCACGTTAGCGCCTGCCTTCTTAACTTTCTCCACCATGTCCTTGAGCATGCGGCTCTCTTGGTCTAGAAAGGCTTTCATTTGAGTGGGTTCGTGTATTCTGATCTCAGCGCTGATCTCTGTCTTCTTCACTTCTAGAGCGGCGTTTATGAGGGCTATTTTGGCTTTCTCGATTCTCTTAGGCATGCCAGGGTGAACTACTTCTTTGTCTAGTATTATTCCTTGGATGAGCTCTGTGTCAGCTAGGCTTTTTCCCTCTTTCTTGATTATTTGGATGTTGTCGATGTCAGCAATAATTTTCTCGCCCCTCTGCTCGACGATCTGTTTCACGGCGTCGACGGCGATCTTCGCCAAATGTTGTCTTGCTTCGCCCACCACTTTGCTCGCCATGGAGGTCACAGCGACCTTACGTAAAGTTTCCCGGTCCTCAATATCAACAGGGATTCCGAGCTTTTGAAGAACCTCTTCGGCCTTCTGAAAGGCTTTTCTGTAGCCGCTCACAATTGTAGTTGAATGAATTTTTTGATCCAAAAGCTCCTGCGCCTTTCCCAAGAGTTCTCCCGCCAAAATCACGGCGGTAGTGGTTCCGTCGCCAACCATGTCATCCTGTGTCTCGGCCACCTCCACCACCATCTTAGCTGCAGGATGTTGCACATCAATCTCCTTTAGAATGACAGCGCCATCGTTAGTTATCTTGATGTCACCCATACCGCTGATGAGCATTTTGTCCATGCCACGCGGACCCAGAGTGGTCTTTACGGCTTCGGCAATTATTCTGGCCGCCATTATGTTGTTTCTCTGAGCTTCTTTTCCCCTACTTCGGCCAGTTCCTTCCTTCAAAATGAGAACGGGCTGTCCCGTTTCCGTTGTTGTTAAATAAGCCACGTGAATTTCCTCCATTTTCGATTTGGATTTGTATTTGGTTTGGGGTTAAATAAATCTGCCTATTATACCGAAAGCGCTTCCTGAATCTTAGCGCGGGCTTCGTGGAACTGCCTGATGTTTCAAAGTGGGCGAGAAGGGTGCGCGCACGCGGATTGATGCCCTCTGATTCAATTAGTTTGGCGAGTTGAATGAGCTTTTATGCCTAGCGCACGCGGTAGTCGGTAGTCATTTGCAAAACAAAAAAGGGGGTTGGAAATTCCCAGGTCGACTTGGTGATTGCTATTTTTTCTGCGCATAGATGGAATCTGTCTTGTGACCTATTCTTCTCCATCCATCGTATAAATACGCGTATATGGTGTAGTACCCCGTTTCTTTGGGTGTGAACTCAGCAGAGTAACGGGCTTCCTCGCCAACCGAAAGTTCCTTTATATCTATTGTGGCCTGCTCTTCAAATTTTCCTGCGGGGGTTTCTACCCAGAATTCCAGTTTCAGTCCCGTAATTTCTCTCAAGCCCTTTATGGTTGCCTCAGCCGAGAGGGTCTCTCCAATTGTCGTATACGGGTGTGAAAGCACTACTAGGCGACTGATTTCTGCTTTTTCCTCGATTACGGTGATGTGCGTCCAACCGGATTCCCACCAGAAGTAGTCTCCATCCTTACGTGCACTGATAGTGGCGTATACCTCAGCTGATCCTTGTGCGTTAACTTGGAAAACCACTTCTCGCTCTTCATTTGGCTCAAGCTCTCCGATGTAGTGTCCTATTCCAAAAGGAAAGAATAAAGGAAAAAGATAAAAGGTATCTAGAGAGTGCAACTCCACGTCAAGTCTTTTAAGAGTTTTATTTCCTGTGTTTTTCAGCTTCAATGTTACCCATTGCTTTCCTTTATCCATCTCCGTAGGGTTCAATTCATACTCGATAGGATACTTCAATCTCAACAACTTTCACCTCCTTTCATCTCACAAAAAATCTCTACTTGCGTTCGCGCAACCACATATTCAAATGCCTCAGGATTTAACTATTTACGCGCGCGGTGATCTGAATGGGAAAGCTAAAATCTGGATTTGCAAATTATATTACTGAAGGAAAAACATGGCTCAGTACAAAAATCGTTTTCATTCTCAAGATGAGTGGGAACAGTTAAAACGTAAATGCATGAAGATTAGGAGGTGATAAATTGCCTTTAGAACCTGCTAAGACTATGCAAATAGAGAAAGTGCCAGAAACTAGTGAAGCAGAAGCATGGGCGAATTTCAATAAAAGACTAAACGATTTAGTGAATCTAGGATACACAATAGCACATGCAACAAACACATACATTCTATTTAGAAGGACGCGCACCGCAAACAGAAGGGAAGAATAACTCAAGCAGCCTATCAGTCCCTCAAAAACCCAACCGCCTATTTTCCTATGAGAAATTTACGTATAAACTTTTTACCATCATAATTTGTCTCCTTAACATCTCCTAGCTGAGTATGACGTCGATCATCAGAGCCAATATTATCCCGAGTAAGAGACTGACGGAGACGGTGTGTTTATACCCATACTCATGCGCCACCGGGATCAGTTCATCTGCCGTGATGTAGGTCATAACTCCTGCCGCGAAGACGAGTGAAAGACCCACTATAGTCTTTGTTCCAACAAGAGAGAGAGCAACAGTCCCAACTAGGGCTGCGACAGGCTCAGCCAGCCCTGAGAGAAACGTAAGAACTGCTATCTTAAAGGGCTTCATCCCTGCCTTTGTAAAAAGAATGGCGGTGGCGACGCCTTCGGGTATATTGTGAAGCATTATGGCGGCGGTAATTATCAAACCCAG
Source organism: Candidatus Bathyarchaeia archaeon (assembly GCA_035283685.1). Classification (NCBI taxonomy): domain Archaea; kingdom Thermoproteati; phylum Candidatus Bathyarchaeota; class Bathyarchaeia (SeqCode); species Bathyarchaeia archaeon. Next base: position 371,950 of record DATETJ010000002.1, read on the forward strand.
TCTGGGCATGTAAGTGTAGCCTGCAGCGACAACAAATCCTTCTGGAAAGTTATGTAGTGTTATACCTATGGCAATGAGCTCCCCAGTTCTGAGCATTTTCGCGTGCCTGCTATCTTCCGTCCCAGTCGCCAGTTCAATGTGAGGGATAGTCAGGTCGAGCCCGATCATCGTTAGAGCGCCCAATGAAAACATGATTATCAACTCAATGTGTGCAAGCAGTTTTGCAGCTTCGAGGAAGAGGTTGTTAAATGCGACAAGGAGCATCACCCCAGAGGCGAGTCCCAAGGAGAAACTCACAACTCTGTCACTAACTCTTCTCAGCGGGAGGACAATTATCCCGCCAATCCCTGTAGCCGTCCCTGCTATGAGGCTTAGGAGAAATGGTTCAAATACTGAGTCCATACTATTGGCACTTCCTGCGCTGGACACGCTGTTCTAAGGGAGAGACCATTACTTAGGAGCAATTAATGTTGATAACGCGCCCACAGAATTTAAGTATGAAGGAAATTGCTACAGCAAGTAAGGCTGCCGCGCGCGCTAACATATTGCATATTGTTCTAGATTTAATTGCCGATAAACAATGAGTTTAAATCTTTTTCTTTATAATAAGAGTTAAGTGGTTTGATGAGTAAAGATGTGCGCGCGCAAATCGAGGAGGATTGGTTAGAAATTGTCAACTGAATTAGCTGGAACCCCTGTTCTAATATTGCGGGAGGGAGCGTCCCGTTCTAGAGGAAGAGAGGCCCTTCACGCCAATATCATGGCATCAAAAATAGTCGCTGAATCTGTAAAGAGCGCCTTGGGACCCAAAGGCATGGACAAGATGCTCGTCGACAGCTTCGGCGACGTCACAATAACCAGCGACGGGAGAACCATTCTGAGCGAAATGGACATTCAACACCCAGCCGCCAAGATGATGGTTGAAGTATCTAAGGCACAAGACGACGAAGTCGGCGACGGCACAACAAGCGCCGTAATCATAGCAGGTGAACTTCTCAGCAAGGCTGAAGAACTCATCGACAAAGGCGTTCATCCAACAGTCATCATAGACGGCTACAGAAAAGCTGGAGAAAAAGCCCTAGAAATCTTGGAAAAGATCGGTATTCCAGTTCGCTCTCTTGACAGTCAATGGTTGAAAAAGGTCGCCGTGACATCGATGGCTAGCAAACTTGTGGCTGATCACAAGGAGCAGTTAGCCGACATCGCTTCGCAAGCAATCTTACACGTTGCCGAAAAGGGTGAAAAAGAATTCAAGGTAGACATCGACGACGTTATGATTGAGAAGAAGGCCGGTGAATCGATGACGGAGACTAGGCTCATCAACGGCATAGTTGTTGACAAGGAAGTGGTTCACTCAGGAATGCCCAAACGGGTTGAGAAAGCCAAGATTGCGCTCCTCGACACTCCACTGGAGATTGAAAAGACCGAGTTCGATGCTAAAATCAACATTGAAAGCCCAGAGCAGATGGAAGCTTTCCTACAGCAAGAGGAAACAATGCTGAAAGACATGGTTGAAAAGCTTGCCAAGACGGGCGCAAATGTAATCATTGCTCAAAAGGGCATAGACGACCTTGTTCAGCATTTCCTAGCTCGAAAACAGATATTAACAGTCAGACGGGTCAAGAAATCCGACATGGAGAAGCTTGCGAGGGCTACTGGCGGAAAAATAATCACCAACCTAGACGATGTGTCAGAAAATGACTTGGGCTACGCCGAATTAGTGGAAGAACGCAAAATCGGCGACGACAAAATGACCTTCATTGAAGGATGCAAGAATCCGAAATCGGTTGCCATCCTCATTAGAGGAGGAACCGAAAGAATAGTGGCTGAGGCTGAGAGGTCAATACACGACGCCTTGTGTGTCGCTCGCGACGTTGTTCGAGAGCCAAAAATTGTGGCTGGAGGAGGTGCACTAGAGCTCGAAGTGGCCAGAGCGTTGAGAGAATACGCCCATACCCTCTTAGGAAAAGAACAACTTGCGGTGGTGGCTTACTCTGAAGCGTTAGAGTCGATACCATTGATCCTTGCCGAAAACGCGGGATTAGATCCAATTGATATTCTTTCAGAGCTGAGAGCCCGCCACGAAAAGGGCGAAGTCTGGGCTGGAATTGAGGTTATTGAAGGCAAAGCAAAAAACATGGAGAAGGCAGGCGTTTTTGAACCCTTAGCTGTCAAAAAACAAATAATCAAGTCTGCAACCGAAGCCGCCACAATGATTCTAAAGATTGACGACGTAATCGCCTCTGGAAAGATGAAAGCCCCACCAATGCCACCGGGAGGCGCTCCCGGAATGGGCGGTCCCGGCGGAATGGGGCCTGAAGGCGCTGGAGAGTTCTAGCATAACCGCCCGAAGAAAAAAATCTGGATCAGTCCACCTAAACTAACACGCTTTGAAAGAGCCTACTTAGTGGGAGCACGCGCACTCTGGGGTTGGTCACTGCGACGGTTCTTTGCGTTTCACAAGTTCTACTCGACGTTTGCCTTTAGTCAAAGACGAAACGTAAACCTTGCCTTGGACTTCCATCTTCATCAATGTCTTGTTCAAGGCTCCGAAGCCCAAATCCTCGTGTGTTTCTCTGAGCAGATCGAACAGCTCCTCGTCGGTCATTGCGCCCTTTTTCTCTAAGACCTCGACTATGGTTAAATCCAAAGGGTGAGGATGCCAGGTTCTAACAGCCAAACAAACCACACACTTTATGCTATTATTAAGCGGAGATAAATATGGATATATAGATAGAAAACGAAAGGTGAGTACAAACGCCTCATAAGGGTATTGGTTTCAAGTTGCATTGACGAGCTATGGAGAAATCTTCTGCGCACGCTTGAAAGCTAAATTAAGTATTATAACAAAACTCAGAATGAAATGTTTAAAGCTGAACTGAAAGAATAAGTACCGTGAGTAAAAAAAATGACAGCGGAAACAAAAGGAATAGAAATAAAGAGTCGGGGATTGTTCCTGATTGGAATCCTTCTGTTGCTTATTGGATTAGTTGCCTCATTCTACACAGAAACGCATTATGTTTCTCCTGTTGGCGAGCAACCCTTTACCCCATACCAATCAATAGGCATAGTCTTAGTTCTGTTTGGAGTATTATTCATAGTGTTAGGGTTCTTCTACCCGTTAAGCGGAGGGCGTGAAACCAGACAAAGGCAGCTCTCTGTCATTCCTAAACCGTCTGAATAGCACGCGCAAATGCTTTATATCCGACTTTCTTAGACTCTCTCTTTCGAGAGTGCGATTATGCCCACATTTTTGATAATTTCCAGGCATTCCCCAGAGAACTGTCCGCTGAACAATGAGAAAATGAAGGCCATGACGTTGGAATTACCAGGCAAATTGGGCGGACTGGAGAAGAAACATGGAGTCAAGAGGGTTGGAGCCTGGACTGTGGTTCCGGAACATCTATTGGTTTGGGTGTATGAAGCCCCAAGTTCAGAAGCTCTGCAAAAATTCTCAATGGAGCCAGAACTTCTAAAATGGATGGCTTTTAACACGAGTGAAATAAAATTGGCAATGAGTCTCGAAGAAAGCATGAAATTACTGAGATAAGCCAAATGCGCACGCTCTCGCGAGGCTTTAGCTTTGGGCAATCTGAGGTTACGAAATCATTAAGAATCCGTATTACGAATTCATCTGAAGGATTGCCATGAACAACCATCGAAGATACGTGTTTACTTCAGAATCTGTCGCAGAGGGCCACCCGGACAAAGTCGCAGACCAAATATCAGACGCGGTGCTGGATGCCATCTTATGTAACGACCCTAAAGCAAGAGTTGACTGTGAAACATTGGTAATGCAGGGAAACGTCATAGTCACTGGGCAAATCACAACCTCCTGCTATGTAGACATACCTCGAATTGTTAGAAAAACATTGAAGGAAATAGGTTTCGATAATGCCAAAGATGGAATGGATTGGGAAACCTGTGGCATCTTAGTTTCGATAACAGAGCAGTCTCCAGACATTGCAATGGGAGTTAATGAAACTGAAACTCATGAACAGGGAGCTGGAGACCAAGGAATGGTGTTCGGTTATGCGACAAATGAGACAAAAGAATTGATGCCTCTGCCCATAATGCTGGCACACAATTTGGTGAAAAGACTTTCTGAATGCAGGAAAAGCAGAATTCTGTCATATCTGAGACCAGACGGCAAGTCACAGGTCACAGTTGAATACACTGATGGGAAACCGAAAAGGGTGGAAGCTGTTGTGATAGCTGCACAGCACGTTCAGAGTGTTGACAGGGAAAAGATGAGGAAAGACATGATCAATCAGGTCATAAAAAAAGTCATACCTTCAATTATGTTGGACAAAGAAACGAAGTACTATATCAATGAGACGGGGAGGTTCGTTGTCGGAGGAACTTTGGCGGATTCAGGTTTGACAGGGAGAAAAATCATCATCGACACCTATGGAGGCGTTGGGAGCCACGGTGGAGGATGCTTCTCTGGAAAAGATCCCTCAAAAGTCGACAGATCTGGCTGTTATATGGCAAGGTATATTGCAAAGAACGTTGTTGCTGCGGGTTTGGCAGATCAATGCGAGGTTCAAATATCATATGCGATCGGAATAGCACAACCAGTTTCCATAATGGTAAACACATTTTGCACGGGGAAGATACCAGATGAAAAGATTCTCGAACTGGTGAAAAAAAATTTTGACATGAGACCCAAAGCAATTATAGATCATTTGGATCTGCTCAGACCAATATACAGAAAAACGTCTGTGTTTGGGCATTTTGGGAGAAATGACCCAGACTTCACATGGGAAAGAACTGACAAAACAGAAATTCTCCAAAAAGACGCTGGAGTCTGATATTGACAGAATGCTGAATTGTCTAAGCGTGCGCTTTTCTTGGGCGTCTAAATAGGACAAGGCGCTCTGCGCTCGCGTAGGGGTGGCAAATCGACCGGCTAACGGTCTCGCTAAATCCATGTAGTATTTTGCACGCGCGCCGCTATCGCCGCCAATGACGCCGATGAAGATCCTCGGGCTCGAACTCCTTTGCGAGCTCCTCCATAAGCTCTCTCTCCTTGGGAGTTAGCTTCTCAGGAACTCGGACATTGATGTGAATGAGCTCGTCTCCTCGACCGTGGCGACTGTTCATTCCTTCCCCGCTCAGTCGGAGTATAGTGCCGAACTGTGTTCCAGGAGGCACACGGACTGTCTTCTCACTCGTTAGCGTCGGAACTCTTATCTCAGCTCCCAGAGCAGCTTGGGCGAAATTGATATTAGCTTCGTATATGAGGTCCATCCCCCTCCTAGTTAGGTATTGGTGAGGCTTGATCCTTATCGTCACGTAGAAGTCTCCGGGTGCACCACCATAAGGACCGTCTTCACCTTGGCCTCGAAGGACCAAGTGGTCGCCATTGTCAATCCCAGGCGGCACTTTAACTTGAAGTCGCACTTTCCTTTCCTTGAGCCCATTCCCCCTGCATACCTTGCAAGTCTTCTCAGCTATCTCTCCTCTGCCATTGCACCTATCACAGGAAACGATCACGATGAATCCCGACACAGCTTCATGCTCGATTGTTCCCGTTCCGTTGCACTTGGGGCAAGTCATCAGATGACTACCGAGCTCGACCCCTGAGCCATCACATTTACTACATCTCGTTAGTCTAGGCAGAGTAACCGCCAACTCAGTGCCGAAAGCCGCCTGCTCCAACGTGATCTCCATCTGGGCCTGTAGGTCCCGACCGCGAGGGGTCTCGGGTTGACCCTGCTGAGCGGTGAAACCTCCGCCGAAGATTCGACTGAAGAGATCATCAGCATTGAAGCCAAATTCTGAGAAGATACTATGGAATGTTCTACGGTTGAAGATGTCCTCTTGCCTATATTGTTTCTTGATCCCTTCGAAGCCTTGGGCATCATATTGCCGCCTCTTCTCTGGGTCAGAAAGAACGGCGTACGCCTCTGATACTTCCTTGAATCTCTCTTCGGCGTCAGGTCTCTTGTTCCTGTCAGGGTGATATTTGAAGGCGAGCTTGCGGAATGCGCGCTTGATCTCATCTTGGGACGCATCCCGGCTGACCCCTAAGGCATCGTAATAACCTAGTTTGCTCGCCAACTAAACCATCACATGAACCTGTTTAAACAGACAAAAAAGAGAGGGTTATTTCTTTTCCTCGTCCACAACTTTGTACTCTGCTTCGACGGTTTTCTTTTCCGGCTGCTCTTCTCCAGGCGGTGGAGCCTCCTGACTTGCTTGTTGCTGGGCTCTTTGAGATGCCGCCTGTTGGTAGACTGTAGCGCCTGCCTCTTGAACCACTCTTCTCAGTTCCTCAACTTTGGCGCTGATCTCAGCTAGGCCTCCGGTTTTTTGTGCATCTTTCAGCGCTTGAAGGGCTTCTTGGACTTTCGTCTTTTGCTCTTGGGTGAGCTTGTCTCCGATCTCGCTGAGCGTCTTCTCGGTCGTGTAAATGAGAGAGTCGGCAGTGTTTCGGATTTCAGCCTCTTCTTTAACGCGCTTGTCTTGCTCGGCAAATTGTTCCGCTTCTCTCACCATTCGATTCTTCTCTGCTTGGCTAAGCTTGGTTGAAGCCGTTATCTTGATTCCCATCTGTTTGCCCGTGCCCAAGTCCTTCGCTGAAACGTTAAGGACACCATCCGCATTGATGTCGAATGTGACCTCGACCTGCGGAATGCCTCGAGGTGCAGGCGGAATGCCTGTGAGGTCGAATTGGCCAAGGCTGATGTTATCTTTGGCCATGGCGCGTTCCCCTTGCAGCACATGTATGGTGACGGCCGTTTGAAAGTCGGCGGCTGTTGAGAAGGTCTGGCTCTGCTTGACGGGTATCGTGGTGTTCCGCTCAATTATCCTTGTGAAGACGCCTCCTAAGGTTTCGACCCCGAGGGAAAGAGGTGTTACATCGAGGAGCACTATGTCTGAGATCTCCCCTGCGAGGACTGCTCCTTGAATGGCGGCGCCTATGGCAACGCATTCCATGGGGTCAATACCTCTCTCAGGTTTCTTACCTATTACATCCTCGATGAATTGTTGAACGAGCGGCATCTTCGTCTGCCCACCTATGAGAATTATTTTGTCGATTTGCACAGAGGTCAGCTTCGCGTCCGACAAAGTTTTCAGGATAGGCTCCCTAATCCGCTCCACTATAGGTCGAGTCAGTTGCTCAAGTTTAGCTCTCGTCAGAATCATGTGAAGATTTTTTGGACCTGTAGCGTCAGTGGCAATGTAGGGGAGGTTTATCTCTGTGGTTATTAGGTTTGACAGCTCTATCTTGGCCTGTTCAGCAGCATCTTTCAAGCGAGCCATGGCTTTGATATCTCCCCTGAGATCGACTCCCGTCTCGCGTTTGAACTCAGAGATGGTATAATCCATGACTGCTTGGTCTAGGTCTGTTCCACCTGTTTTAGTGTCTCCGCTGGTGGCTAGAACCTCGAAGACGCCTCCACCGAAGTCCATCACCGTGGTGTCGTTTGTGCCGCCGCCGAAACTGAAGACCATAATTTTCAGTTCCTGGCCAGCCTTGTCTAGACCATAAGCGAGCGCCGCTGCCGTCGGCTCGTTAACGACTCTTGTTACTTTCAGTCCAGCAATCTCACCAGCGTCTATCGTTGCCTGGCGTTGATTATCATTGAAATGTGCTGGAACAGTTATTACTGCCTTTGTGATTTTCTCGCCGAGATAGGTTTCAGAATCGCGCAGAATCTTCTGTAGGATAAAAGCCGAGATCTGTTGCGGTGTGTACTCCTTCCCGAATACATTAACTTTGTAGTCTGTCCCAATGTGTCGCTTGATTTCGCGTATCGTGCCCTCAGGGTTAGTAATAGTCTGTCTTTTTGCGGGCTCTCCAATAAGTAGTTGTCCATCCCTAGTAAAAGCGACAACAGACGGAAACATTTTCCCCGCCGCGGTTGGTCCTTCGGCGCTCGGAATTATGGTTGGTTTTCCTCCTATTACTACGGCCGCGGCAGAATTTGTAGTGCCAAGGTCAATTCCTAATATCCTTTCTCGTTTTTCGTTACTCATTTTTCATTCACCTTTTGAGCTTTGATAGGGCTCGGGTTGCGTGCTACTTTCACCATGCTGGGCTTAAGCACTTTGCCATTCAGGAAGTAGCCCTTTCTAACCTCCTGTATGATCGTCCCGTCAGGTTGGTCACATGTCTCAACTTCCAGTACAGCTTCATGCATGTGTGGGTCGAAAGGATTTCCGACAGTTTCTATTGGGCATAATCCCTCACAATTTAGCACTTTCCAGAGTTTTCTCTTTACCATCTCTACCCCTTCTAGAAGGCTACTATCCCCAGTCTTTCTCGCTTCTTCTAAAGCAAGATCGAGCTCTTCGGCAATAGGGAGGAGTTGCATGATAAGCTTCTCCTTTTCCATGACCACTCCTTCATCGACGCGTCTCTTCATATGCTTCTGCAGGTTTTCAAGGTCAGCTCGGGCGTATTTGAGCTGATTGAGATAGGTCTCCTCCAGTGTGGTCTTTTCCTTGAGCGAGGCTTCAAGTTCTGCCACCTTTTTGGTGCAGTTATCTTCTTTTTCGCCATTGGCTTCCTTCTTATCAGGTTTAGGAGACATGTCAAACCTCTTCGGACTCAGTTTTGATGTACTTTGGGTTTACGTGCTTAAAAACCTAAATGCTTTCTCAATTCAATCTGGTAGCGCGCTAGACAAAGAGCTTTACAAAGGAACTTGAAAGTCAATTAAAAATGGTCCTACTTGAGTGCTTCTCTCATTTTCTTTATTGTTTCCTGTTCCTTCAGTTGCTTCTCCTGTTCTGCTTCCTGCCTCTGCTTAATTTGCTCGTTGTATTTCTCTATACTCTTGTTAGTAGAGTCAACCAAACCTTTGATCCATTCGACTTTACCCTTAATTTCGTCCGGTAAAGTCATCACTTGAAGTTTGTTCCCAACAACTGCCACTGGCGTGCGCGCGCTCATATAACGACTTGCATGTAGCTCGGCTTCGAAGGCTAGTATCCAATGGTGGTCTGGAGCCGAGTCTAGCTCAAGGTCAAATACATATGCCCCAGATAACAAAGCACTTTTCTCTATTTTCAATCTATCTGGGTCAACGGGCTTAAGATTAACCTTTCCTGAGAAGTACACCTTTCTCTTAACCTTCGCAATACAGTCATGTTTTGGGTTCTGTTATAACTTTCCCTTCACCACCAATTGCCTCAAAAAGGTGATGCGCGGGCTGATTGCTGACTCCTTGGATGTGGCAACTTCTTCCTTAACCATTTAAACCCCAAGGACCATATTTTTAGGCTAACCGGTTGAAACATTCTTGGCGCGCACTTAAATACGACTTGAAATGATACAAGACGATGGTGAAAATGCAGGGTGGTTAGGCTTACGGTATCTCTGCCTGCAAAGTGGGAACAGTTACTGAAACAGTTGGCAGATGATCACCAGATTGATCTCAACACCGTCGTCAGTGAACTATGTGCATGGGCCTTTTCCAATCCTGAAGGCAAAGAGCAGTTTAAAGTTTGGTTAGATGAGGCTTATCCCCAAAAAGGAGAAGCTGAAGACAAAGCAAGAGCAGCAGGAGAAGAAGCTGCCGAGAAAGAAGAATACGAAGAAGAATCTGAAAAGGAAACGCAGGACAGGATCGAATAATAGCTGAACAGCGCATGCCCCAAAAGCTTCAGAGTCTAATATACCCGAACCCATTTGGGCAGAATGCTTTATTTTTCGAAAGGCAAGATTACAATTAAGAGGTGAGGCGACAGAATATGAGTAGAGAACAAGATCGAAATAGAAAAATCAAAGAAAGCTCTCGCCGTACCAAAGCGCGGGGATATCAAACGAGAAGAACTCGTGGAGGAAAGAAACAGAAGAGAAGGTAATGCACGTCACCGCTTCAAAACTTGTCTTTCACACGCCCTATTCGCCAGTAAAATCAGTCTCCCAGATTTACATCCGCCATCACTCAACTCAGAAGAGACCACAAAAAGGCTCCTTTTCCTAAAAATAGGCTCAAAAATCTCCTTCAAAAATGGCGCCGGGGAAAGGAATTTTTTCAAATCCATTTTGTTTTGATTTCTCTTATGGCTTTAAGATGAGGATCGTCTGAGATGCATATGGCGTTTAGGAAAAGGCTTGTAGCCGCTATGTCGCTGTCAGCCAATGAAGTTCTATATTTATGTCTTATCTCAGCTGAACTCTTTGCGATTTTGGAGTCCACACTCACTATTCTAAAGTCTTTTTCCAACAAGTTGGTTCTCAAAATCGCTGTTTCGCGTCCCTCTCGCTCTAGTGTAAGTTGGTAAACCTCATGGATTACCATGGCTGAAATGAACCTTTCTTTCGTTTTCCTTATTTCTTCTGTGGTCCTTCGAAGAACTTCCCCATCTTTAGAATAATAGTGTTCGATGAAGAACCTTGTGTCATAAATCGTCTTAGGCATCTTCTTCCCTGAGCCTGTCTAAACGCTCTTTCATCTCTTCAGGCGTTGCATGTTTTGCTCCGGAACCAGCAAGGTCTATGGTTGATTTTTTCGGTCTGAAAAGTATGCCCTCTTCAGTTTCAATAACTTCAAGTCTCGTTCCTTCAACAATCTTGTACTTCACCCGAAGCTTCACCGGGATTGTGGTCTGCCCCTTCCGTGTTACTACCACTTCATTCTCCATAACGTTTCCCTGTACTACATTGAGTCAGTAGTACATGAAAAATCTTCCGCTCCAGAAAGGCAAACATCCATGGCGAGACGCCTCCTGCCAGTTAGCAAATTGGCGAAAATGAGCGCCGGGGAAGGGATTTCAGCACCAACTTACTTGTAAAAATATACCTTGTATATGTTTGACAAGAGTTCGAACCTATCCCAAAATCGGTCGATGTTGCATTTCGAGTTTTGCTTTATCATGTCAGGTTTTTGACTTGATGTGCGCGGATTCCTTTGTATGTCGGAGCACATTTTCCTTTGTTTATAGTGTTCCTTGTTGCGGCCCATCTTAGCAGGGGAATGATTGATTTCCTAAGCTCAGTACCATCCTCCGTGAGCGAGTATTCTACCCGTGGGGGTATCTCCGCAAACGATTCTCTCTTGATTAAGCCTTCAGCCTGAAGCTCCTTCAGCGTATCGGATAGGGTTTTGGGACTGATGCCCCCCAGCTCTTTGATTAGGCTCTTAAACCTTAGCCTGCCGTTATTGCCGATAGCGTTGACGATCAAGAGCGCCCACTTCTTGCTTATGACGTCGATGACGCCTTCGAGCGGGCAAAAGCAGATGTGATCGCTTTTTTGGTGCATCTTGCTGGCTTTCCTCACGCATAGTTGCTACTTTACTATAAACTTGATAGTTTAAATACTTTCCTTTTAATATTATCAGCCGCACTAACACTAAAGTGAGGTGAACAAAAAAATGTGTTGCGATTGTGGTTGCGGATCAGGCCATCATGGGGAAGGACACCATCATGAGGAAGGACACGAACGCGGTCACGGTAGACGATTCCTAACCAACGCAGAGAAGGTTGAGAAACTAAAGAGCTACGCCGAAGAGCTAAGGAAGGAACTCACAGCTGTCGAAGAGCACATCAAGGAACTGAAAAGTTAAAAGAACCACTCAGAATGTGTCTTTGACTAACCCCCTCTCTCTTTTTATTGAACAAAGAACATGTTCAGCCTGGAATGAGGTTTGAATTATGTCTTCGGAAAGTGCCGTTGAAATTTCAAATTTAACAAAATACTATGGTGACCTTTTGGCTGTAGACCACGCAAACTTTGAAGTCTACCGGGGTGAGTTCTTTGGTTTGCTTGGTCCCAACGGTGCTGGCAAGACCACGACGATTCGCATGCTCACCGGACAAACAAAACCCACGTCAGGTAATGCGGTTGTCGCGGGGTTTGACATCACGCGCCAACCTACTAAGGCGAAAGAACGCGTTGGAGTTGTGCCTGAAGTCTCTAACCTCTATGATGAAATGAGTGCTTGGGACAACCTGATTTTTGCGGCTCAACTTTACGGCGTGCCTAAGAATAAGCGAGATAAAAAGGCGAAGGAACTTCTTGACCTTTTTGGACTTTATGAGCGATGTGGTGACCATGTTAGCAATTTTTCTAGGGGGATGAAAAGGCGTCTTACAATAGCCGCTGCCTTGATTCATAAACCCCAGATACTCTTCTTGGACGAGCCCACCACGGGCCTCGACGTTCAAAGTGCGAGAATGATTCGAAATCTTATGAAAGAGCTGAACGAGAGCGGTGCAACTGTTTTTCTCACCACGCACTACATTGAAGAAGCCGACCAGCTCTGTCAACGTGTTGCCATAATTAACCAAGGGAAAATAGTTGCTGTGAACAATCCTGAAAAGCTCAAGGCGGCAGTAGAGGCGCACCACATAATCGAGGTCTCTTTTAGCCCAGTACAAGACCTTATCGATAAGCTCGGAAGCTTAAATCATGTGAGCAGCGTTTCACGAGTTGGTGACAAGTTCAAGATTCATGTAGAAGATGCGTCTGAAGTCATCCCGCTCCTTGTTGATTTCGCCAGAGAAAAGAGCTTGAAGGTCATATCGATCAACACGTTGAAACCAAGCTTAGAAGACGCTTTTGTTAAAATCACTGGGCTGAGTCCAGAAGCTATGGCGAGTGAGAAGGAGCCGGTTAAGAGAGAGAAGAGTGGAAATGCTGGTTAGGGCATTGATAGAGAGCATGTTCAAAGCGTTTTACATAGCTAAGAAAGATGCGCGTGTATACTTTTTCAAGTGGCCAAACATCACGTTCGGCCTTTTTCTTCCGGCAATCATTTATCTGGCTTTCTCTGTCGGAAGACCGACAGAAATCTCCTCGACCATGCCTGGTCTTGTGGCGATGGCGTCGCTTTTTGGCGCTGGAGCAATTCAATCTGTTGCATTGCCATTGGAAAGAGCAAAGGGTACCTTCGACAGATTGCTGACCGCTCCGGTTTCTTTGACTACGATAATAGTTGGCAAGGTCTTGGGCGGGTTCTTCTTTGGCATGGTTCTATCAATGGCATATTCGTTGATTGTCATACCGCTCTCAGGGGCTACTGTCAGCAATCCGTTCCTTTTCGCTTTTGGAATTATACTCTCGTCGTTCGTGTTTTCAGCATTGGGTGTGTGCATCTCGGCGCCCTTTCGAGATATACCAGAAGCTATGCCTCCTGCAACTCTCCTCCGTGTTTCAATGGTCTTCTTGAGTGGAGTACTCATTCCAGTTGCGACCATGCCGAACTTCCTTCAAATAATAGCCTATCTGCTTCCACTTACATACGCAGTTGACATGTTGCAGCAAGCGATGACAGGCCAAATCGCGGCTCAATTGTTTCTTGTAGATACGTCAGCCCTTGTAGTGTTCTCCTTCTTCTTCTTTGTAGTTGCGGTCTGGATACTTAAGAGAACGCTTCATTGAGAGGCATCTGAGGGAGAACTTTGACAAAAGTGGAAGTGGCAAGCGATTGGGTTGATGGCTTCGTCAAAGCGTTCTACATCGCCAAAAAAGATGCAAAAGTCTACTATTTCAAGGCTCCAAACTTCACCTACGGTCTGTTAATGCCCGTTTCATTGTTTCTGGCATTTTCAATCGCCGGCCAAATTAATTCAGCATTAATTGTCTCAGGGCTAACTTCTCTGGTAGTTTTGTTTGGAACGACCTCTATCGAAGCCGTGGCAGTGGTTCTTGAGAAGCAAACTGGCACGTTTGAAAGGCTGCTTGCAGCACCTGTTTCATTTTACGCCCTAATTCTTGGAAAAGCGCTGGCAGGCTTTTTCTTCGGGTTGGTCACTGCAACAGCGATTCTGGTTCCATTGACGGTGGTCTCAGGAACGACTATCGCGAGTCCTCTGCTTGTTTTCATCGCTATTGCATTTTCTTCATTGACTTTTTCAGCGCTCGGAGTCTTGGTCTCTGCCTATGCAAAGTGGGTTCCCGAGGCCCAAATGCTCTCTAACTTTCTAAGATTTCCCATGGCTTTTCTTTCTGGAACCTTTGTTTCCTTAGAGGTTATGCCGCCTCAATTGCGGGTTGTTGCTCGTTTCTTGCCTCTCACGTATTCGGTTGAGGCATTGAGGACTTCCATGAACGATTCAGGGATTACATTCGCTTACTTGCTCGACATTCTTGTTCTTGCTGTATTCTCTTTTGCACTCTTGGTGATTGCGGCAAAGGTGCTTCAAAGAAAAATCAAATGATACCTGTCAAATTGCTATCACTTATGAACCCAGCCGTAGTCAGAATAAATCTTTCTCACTTCATCTGAGGTTAGGAAATCGATGAATTTCTGAGACAGCTCCGTATCTTTCGTGTAAGAAACCATGGCAACGACTGTGCTTCTAAAGACTTGAAGATCAGGAGGCAACTCGATTATTTCACAACTGTCTGGCCACACAGATTGAAACGGGTTCCAGCCGAGTATGGCGTCGACTTTTTCCTGATGAATCAAGCCCATGAGCGAGCCACATGCATCTGCATGATGAGTGATGTTTCGTCTGATCTGGTCAGTTAATCCAGCCTTACTCGCAATGTCGTCCCAGACACCCTTCAGACACCCATCAACGGCTATTCCAATTCGAACGTTCTCTCGGCATAGGTCTTCAAGAGACGTAATCTTAGCAGGGTTTCCGATAGGAACAATTATGACCGACCTTCGCAGACCCAGGCTTCTTCTCGAGTCTTTGATGACCAAGCCACGATCTTCAGCCTCATCCAAAATATACTCGGCTCCAGTTGAGATGATATCGCCCGCCTTGGACACAGCTATTGCGGCTAAAAGGTTGCTAGGCTTGCCCGTTTCAAAATTGCAGAGTATTCCAAACTTGTTCTCGAAAATATCAATGGCTTTTTGAAGAGGCGGAGCAACGGCTCCAGCAGAATAAATACGAAGCTGAGACGTTTCCGAGGACATTGACTTTACCACTGGAGTCCTGTGATGCAGCTAAACTGTTAGAAGTATTTAAACTGTCAAGTTTATAGTAAATCAGCAACTATGTTCACCGAAAGTGATCAAACTTTCCACGCTTTTCGCACGCCTTATTTACCAGCGAAACTCGTTTCCGATTTTTGCTCTTCACAAGTCAACTGAGAAAAACAAAGGATAGGCTCCTTTTGCTGAAAAAAATCGAAGATGTCTTAATGAGCGCCGGGGAAGGGATTTGAACCCTTGAGGCGCAAAGCGCCACCGGCTTACACGCGCGTCTAAGCCCCAAACCATTACATCTCGAGGCCGGCACAATCGGCAGTTCTGCCTTTACCGCTCTGTCACCCCGGCACCCAGCGCAAACAAAAAGAAAGGACAACATAATCTAAAAGCATTTCCCAAACCTGCCAATCGCTCGAACGTAGTCCACGAACGCGCATCGCAGACCACTACTGCTTCTGAACAGAAACCAGCTCGGTATTATTACTGATTCTAAGCGGAAGTTAATAACATCTGAAACACAACCACAGCCCACAGCATTCAGGATGTTGTTGTGGCAAACCTTTCAGAGTCAACAACAACTTCAAAACAGCTCAAGCCCCTTCAACGCCACAAACAGTCTACGCTTCCATGGTCAACTACAACTGTTCAAGCTCGCAGTCACCATTCTGGATGGTGTCGTCATTAGGAACAGTTGTTACGACGACGCGCATACAGCCTCAGCCACAGACGTACCCGCAAACACGATAGAAGAAGGTATAAGGGGCTTACCGCCTTCTTCTTTTGAAATTTGTTTTTCCGCAGAGCCGCGCAACCTACGCAAACGTCACGCTAACCAACATGAAACCGCACCACAAACCATGTTGAAACGCACCACAAAACACCTTCAAACAGAACCCAAAACACCATACAAAAACCCGATCAACCCGACAAACACAAACAGAAAAGCCCAACTTTCACCACAAAAAATTTTTCTGCACTCAAGCTAACCATCTCCAACCACAAATGCAAAAACGTTTTAACACCGCACAGAGATTACACATACAAACTACACAGAAAAAAAAGGAGACTCGCCCCGATTGTTTAAGGCAAAAATGAGCGACGCCAAACTCCTACGCGACATGATCACAGCCATCAGCACACTCGTCGACGAAGCCACATTCAACGTAGCACCCGAAGGACTCAAACTCCGAGCCATGGACCCCAGCCGAGTAGCCATGATAGACTTCGAATGGCCCAAAACCATATTCGACGAATACACATGCGACCAACCCACCAAAATGTGCATCAACGTAGGCGAAATGCTCAAACTCCTACGCCGAACCGGCAAAGACGAATCCGTCGAACTCACACTCGACGAAAAAACCAACAGACTAAACGTAGCTATAAAAGGCAAATACGAACGCACATTCAACATGCCCACCCTCGAAGCCACCGAAGAGGAAGTGCCCACACCAAAAATAACATTCAACGTCCGCGCCAAAGTCACAACCGACGGCCTACACCAAGCCATCGAAGACGTCCTACTCGTATCCGACCACGTCAAAATCGAAGTCGACCCAGAAAAAGTAACCATGCGCGCCGCAGGCGACCTCATGGGCGCCACAATAGAACTCAAAAAAGGCAGCGACGCACTACTAGACATCGAAGCCAAAGAACCGTCAAAAGCCACATACAGCCTCAGCTACCTCTCAGAAATAATCAAAACAGCAGCCGCCTCAAGCGAAATAGCCACACTCGAATTCAGCAACGACATGCCCATACGCATCGACTTCCAACAACCAAAAGAGGGCAAACTAACCTTTTATCTCGCACCCCGCATTGAGGTAGAATAGACGCCGCAACGCCACGAAACGCGGCTCACACTCTCTGCGCTGGGACAAGAACTGATTCTTACGCCAGTCGACTTGGCAAAATATCCCTTCACCCCACAGTCAGCCGAGCGTGTGCAGGAGCTTGATCATAGGACAACAGAGTTGGGAAGCCAAGAATATGCCAAGATACTCGAAAGAGCAGAGCAGAGAATCGATGAGGCCATAAAGAGCAAACAAGTTGCTTTTCCATGGCGCCTCGACCATGAAACTGAGCTTCTTTCTTTTCCTATCGCAGTGATGATGGTTGTCTCCTCAAATGACAAGTCCCTGAAGAAAACGTACGCTTTAGCCGAAGCAAAACGAGTATATGCCCTTCTTAAGCAAGAAGACCGGAAGAAACTCGTCGCTCTTAGCCAACTGTTCAACTGGAAAATCATACCGACGGAAGCATACAATAAGAATCTTGAATCTGGAACGTTAGGATTTTCTTTGGATTTCGCGAGCTACCTGAAGAACTCAACGATTTTTCATGAGAGCAAGTGGAAACTCGTCAACCGCAATATGCTGGGCGGCAGAGTGCTTCTTACTGCCGATGAAGCTTCTCGCCTTTTTGCTGAAGAAGTGCGTGTCAACATTGAGAAAAAGCTTGATCTCAAAATGGACATAGGACTTCCATTGACACTTGTCAACAAAGTAGAGAAATTGAGGCAGCTCTACTCTGATCTGAGAAAGATGCAGGAGGAAGAGATGCCGAAAGAAGTGGTTATCGACTCTTTTCCTCCATGCATAAATAGGTTGTACAACACCGCGCTTGCACAACAGCACCTCTCGCACATTGAGCGCTTTGCCCTTACTTCCTTTCTTCTAAACTCCGGTATGAGCATTGAAAAAATAGTCGAATGCTTCCGCCCGACTTCGGACTTCAGTGAAAGAATGACGCGCTACCAAGTTGAACACATAGCTGGCGGAAAGGGGTCGAGAACGAAGTACAAACCACCTACGTGCCGCACACTCCGAACACATCGATTATGCCCAGGTAGCGACAAGACGTGTGAGTATGTTCTTGGTCCGCTGGGTTATTATAAGGCGAAACTCAGAGCTGGATCTCCAAAAACCCCTGAAAAAGCCGAGCGTGGATGAATTCCAAACCCAAGCATTCATTCAACACAAATTCGCCGAATACTATAGCCAAAATTCGGGTAGCATACACCCGCCAACATCAATGGACACGCGGGAATTTGCTTTTTCACTTTTCAAGCAGAAAATTATGCTTCGCCACAAGGGTTTCAAGGAGGCGGGAGGCTTCCAGGGTTTCTTGAAGGAGCTTTCCCCGGCGGACGTTTATTATTCAAGTGCCTACTACGAAAGTCCTGAGGAGGAAATGTCCCGTAAGGGTTGGTTGGGGGCAGACTTGATCTTTGATATCGACGCAGACCACATCCCAACTCCGTGCGACAGGAGTCACGATATTTGGACCTGCAAAGACTGCAATTTTTCTGGCCGCACAGCTAAACCTGAGAGGTGCCCTCAATGTGGTGGGCAGAAATTCAGCGGTATCAGCTGGCCCTGTGGCATTTGTCTGGAATCTGCCAAGCGAGAGACAACGAAACTGATCGAAATTCTGGAAGAGGACTTTGGCTTTTCGAAGCAGGAGCTTATTGTTGCGTTTTCGGGGCATAGAGGATACCATGTTCAAGTTGAAGTTGAATCTGTCAAAACGCTAGATTCAATGGCCAGAAGGGAGATTGCGGACTACTTAACAGGCATCGGTCTGGAGCCCACGTTACACGGCTTGAACATGAAAGCATGTGTCGGTCCCAGCCTTGAGGATGTCGGCTGGAAAGGGCGAATAGCGAAGGGCACATACGAATTGCTTGCATCGCAAGAGGAACTTGAAAAGGCAGGATTGAGCAAAATGTCCGCAGCCATAACCAGTCAAAGAAAAGAGATTCAGGACAGGTGGAGCAAGAAGGGACCGTGGGGGCTAGTCATCGGTGTTGGAACCGAAGGTTGGGAGAGGATAGTTCAGGTGGCGGCAGAGAGTCAGTCAGTCAAGATAGACACAGTTGTTACAGCTGATGTTCATCGTTTGATCAGGCTTGCTAACACAATACATGGTGAAACCGGTCTCAAGAAAGTCCGGATCTCGCCTGATAACCTTGAGCAGTTTGACCCTTTCAAGAGTGCCGTGGCTTTCAAACAAGGATCAGTGACGATTAATATTGCAGAAGCGCCTGAGTTTAGGATTGAAGGCGTCAATTATGGTCCATTCAAGAATCAACGTGTAGAGTTGCCAATGGCAGCCTCGATGTTTCTCTTGTGCAAAGGAGTAGCAAAAGTGCTGGAGGAATAATCATTGTATAGTGAATTGTATGAAGCTTGGAAACAGGAGAAAGCGAGTCCCGAGTTGCAGTCGCTTCCAAAGGATTTTTACGTCAAGCTTGCTGATTACATGAGAAAGATTCGTGAAGAAAGCCGCATGCTCGATGAAAAGACAACCCGAGCACGCTTACTTATGATTGAGGAGGAAAACACGAAGAAAATGGTGAAAGATCTAATTTTGGTTCGGTACAAAAAAACCGTGAAACTTGTCTCTGCAGCCGAAGCAATAAACATGGAAAGCTTGACTAAAGAGGAGGAAGACCTCGTCAAGAACGTGGCGCCTACTTTTGAGTCTTTTCAGGCACTTTTAAAGGAAATTGTGAGCGGACGCTTATTGCAAGCAAGCCGTGAGAAACCCAAGAAGCGAGTCTTGCGCTTTCAACAGGAAACTCCATCGATAATTGGCGCCGACATGAAGACTTATGGGCCTTTCCAGCCTCAAGATGTGGCTTCCTTGCCCGTTGAAAACGCCAAGATTCTTGTGAAACAAGGCGTAGCTGTCGAGGTAGATGTCAAGCTGGAACCATCATAAGCGTTCGATGCTGGGTCAGAAAAGGTATATATGGTTAAGCTAGTTGTTGTATACCGAATCATTCGAGAGTAACTGAAATGAAGGCACCCAAGGAAATCACCACATACTGCCCGAAATGCAAGACTCAGCAGGCTCACGCGGTGTCCTTATACAAGGCTGGAAAACGCCGTGCCTTAGCTTTGGGTGAACGCCAGCACGAACGAAAGAAGCACGGATATGGCGGCCAGAAATATGCGCTCCAGAAAAAGTTTTCTAAAACCACAAAGAAGCAGACGTTGAGGTTGAAATGCAGGAACTGTGGGTTCATGAGGCATAAGAAGGGGATGCGTATCAGAAAACTCGAGATTGCCTGAGACAATGGGAGGGTAAGACGTTATGAGTGAATGGGAAAAACTTTTACCTAGACCAAGGAGCACATTCGTACGAGTCAAGTGCCCTGACTGCGGGAACGAGCAAGTTATTTTTGATCATGTTTCAAGTGTGGTAAAATGCAGTGTATGCGGCGCTGTTTTAGCAGAACCCACAGGTGGCAAGTCTGCAATTAAGGGCGAAATTGTTGCTTCGTTGGAGTAGCGTGGAGAGCACATAAGAAGATGGCAGTTAAGAAGGCTGAGTGGCCCGAAGCGGGTGATCTGGTTCTGGCTTCGGTTCAAAGAATAACTGACTATGGTGCTTACGTCACGTTGGATGAATATGGGAAGGAAGGTTTGCTTCATGTTTCTGAAGTGTCGTCGGGCTGGGTTAGGAACATCCGTGATTTTGTGCGTGAAGGACAAAAAGTTGTGCTCAAGGTTCTTCGTGTGGACACGGGGAAGGGGCATGTTGATCTGTCGCTTCGTCGAGTGTCGAGGCATGAAAGGCGCGAGAAGGTTCTTTCCAGTAAGATGGATAGGAAGGCTGAAAGTATCCTGCGTAGCGTTGCTGAGAAGTTGCAGATGCCGTTTGAGGAATTGTCTGCCAAGACTATTGCTGTGATTGAGGAAAAGTTTGGGGGAGTCTATGAGGGACTTGAAAGAGCGGCGCGTGAAGGAGCCGACCCTTTGCTGGAAGTTGGCTTGCCAAAAGAAGTGGCAGCTGCGTTGGCTGAGGTTGCCAAGGAGAAGATTCGTGCGCCGATGGTAAAGGTCAAGGGGATTTTGGAGTTGCAGTGCATGAAACCTAATGGAATTGTCCACATCAAGGAAGCTCTTGAAAGTGCTCAGAAAGCGGAGAAGCCGCGTGATGCAAGAGTTCGTGTTTATGCGATTGCTGCTCCTAAGTATGCGATTGAGGTGTGGGCTGTGGACTATAAAGAGGCTGAGAAAGCGCTTTCGACGGCGGCTGAAACAGCTGTGGAGACCTTGACAAAGGCTGGCGGATCTGGCGCGTTTCAAAAGGGAAAGTAATGGTCTGGCTTTTGAGAAAGTGCGAGCACTGCAGCGGATACACGTTAAGCCAAGAAAAATGCCCACGTTGTGGTGGGAAAGTGCGCATTCCGCATCCTGCCAAGTTTTCGCCTCAGGACAAATATGCCAAGTATCGGCGTGCAATGAGAGTTGAGATGACTAAACAGGGGTTGGATAATGAAGGAAACTTATGTTAAAGAAACGGTTCAAATTGAGCTTAGGAGTCCGGTTTTGGTTGAGGGTTTGCCGGGGATGGGTATGGTGGGTAGGATTGCTGTTCGTTTTTTGATTAAGCAGTTGGGTGCTGTGCGGTTTGCTGAGTTGTATTCGCCGCATTTTCCGTATTACGTGTTAGTGAATAAGCGGGGTAGCGTCAGGCTTTTGCGTTGTGAGTTTTTTTACTGGAAGAATCCGGGTGGGGATAATGATCTGGTGTTTTTGGTGGGTGATAGTCAGGCTCAGACTATTGAGGGGCAGTATGATGTTACCAATGCCATTCTTGAGTTTGCTGTGAAGGTTGGGGTGGGGCGGATTTTTACGATTGGTGGTTATCGTCAGGAGGCTGAGGGTGCACCGCGGGTGGTTGCTGTTTCTACTAAGCCTGAGTTGCTTGCGAAGGCGTTGGAGGCTGAGGCTGTTGCGAGTCCGGCTGGGAACCCGATTGTGGGTACGGCTGGTTTGTTGTTGGGTTTGGCGAAGTTTCGGCGGGTTGATGCGTTGTGTTTGTTGGGTGAGACGCGGGGTTATTTGCCGGATCCTGTGTCGGCTAAGGGTGTGCTTGAGGTGTTGGAGAAGCTGCTTGGGTTGAAGCTTGATTACAGCGGGTTGGATGTGCAGATTGAGAAGTCTAAGGAAATAGCGAGTCGGATGCGGGAGATTGAGGAGCGGCGGGAGAAGTTTTCGCAGAAGATGAAGCGTAGCGAGGAAGGGCGAGTTACGTACATTAGTTAGTCTGTGTTTTTCGGTTTTTGTTGGTGTTAGAGGGTTAGTACGAGTGCAGAAAAATTTTTTTTGAGGTGTTGAGAGTCGCAGCTGTTTGTGTTTTGGTTTGTGTTTTTTGGGCTGAGGTTGTTTTGGGTTCTGTTTGGGTGTTTTTAGCGTAACGTTCTATGTTGGTATGCGTGACGTTTGATGTTGGTTAGCGTGACGTTTGCGCATGTTGCTGGCTCTGCGGGAAGAGTAATTTCAGAAGAAGAAGGGAGCAATCGCTTAGCGTCTTCTTCTACTTTGGGTTGGCGTTTACGGGGGTCTGCTTGTGTGTGGTTGTGGGTAATGTTTAAGTGTTACAATCTGGATTGTTACAATCATGATTGTATATTTCGTTAACCGTGAGCATGAGTTGGAGACCCTAGGCTCTCTCTTGTCTAGGGGAAAGCCTGCGTTGGTACTGCTTTATGGTAGGAGAAGGGTGGGTAAGACTAGGCTTATTCAGGAGTTTTTGAAAGATAAGAAGGGCATGTATTTCTATGTTCCGAATGCTGAAGCTAAAACAATCTTGGATGAGTTCTCGCGTACGGTGGAAGGCGAGTTCTTTAAGGGTTTTAGGTTTGCGGATTATGACTCGTTTCTAGATTACGTAGCAAAGAAAAGCGAGCAGAATGTGATCGTAGCGATCGACGAGTTCCAGAGGCTGGCAAACCGTAATGGCGCCATATCTCTTCTTCAGAAATATTGGGATCAAAGGATGTCCAAGACAAAGAGCTTCATCATCCTTTCAGGCTCCACTATAGGTGCGATACGTAAAGTCGCCTTAAGAGGGGACGCGCCATTGTATGGAAGAAGAACGGCAACCCTCAAGGTTGAGCCGCTGAAGTTCTTGGACCTGCCCAAATGGTTCAGGAAATACGGCATGGCTGATCTGGTGAAAGTCTACGCAAGCTTTGGTGGAACCCCGGCTTACCTAGAGCAAGTCGACGAGAAGAACACGGTCGAGGACAACATACTCTCGAAAATTCTGAATAAGCATTCGCCCTTGTACGGTGAGCCGGAAATGCTCCTTATGGAGGAGATTCGGGCGCCTCACCGTTACATGGACATCTTGGCAGCTATAGCTCAGGGCAAGAACAAGATAAGCGAAATAGCAGACGCTACAGGACTTGCACGTGAGAACACGACAACATACCTGAAAACCTTAGAAACTCTGGACCTAATAGAAAGAATGACTTCGGTCACTGAGCCTCAAGCTAAAAAGGGAATGTACAAAATTAAAGATCCGTTTTTCACGTTTTGGTTCAGGTTTGTCAAGCCCAACAGAAGGCAACTGGAGCTTGAGCTGGAACATAACCTGTGGAGCAGCATCCAAGAGGAGTTCAACACGTATCTTGGACGAGCGTTCGAGGATGTGTGTCTCCAGATCCTTGCCCAGATGGCGAAAAGAAGACTGCTTCCGATTCAGCCGGATAGAATTGGAAAATGGTGGTGGATGGACGCTGAAATAGACATACTGGCCATAGAGACGAAACAGAGAAGAACACTGGCCATTGAAACAAAATGGACTGAGCTAAATTATAGTGAAACCAAGAGTCTGCTTGGGCAATTGAACGCTAAAACCGCCCAGATTCCAAACACAAGGGAAACCTGTGTAGGCGTGATAGCGAAGAAGATTGCGAACAAGGAAAGACTGCGAAGTCAAGGCTTCACAGTCTTAGACCTGCAGGATATAGAGAATCTAGCTAAGACACAAACTGGAACGTAGCCGCGGCGTGGGAAACTATGTGTAAGAAGAAGGCGCCAATTCCCTCTAGTCTTCTTCACCATGTTGAAGTGCCTGTGTGGCTGAAGGCTGTGTGGATGTCGTCGTCAGAGTGTTCCAGGTGACGTCAACGCCCAGAGTGTTGTGGCTGCGGGCTGTGCGTGTTAGTGTTGACGTTGTCTAAGAAACACTAACATGTGGTATGTTAATGGCGCTGTGGCTGTGTTGAAGTTGTTGTTGACGTTGAAGGGTTTGCCACAACAACATCTTGAATGCTGCGGGGGCGGTTTCTGTTTCAGATGTTATTAACTTCCGCTTAGAAACAGTAATAATAACTTCGTCTTTTGCAGGCGGGCTGTGTGTGTTCAGAAAGTTGTTGAACACGCAAGGGTAGACTGTCTGTTTATTGAGTATCGTTGGGCACTTTTGTGTGCTGGTTTCCAAGTGTCTTTTTGGGTTTAGGTGTAGGCTTGTTCTCTTCGTTCAATCAGCAACACATGGACTGTTTTGAGGTTCCATGTGATTTCGTAGATTATTCGGATGTCGCCGATTCGTGCTCTGTAGGTGTCGGTGTATCCTTTGAGTTTTTTGATGTCATATTGGTCTGTTGGAATTGGGTTTTCGCGAAAAATCAGGAGCAATTCGATGGTTCTTTTCTTGTAGTGTTCGGGGAGTCTTTTGACTGACTTTCTAGCTGTTGAAGAGATGATTACCTGAAACAATGCTGGTCAGCTTAGTTCTTTAACTAGCTTGTCCAGATTGACGCCTGAGCCTTTGGCTATTTGTTTCCGAGCTTTTTCGAGTTCTTTTTTCTCTTTTTGGCTGATCTCTTCTTCTGGTAGGAGCGTGGCTCGGAGTCTTAGGAGTTCGAGTCTGAGGGAGTCTAGTTTGTTGAGTACTTGTTTCAATTCGTTCTTGCTGACGGTTACGGTCAATCGTTGGCACCTGAGTTCTCATAAAGAGAGAATGAAGCTAAATAAGATTTTGATTTGCGTGTATTTGCGTGTGAGGTTTCGTTGTGGAGCGTGATTTGAGGGTTAAGGTCAGCAAGTTTGTTAGTTATGTTTTGAGGCATGATCCGCGAGGTTTGATGATGGATGAGGAGGGGTTTGTTGACGTGGATGAATTGGTTTCTAAGGTTAAGGGGAGTTTTCCTAGTGTTGATGGGCGGTTTTTGAGGCGGTTGGTTGAGGAGGGTGAGAGGAAGCGGTTTGAGATTGTGGGTAATCGGATTCGTGCTTTGTATGGGCATAGTGTCCTGTTTACCTGCGGCTTGAGGAAGATGGATGGGTTGAATGGTTGTATCATGGTACAACGTCTGAAGCTGCGGATGTGATTCTTGTGAAGGGTTTGCAGCCGATGAAGCGTCTACGGGTTCATCTCTCGCCAACCATAGACATAGCCACTCAAGTTGGGAAGAGACGCACAAGCAGCCCCGTCATCCTCGTAGTAGACTGTGCTCAGGCTAGGAGGCATGGCTTGAAGTTCTATAAGGCTTCGGAGCAGGTTTACCTCTGCAAGTTTGTGCCTGCAAAAATACATTAGAAGGCTTCGTGCCTAGTTTTGTCGATGAGACGCGCAGCGGTGTCTCTAGCTTGATTCCTCCTAGCTGGGCAGGTCTGCGGGAAGAGTAATCTCAGAAGAAGAAGGAGGACAATCGCTTAAGCCCGTCTTCTACCGTGTTGGCTTGGATGTTGGTGGTCAGGGTAGGTTTAGAAGTAGTAGTCTGCGCCGCGTGTTTGTTGACTACTACTTCTATGTTGGCTGCGTTGTTTTGGGCGGGTCTGCGGTTTCAGATGTTATTAACTCGCGCTTAAAACCGGTAATAATAATGACTTTCTGAATGTCCGTGTCAGGCTGTGTGCGTGTTGATGCCCAATCGCTCTTAGTATCATCAACAAGCGCTATTGTTGCTTCGCTTGTAGGTAGGAAGACCGTGTGAAAGAAGAAGGGGAATATTCGCTTAGGCCTGTCTTCTACCAATCCGAGTCCCTTTGCACTTGTTAAGCGCGCGCTAAACACCATAAACCATAAGACTCTATGTTCATAAGTTGATCTCGGGTCCTTTAGTGCCCCATCTTTCGATTTCACAAATTTTGGCTTTCGCCTTGTCGAGTGACTTTTCTAAGCATTGTTCGAATTCCGTGTCGTGGGTAGCAACAAAGACTTGCCTTTCTTCCAAGATCTCACCCAAAAGCTTGCAAAGCGCATCCTTGTGAGCTTTGTCCATGGATTGTGATGGGTCGTCTAGCAGAATCAGACCTAAATTGGATTGTAATCTAGTAGACATAGATAAGAAAAGAGAAAGAGCAACTGCATT
The DNA here is from genome assembly GCA_035283685.1 of Candidatus Bathyarchaeia archaeon. Taxonomy (NCBI): domain Archaea; kingdom Thermoproteati; phylum Candidatus Bathyarchaeota; class Bathyarchaeia (SeqCode); species Bathyarchaeia archaeon. The sequence continues at coordinate 397,924 of DATETJ010000002.1, forward strand.
CATCTGAGCATTGCTGAACCTAGTTTGCACATAAGTACCCTGTTTGAAATCCTTGTCCCAAGCCCTTATTCTGTAAATGGCTTTGCCTCTCTCCTCCTCTGGAATGAGCTGCAGATTAACGAAATACGGATGGCCTAGGATTTTCGAGTAATATGAGCCAATCGTTGACTGTAACTCTGACAGAGCCTTCTTAACCAATTCTTCGCGAGCCGTAGTGGCAGCCTGATATATGTCAGTTAGACCTATTTCCAGCTCCTTAATCTCCGAATGTTTCTTTTCTAAATCCTTCAACCTTTTCTGCAATACTGGCAAGCCTTTCTCCAGTTGATCAACTCTATCCTTTTCGTTTAGAAAACCGAGGATTTTTTCGCAAACTTCAAGCTCGCCCTTGGTCGCTCTGATGTTTTCTGTGGCGCCTTCTAGAGTCTTAATATCTTGGTCTGAATCGCTTATTCGCTCAGCCAACAGACTGACTAACTTCTCTTCTTTTTCCGCGACCCCCAGCGATTTTTGCACTTGCTTTTCAATTGAGCCGAGCTTCTGTATCTTTTTCTCCAGTTCTTCAAGCTTTGAGCCTACCTGAATCTCTTGGGATTTTAGAGACCTCATCCTCTCGTCAATTTCGGATACTCGTTTGCTGATTCTTTCAAGCTCATCATCAACATACTTCACCAAATCGCCTTTTGGCTCAAACTCCTTCTTCTTTAGCTTCTCTTTCTCTTCATCGATTCTCAGCTCTATGTTCACCAGTTGGTCTTCAAGTTTAGATAACGTATCCAGTGCGCGCCCAATACGTGTCTTCTGGCGCGATAGCTCTTCTGACTCATTCTGTAATTTTCGCACGATTTTGGCGCTTTCTCTTTCGCCGATTTCCTTCTCCAAAACCGAAACTACGTTCTGGCAAACAATATCACTCTTACAAAGCGGACAGTCTTTGGGTAAGGTGCTTTTAAGATAATCTAAACCAGAAACCAGCACAGACCCTAGCGATTCCTCTCTCTTAATTGCCTTCATTTTATCGTTTATCTCAGATTCGAGTTTCTTCAAAGTTTCTTCGATGCTGCCCTTGGCTCCAAACTCCTTCGTGACTTCCTCGAGTTCACCTCTGACGTCATTAAGATTCGAGCAAAGATGACCAATAGCGCCACTTTCATCTTGAAGGAATTTTCTTGCGGAAATCTTCGCTCTCAGCTCTGTGTCCATCTTAGAGATCTGGTCAGAGATTACAGATTTTCTGGTTCGCAGATCTTTTGGCTCTTTAGTTTCAAGAGATGCAACGTCATTTAAGGCCTCTTCATAATCTTGTTTTGTGCTTTTTAGAATGGACTGATCACTTACTTTCTCTTTGTAAACGTTAGTCCACGCTTTCTCTAACTCGTTCATAGCTTTCCTCATTTGACCCAGTGCTTTTTCTGATGAACTTAGGTCAAGCGTTGGTTTTTCTAGTTCCTTGACTTTAATCTTGACGTTTATCGCGATCTCACCAATATCCTCAGAGGCCTTCTCAACAAGCTCGACCACTGATGGCAGGTTGAGTTTGCTGCTCTCTATTCCGGATTTTCCCATCTCTGCCTCGAGTTCCGCAAGTCTTTTTCTAGAAATTACAACTTCTTGCATCTTCCTGTTTTTTATGTCCTCAATCTCGTCTTCAATGCCTTCGGCCTCTTTCGCAACGTGCTTGACTGGAAGATAGTCAATAAGTTCTCTGACGAAGTGAAGCCCGAGAAGCTTGTCGATGACTTCGCTTCTGAGTAGCGGATCACCTACTATGAGGTCCCTGATAGCTTCTTGATGTAAGTATATACTTGCGTAGAACTCTGTAGGAGTAATTCTCAGCAACCTGTTCAATTCAGACTGAGCTTCATCATCAAAATATCCCTTTCCTTCAACTTCGACTTTCAACTCTGTCTTGCCCGCAGTTGTTGACCTGCCCAGCTTTCTTTCTCTAATCAGTTTGACTCTCTTGCCTTTCTCATCCTCGAGAATGACCTCTATAATTGCCTTTTTCTGCGAATGAAAAGAGTTTACGACAGCGTCCTCCTTCTTAAATTCGACAGGCCCATCGACCGCCGAAGCCAAACCGCCAAACAAGCCCCATTCAATTGCTTGCATCACACTTGACTTGCCGACGCCATTGGGACCAAAAAGAACGGCCCCGTTTCCACTAAGATCGATATTCATCCTGTTGTTTATTCCTCTAAACCCCTCTATTGCAAGGTTTGATATGCGAAAACGCGATCCCATATCACTCACCCCTAATTCTCCTTGTCATCTCTTTCACACCATCTTGAACTGCTTCTCCGCCGCCTTCATCGAGCCACTGCAATATCATCTTCAGCAACTTGGCATGTTTGTCCTTCCTCGCAAGGCGCTGACTTAGCTCCTCATACAGACTTTCCGAAAACACGCTCATTTCACGACGTCCTTTCACTTAGCATATTTCAAATACTCATCTAGCTTTTCCTTAATGAATACTTTCCCCGTGATCTCTTCATGATTCTGTTCCACGAAATCCAGGTTCAACAAGGCATAATTATTCAAAACACCCGCTTCCACAGCTCGGTTCATACTCTCCAGAAAGAGTCTAGGAACTCCATTCGTGAGATAAGTTATGTATTTGACCACGTCTTCATCAAAAGGGTAAAGCGGATTATCAGGCTCACCACGCCTAAAGAGGCTCATATAACTAAGACAGACTTTGACACCTTCCGGCTGGCTCATTGTATTGACGTCAATTTTGTGCCTTTTATCAAGGCTTGCCAAGGAAATAACATGCTTGCCTTCGGGTTGACCCAGCGCTTGTTCCGCCACTGGATGAAGGGTTACCACAATTGTGGCCTGTCCAGCGCATGCCCTTAAGAGACTGCTCATTCCAGTACTGAATACGCTTAAACCTGCCCCTCTAAGTGGCTCAATCGTTTCTTCAAACTGGTCAACAAAGAAATAATGATACGGGTAGCCCGAGATCTTCATTAGTTCCATCATTGTCCTTAAACACTCGATTTTGTCTGTTCCTTTTCCCTTGGTGATTTTCAACCACTCATCGGTGAAACTTGATGGTTGAGTAAGATATGTTTCCAAATAAGCCTGGACTATCTTTTCCTTGGCTAAGGAATTTCGGCTACAAACCCATTTTGCCACATCAGATGCAACAGTCTGAGTTTTGTACAAGAAAGAGAAGAGACCAAACTGAATTTCATCGGTCATCTTAGGATATGTAGAACTGAAAGCTCCAACATCGGTCTCTTCAACCTTTGGAGACGCGGCATCTTCTGCATACTTCAAAAGGAGTTTCTTTAACGCTTCCCAGAGAAAGCCACCTTCATGCCATTTAAACACAATGTCATCGCAGAAATCAGCCGGCCCAGACTTTGATCTAACCTTCACATAAATAGAGGTAATGGTAGGGTCGCTAGTCAATCTCTTCCATTCTTGGACCATTAGCGCTGACTTCCCTATTCCTCTTTCCCATCCGCCGCCAGTAATGTAAATCAAATTAATCCTTGAATCGACTTTTCGTTTGATGTCTACAATTTCCTCTTGAAAGACTTCTTTGTTGAAGATCATGCCATTTATTCGGGCATCGGTGCTGTAGGGATCAATTATAGCCATCTGTGGGAAAGGATTCGTTTCAAGGAAATATGGGTGATATCTTTCTTCGCCAACCATATTTCGAGCATAACCTCCTTACTTGGTTGCCTTTATGAAAGTAATATACTCATCGCTCCCCGTCTTAGGGGGCAGAACCTTAAGCATTGAGGAGAGACCGCGACGAGGCGGTAAAGGGCCACCTCCTGGATGCAGCTTGACGGCATATTCGTCCGGTTTATTGATCATTCGCTTGATAAAACTGTCAAAGGTTTTGTCACTTATCCGTAACTGTTCGCAAACATAATCTCTAAGTTCGGAATAGTAAACAGGGTAATTCGATTTGTAGTCCGACAATTTCAAATATTCCTTCCAAAGAACTACCTCGAAATCCCCGCTACTAACGGTAAAAGTCCTAATCAAAAGAAAATCCTCTTCTTCTTCCAACCTTATCAAAATGTATCCGTTGTTTTCAGCCTGTCTCAGAATATCGGTCGGCGACTTTCCCTCAATAGGAAATACCCCTCCATCACTAACCTCTCTTACGAATCGATCTACTGGTAAGTTCTCGATATCAGTCAACTCAGAAGGCTGCTTGATAGAAGCCAGTATCTCAGATAACTTGAGCACGTTGGCAATCAAGTATACTCTCTGCATTCGTTGACCGTTTTTTTTCTCTCGCCAGTTCAAAATTTCAAGCTGCGTCAACAAATCGCGAACAACTTCGAACTGTATCTTATCAACTTTGAGTTGGTAGCCCTCAGCTAAGCTTTTGAACAAAACAGTTTCTTTTCCCAACGGTAACAGAAACTCGCCTTTAGTCTGATTTCGGATACGAAGAAGAACCTCGTTGAAGGGAATGTAAGTCTTTAATAGCCTGCCAAGCAGCATTGACTTCGTTTTAGGATAGGTAATGTCATGATCAAGGAATTCTGTGGCCTCCTCAGAAAGTAGCACTTCATTTCCTGCACGTCGCAGTAGCTCTGTCTGCACAAAAAGCCGGTAACAATTCTCAGCCAAACGCTCACTTTTGACTGTCTTTAGCCTATAACCTTTGCCAATAGCCTTGAACTTTTCCCTTTCAAACTTCACTCTCTGATTGAAAATGGCGTTTCTTATCGCTTTAAGATCGTAACCTTCTTTTTTCACGACATTCAGAAAAACACGAAGATACTCTAGACTGAACACTGTAGGAATGCGCTTGAACATTATTCGTACCCCTTCCCTCTCCACTTTTGATAGCAAATCATGAATCTTTGAAGCAGTTCGTGACCATCACGATGCGATCTTAAGGCAGCAGGTTGAGGCAACGAAAGGAGTTTCTTCATTTCGATGAGCTCACCACGCATCGCATCGGCTCGATGAGTCTTATCTATCATCAACTCAACAGGGGGCAATATCGAGTCAATCGGGAGAATCCCATAAGCCAAAGCATACTTCCTAATATTCTCCGTAATTCTGGCAGTGCAAAGGAAAATACCCTTTATCTGAAAACCTCGGGAAAAGGAAGCATTTAAAGCGTAATCAAGAATTTTAGAATTAAAACTGAAGGCTTGATCAATCAAAGCCAGTCCTCTCCTTTTGCATTCAATCACAAAGAAAGTATTTCCGTCTATGATTATCCCGTCAAACTGATGCCTAAGCCCAGAGACAGTTGGATAATTCAATGTGGATCTAGGGGGGAGGACGGACACTGGATACTTTCTAATACATTCGTACGCTCTGTGAGAAACCCTCTCTTCGAAATAGTAACCTTCTTTGGACGAGGCTTCTTTAGCTGACTTTGCTTCCTCAACAAGCAAATCATAAAGAGCCACGATTAACTTGTCAATAATCTCAGATGCCACTCTTCACCGCTCCAAAGCCAAGCAGGGCAAAGCAAGACTTATTTCAATCTCTTAACCTCTTCGTGAATGATGCTACCAGATTCGTAAGGGATCAGTTGATTTTTCCTGAAGGTATACTTTCTCTTCTTTTTAGCTGGCATTTCAACCATTCCGCTTAGTATTGATGGTTTTCCTTAAATCATTAGTGGGCACGTTCGCTGAGAACCAATTTATTTTCAACATTTGCCTATAAAGTATATCAAAGGGGCTTCATGCCTAATCTGTCAGCAAGCGGTCTAAGGCGTCTTAGTGTGATTGTTAGGGATGTGGAGTACCAGTCTGTTCTGAATAGGAGCGCTTTGGCAGATTACTGCATAAACCCGTACATAGGCTGCGAACACGGCTGCAAATACTGCTACGCCGAATCCTACACCCGAAGATTCACCAAACACACTGAACCGTGGGGAAGCTTCATCGACGTCAAAATCAACGCACCCACAATACTAGCACATGAAGTCAAAAGAAAACCCAAAGGCGAAGTCTACATAAGCAGCCTAACCGATGCCTACCAACCCCTAGAACAAAAACACGAATTAACCCGAAAACTACTCGAAATCCTATTGAAACACCAGTTCCCCATAACCATACAAACCAAATCAACCCTAGTCCTAAGAGACCTAGACCTCATCAAAAAATTCCACACAAGCCAAATCGGCTTCACCATAACCAGCCTAAACGACAACATCCGGAAACAGTTTGAGCCACAATCCTCAACAGTCGAAGAAAAACTACAAGCGCTAGACGAACTACACGCAAACAACGTGAAAACATACGTGTTCTTCGGACCAGTTCTGCCTTACCTGTCAGACCAAAACCTCGAAGAAACCCTCCACAAGATCGCCCACACAGGCGTAGACTACATCTACGTGGACAAACTCAACCTAAAACCCGGCTTATGGCCAATCCTCAACGGCTTCCTAGACAAAGAACTCAGCGACCTGCACAGTAAATGGGAGAGCATCTTCCTCAAGAAAAACGACTATTACGCAGACCTCAAGAAAAAAATCGACACCACATGCAGAGAACTAAGCCTAGAATGCAGATTCTGCTACTGACCACAGCCGTGAACCCAGAACTATTCTTCCATCGTCTTCAAATACTGCGCATATTGTTCAGCGGTGAGCAGTCTTCCCTTATCCTTCTTGAGGTCAACTAGGCTGATTCGGGCTAACCAACCTTTTCCATAAGGGTCTTGATTAAGCAGTTCAGGACTGTCACCCAATTCCCTGTTGACTTTGGTTATCTTTCCAGTGACCGGCGAGAACACATCTGACACCGACTTGACCGACTCCACCGTGCCCATACTCTGATTCTGCTCAACCTCAGAACCCTCATCCTTAACCTCAACATAAACGATCTCATGAAGCTGCTTCTGAGCATAATCAGTTATGCCCACTACAGCTTCCTTGCCCGCTAACCGCACCCACTCATGCTCCCTCGAATAGAGGAGATCGTCTGGAAGCTCATAGTCTTGGTACCGCATCACTTCACCCTCTCATAACCATACTTCGTCGCATCGTAAAGCGGAAACTTACAAACCTCAGCCTTTAAGGATTTATCCCTCACCCTAACCGTAACCGCCGAGCCCTCAACCGCATACTCAACACCCACATGCGCCTGAGCCACACCACACTCCAACAACGGCGAAAACAAACCACTCGTCACATAACCAACCTTCTCCACACTGTCCTTCCAAACCTCCTGCTTCGGACGCGGCGAAGCCCCCTTCTCCAACATCTTCAAGCCCACACGCTTCCTCTTTATGCCCTCAGCCTTCTGCTTCTCCAAAGCAGCTTTACCAATAAACGATTCTTTCTTGAGTTTAACAACGAAGCCCAAACCAGCCTCCAACGGCGTGACAGTCTCATCAATATCGTTACCGTACAAGCACATACCCGCTTCCAGACGCAGAGAGTCTCTGGCGCTCAAGCCACACGGCTCCATTCCGAACTCTTCCCCTGCCTTTAAAATGGCATGCCACGATTGAACCGCCTTCACCGGCTCAAGCAACGGCGAATTCCAGATAAGCACCTCAAACCCATCCTCGCCCGTGTAACCGGTTCTGGACACAAACGCGTCTATGTCGCTGATTTTGATCCAACCGCATTTGAACCGCTCAATCTTACCCACGCCGGCGCCAGCAATCTTCTCTAGAACCTGCTGGGCGCTGGGTCCTTGAACCGCGAACATGGCAACGTTGTCAGACACGTCTTCAACCTTAGCATTGAAGGCTTTCGCGTTTTGAACCAGCCACTTGAAATCTTTCTCCCGATTGGCAGCATTGTACACCGCCAAGAACTTTTCCTGCTCCAGCCGAGACACAATGAAATCGTCCTTGATTCCCCCGTTCTCATTGCACATAGTTGAATACTGCGCGTTGCAAGGCATGAGAACTGACACATCATTCGTCGTAACATAGTTCAAGAAAGCCTCGCTCTTGGAGCCCGTTACCACGGCTCTGCCCATATGCGTAATATCAAACAAGCCCACATGCGTCCTCACAGCCATATGCTCAGGAATCGTTCCCTTATACCACAAAGGCATGTCAAAACCAGCAAACTCCACCATCTTAGCGTTCTGCCTATGAAACTCGTAAAGATGCGTCCTCCTCACAGACTTGCCCATCTGCCTATTACACTCCGAAAACCGCTTTACGGATGAATTCGTTGCGAAAGCTGATTAACTTTTTCACTTAAAAGGCTTAATCTCCACGCACCCACGTTCAAAAGACAGCTTCTTCCCACATTTCGGGCACCGGCCATCAAACCGCTGAATAATCTCATCCGGAGGCGTCAACTCGATGCCTTCATACAAAACGGTTTTACACTGTGAACATGACACGCGCTGGGGCATCTCTCCTCTCACATCCTCAAACAACAGATATCCGAATACAAAACAAAAGAACCTATATAAGTCTACATGTGCCGAATCCAGTTTTGTTCAAGCAAATCATAATAACGTCATTGCAGTTGACAAGGAAAGGGAAAGGCCCAGAACCATGGAAAAATACACGCTTATAGTCACCGAGAAACCTGACGCTGCCCAACGCATCGCCCAAGCCCTAGACAGAAACGGCAAACCTAAACGCGCAGAAGAAAAAACCGTACCCTACTACATGGCACAAAGGGACAGACCCCTCGTCATCGTTCCCGCGCTAGGACATCTCTACACGGTTGTCCAAGCAAGCGGAAAAAGAAACACGTATCCCGTCTTCAACTTCCTCTGGGCACCTAGGCACATGGCTGAAAAAAACGCTGAACGCATAAAAAACTGGATCGAAGTCATCACTCAACTCGCCGAAGACGCTGACAGCTTCATCGACGCCTGCGACTACGACATCGAAGGCTCTTTAATCGGCTACACCATCCTCAAACATGCATGCCACGACAAAGACAACGCAGCCACCCGCATGAAATACTCCACGTTAACCAACGAAGAACTCGAAAAATCCTACGCAGACCAGATGCCACACTTGGACTTCGCCATGATCGAAGCCGGCAGAACCAGGCATGAGGTCGACTGGCTCTACGGAATCAACCTATCCCGAGCACTGACCATAGCCGCAAACCGTGCAAGTGGAGGATACACAACGTTGAGCACGGGCAGAGTGCAAGGACCAACCCTCAGGTTCCTAGTCGCCCGAGAACGCAGCATCAACTCATTTGTCCCCACGCCATACAGGAGCATCAATGCACAAGTGGAAATTCAAGGCGCAAGCTATCTGGTTGATTATGAACAAAGAACTCTTGAAAAAAAGGCAGACGCCGACGCTGTCGTCGAAGCATGCTCAGGCAAAAATGGAATCGTAGAAAAGATTGAAGAGAAAACCGTGCAGATACCGCCGCCAATTCCATTCGACTTGGGCTCACTGCAAAGCGAAGCCTACAGCTTCTTCGGCTACACGCCAAGACGAACAGGTCAAATCGCAGAACGATTATACTTGGAAGCCCTAATTTCATATCCCAGAACCAGCAGCCAGAAACTGCCACCCGCCATCAACTACAAAAACATTCTCAATGGACTCAGTCAGGAACTATCATACAAGTCTCTAGCGTCGGAGTTGCTCGGAAAAGATGAATTAAAACCCAGAGAAGGCACCAAAGAAGACCCAGCGCATCCAGCGGTCTATCCCACAGGCAACAAGCCCACACGCGCTTTAGAGGAGACTGAACGCAGACTCTGGGATCTAGTGATCCGCCGCTTCTTAGCGGTTTTCGGCGAAGCCGGTATCAAACAGAGCATGAAGGCTGCCATAAGCGTCAATGGGCACCATTTCTTCCTTCGCGGCAGACAAATATTGAAACAGGGCTGGATGAAGTTCTACAAACCGTATCTGCGGAGCGAGGAAGTGCTGTTACCGCCAATCAAGGAAGGCGAAACCGTCAAATTCATGAAAATCGCCCGGGAAGACAAGTTCACGATGCCGCCTCCACGCTACAATCCAAGCAGCCTGTTAAAACGAATGGAAAAAGAAGGAATCGGCACAAAGGCTACGAGAGCCGACATAATCGAGACGCTTTACAACCGAAAATACACCGTTGGAGAACGAATCGCTGTCACAGACCTAGGCTTCGACGTCACAGCGGTTCTGCGCACACATGCTTCTCAAGTCATCTCAGTCAAATTGACCCGTGATTTAGAGGAAAAGATGGAGCGCATACAACAGAACTTGGAAAAAAGGGAAAACGTGCTCCAAGAAGCCATCGACCGGCTCAAACCCGTACTGGCCACGATGAAACAGCAGGAAGCGGCGATAGGTCAAGCCTTAACTGAAGCCGTAAAAAAAGCTCGATTACAGGAACGCGTTGTAGGCGCATGCCCAAACTGTCAAACAGGTAAGCTCATGATAATTTTCTCAAGACGCACAGGAAAAAGGTTCATCGGGTGCACCAACTACTTCCAAAGCATCTGCAAGACCTCGTTTCCACTTCCCCAAAGAGGCATAGTGAAGCCCACGGGCAAAACGTGCAAAACCTGCGGCTGGCCAATCTTGTTTGTGCGCATGCCCGGAAAACGCCCATGGACCTTATGCATCAACCCAACGTGTCCAAAGAAAGAGGAGAGGAGGAAACGCCTTGAAATGCAAGGTTTGCAGTCGAGAAGCTCAAGCTGAACCTCAAAGCCAGTACTGTGACCTTCACCAGAAAGCGTACGAGAGTCTTCAGGAGAAGTTTGAGGTTTGGAAGAAAGCCTCAAACATAGACTGGGAAAGTTATCTTCGGGAGATTGCGAAGAACACTTTGACAGGAACATGGGCTAAGGAAGTAGCTGAAAACCTGCTCTCCGAAAGGAATGTTTAAATCACTATGAGTAGAAATCCGTTAACTGACTCGCAACAAGGGTTGATGGAGCAAGAATCATGCCTGGGATTAGAAGCCGCTTCACATCACTGGGATACACCACTCGAAAAACCTATCGAAAAATCACCACAGCCAAACCATCAGTCTTCCTAGTAGCCTCCATCGTAGCTGGTGCCTCAATATTCCTTTTGGGCGGCGGCATCTACGACATTTTAGAACAGCCTTTAATAGGCATACCTCTCGGCAGAAGAATCTTGTTCTTCTATCCCGGAACCTTGAGCGAGCAAACAATCCTGGACAGCGTATATGCCATGCTGTCTTACTTCTTCGGCGTGGTAGGCATTCTAGTCATGTATCAGAGCACCAAATATGCTTACAGACCGCGTCAAGCCTTCATGCTGCTCTTAGTGGGCGCCATGTTCTTCTTACTGGCTTACTTTCTGATGGAGAACCTGGTCTACCAAAAACTAACTACTAGCCAACAAGGCTGAGTTCTCCGCCTCAGCTCACAAGTAGTTTTCCTTTCTGCATCAGCAGCCGAGAGTCAACTTTAACTGTGGGTTGGAAAAGAATTCCGTCCAAGTGAATCTTACTCTTAGTATGTCCACCTGCGTAAGAAGTGTTGTCGCCCAAAGCTATGTGCACGGTCCCCAGAACTTTCTCATCTTCCAAAATATTGCCTGTGATGCGCGCCTTCGAATTGGTTCCAATGCCCAACTCGCCGATGTTGTAGGCGTTCTTGTCGGCTGATTTGAGCATGTTTTCAAGTTTTGAAGCGTCGGGTCCATCAAACCGCTTTGCCCACCCATCCTTCAGCGTAACCTTCAATGGTTGGGTCACTATGGAACCCATGCTGTCAATGATCCAGACGCCATTTGTTGTACCTTCAACTGGTGCGAGGCAAACTTCGCCTGCTGGTAGGTTGCCCCAGTCGCCAGTCTTATGATAGAGCCCAGTGTCTGGCAACGGTGCACGTTTCTCGACACTCATAGTCAAATCGGTTCCGGAGGGCGTTGTGATTTTGACTGTTTTGGCTTTTCCAAGGATTGCTGTCACCTTGTCAGTTAAGGCTGCGACCTGCTGGTAATTTGCTGTTAAGCCGCCGATTCGCATCATGTCTTCGGTTATGCCTGGCATGCTGGCTATTCTCGCTCCCGCCTTTGTTGCTGCTCTCCTCGCGTCTGTGTGAGACAGCGACTTCGTGGTTGGAATAAGGACTACCTGCGCTGCTTTCATGGCTTCTGCAACCGGCTTGGGCGGTTCCTTGGCGTGTTCCTGAGCTGGTTCCATGATGGTTGTGACTGTTTTGGCGCCAATAGATGCCGCGGCGTATGCAAATGCCTCAGCTATTCTAAGTCTATGCGTGTCAGTAACCACTAAGACGGTTTCTTCCGACTGGGTCTTCATGCAGGTTTCAACTGCTACGCGGGCGCCCTTCATGATCGATAAGTTTTGGAACAAAAGCGTCACATCACCAAGGCGTTTTTTTCACGCCTGCTACGTATGCAAACATGTTGGTTAAAAGATGTGCGGGCAGCGTAATAACGAATATTAGGGCAATTGTGAGCAGTGGCGGAGACGAAACAAGAAACGAAAGCAAAACGGCTCCTGCCACGAAATCCACCTGATCGACAATTGGAAGCGGCGCACCCTCAGCTATGCTGATCCGTCTCTTCGCGAACGAGTGAAGCAAGTCGCCTGTTAGGGCTCCCAACGAAACCGCAAACCCAAGCAGCACACTGAATTGGAAGGGAAGCACAAAGTCAGTTGGCGCGATGAGCGGCAATGCCAATTGCTGTGCTGCGGTTGTGAGCGTTCCAGCAGCGACTCCTGCAACAAAACCTCTAATGGTTTTGTGTGAGCCGAAAACTGGTCTGCCGTCGGACATTTTTCTGCCGAAGTCGATGGGTCTGCCTCCTCCGAAGACCACGGGTATGGCGTTGGCGACATACGCTGGAAAAATGAAGAATAAAGCGTATGCAAGTTCGTAGATCCAATTCGTCATTGGGGGTTCAACCGTTCCATGTTTATCGGCAGTCGCAGACTCCGTTTTCCTCAATTGAAATATAACAGTTCACGCGATCTGGGCGCTGTGCATGCTTCTCTAAAAGGACCTTTATGGTATTCTTGTGGTCGGCTGGTCTCATGTTTAATACAGTGTCAGACCAGAACTTCACAACACGAGTGGCAACAGGCTCAACTGCAACAAGACCCTCCAAGAAAACGCTTCGAACTTGACTAGTGATCAACGTGGCTATTTTCCGCGTTTTGGCTATTTGCGCAAGAATGGCTAGTTGGCGACCCAGTTCACGGTTCATGTTGAAGGTCTTCTGTTTCGACTTGTCGAACTCAGCTCGGTAAAGCGACGTAATCGTGTCCACGACGATCAGTCCCACCTGTGGCGTCAAGTATTGGTCCAAACGGTCTATTGCCAATGTTTGCTCCTGAAATGTAGTGGGCTGTATCAGTGTTATTTTGGGCGCGACTTCGTTCAAGTCGTGACTGGCTATCTGCGCTAACCGTCGCGGATTGAAGCTCGCGTCCGGATTAATGAATATCACTTTGTAACCCATGCGCGTGGCGTTCACAGCGCATTGTATAGCTAGGCTGGTTTTGCCTGTTTCAGCTTCTCCATAGATCAACGTAACACTGCCTGGATGCAAGCCTCCGCTCAAGAGTCTGTCCAGTCCGTTGCAGCCCGTGGGCACCGTTCGCGTCGTGCTCTGCAAACCACCAGTCACATCGCTTTGAATGGAATATTGATAGCCAAAGTTAATAATTTTCTGCGTTGTAATGCATACGATGACTTCAAGCATGGAAGCCAAGATAGCCGTCGCCACTGTTTCAGGCAAAGCCTACTACTATTTGGTGAACGAGTTGAAAGCCCGAGGAATCGACTTTCTCAGCCTGACACCGTATGAGCTTGTGCCCCTCACGGTGCAAGTTGTTATAACAACCGAAGAAGAACGCGCACTAATTAGTCATCCCCAAGTCTTGGTTTACAAGTTGAATTCTTCTCCAACCGCTGTAGTCGATGAAGCTGCTAAGCTAATTCGAGGCAAGAAAACCTTTGAAACAATAGCCATAGGCGTTGACCCGGGAAAAACCTTCGGCATAGCAGTCCTAAGCGACGGCAACGTGCTTGAAACATTGACATGCACCAGTCTGGACGAAACCGCAAAAACTATTGCAGAGATCTTCAGCAAACATCAAGCAGCGTTTAGAATGGTGAAGGTCGGCAACTTGGCACCATCTTACACATCTGATTTCCTGCCACTCTTGGATGAAACCCTGCCAAAGGATGTAACAATAGAAGTAGTCCATGAGGCTGGAACAAGCCGCCTAGGAAGCCAAACGGTTCATAAGCGTCGGTTGAGACACGCCATGGCAGCAGTCAAAATCGCAGAACGCCGAGGTCAAATCTACCTGAGAAAAGGAGCGACAGAAAATCAGTGAAGCGAACAGCTGAAGCAAACAAGACACTGCTCGTTGATGGACCAGCATCTGTTACTTTGCTATCAGGCGAGGCTCAAATCCTTGGCGCGAGGCTCAAACTAAACTCAAAAATGGTGATACGCGAGAGCAAACGTGTCCCCTTCTATGTGACCGCTAAGGCAGAGTTTGAGGTAATGCTGGGCGACAAAGGAGCCACAAACGACGTCGCAGACAGCACAATCCCAAAATCTTGGGAAGCCGCCGTCCAGACCGTTTTGACTGACAAAAACAAACCACTTATTGCCATGATTGTTGGCGCGATTGATGTAGGCAAGACCAGTTTCTGCGCTTATCTGACTAACATGGCTTTAAGGGAGAAATGGCGGGTAACCATTGTTGACGCAGACTTGGGACAAGCAGATGTAGGGCCTCCTTCCACTATCGGTTCATGTCGCATAACCAAACCGATTCGAGACCCCTTCGACATCGGCGCTGAAGACATTTGCTTTATCGGGGTCACAAGCCCAAGCAGTGCAGTAAACGAGGTTGTTGATGGAATTGGCAGAATGACTGAAAAGGCTCTCAAGCGTGGAGTCGACCTTCTAATAGTCAACACAGACGGCTGGGTTGAAGGCGAAGACGCCGTTCGTTACAAGCTGGCGTTGGCGAAGCGCATCAGACCCAGCATACTTATTGGCCTTCAGGAACAGAATGAGTTGACTTTCCTTTTAGGCGCGTTGACCGAAATCAAGACTATTGCAGTCGAATCTTCACCATCTATACGCAAAAGAGACCGTGAAGAACGCAAACTCCTGCGCGAGTTGGGCTACAAGAAATATCTTAAAGGCGCTGCAATCCAGTCATTTCCGCTGAACTGGATTAAGGTTTCAGGTGCCCCGTTTGGGTCAGGCGTGTCGCCATCGAGAAAACTGATCGAGGAAATCGTGAAGCAGATTGGAACTGCACCGCTTTACTGTGAAGAAACGCCAGATTCAATTTTTATTGCTCTGACCAAAGAGCAGTGGGCGGACGAGGAAATAGCCAAAACCCTTGAAGACACGGTTAAGAAGAAAGTAAGAATTGCATGGGAAGGCGACGAAGAAGGCCTCTTGGTAGCGTTGCATGATAAAGACGGGAGTTTCCTCGGTATAGGCGTAATCGAAGAGCTTGACTACGAGCGTCGGGTGCTTAAGGTTTATACCAACGTGAAGAAGAACACCGCCTCGATTCAAGTTGGACAGATAAAACTGGACAAATCAGGCAAGGAACTTGAGCAAAGCAGCATCTTTGGCGGCGACATTTAAGTTGAGATTGCGCTGCTGGAGCGCCGGGCATCTTGATCATCAAACACTTGATGTAGCTTGCTCCGTAATGTGTGCGCAAAAGAATATAGGTTGAAACTGGTGTAAGGAAAAATTGGTGGTTGAATGCCAGTTTCTATAAAGTGGTTGGGTCACGCGGGCTTCCAGATCAAAGCTCAGGGAAAAATTATCTACGTTGACCCCGAAAAATCTGGTGAAATCTCTGGGAAAGCTGATTTAATCTTGGTGACGCATTCTCATTATGACCACTGCGACACATTGAAAATCAACGAGGCGCGCAAGCCTGACACTGTAATCATTGCCCCAGCGGACTGCGCACCAAAAATAGGTGGAAACGTCAAGGCGCTCAAAGCTGGCGAAGAAACAATCGTCGGCAACTTCAGGGTCAAAGCCGTCGAGGCTTATAACGTCAAGCGTTTCAGGTCGCCGGGCACGCCGTTTCATCCCAAGGGACTCGGTGTTGGCTACTTGATAACGGCTGACGGCAAGATTATCTATCATGCAGGAGACACCGACTTCATCCAGGAAATGCGTCAGCTAAGTAATGTTGACGTAGCCCTATTGCCAAGCGGAGACACATACACCATGGACAACAACGATGCCGCAGAAGCAGCCTTAGCCTTCAAGCCAAAGACTGTAATCCCAATGCACCGATGGGACACAAACCCAGCAGAGCTCAAGAAGAAGGTTGAGGCAAAATCAAACATCAAAGTGGTTCTGCTCAAGCAAGGCGAAGAACACCAAGTGACTTGAACAGACGACGCAACCAAGAGAACTTAGTTTTCAGCTATTCTACGAATCTTCCTTTTTCCATCACTATTTCATTGTCGGCTTTTATGGTTGGTTTGTCTAAAACAAAGTCCAAATGCATTGATGCTTTGTTGGCGCCGCCCAGATGAACGTTGTTACCAATGGCAATATGCGCCGTTCCAAAGGCTTTTTCATCGTATATGCTCCAGCCAACGGGTTTCAAACCACGATTTGTTCCTATGCCGAACTCGCCAATTCTGTCTTTGTCGCCTTCCGCTTCCTCCAGCAGTTTCCTGAAAACGTCTTCTCCTCTTTCAGCTTTGAAATCAACTATTCGCCCATTCTTGAACTGGAGCCTCAGTCCTCTCAAACCGTAGTCTTTGTATTCGTCAGCCACAACTATGCCATTTGCCGAGGTTTCGACGGGAGCCACATATACCTCACCCGCTGGAACATCGACACCGCATTCGCGACCAGTAGCATAACAGTCTTCAAGGGTTCCAGACTCAACTCCGACGCGTCTGCCCTCAATACTAAATTCCATATCCGTACCATTCGTATGATAAACATGTACGAACTTCTTTTCAATCAGTCTCGAGGCTATGGCTAATCCGGTTTCTCGAAGCTCATTGTAGTCAACTTTGACCGCGTTTATGAAAGCCGCAAAAAACTCCAAGTAGTTGATTCCTATCAACCGAATGTACTTAGGCGATGGTAGATTCACAAATAAACGCGGCTTGGGCTTCGCCGCCTCGTAAACCGAGTCCCAAAAAGAATAAACAACCTTTCGGATGTCCACAGGTAGTCTGTCGATATCTTCGAACTGGCTCAACCACACGATCACATGGGACTTTTCGACAAGAGAGCATGTGTGCTTGAGCACGGCATTTGTCAGGGTTGCAGAATCGTCTTTCAAGCTTGTGAGATAGAATTCTTCATCAAACGTGCAAAGCTGGGGATGCGCACCTATTCTCTGTGATTCCAACATAACGTATTCAGCAAGCACTTTGTTGTGCGGACCACAAATTATGAGAACGTTAGGTCTCCTTCTGAGACAGGCTACGCGTGTCACGATAACGTGTGCGCTTTCTTTCAGTGCGATTTCCCAGTATCTTTCAGATTCATTTTCAAGCACGAGTTTTCCCACCTCATCTTTGCAGACGCCAGAGTGTCAACGGAAATCTCTAATAGGCAACTGCAACCCTAAGAATATTCTCAGCCCTTTTCGCGCAGACAACGCAGTTGCCCTTCACCTTCTCCTCCAAGTCTTCAGGAGTGCCCAAGACATCAGCGTCCAAGTCTTCTCCAAGTTTGTGCCCACACTCCGCGCTGCCACACCACAAGACTTCAACTATGCCCTCTCGACGCCTGATCAACCGTCTTGCCTCCTCCAAGCTGTTGGCTCTATGCACGTGTTCCCTCATCCATTGCCAAGTTCTTTGCTTCAAGTCCTTCATGATTGCTTCAAGCGTGTCCCGAACAACTTTCACGGCATCATCGGTCCCGCATGCTTGCTTCTCCATTGAATCCCTACGCACAACTGTCACTTTGTCCTCCTTCACATCTCGGGGACCAATCTCAAGCCTAATGGGCACACCGCGCAGCTCCCAGTAATAGTACTTGGCGCCAGGAGTCAAGTCTGCCCGCTGATCAAGCTCAACTCGAACGTCTGTTTTCCTCAGCTTGTCTACAAGGGCTTCACATGTTCCGTTGATCTGTTTCTCCATACCTTTGTACGGAATCGGAATGACCACAACCTGAATAGGCGCAACGCTAGGCGGCAAAACCGCGCCATTATCGTCACCATGCGCCGCCAACATGCCCACAATTGGCCGCCCACTTATGCCATAGCATGTTTGCCACACATGTTTTCTGTCGCCTTTCTCGGTTTCATAAGCTACGTCGAAGGCTTTCGAGAAGTTCTGTCCCAACTTGTGCACAGTTCCGTTTTGAAGAGTTCGGCCATCAGGCAAAACCTGATCAAACGCAATCGAGTACTCAGCTCCTGCAAACTTGTCCCATTCTGGTCGCTTGGTTATCTTGTATGGCAAGCCTACTGTGTCGAAGAATTTCTGGTAGATTATAATTGCTTCCTTAATCTGCGCATCTGCCTCTTCCTCAGTGGCGTGAACTGTGTGTGCCTCTTTGAAATTGTCCACTTCGCGCATTCTGATCAAAGGTCGAGTTGCCTTAGTCTCGTAGCGGAACACGTTCACAATTTGGTACATTTTTAAAGGCAGATCTGCGTGAGAACGAATCCACAGCTTAAGCATCGGCGCAATAACAGTTTCGCTTGTCGGTCTAAGCGCCAACTTCACATCTAAGGGGGTCAGTCCGCCTCTCGTTATCCAGAACACTTGACCCTCAAAATTCTTCATGTGCGCCGACTCCTTCGACAACGAAGTTTCAGGAATCAGCAATGGAAACAACACTTCATTGTGCCCAGTCGCGTCAAGCAGATTACGCAGTGTTTGAAGCATGTTCCTGCGTATCTTGAAACCATAGGGCAGCCAAACAGCCATGCCCTTCACTGGATAGCGGTAGTCCATGATTTCCGCTTTCATCAACACATTTCTGAACCATTTGCCGAAGTGGCGACTCCACTCTTCACGCTTGATAGCGGGCATAGTGAACCCTACGTATGACTTTGATTCCACGGCATAATTGCTGCACGATAAGTATATGAATGTTGCAGAGAAACGAAAACGTCATAGGGACAGTCACGGAATGGCTAAGTTGTCAAAACCCACTACGGTCCATGTTTCGCCGCGTCTCTCAATATCTGCAACTACCATGTCGTCCTTTTTTGTTGACAGAAGCTCATACCATTGCTGAGTCGGCAAATCATTTGCATTCGCTTCAATCCACGGGTAGGTAGCGTTCGCCACTCGCAGAACCACATGGGTCACTCCGTCTCTAACATATTCTTGCGCGTCTTCTACCGTCGCCTCGAGCTTTACCGAGGTTACGGCACCGAACAGCTTTAGGAACTGAAGTCTTGTCGAGCGGACAATTTGCTCGCTGGAGAGTCCGCCTCCCGCAATGTTTGTGGTTATCGCGTTTATGTCTAGGGCGTCGATGATTGCAAAGCCTGCAAGGTAAATTGTCTCGTCAGCTGCGCCGGTTCCTTCCCTCCAATAAATCGGTATGTACCATGCGAGTCTTGAAATGCCTTCGGAAACCTCGATTGGATACAGAAGCGGCATTTCAGCGTTGTAGAAACCAGCTGCAGGCTTTGGCAGCTTTCCCTCAACGATGTCTTCAGCGGTTGTGCCTGAAATGTACTTCTCCTGTTGATAGTCGTGAAAGAACACGCCTTCCTTTGTGGCTTTGAAAACTCCGGCTAAAGTTCTTTGACTTGCGATCGGGTTGACCATAACCATGGCAACAATGTCACCGGTTTCGGGATCAACGATGTAACGCGTGTCTTCTGACATTTCAACGCGGTCTCGGCTGGGCGGGATGACCCAAAGGAAGCCGCCTGCCCAATAGTCAAAGGATTCGCCTCTTCGAAACGTGCCCCACTCGCTGATCATGCGCTCTATCCAGTCTTCATCGTAGACTTGAGTTGCCCAGTCAGGGAGAGCCTGTAGCTCCATGTAGCTTTCGATGACTTTGCCTTCGGAGTCATAAACCACGAGTCCGGCATATCTTCGCACCAAATCAAACCCAACGTTGTAACGTGCCACAACATAAACCAAATCCCTAGTTTCCGCGCTCCATGTGGGATAAGCCACGCCATAACTGTAGGTTATGTCATCCAAGTATGAGCGGAATATGATGTTACGGTCCCACCACAACCCATCGCCCACAGTGAACTCCCTTTCCACTATTTGTGGTATGGCAACAGGATCAGTTGCGTCTATTATGATGAAACCTTTCACATAGTTTTCAGCCAACACGTTGGTTGAGCTTATTACTGCTAGCCAGACTAGTTTGCCTTCAAGAGTTTTCGTAATATGCGTGTCTATGACTTTCACGTTGCTCCCAAACTCGGACATGTGCCTTCTCGCCACCGAAATGGCTAATTCCTGCGTCACCAACCGCACACGGTTGTCTGGTATTGAACCGTTAAAGGGCAAGCCTGACTTCGGCTGAATGAAGCTCCTGAAGTAATGCGCATTGCTTACACGCTGAACCTGTGTGAAGACTATTCCCACCATGGCAGAGAAGAGAAATAAAACGAAGAGAAGGGCGAGAACTTTGGGACCTATGCGAGTCGCTATTCTAAACCCTCGTCGACGTCCAAAGGAAACATGCGGAAAATTTTCCTCCTTTTCCGCAACCTCTCTCTTTCCCATAAACTGGAAAGCATATTCTAGCAAAGCGAGGAACAGTCGAACGTAGATCAGCCAGTACACAAACAGGCTAAGCGGCGTTAGTGCCCCCGCAAAAATCAAGAAAAGAAACAATCCAACTAGGAACGTTACTAGACGTGGCAGATAACGAAAATGTGCTCTTGTTGGCGGTATCGGAGCCAGAAAAACAGCTGACCAAAGCAGGAAAAACACTGACAAATTCATTATTTCACCGCCTCAACCATTTCTCCTCGCAGTTTAGGAATTTAAGACTATCACATCAAATGCATTCATTCACTTTCTACACTCTTCGGAACGCTTTTAACCAAAAGCCACGTACTGTAATGTGCGTCTGGCGGGTGAGTGGCATCATCTCCACCCGTTCCGCCAAGCAGAAAAAACACAAACCCCGGTGTAGGAGATGAGAAATTGGATGCAAGAGACGTAAGCCTATTTGCTGTTTTCACAAGCCTCTACGTTGTAATCAACATCCTTCAAGCCCTTCTAGTCGGAAACCCTTCGATCTACGGGCCGATTCAGCTTCGAGTAGCCGACTGCCTCATAGCTCTCTCAGCTCTATTCGGGTGGCCAATGGTAGCTGGTGTAACGTTGGGCGGGTTTCTTACAAATGCCTACTACTTCCTTGGTCCCGTAGATGTAGCCTTCGGGCCAATTGCTAACCTCATCGCGGCTATCCTCGTCATGACATTAAGAAAACGTAGACTTCTAGCTTGCATTGCGGGCGGAATACCTATCGGAGTAATAGTCGGCGGATATCTATGGCTCTTTTTTGAACCTCCAGACATAATTGGGCTTTCAATGCCCGTGTGGGCAGCCATGATAGTGAGCATCACTTTGAGTAGCTGGGTAGCGATAGCGGTCATAGGTTATGGTCTGCTGACAATACTTAGTAGACCCGCAATTATTGGACCGCTGAAGTCTCGAGGGCTAAAAGTGCTATCTACATGAATCGTTCCAGTTTTGTCAGTCCAATAATTTCTGTGAAGTCCAAGCCCAGCGCATCTAGTACTTGATCAAATGTGGATTGCAGATAACCCACATACTTGTCCACATCTACTTCGCTACTGGAAGCCAACTGAACGGGTTTCACATGCGGTTCCTTCACTACCTTAACAAAGCTGATCAAGTCGCCAGCTTTTAGTTCATATTTCTTCTCCTGCAGAATTTTGGCAGCCCTTACATGTTGCGGAATGGTCTTAGTGTAATGCTCTGGTGCTTCACCAAGAACTATGTTGAACGCTAAATCCTCAATTCGCTTCCATTCCCGTCTCTTGAGTTTCAGATAGCTGTCTCTAATAATGCTCTGAATCTCCTTCTTGGCGTCCTCAAAATCGTTTGGGGTCTTCACTTGGCTCAAACGGTTTTTCATAAGGTCGAAAGATTCCTTGATTAACGGTGGAGTGTGCTTCTTTTTGCCAGTCAAGCCTTTAACGTCAACCGTGCCTTCTGAAGTGACGCCTAAATAATTCTTCTTGCGGCTGCTGAAAACCGCGTAACGGTACACTTTGTCAACGTCGAGCTCCATGTGTAGTTCTTTCTCAGACCACTTGGCTAAAGAGCTGATTTGGCTATCCGACGGATTCTTCAAGAAAATGCTGTCTGTGTCACCATAGATTACTTGTATGCCCAGCTTCTGCGCTTCGTTAATGATCTGCGTGATTGAATGTCTACCCAACGCGGCTGTAGCCTCAGCTACCGGCGGGCAGTACAAATCGAAGGTTTCAGCGCCGAAGACACCATAGCTGGCGTTCAAGATGACTTTCAACGCAGCTTGGATAACGTTGTACCAGCTTCGCAGTTCGCTAGGCAAAGTTTTGTCCTTAGCTCTTGACTTGTACCATTTGACTCGCAAGTCACGCAGCGAACCAATCAAAAGGCTCTCTAACGCTTTCTGTTTTGTGCACACCCAATGCGGCGTCCCAGGTATCTTGTTCTCCTTGCACTCTTCATGTGGGCACATAATCGATTGATATCCCAAATTGTAAACCTTGATTAACGAGGGATACAAACTGGGAAAATCCATCACTGCCACATTGAAGTGCACGCCTGGAACAGGCTCAACCACGATTGCGCCCTTGTACTTCTTGCCCTTAATGATCGCCTTTGTAACAGTTTTGCCTTTAACCGCCAAAATATCATCAGTGTTCGGAATCAACATGCCCAGTTTGCGGTGTTCAAACTGCAGGAAATTACGTATCCAACGGGATACACCCTGCCGACTCACATCTTCCATAGGCATGCGACTAATCCGTGTAATGGCTAAAATCAGCTTCATGACCAAGTCGTCGTCGAAACTTGTCAGCTGCAGGGCGATTTCAGCATCCTGCAAACAATACTGAGCCAACTCAGTGTATGTTAAATCATTAAGCCCGTTGCTCAGCTCGATTTTTCTCATGCCTACCAGTGCTTTGCCTATATCGTCAAGAGTTACGTCCTTGTACTTTTGTCCAAAAGCGTAGATTTGGATGGATCTATTAAAGAAGAACTTGTAGAGATCAATGTGCACGCCATATTCTAAGAGGCAAGTTTTCCTTCCCACCTCAATCGGCACGTCGTTGGGTCTAAAACCTAGCTTCCGTGTTGCTCGGTTAAAGAGATAGTGAAGATCGAAGTCGTCGCCGTTGAAAGTAATCACAAAGGGGTAGTCCCACAAAACGTCAAAAATCCCTTGAAGCAACTCCCTCTCAGTATTGCAGTAAATCACAATCACGTCTGCCGGGATCTTAACCGTGCCTTCCCGAATGCCGGGGCGTTTCAAAAGCAGAACCCGTTTCATACCGTCGGAGCCGGTAAGGGAAGCACAATAGACCAAGTGATCTGCAAAGCGTGGATCTGGCACGCGAAAGGTAAGTTTGCCCTCGATTACAGTTGTGGGCGTCTCGACTTCGATGTCAAGTGCGACTCTTCGAAATTCGGGAACAGGATACTCCAGCAGCCTTGCCCAGTTCTCGATGGGTTGAAGGAACTCTTTGGGTTCGTTTGTGAACAGAGTCTGAATTTTCCTCACGCTGCTTTCTGCAGCTTCGTCCTTTACAGGGACAAGTTCGCCTTTCTCGACCTTGTAAATCATGCCCGGCGCCAGTTGATTGTCGTAAATGTAGTTTTGGTAGTATTTGATGGCGGCTTCCCAGACTTTGGCGGGTTGTTTCATGCCCATTTTTTCCCATTGTTGAGGAATGATGTCGCGAAGTGTGCCCTGCGGTTGACCGCCTACAGCCAACGGGTCCTTAGTTACAAGCCTTGTCAATTGCACTTCCCGGTTGAGTAACGGGTCTTTTTTTTCAACGATTTCAAAGTGGTCGAACCCGGGATGTTTAATGACCTGGTCTATCTTCTCCAGTTCTATGGGAGATAGGTTTGTCAACAGGTAGGGTTTGTGCCCTTTGTTGTCGCGCCAGAAGTAGATTCGCTGAGACTTGGGTTCATAGAGTTTGATTAAGGCTTTTCTCTGGTCGCCGTCGTACGTTGCGGAGACAAAATATGAGGCTGGAAGGTTTGGCGGGGCTTCAAAGTCTCTCTTTTGGGATCTCCTTTGCTCAAGCGGGGCGCTCACTGATGGCCTGGGCTCGGTTTTCTCTTCCGTTTTGGCTTCCGCTTTGGGCTTCGCTGCCTCAAAGTACTGGTCGAGTCTGCTTCTGCTCATTTTCTGTTTTTATCCCAACCCATATTCGGCTGACTGCCTTAAAATGTTCGCTAACACATCTCTGGCAAAACTCATATCTTGACGCATGGTTTCTGTATCCAATCAAACGGAGCAACGTCATTGCTTAAAGATGCTTGGGCACTTGCCATAGAAACCCTGAGCTGGATCGAACTGCAGAGGCTTGGAGAACGCCTCGCGTTAGCTAGAGCCTCGAAGCAACTGGCAATCCAAGATCCAAAGGTTGTTGGCTTGGCTCACAAGCTTGTTTTCGAAACTCAGCGACGCCTAAACGTCATTGACTCAGCTCTAGCTATTGCCCTGGCTCCAAAATCGCTGGGCGAATACAGACTAGGCGTTCAATCTTTTCTACGCTTGTACGCCTGCAGAGTGCTGTTCGAAAGCGCTGACCTAGAGGAAGCTGTTGCGATGGCGAGTATGGCACGCTCGATACTCGGTTGGCACCAGTTAAACGATGTTGAAGAGGCTTTAGGGAAACTACTAAGCCTCCCGCTGACCGACGTCTACAAGGGCGCTGGAGACGAGGAGACAATGGCGCTTCGAACGTTCAACCCAACATGGTTCGTGAAATATTGCTTCAAGATGCTTGGAAGAGGCCAAGCACTGAATTTTCTTGAAAGCGCTGCTCTGTCGACACCCACATTCATACGCGTCAATGCACTCAAAGCCTCGGAGGAAACGTGTCTTCAAATGCTGAGGGAGGAAGGCGTGACCTTGGAGAAGGAGCCCCTCTTGAAACATGCTTACAGAGTGGTTGAGACTCGCAAACCGTTGATGCGCACTCAGAGCTTTCGCGAAGGCTACTTTTACATACAGGACAAGGCAAGTTCTTTCGCTGCTGAAGTAGCAGACCCCAAACCGGGCGACACAGTCTTGGACATCTGTGCGGCGCCTGGAGCCAAGACCACATATCTAGCGCAGTTGATGCAGAATGAAGGCACCATTTACTCCATTGATTATTCTAGGCGGCGGATTCAGGAGTGGAAACGGGAGACCAAGAGAATGGGCGTCAAGAATTCGGTAGCAATCATTGCGGATGCACAAAGACAACTGCCAATAACCTTAGCTGCAGACCTTGTGGTTCTAGATCCGCCCTGTACCAGTACTGGAGCGTTCGGCAAAACTCCCTCAGCAAAGTGGCGCTTGACCAAGCGTTCTGTTTTCACAATGGCAGAGATTCAATGGAACATGCTTAACAACTGCGCAGGCCAAGTGAAAGATGGCGGGCACCTGCTCTATTCAACCTGCAGCGTTGCGCTAGAGGAGAACGAGATGCTGATTGAGAGATTCTTGAGATGGCGCCCAGAGTTCAAGCTTGTAACCACGACGCCTCGATTAGGCTTGCCAGGTTTTCGTGGGCTAAGCGAGTGTCAGAGGTTATACCCACACATTCATGACTGTAATGGTTTTTTTGTGGCAAAACTTGTGAAAGAAGACGCTTGACTCCTTAAGCCTCTTTTTCTCAATTCCGCTAATTTCAAGAGCTTTCAAGTACGGACAGAATCTCGAATATGGTTCTCGCAGCCTGTATGCTTGTTACACCATTGTCGTATGGAGGCGCGACCTCAACGAGGTCAAAAGCAATAATCCGTTCGTCGCAGATTTCGCTTAGCAAGTCGTAAAACATGTGCGCGCATAGGCCGTCAGGCTCAGGGTTCTGAACCGCTGGCGCGAAAGCAGGATCTAACACGTCCATGTCAACAGTCAAGTAGATTTTTTTGATGTCGCCAAGCATTTTGGAGATTTTCTCTGTAGTCTTTTTGATTCCTTCTTCTCGGATTTGCTGAGTAGTTATGAAGCTGATTCCTGCTTTCTTGGCGTAGTCTAATTCTTCCTTGCAAACCGCGCGAGTGCCTATTTCAACTATCTTGGTGGGCTTTGCTTGCTCGTTGATGCGTCTCATGAATGTAGTGTGCGAGATCCTCAGATTCATGTACTCATCTCGCAGATCCAGGTGGGCGTCGAAATCGAGTATGGCGAAGTTTTTGCCCACTGCTTGAGCTGCGCCTAAAGTAATTGTGTGTTCTCCGCCGATCAAGGCTGGAATCTTTTTGGCGCCAACGAGTTCTTTCTCGACGAGTTCAAGGCGTCTCAGCGTCTCTTTTACGTCGCTGGTTACGTGCAGGTCGCCTGAGTCGTGAAGGCGGACGTTCTCGATGTCGATTCCCGAGCGGAAACTGTAGGTTTCGATGTTCAGAGATGCGTCTCGAATAGCTAGTGGTGCGAATCTGGATCCAGTTCGGTATGTGCTCGTTATGTCGAATGGAACGCCTAAAATAACGTAAGGCGCTTGGACAAATGGCTTCTGGACACCACTAAATATTGCTGATGGTGATGAGTAGAGTTCACGATAGCTCATGCCATCTTATTGATATGTAATTGTTCTAAACTCTTTGCCCGAGTTAGCGGATGTCTGAGCGCAAATGTTAAATATGCCGTATGTCATAGTCTAAGTTGAGCAATGCCCGAAACCGTTGAGGTCAACGAAGACAAGACCCTGCGTGGATTTCTGTGAAAAGGCGTGCTCCTTTGAAGTGAACGCCCACAACATAACGGTAACTGCTGGCTCTAGCATCCGATCGAAGTAAACTGATCCTCAACGGCGGGAAATGGCGCGGGCGAGTGATTTTCTCTCTCTTCTTTCCGACTTTCCGATGAGCTCCGCGCCGTCCGCTTTCCTAACAGCACATAGCCAAGACACCGTAACAGATTTATTAATTCGCATGCACTAGCAATAGGCTAAAAAGAGGATGAACCAGTTGGCTTCATGGTTGAAGGTCAAACGTCGCGACGCTCTGCTACTTACGGTCTTCTACGCCGCCGTTGGTGTACTACAACTAGCAACATTGGCTTTAGTGGACATTAAAATGGTGTGGATAGGCATCTTGGCCATTCTAAGCCTGATCGCAGCGTACGGGTTGTTCACAGTTAAAAAGTGGGTTGTCTGGCTTGTAGTCGCCTTGTTCTTTCCGCAAGTTGTATTTGGAACAACAACTCTCTACGGCTCAATTTCGCTTTACTCATTTAGCTCAGAACTGACTCTATTACTCTTGGACGTTAGCTTGGTCGTATTCATTGTTCTTTCATTCGTCTCTTTCGTATATGTTGCAGCCAAGAGGAAAACGTTTCAACCAGCGTAAGAACGCTTAACGCACTTTCTCGTAGCGTCGCCTCTGTCTAGCTCTGAAGCTTGTCCACATGCCAGTCAGCCAAGCGACATAAAGCCTGAGTCGTCCCCATTTCTGCAGTCGTCGCGGATTCTCCACAACATAAAAGTCAAGTAGAAACAAGTATCGTCCAAATCTCAAGGCGCGTCTGACCAGTTCCTGTTCTTCAGCCACAATTATGTTTGGGTTGAAGCCACCAATTTGCTTGAAGATTGATCTCCTTATGAGCATGCAGTTACCATGGGCACCTCCCAGCCTCAACTTACTTGACGCAAAAGTCGAAAAGTTCACGAACTCGTACATCACGCGGTCTATTATGCCACCACTCTGCGGGATTTTTCGGCAGCTGACGCCCACTACGCTTTCATCCTTCATTAGTTTGGCAAACCGTTCAAGCGCATCAAAGGGCAAAAAAGTGTCGGCATCCATGAACACCAAGATCTCGCCGTGCACGTGGCGTGCGCCCTGATTTCTGGCATCTGCCGCGGAGCGGTCTGAAGCAGAAATGACTGTGTCTGCCAGTTCCTTCGAGGTTCGTGCGGTTCGATCTTGACTTTTTCCATCTTTTACTATTACTTCATAATCAGTGTAGGTTTGTTTCCTCAGAACCTGCAGTGTCTTCCTGATGTATTTCTCTTCGTTGTAGGCTGGAATAACAATTGAGAATTTCACCATTCTTTTCGACGCACGCCTACCTTCGGAGACGAAGCCGCAATTCCGTCTTGACCAATTGGGTAATGTTGTTCTTGGACAGTGTTGGACGGCTGAATTTGCATTTGACCGTGTTTATGTCTTCGCCTACGAAGTGGATTCTTTGTGGGTCTATTTCGCCCATGTTTTGCTGATGCGCTCGCCATAGAGGTTCAACGGCATACGGGTTCAATCCGGCGATTTGGCAACATGCGGCGTCAACTGTCACAGCGTTGCGACCGCTGATGATCAAGCCTAAATCCACTTTGTTGCCTAGAATTGGTCCCAAGCCTTCCATGGCTACTATCCCATCTGTTATGATCAAGTCTTGGCGAACAATCTTGTTCAGATACACGACGACTTCGGCGAGACGTGAATGAAGGTATGTTTTCTTCTGGGGAGCCACAAACCCAAACATGTTCTTCATTGCGATGGAAAGGATGACGTCCATGTTGGTTTTGAACTTTGGCACGTTGATTATGTAGTCGGCTCGCAACGCCATCTTAGGCAAAGCCAAAGTCAAGCCTGCAACTTTGTGTTCTTCCACATCATCCTTGCTAAGATTGAAGAACTCAGCGCCACATTTCTTGACTACGTCCAAGGTGCCTGTGTTTGATAGTCGTTTTTCAGCGGTGCCCGAGGCAGCGTCGGACTCGACTACTATTACATTCTTGCTTTTTTTCTTGGCGAGGTCCAAGACAGCCCCTAAGAGTTTCGGGTCGGTGATTATCATGCCGTCTGGGTTTTTCGGAAAGCAGACGTTCGGCTTGACCAACACTAGGTCGTTTTTCTTGATGCCTAAGCCGCCTAACATGTCAACTGATTTTTGCACCGTTGCGTCGATTGTGTCTCCGTTTTCACGCAGAACAACTACCGTGTCTCCTTTGAGCAGTGAAGCACATGCGTTGCCTTGGTAGCAGTCTGTCACCGTGTTCAAAGCGCGGACGAGTTCTACGCCGTCATCTACTGACACCTGCGGCTCAGTTTCTCCTTGAGCGCACTTGAGAAAGTGCAAATGCTCATTGGCATAAGAGGGATGCTTGAAACGCAGAACATCTATGTACTGACGCAGCCGTGGCCCCAGACTTATTGAGCGAGATTGACCATTTTCCGTCACAGCGATATTGTATGGCGTGCGTAGGATGTTCATTTCGATCTCGCCGTTTTCACCAATCACATCAAACTTCAATGTTGGCATAAGTCCAATCCACTTAGCCGTCAGTTCAGCTTGGGCACCATGCGCTAGCGAGGCTTTAACATCCACAACGCTGACTACGCCGCCTTTCAACTGAGGTTCAATGCAATCAACTTTCTCCAGTGGGCCGCCCAAACGTTGCACAAGATACAGCAGATGGGGAAACAGGTCTTCTAAAACGCCACATTTGGCTTGATTGCGAAAGTCCGATTTAGCTCCATAGAACTGCAAATTGGTGGCGATGCAAGCATCAATTTTCTTTATTTTCCCGATTCTGCCGCTTTCAACTACTTTGAGAGCTTCAACGAAACAAGGCGTGAAAATGAAGTTGTGCGCAGGCATGAGAAAGAGTTGTTGCGGCGCGGTTTTGCGCTGCATCTCATAGGCTTTCTTCACCGTCAATGCTTCATCAAAGGTTGAAGCAAGCGGCTTCTCACACAATACATGTTTGCCCCATTCAAGCGAGTCCATAACTACTTGAAAATGGTGTTCAGGCGGCGTGCAAACAAGAACAGCGTCAATGTCCGCCTTGGCCAGCATGCGCCTGTAATCGTCGTAAGCTTCGTCTATCTCAAACTTTTGCTTGACTTCTTCAAGTCGAGCCTGATTCAAGTCGGAGGCTGCAACCAAGTCGTAGCC
The DNA here is from genome assembly GCA_035283685.1 of Candidatus Bathyarchaeia archaeon. Taxonomy (NCBI): domain Archaea; kingdom Thermoproteati; phylum Candidatus Bathyarchaeota; class Bathyarchaeia (SeqCode); species Bathyarchaeia archaeon. The sequence goes on from DATETJ010000002.1 coordinate 427,876, forward strand.
TTGGATGTGCTTCAGAGAGGGCATGTGTACCGCTGTGGCGATTCGGCCGCAGCCCACAACTCCGACTTTCACTTGCGCTCTCCTCTCAATAGAGAATAATAGGTGCTGGGCTTAAACAATTCTGCATTCACGGTTGCGCCTTTCTCGACAAACTGCTGGCTCTCATGAATGACGATGAAGCCGTCTGCCTTGGACAGGGTTGTAATCGCTCCTGATAAGCCCGTGGGCACAGGTGTAGCCACAAGTTTGCCGGAACGCCCCTTGCTCAACGTGACTGTAACGTAGGTTCGTCTGCCTCTAGATGGAAAAAGCCGCTCTGGCACAGTGGCCTTCACGGTTATAGGTGGCGCTTCTTTTCTGCCAGCCATACGCATAAGGATGGGTCGCACGAAAATATGGAAGATCAACAGCGACGAAGCAGGATGTCCAGGTAGAGAGAAAATAGGCTTCCTATTTACAATCGAAATCGATGTCGGCTTTCCGGGTCGGATAGCAACCCCATATACTATCACGCCAGGCTTGCCCAACGTATTGAGAACTTTCGGAATAACGTCAGTAGGCCCAACAGACACTCCACCAGAAGTAATGACAACATCAGCAGTCTCAAGTGCTTTCCGCAGAGCCGATTTCATTCTCTCAGGCTGGTCTTGAACAATGCCCATGTTCAAAGGCTCGCAGCCACATTCCAAAACAGCACTGCTCAAAGCATGAGCATTAATATCGAAGATTTTGCCCGACGTCAACGGCTTACCAGGTTCAACCACTTCTGCACCAGTTGAAAATATAGCAACAAGCGGACGCCTATACACATCAACCTTGGCAGATCCAACAGCAGCCAGAGCGCCGATTTCATAGGTCCAAAGCTCCTTATCCTTCTTCAGTACGACTTCGTCCTTGTGGATGTCGGAGCCGGCCTTCATCACATTCTCGCCAACTGACACCGCTTGGCGAATTAGAACAAACTTGTCGTGTCGCTCCGTGTACTCAACCATAACAACTGCGTCTGCACCCACAGGTACAGGCGCGCCCGTCACAATTTCGGCTAAAGCGCCTTTCTGAATCCTCAGCTTAGGAGCTTCGCCAACGCTGACCCTTCCAACAAGCCTCAGTCTTAATGGCTGGTCTTCTTCAGCGCCAAACGTGTCCGCAGCCTTAACAGCGTAGCCATCAACTGTTGAACGGTGAAAAGGCGGAATATCAAACGCTGAGACCACATCTTTGGCTAGGACGCGGCTGTAGGCTTCCGAAAGCGAAACCACTTCGACTCCTACGGGTTTAGGCACATAGTGCCGATCTAAGATGCTCTTAGCCTCGTCCACTGACACCAGCCTTCTGAACATGTAATTTCACTTCTCCTCATCAGAGACTGAGCTGAAAAGATGCACAGTTACCATTTCTCCCTCAAGTAGGCCTTCCCTATCTTCAGGAATAATCACATACCCGTTAGCCTTAGTCAGCGAGGACAAAAGCCCTGAACCCTTTGCAACCATGGGCTGCACATTAAACGCGCCTTTGCGCAATGAAACCTTGACTCTAAGGTAAACTCGGCGTCCTAAGGCTCCCGCCACACGCCTCGAGAGTTGCGCTTGAATCATCGGGCGAGTCTCTTTTTCCGCTCCCGACAGCTTTAGCAGAGTTGGTCTCACAAACACCTCGAAACCAACAGCCGCGGCAACTGGATAGCCGGACAAGACGAAAATTGGCTTGCCTTTGAGCACTCCAAGCGCAGTCGGCATGCCAGGTCGAAGAGCAACGCCGTGTACGACGATTCCCGGCTTACCCAATTTGCTCACAACAATGGGCACAAGGTCGGCGGCGCCCACGCTTGTTCCACCAGTCGTTATAACGATGTCGGCTTTCTCTAAGCCTTCCTCAATTCTTGACGCAATGGCGTTTTCGTCATCCTTAACTATGCCCAGATACACTGGGTCAGCGTCCAATTCTCGACACAAACCGGCGATCAAAAAGCGATTAGAGTTCACAATCTGGTTCGCCGAGGGTTTTTGGCCAATTTCCACTAGCTCATTGCCAGTTGACAATGTGGCTACTCGGGGTTTTCTCACAGCTCTGACTTGGGTTATTCCAAGCGCAGCCAACAGAGCAAGATGATGCGATTGAAGTCTTGTTCCAGCCCAGACTGCCACTTCGCCTTTCTTAATATCTTCGCCCTTTTTCGAAACATTTTCGCCGGGCGTAAGAGACGCTGCTATTTCTATGGCGTTTTTTGTTGTTTGAGTATGTTCCAGCATTACGACTGCGTCGGCACCGATGGAAAGCGGGTTGCCAGTCCATATTTGTCTGCCTTGTCCCTTGCTTATGCTACTCTTAGCGGTTAGCCTGAGGACTTTGGGCTTAAGCTGAGAAGCCTCAAAAGTGTCTTCCGCCTTGACCGCATAGCCATCGACTGCGGAGCGGTCGAATTGGGGCAGATCAGTAGGCGCAACTATGTTTTCTGCAGCAACGCGTCCAAGCGCGTTCTCAATTGCGACTGGACCGGCGTTGAGTGTCTTTGGTTTGAGTGCCTTGAAGAAAACGGCTAAGGCTTCGTCTATGCTGGTGAGCTTTTCGAATCCCTTAAGCCTGACCAAATGCTTCTTCCCCGCAAGCGATTGACAACAGTGTCTAAGCAAACCAAAATTTAAACTATTTATCTGGATACGTAAGAGGTATGAGGCAACATTAATGTTGCTGAAAAGGTCGTGAAGCAATGGGCAAAGCAATCAGTTTCGACGATTTTCTTAGGGTTGACATGAGGGTTGGGCGAATCATCAAGGTTGAAGGCTTCCCTGAGACTCACAAACCAGCCTACAAGCTTGTCATAGACTTCGGAAAGCTTGGCGTTAAGAAGTCCAGCGCTCAAATAACCCAAAGATACACTAAGGAGCAGCTTTTGGGGCGACTAGTTGTGGCTGTTGTAAATTTTCCTCCTAAGCAAATAGCCAGCTTTGTCTCTGAAGTCCTGGTTCTCGGCGCTGTGACCAAAAATCACGAGGTTGTCCTATTAAAGCCAGATGAGAATGTTGATCTTGGCGACAAGATCGCTTAAGAGCTCATTCTTTTGGGCTTTTGCGCTTGTGCTTCATTTCCTGCAATACTGTGTCGCGTAGCTTCTGTGCATCAATGTCTAGGTTGGGAGTCTCACAAGCGACAACCGGGTTCAGGCCGCGTTCAACTATGAGTTTTGCCAGAAACTTGAAATCCGGTCCATATTCACCTTCATCTATGTTGTGATGTCGCCTCTCGCCCTTATCTGTAAACTCTATATGGCTGTAATGGCAGTGAAGATTCCGTAAGGCTTCTGCGCCCAGCTTCTTTTCGATTTCGTCCATGACTTTGCCCAAGTCTTCGATTGTCTTGAATCTTCCGCGCTCCCTCGCATGCAAGTGCGCCCAGTCAACGTTAGGTTCGGTTAAGTCAACATTTTCACACAAGGCCAACACCTCTTCAACGCTGCCAAACTGAGACGGTTTGCCCATCATTTCAGGAGCTAGGTGCACTTTTGTGATTCCCATTGAGCGCATCGTTTCGACGACTTCTTTCATCGCTTTGGCGCAGATTTCAAACACATGTTTCGGAGGTCTACCAGCATATGAGCCGGGATGAAAGACTACTACATGTGCGCCCATCCAGCTGGCGCCTTGGACGCAGGCTAATAGTCGCCTTTTGCTTGCTTCGAGTTTTTCCTTGTCTGGCGAGGTTAAGTTGATGAAGTAGGAGCCGTGGGCTGTTAACCAAATGTCATGCTCAACTGCTCTTCTGCCCAGCTCTTCAGCCGTCTCCTGTTTGATTTGAGGTTTTGGTCCCCAACGCACCATTTCGTATTCAAAAGAGTCTAGGTTTTCAGCCCTTAGGTATCGCGGCATCTCGGTCACAGGTTGCTTCAGAAGCTTAAATCCCAGCGGCATACCTGCTGGACCGAAACGGGGGTGATCAGCCACTCAGAACGCGCGCTCCACACGGCTAACTTATCTTTTTTAACGAGGAGTAAACTTATGAATTGCTTGCTTCTGGCTACCGTCCTTTTACTCGACGACGATGACGGGTGGAAACATATGTTCCATATACAAGTGCAAGTATGGCAGGTGTCCACGCGGCTAGGTTCTGACTCACAGCGTACTTGCCCACAACGTCTAACTGGAAAATAGGTCGTGTGATGGATGTTCCTGTAACTTCAAGTGAATGCCTGAAACCTGGGGCTCCTTGAATTAAAGCGTTGGTAATAGATGCTCCCAAGTCGCCTATGGGTTGGACAGCCATGCTGACTCCGCGGAGCCATTGGCCAGTGCCTGAGACAAAGTCAACCAGTGCAGGAGAACCTCTGTAAAGATTCAATGTCACATAATAGATCAGGCTTGGGTATTCAACTAGGAAAAGCCCTAAGGCGATCGACCCGAAGATGAACAGAATTGTTATGGCGCTTTTAGCCGCACTTTGAGAGTAGGATAGACGCCGTGAAACGGATGAAATTCCCGGCAGCTTCCCCATTCCAGTCCTCAAAGATGTGCCGAACCGTTGGATTCTTCGGCTCAGTTTTCTCCAGAAACGCTTCGCTGACTTGAATCTTCCAGTTTCCTGTGCGTGTCGAGTTGGCGGCGGAAGGCGTCTGGTAGTTCCCTGTCGAGTAATGAAGATCGCGGATTTTGTCATGTATGACCAGCTTGCTAACAGAACAATGATTACGCTGAGGGGAAAGATGTGGAAAATGAGGCTCACAGATGCCGTAAATGACCAGTTCGTGCCTGGAACGAGTAAGGTTGAGGTCCAAGCGTTTGAATCAGATAGACCCAGCGTCTGAAACGCGGAGATCAGCAGAACTTCGAATGTTACGCCTATGATAAAGAATAGAATCAAGGCAGCTGAGTTTCTTGGTGCAATCCATTTCAATGGCAGGTATCTCCCTTCAATTGCGTCCTATATTCACATACTACCATGGATTTTGGGTCTTATTTGTGTAAAGCATTCGTGTACTTAAGCCAATTGGATACTGCATACCCTTTCGGCAGTGCTTCTTATGGCAGGAAGAGCACCACAAGCCCAGCGGCTAACGGCATAGTCAAGTTGTCATTTAGCGGGGCTGGAAGAGTTTCAACAATCATTGCGGTCGCTGCCCCAACAACGGCTTTCAACGGGTTCACAAAGACCAATGCCCCGAGCAACGCGAATATGAAGCCGAATACTGTTCCCTCGACTTTCTTGCCTTTGTTATAAGGGAAAACATGTGTGCCAATGGTTTTTCCGAAGATTGTGGCGAAGCCGTCGCCCAAGGCGAATATTGCGATGGATGCGTAGCTGACAGGTACGGGGAACAAGAGCAGAGCGAGCATTATGCCAAACGCGAAGAAGATTGGCGCAGTGACGAACTCATAGACTTCCGGGTGTAAGGCGGCATTCCATGTTATTGTCGACACGATCGGGATGTTTACTCCCAGCATTCTGGATAGTTCGGATACGATGTAAGTCAGCGTAACCATTAATATGACAAACGCGACCCAGAAATGACTCAACGAGAACCACATCGTAAACAGTGCGACCAGGAAACCTGAAATGTGGATGTTTTCGCGCAGCAGATCTCTTTTCGAAACTGAATGCAGCTTGGGCGCGGAATCCTCGGTCAAGGTTGGAAGAATCTCTCTTAGGTCACCTTTGACAACGATGTCTGATTTGTAAGTTAAGAGGAAGTCTGGATTGTAGCCAATTCTGATGGAGCATAGGTTAAACATGGGGTAGTTGTTTCGATCGTCTGCAACTAAGACACAGTTTTGGGGGGTTAAGGCTTCTTTTTTCATTATGTCCTGCAGCACTAGCGCTTTGCCTCTGGCCTTGATGACATCGCCGCTGATTTTCCCTGTTAATCGTCCATCAGCGACCTCGGGTTCAAAGCCGTAGGCGTAGTCGCAGTCTAATTTAGCTGCCAAGTCCTCGATGAAGGCTTGGGGCAGACCAGAACTTATCAGTGCGATTTTGAACTCAGCCTGTTTCAATCGGTGAAAAACCTCTTTCACGCCGGGTATCAGTGGAATTCTTTTGAAAAGCTGGAGCAAATCGTCTGCGGCTAATCCGTGCAGTTGTCGATAGATTCCGCGCAACGCTGTTTCCAACGGAGTCAATCCTGCTTCGTAGAGAAGTCCTGCCCACAGCATTTTTATGAAGCTTGAGATGCTGACTCGTCGCGATGCTTCGAAGAGGAGGTAGCGTCGTTTGGGGATTACTATTCCTTCGACGTCGAAGACGATTAGGCGTCGATTTCTCTGTTGAGTTGGCTGAGTTACTGTTGTTGCCACATGGTTGTCCTCTGAGGTTAGAGAATGCTGCGAATTTGATTCTTATATTCTGTATGTGCTGGGGCTTTTGCCGTATTTCGTATAGGCGTTGGGCTGTTGTCCCGGAAGAGGGAACTCGTGTCCGCATTTTGGGCACTTAGCCTTGTTGCATTGAACGACTGATGCGCAGCCGCCGCAGGCAAAAGCTCTGCCGTAGCTTATGTCGAATCTGAAGCTGCATTTTGGACAGCTAACTATATTTCTTCCTTGCGCCATGTCCTGATGCACTCTGTTTTCTAGGGCTTTTAAGACGGTTGGCGTGTGTTAAAAATGTTGTTGAAACGGCTACGGCTGAAACTGTGTGGAAGAAGAAGGCGCCATACCCTTAAGGCCTTCTTCTACAATGTTGCTGGAGAGTATGCATGGATCATGGCGGTAGCGTTTTCCGCCTATTTCTTTCTTGTTGGTGGTTTATGTGCAGGGTTTTTCTCGTCGTTGCATCAGGATGCTGTAGAAGAATCTTGTGGAGCCGTTGCCTTCAACGGATCCAAAATGATCTAGGCTTATGAATCGGAATCTTCCAGCGAAATAACGGGCAAGTCGTTCCTTGGTGAAGTGGTTCCACGCTACTCCGTTTCTGTCGCTGAAGCAAGTGAGCTGGTAATGGGCTTTTGGCTTCAGGACTTGGCAAATGCCGCGAATGAACTCTTTTCTGTCTTCGATTTCGACGTGGTGGAAGCAACCCATGTCGAACACAAAGTCAAATGCTGCTTCTTTAAATGGCAACGTGACAAAGCTTGCCAATGCAAACTGAATGTCAACTCTTGCCTTTCGTGATTTCTGTTTTGCGAGTTTAAGGGCGTGTTTGGAAATGTCAATTGCCACGGCTTGAAAGCCTTTCTCAGCCATGTATACTGTATTGGTTCCAGTTCCACAGCATAGATCCAGCGACTTTCCAAGCTTGACCGTGCCACTTTCGATCAAGTCGACCAGAGTTTTTCTTGGTCTACCGAGTTCCCAGGGTAGTACCTCAGCGGGATACTCTCTGTAGACAAGGTTCCAGTCCTTGTAGCTGGAATCCGTCAATGCTTAGACCCTTGAGGAAGTCTGTCTAAGATATCCATTTCTAAACCTAAGGGAGAATGGAACAGATAAAGAAAGGGGTTTTATGGTTTAATGGCAGCCGCCGTTTCCCATGGTTTGCATGCCGTCTGTGCCCATGTGGTCAGAGTTCATCGTATTGCCATGATTGGAATTGCCCATCATCGAGCCGCCCATCGAGCTGTGATGGTCAGAGTTGTGCATTTCTGCCATCATGGATTCACATTGCTCGGCTGTCATGTTCTGCATCATGCTTTCGCATTGCTCTTCAGACATCCCGTTATGTGCGCCGTTGCGTTGTTGGGTCATCATGTTGTTAGCGTAGGTTGCGGTTGCGGCAGTGGCTATGAAGGCTAGGACTATTACGGATAAGACGACTGCAAGTGTTGTGGTCTTCATTTTCATGTTACCTCCCGTTGTGTGTTCTCAACATAGTATATATGTGAAGGTTCTGTTAAGGGTTTTTCCAAGAAATAAGCGTAATTTATGCTTGTTTTCCAGAGAATCCGTTCCAAAGCGTTTCTAGGCGTTTTTAGACTCAGAAACGAGTTTATCTGACAGTTTTATCCAATAAGTCCATTTGTGCTTCTGCCGAGTGATAACGCCCATTGTCTCAAGGCTCTTAACCAACTTGCTCACAGTAGCCTTGGAGAAATCTGATTTTTCAGGAAGATCGCTCTGCAAGATCTCACCACCAGCCTTGACAACTTCGTTGACTATGCGCCGCTCATCATACGTTAATGTGGGTCTAACCAGCTCCAAAGCCTTTCTAAGCTGGTTCGTCTTGGTCGCGGGTTTTTCAACTTCCTGAATTGTGATTTCTGCCGGGGGGTTCACTATTGGCTGAGTGGGCTGAACTGGTGCAGGTGTTGTTGACGGTGCTCTACGACCCGGGCGTGTTAACAGAAAAAGCGGCACTGTTACAGCCAAAATCAGAACGACCGCAAAGAGAGCAATCCACACCCACATATCCGCCATGTTCATGGGCATACCCATCTGCAAGGCTGATTTCTGCGTAACGACTTGAAAGCCGAGCATGGCTGACAGCGAGACCAGCGATGTTATTTCCATTCCAATCAGAAAACTATGCCATCCCGTGACTAATTAACCCTTCTCGCGTAACAATCCAATCCCCCCTCAAGCCAATCTTTCAGTGGTTGGTACGAGTTCTCTAGAAGTTTGTTTCAGAAATGATTATTAAAAGCGATTGATGAGTAGATTTGGAAAAGATTATGGAGAAAACTACGATGAGGTCGAGGAAAAAATGAAGAGTGCAATATATGTTACCGTGGTAGCGATCGTTCTTTCATTTGTGCTAGTTACTTCAACTGTTGCGCGGCCGCCTATGTTGCTTCCTCGCAGAGGAACATGGGACGCTGATACCATAAACGTCGAATCACTCTTTTCTCAGGGAGACACTGGTGAAGGAGTGCACGTTGCGGTTCTGGACACAGGGCTAGTTCCCAACTGGCGCGACTACTTCCCTAGCGACAGAATAGCGGCACATTTAGGCAAAGGCTTCCGAGAGCCCGTGCATGTTGACCCAGTAAGTGGCGAGCTTGTCGAAGCAGGCTTTGTCGAAGAAACTTCTTGGGTGGGCTCAACTCTGTCTTCGCATGGAACACATGTGACGAGCACTATCATTGGCTACAATTATTATGCTCCAGCGGATGCAGCCTCTGGTTTGCCGCTTCCACCACTTTACATCGAAGGGATAGCACCAAAAGCGACTGTAATCCCAGTCAAAGTGTTGAGTACGTATAATCTGCCGCCCTACACGGGGCCGGAGGGTCTAGTCTTTGGCACTTGGGGAGCTGTGGCTGCAGGCATCTACTACGCAACCGAGCTGAAAATACAGGGTTATAGCCCAATGGTTATTTCAATGAGTCTTGGCGGTGGCGAGCCTTCGCCCGAGATAGAGATTTCGATCGACTATGCCATAGCTAATGGCGTCATCGTTGTCGCTGCGGCAGGCAATGATGGACTAGAGGGAATGGATTGGCCGGGCGCTTATCCACAGGTGATATCAGCTGGTGCAAGCGGATGGAAGTACGAATGGTATTGGCCGAATCTGACACCGCCTAACCCGCCGTCAGTACCAAGATATAGGCTCTGGTGGCTTCAAGACCAGACATATGGGTTCAATGACATCGCTGAACCGACACCTGCGTCAGATGTTTACGTCACTGACTTTAGTGGCAGAGAAAACGACACTAGACTCGGATTCTTCGTAGATCAAGAACTCGATGTGCTTGCTCCTGGAAGTTGGGTTAGAGGGCCGTTCCCAGGCTATCCAAGCTATCAGCATCTTCCGTGGTGGGCTCCCGGAAACGGCTGGATTGTGGCTCCTCCGAACCTAGTGAACTTCTTCTATGCAGGCGGCACAAGTATGGCGACGCCGCACGTGTCGGCTGTCGCAGCTTTGATGTTGCAGAAGAATCCAACATTGACGCAGGCGCAAGTCGAGGGCATTCTAAAGAGCACGGCTTTGCCCGTTCCACAGAACACTTGGATGATTGTGTTTGACATTTCACCAACTCTAGGCTTTTACAATAGAACATGGGGCGGGTTTGAAGCTACAGGCTCAGGTCTTATACAAGCCGACGCAGCAGTTGCAGCAGTTCCGTAGCATTCGACCAATACAAAGCCCTGCATCTTCATTTCCCCCTCTTTTATCATTCCTATAATTGAAAGGGCCATAGTCATAGCAGTCCAAAATTCATGTCCGGTGTTCTAGATTCTACCGCTCACTACAAAGTCTTCAACACGGATATTCATTCCAGATAATATTGTTGGCGCCGGGTGTGGGATTTGAACCCACGCGACCCTTTCGGGTCACAGGCTACCTGTTGTTCCTAGTTTTTGTGACTCCAGGCTTGAGCTTAAGCTGTGCCCCATGCCTAACTGCTCCCTACCAGACTAGGAGAACCCGGCGTTTCCATGACTTGATTTACGAATGAAGAGAGTACGTGTTTAAAGGTTTTGAGTTTAGTGGCTGGTTTTGCTCCACATTTTTGGATAGACGCCGCGTGGCATCAGCACTCGTGCGGTTTTCGTGATGATGCCGCGGTTCAGCTCAAGTGCCTCTTCTGCTGAAACCGTTGCTCTAGCTAAAGCGACAGCCTCTCCCTTCTGTGTCATAACCGCTACTGTGTCTTTGGGTTTGATGTCTGAGTCTAAGGCTAACACACCTGGAGCGGCAAGGTTGGCTCCGTGGCATATTGCGTCGATGGCTGAGTCTCGGATAATTATTTTTGGCAAAGGGTCCAGCGCTTTCTCCATGGGTTGGACAAATCGGCGTAGCGTTGACGCGTCCTTTGTCTGTTGCCACAAGTCTTGGTAATACGCAACGTCATGCAAAGTAACCAAGCTGTTGTTTTCTGTGAAAGGCCCAGCTCTTGTCCGCCTCAGCTCTTGCATGTGAGCGCCTACGCCCAAAGCCTCGCCCATGTCATAGCAGAGCTTGCGTATGTAAGTGCCTGCTTCGCAGCCCACTTGAAACAGCACATTCTTGTTACTGGTTTCTAACAGGTTGAGGTAGTAGATTTTTCTTATGCGTAGTTGCCGTTTAACCGAAGCCCGAACAGGCGGAAGCTGATAGATTGGACCTGTGAACTCTTCAAACGCTGATTTGACGCTGGTCTCAGACGAGTCTCGATGAAGCCGCATTACACAAACATATTCCTTGCCTGAAAGAAGCAAGGCTTGAACGACTTTGGTGGCTTCCTCCAAGGTTACGGGTAATATGCCGGTTACTTTGGGGTCTAGAGTGCCGCCGTGTCCTGCATGTGTTAGACCTAAGAGCCGTTTAACCCACGCTGTAACCTCGTGGCTGCTTGGACCTGACGGTTTGTCTAGGTTTATGACTCCAAACCGCGTGTAGTCTTCAGGCGAGCGATCTTGGGGTTTGCAGCCGAAGCTTAGGTCGGTTTCCTCTTCAGCCTTAACGAGTAACGTGCGTTTGATCTCCCACGGCGCAACCAGTTTGGGCATTCTTCGGGTCACTTGCTTTTGGAAGTCTGATGCTAAAGACGTTAATAGACTTAGTGTTAATGGAGTTTGACACTGAGTTCGTGCTGGAAGAGTTTAGCCATAGACTTAGCAGATCGTGCTGCTTAAGAAAACAGATGCGAAAAGATTAAGGCAGAAGAAGGGAGAAGGGTTGGTCGAGAGGGCTAAAAATCTTTCGGGCGCATCGCCTTCCTACTTCGTAATTCTCCTAAAGAGGGATGTTGCTTGGACTTTTGCTTTCAGTAGCTGCTTTAATGTGGCGTTGCTGACTTTGTAGTACGCCACGAGGAGCGTCAATTTGGGGCTCCGCCTTATCAGCTTCGTTTTCCACAGAGTCTCGATTTTATCGACTTTTCGTTGGCGTCGCGCAACCACAGACCAAACATCCACATACATTCTACTCGACCTCATTCCCTCAACAGCTGGCAGCAAGATTAACTATATAGGAAGACTTAATATAGCAGTTGTTTCAGACTCCGCAACGTTTCCAAAACAGAAAATTCCCATTTCGACATATATCCCAAAAGAGTCACATCAATGATGGAAGAAAGCGGCGAGTCCCTGTTTAGAAGAAGAAAGCAGATACCCCTTAAGACACCTTCTACCACATTTCTGATGGAGCTGTCCTCTAGGATTTGGGTGCGAGTTCTCTTGCTCTTTCGGCTGCTTTAGTGACAGCCATTATCATTGCGGCTTTGACTCCACTTCTCTCCAGCTCCAGCAAGCCTTCAATTGTGGTTCCCGCCGGCGTAACCACCATATCCTTCAGTTTGGCAGGGTGCTCACCTGTCTCAACCACCATCTTTGCAGCGCCTAACGTGGTCTGCGCAGCCAGTGTCACCGAAACGTCTTTTGGCAACCCAAGTCTGACGCCCGCATCCGCTAAGGCATCGATTATAAGGTAAATGTATGCTGGTCCGCTACCCACCAAGCCTGTAGCCAGATTCAGGTATTTCTCGTCCAACTGTTTAACCAGTCCAAGTAAGCTGAGCACTTCGATTGTAGTCTTCAGCTGATCTTTAGTCACGCTTTCGGATGGGCAGAACGTTAGCATTCCTTCGCGAACTTGTACAGCCATGTTTGGCATTACTCGGATGATTGGTACGTGTTTAGGCAAATGCTGCTTGTAGAAGTCAAGCGTTACGCCTGCAGCGATTGAGACCAGAATTTTTCCAAGTTTCAATGCTGGCGCGATTTCCTGCAAAACCTTTCCCACGTCAGCTGGCTTAACTGCAATTATACTGATGTCTGCGAAAGCTACAGCCTTCTTGGCATCAGCAAGGCACTCGATCTTGTATGTTTTCGCCATGTACTTGGCTCGGTCTTCAAGGATTTCGTAGGCTTTGATTTGCTCTGGGCTGTAGGCACCTGATTTCAGTAGGCCTGCGATTATGCCTTCGCCCATCTTGCCCGCGCCTATTAAAGCCACTTTGGGCATTTTCCTTGATTTGCTCAAATGGGGTTCGATCTCCTGCGGTGCGTTTGGATTTGTACCGCTCAAGCAATTAAGTCTTTCATCTCAGAGCCACAGAAGATTGAAAATGCAATCTGGGACTTGCTGGTGAAAAGGTCGGGGTAAAGTGACGACAAACAAAAAAAGAGAAGGAGATGGTGTTTGTTTTCGATTTTTCGTGTTTCTATGGTGTGACTATTTGTCGGCGCATCATTTCGTTGTCTTCGTGGTCGATGATGTGGCAGTGCCAAACGTATCCGGGTGCAAACGGGTCAGCTGGGTCAAAGGCGTAGAGATTGATTCTTGGCGTTGTGATCACTGCATCTTGAGGTGCGTAGCGGACTCTGATCGTCGTAACTTCACCTGGGTTCATTTGAACAGTGTCTTTCCAGCCCATCTCATTTGGTGGCGCTGGAGTCACAGGTCCTTTCAGGTATGGAGCCAGTGGCACATTGATCGTCGGCTGATCGAGTGGAGGCATCCCGTTAGCTGCCATCCAAGCCATCATGTAGCCGTTGACATCGAATTTTTGGCGGCTGACAACCGTGAACTGCACGAGGTGCAAGTGTATGGGGTGTGTGTCCGCTGTTGGATTGACTATCACCCAATCCACGGTCGATCCGACGCTTGTGAATTCAGATGTTGGAGCTGCCCACTTTTGTCCGTCTAGCAGGATTTCTGTTGGTCCTAGTGCGCCCATGACTTCGATTAGAGTTAACTGCTTTGCAACAGTATCTGGAGTCAGAGCTGGCATGGTTATTGGCCATGGAGTTGGCAAAGGTGTTGCAGGCACTGGTGTCCCGGCGACTGTGAACTGCATGATCTGACCGATAGTTGATCCGTCTGCTGGAGCGCCTGTTGGAAACGGAGCTTTGGCATTATTCCTGAGCAGGATCTTGCTACCAGCTGGTAGTCCTGAGAAATCAATCAGTATGTCGGCTCTTTCACCTGGCGCAACGGTCAACGAAGTTAGTGGAGCTGGCGCTGGCAAATAACCGCCGTCGCTTCCAATCTGAACGAACGGAACAACGGCCTTTGTCACTCTGTCTACAAAGGATAGACTGTAGAATCTGGCGTTGGAACCGTCGAGAAGTCTGAGCCTGTACTGTCTGGGCTCCACGTTAAGGTTCGGCCACACTCTGCCGTTCACCATGATGGTGTTGCCGAAGAATTCGGGTTGCCAGTATGGGTGGACTGAGGGATCTAAGCCGACTGGTGGGAACCAGATTGAACCGTCCAGGTTAAACGACCTGTCCTGTATCGCAATTGGAACCTCGTATTGCCCGCTGGGTAGAACTGAAGCCAGAGGATCAGCTGGGTCTCTTAGCATGTAGAAGCCTGCGAGCCCCGACATCACGTTAATACGAGTGATGCCTAGAGCATGATCATGATACCAGAGAGTAGCTGCTCTTTGCTCGTTCGGATAATAGTAGACTGCTGCGTTGGGGTCAGTAGCCATGATTGATCTATAGTCGTTGCCATGCATTCCATCTGGGGTCCACCATTGTTCTGGACCACCGTCAGAGCCAGATGGGACTTCTCCTCCGTGTAGATGTGTTGCTATAGGAACTGGCGTCTGTGCATCTGGGAAGCCTGGCGGGAAGGCAGGCCAAGGCTGAGGCGGCTCCATCGACATCATGTTTGGATTTGCCCAGTGAAGTGTAGGATCAACAGGAAACATGTGCGGTAGTGGATTTCCTTGAGCATCTACCAAATTGTTAACCCACTTTACCTGAACTGGAATGTCCCTAGTACCTTCGAATGTTCCTGATGGCGAGTGACTGAAGGGAACAATGTTTCCGCCAATGTTGACAAGGCCTTCATAACCCCAGACTTTTGTCGCGGGAAATCCTGTCGGACGACCTTTCTCATCAAAGGCTGGAAGAATCTGTTGATAGAATTCGGTGACGTTTATGGTATATTCGTGGCGAATTACTTCGCCTGTTGTCTGGTTTATCACAACTGTAGGCTCGTATGGCGGTGGGATAGGTAGCTGATTAACGAACTTCGGAATCGTCTTAGGATTCAATGTGGGCGCTAGTGGCATTGCTGCGTTGGTTGAGTTGATAATTCCTATCGCTGCCATGCTTGCTATGATCAATAAGACAGTCAACGAGATGCTTACGATTTTACTCCTCATTCTTTTTCTCTCCTTTCTTTCTTGCGGTGCTTTACAATATGTAAAGAAAACAGTTATAACAATTATGGAAATCAATACTATAAGGAAATTCTTTTCCGTTTTGCGTGAATTCTGTTGGCTTTTTGGGCGTTTTTGGCAAGACTTATCAAGCAAATTGTCACAACTGAATGGAGAGGGGCCTTTGTTGTCTCACAAACTGGACAAGGTCGACTTGAGAATAATGCACTCCTTAGCACAAGACGCAAGAAAGGCAATAACTCAACTATCCGTGGACGCAGGAATTTCCAGGCCGACAGCAATCAACAGGCTAAAGAAGCTGAGAGAGAACGGCATCCTTAGTGTTCACGCCACAGTCAACATCACAAAGCTTGGATTCAAACTGGCATTGGTTACCTTCAGAACCAAGAGTAACAATGCTGGTCAAGAACCAAGAACGGGTCTGGCTGTTTGTCCAAGGGTCCTGTTGCTTGTTCAAAAAAGTGGAGACCGTGACTGTTCGGCTCTTCTGTACAGTGAGAACACCGAGACTCTCTTGTCTGTGGTTGAATGCGTTAAGAGTGTTTCAGGGGTTGAACTAACCTCGTGGCACCGTTTAAGCCCACCCTTACTGCCCGAAGCATTTGAACTAAAATTATTTCCTCACAAAGGCAAACTGACACCTTGCGGGAAGAAATGTGGCGTTTGTTCTAACTACCAAAATCAGGAATGCTTGGGCTGCCCTGCAGTAGTGGAATACAAAGGTCCGTTCTAAGTAAACACAGTTTTCTGTTTTTGAATTCAACTTCGTTTTATTTTGCCAAGAGTTCTTTTTGTACCTGTGATGCCAAAGTGCTGTCTAAAGCAAAGAACCCGATGGATCTGTGCACAGAGTTGGCTAGAGCACATGGCGCTATCTTATTTGCTGGTGTAGACCATAAACTGGGAAGAATCGACATCCGAGAAAGGCATAGATTTCCAGCAACAGCTCACAAGTGTTTCTGAAGAACTTCCACCACGCTTGGGAAGTCTATGCCGAGAGATTTCACTTTCTCAGGAGTTGGCACTCCGTTAGGGGTCCAGCCGCGTCTCTTGTAAACAGCGTCTTTAAGCTTCTCATATTCTGCCTCACGATATTTCCTCAAAGCCGTCAGTTTCTCCTCAGTTGACTTGCCCTTTGGTTCGAAGCCGACCTTCTCCTTAAGCTGTTTGTCGTAGCGTTCTGCACGACTCTCGTATTCTTTTATGGTCACTGGACCAACTGCTCGGTAAGGTATAGCGTCATATTCTCGTGTTCCGAAGCCCATCCTCAAATTGAAGATGCGCTGCAAATTGTAGACTCGCTCGCTCATCGAGATGATGTCGTCAACAGTGATTTTTCTGCCGGTCACGGCTGAGAAGAAGTTCATGTAGTTTTCAACGTGCCCCATAATCTTCGCTGGCTCTTTTGTCTGCTTGTTGTCCAAGGGAATGACATCGTTCCACGGAAGTTTGCACAAACCATTTAGACCAAACCACGTTCGGAACATGGGGAACCAATGTAGGTTTTCTGCTTTCTGCTCGAACGTTGGCATTTCGTTGCGCACCATGTCCGAGAATATAAGCCACGCTTCATCATGTTGTGGTCCCTTTAGGGCTAAGCCATAACCGCCTTGCTGAGCCAATGACTCCTTGGTGACGTATTCTGAGAATTCCAAACCTTTGGCCTCCATGCCGATGTCCTGCATAATCTTGGGATCAGCGCCATATTTCTCGGCGAAGAGCTTCTTCATCCTCTTTATACCTTGCCCAACCACAACGCCGAAACCCTCCCCCTTCGCCATCTGGTGAACCAGCTCAAGCGCGGCTGCGGCGTTGCCAAATCGAAGGTCCATTCCGCCAGTTGCTTTTTTGTCAATCAAGCCCATCTCGTAACATTCCATGGCGAAAGCCGTGGCTGTGCCCACAGAAATCGTATCCAAACCATAGATGTCGCAGTAAAAGTTCATCTCAATCACATAGTCTGCGTCAAAAATGCCACAGCTGCTACCAACTCCAGCAATCGTCTCATACTCTGGACCGTTAACGAAAACCTTCTGCCCTTTGTACGGGCCAGTCTTAAGTTCGAAGTCTTTGACGCCGTGAGCGCACGCCAATGCGCAGCCCATCCAGCAGCCATCGAAGCCCTTATGAAACTTCTTTCTATACACCTCTCTGCCCAAATTCTCAGCTTCCGAGTGACTGCCAAATCTAAAGTTGTTAGTTGGCAGAAGATCAAAATCATTCATAATCAAGACCAGATGCGTGGTGCCAATTGTCGCCATCTCATTCTGCTTGGGGTCAAGAGCCCTAATCTCTTGACTGTGCGTGTGACCAACCTGCTTAATCGATTCAGGGTCAGCTGGGCCGTTGCTGTCCACGGATATTTTGCCCGAATACTTGACCGCTATTGCCTTTATTTTCTTGTTGCGCAGAACACTGCCTATCCCGCCTCTTCCCGCTTGCTTAAATCGATGGATCTTGCGGCCCACATCAAACCACGAGGAGTTCAAGCACCCAAAACGTGTGTACTCGGCTCCTGGACCAGAAGAAAGCACAGATATGCATTGGTCTTTATCTTTCGAATACTTCTTCGCCATCCAATCCGTGATCAAATGTGTCTCCGAAGACAGTTTCGATGCGTCTTCAACCAGAACCTTGCCCTCGTCTCCGTCGATGAGGATAGCCACCTCGGACTTCGGCTTTCCCTGAACTTCCAACGCGTCCCACCCAGCAAACTTCAAGTACGGCCCGAAGTACCCACCGACGTTTGAATCCACGACAGTGTCAGTTAACGGCGAGATTGTGACCGCTATGCTCTTTCCACTTCCCGGATAAACAGGCGTTCCTCCCAGCGGGCCAGCGGCCATGCAAATCTCGTTCTCAGGATCATCCCACTTCGCAACGCGGTTTCTTGGCAGGGCATTCCAGAGCAGCCACAGGTTGAAGCCGCGTCCGCCTGTGAATTTTTCTTTCATCTCATCTGAAACAGGTTTGCTGGCGATTTTCATGTTTGAGAGGTCTATGTGCAGTGTTCGATTGTTGTAACCTCTGACAACTTTGCCCAATTGATAATTGAACTCGGCAAGCGCCATTTCCTTTTTTCTCCAAGGAAATTTGAGAGTAGCAACCTTCGCCAAGCATATTAATAGACTTTGTGGAGTAATGTAGGCGGATGTTACTTTTGTTTTGAAAGAAAACAACTAATATCAGAAAACTGGAATATCTATAGCAAAACCCTTGAAGGTGAGGACGATGCATGGTTGGACAGGAAAAATCTTGCGTGTAAATCTCACAAAGAAGAAAGCAGTCTTCCAAGAGTTCGATGCGGATTTTGCCCAAACTTGGATAGGTGGAAGAGGCTTTGCCGCAAAAATCCTCTGGGACGAACTGAAACCCGGCACAGACGCGCTCTCTCCTGAGAACAGGCTGATTTTCGCAACTGGACCCTTAACTGGCGCGTCGTTGCCCAGTAGCGGCAAGCTGGTTGTAGCAGCGAAAAGCCCCTTAACAGGCGGCTATGGCGACGGCAATGTTGGCACATGGGTCTGCGTGAACATGCGCAAGGCGGGATACGAAGCCATGGTTTTCGAAGGCAAAGCTGAAAAACCCACAGTTCTACTCGTCGAAAACGACAAAATCGAATTTCTCGACGGCAAAGACTACTGGGGAAGAGGGGTCTTCGAAACCGAAAAAGACCTCAAGAAAAGATACGGCAACGTCACAGGCGTTGTTTCAATCGGTAAAGCGGGCGAGAACAAAGTCAAATTCGCCAACATGATTTCGCAGGAGGGTCGAGGAGGCGGAAGACCAGGCATCGGCGCCGTCATGGGTTCCAAAAACCTGAAAGCAGTTGCAGTGAAAGGAACTAAAGAGTTGCCTGCAGCCAACATGACCGAGTTGAAGAAACTCGGGTTAGACGGGTACAAGGAAATCTTGGCTAAACCCAATTACAAGTTCTGGAAGCGACAAGGCACGGTGTCAACGATTGAGTGGAGCCAAGAGAACAGTTGCCTGCCGACCTGCAACTTCAGAGAAGGAGTCTTTGACCAAGCAGAAGCGATCGGCGGCTTCGCAATGGAGAAATTGAAAATCTCAAACCGCGGATGCCCGCAATGCAATATGACCTGTGGCAATGTGATACCCGACATTGACAACGAGCCCGTGGAAGTGGACTACGAGAACGTCACATTGTTGGGATCAAACATCGGCTTAGGCAATTTGAAGCAAGTGGCTCACTTGAATCGCTTATGCGACGATTACGGATTGGACACGATTTCAATGGGCAACGCAATCGGCTTCGCCATGGAAGCCTCAGAGAAGAAGCTTATTCCAGAGAAGATTGAATGGGGAGATTTCGAAAAGGCGAAGGAGTTAGTTGAAAAAGTGGCTGACAACAAAGGCGAAATGGGCACACTATTGGCGCAAGGCGTGCGTCATGCTTCAGAAAAAATCGGCAAAGACTCGAAAAACTGGGCAATGCACGTGAAAGGCTTAGAGATCTCAGCATACAACTGTCACACAACACCCGCTATGGCATTAGCCTATGGAACCGCAGCCTCAGGCGCACACCACAAAGATGCATGGGTCATTTCGTGGGAAGTCAAATACGGACGCGAAAGCTACGACGAAACCAAAGTCGACAAGATCATAGAGTTGCAGCGCCTCAGAGCAGGCATGTTTGAGCTTTTGACCATCTGCCGATTGCCATGGGTTGAAGTTGGCTTCGAACTGGACTGGTACCCGCGCTACATTAAGGCGGCAACAGGCCTGACCCTGACGCTGGAAGACATGTACAAAGTCGCTGACAGAACATTCACGCTGATTAGAGCATTCTGGGTTCGCGAATTTGGCGAGCAGTGGAACAGCAACATGGACATGGTGCCAAACAGGTGGTTCTTTGACCCCTTAACTAAAGGTCCACTTAAAGGTGCAAAACTCGACAAATCGAAATACGAAGCCATGCTGCAAATGTACTGCAAAAAGCGAGGCTGGGACAGCAGAGGCATACCCACAAGATCCACGCTGACGAAACTTGGCTTATCGGACGTAGCTCAAGAACTAGGCTCACATGTGCCATTGACAGCCTAATCCTTACCCCTTTGACTTTCCGTGAATTAAGAATCTCAAGATAGCAACGTTTAAACACATCAAAGACCAATTCGCAGAGAAAACAGAGAAGAAGAGCACGCTTGCAACTCGAGGAATTTTTCAACGGTGTTTGGCAGCTCTTAATGCAGTATGGTTACCTTGGAATCTTTGCAATTAGCTTTATCGGAACCGCTTCAATAATCATTCCTGTGCCCTACACGCTCATTATTTTCTCACTTAGCACAACGGGTCAGTGGGACCCAGTTCTGCTCATAATTGCTGGCGGCACGGGCTCCGCAGTAGGCGAACTATCTGGGTACGCATTAGGATACTTTGGAAGAAGAATAGTGAGCGAAGAACGACAAAGAAAAATGACCTACTTAGTTAAACTGTTTGACCGCTACGGACCACTCGCCATCTTCGCCTTCGCTATGACGCCCTTGCCAGACGATGTGCTGTTCATACCGTTAGGAATTCTGCGGTACAAGCTCTACAAGGTGTTCATTCCGGCACTTATCGGAAAAATATTGATGATTTCCCTCTTGGTGTATTTCGGAGGAGTATGGGGCAACATCCTTCTTCAGGCTTTTGGAGACAGTGGAAGTCTGTATGGCATGGTAATCACAACTGTATTGTTGGTAATCGTTATAATCGCCCTATACCGTATTGACTGGGAGAACGTTCTCAAAAAATACGTCGGCGAAAAAGGCGAACCGAAAAATTGAGAGTAATCACAGATCTGCATGTTCACAGTAGATTCAGCCGAGCCACAAGCGAAAAGATGACCATTGGTGAAATCACGCGGTTCGCTCGCATTAAGGGCTTGCAGCTTGTCGGCACGGGTGACTTCACTCATCCCAAATGGCTAGAGGAACTTCGGCAGAACCTAGTTGAAGTCCCAGGCGCAAACCTCTACAAACCCGTAGGTCCACCAGAGTCTAACGTCAGCTTCATGGCTACAGGCGAAGTTGCCACCATTTTCACTTTTGAAGGCGAGATCAAAAAGATACATCATGTCATCTTGACTCCGAATTTCGAGACTGCGCTTCAAATCAACGATCGACTGAAGCGATATGGCAACTTGGGAAGCGATGGTAGACCAATACTCGACATGTCTGCACCACAGCTCGTGGACGAAATAATGAAAGTCAGCTCACAAAATGCTGTTATTCCCGCTCACGTTTGGACACCTTGGTTCAGTTTGTTCGGAGCCTTCAGCGGCTTCAACCGCATAGAAGACTGCTACCAAGATGCGACAAAACACATTTTCGCACTTGAAACAGGCTTATCCTCTGACCCACCCATGAACTGGCGGCTAAGCAGCCTAGACAAATATACGCTGGTTTCAAACAGCGACAGCCACAGCCACTGGCCATGGAGAATAGGAAGGGAAGCCAACGTATTCGAGCTGGAGAATGTAACCTACGGGGAAGTTGTAGACGCCGTGCGCACAAAAGACAACCGACGTTTCAAATTCACTATTGAAACTGACCCCGCCTATGGAAAATATCACTGGACAGGACACAGAAACTGCAAGGTCTCACTCTCACCTCAAGAAGCAATTAAGTTTGGAAACCGCTGCCCCATGTGCCGCAGAAGTCTGACCAAAGGCGTCGAGCAAAGAGTCGAAGAACTAGCCGACAGACCACCCAAGTTTAAGCCACCAAACGCAATAGGCTTCAAACATTTAATGCCCCTCTCAGAAATAATTGCAGCTGTGCTTGGTGCGAGTTATCCAAGCGTTCTGAAGGTCTGGGACGTTTACAACTTGCTAGTTGGGAAGTTCGGCGACGAATACACCGTGCTTATGGACGCGCCTATGGAAGAGTTGGCTGGGATCGTCGAACAACGAATCGCCGACGCTATAGTACGCGTGAGAGAAGAGAAAGTGCATGTGACGCCCGGCTACGATGGCGTGTACGGTCAACTTGTCCTGTCTGAACAACCGAATGAAACGGAACTGAAGAAAGAATCGATCAAACAGCGAAGCTTAGCGGACTTCGTATAGTGCAAAAAAAGGAAGGGAGTTTAGAGGTAGCGCTTCTTTTCTTTTCGCCAAAGCAACAGCATGCCGCCGATGAGCCCTATAGAAGCTATTGACAAAGCAGCCATCTTCGGAGTCTCACGTTCCCATGTGGATTTGACAACGAAGGTCCTAATGTTTGTTCCAGAAGCCAACATCGTCTCTGTTGCTTGACTGGCTCCAACAATCAGAGTGTAAGTTCCTGTCATTGAACCTTTTCCCTCGATGACGCACTTGACGCTGTAAAGACCCACTGCAACTCTGTTAGGCGTCAGCTCTTGAGTTGTTCCATCTGGTTTCTGAAGTTGAACATTAAGAGACGTGACATCGATTGCAGTTCCTTTGAACACTGTTTGTATGTGGAATTCAGCTGTCTCGCCTTTGAAGTAGATGGCGCCGACGTCCAAATTGACATCTATGGGTGAGGTTTCAATTACTGTAAATGCTGCTTCAACTGTATAGTAACGTGTTGGGTAAGTGTAGGACATCAGGAGCGCTTTGATGACGTGAAGGCCGGGTGAAGCAGGCGGCACATTGATCGTGGCTTGTAGGTTTCCGCGCTCATCAACTATTGCAAACGAGTAAAACTGATCGTCGAACAACAGCAGTTGTGTGATTCCATAGCTATAGTATGGAAAACCAGTGCCCATAACCCTAACTGTCGTAGCGGCGGGGCCTGAAGTTGGGTCTATGCTGAGATAGGGAATGACTTCGAAGGCTCTTTCGGCGACAGCTCTAGTTGTCACATCTTGAACTCGCGTATACTGCACACCCTCGATCGAGGGTGGAACGTTGAAAGAGAACCCAAAGTCCCCGTTTGGGTTTGCCGTAGCTGTACCTATTAAGGTGTAGTTGTAGAACCAGCCGCCGTAAGGGGTAAAGGCACGTGAGCCCCAGTAGATATTCACGTAGCCATTTGGGGTGGCACGGGAACCCGTAATGGAGACCAAAGTGCCCACGATTCCCTTTTCTGGCATGATTGAAACCTCTATCCTTGGCAAGACAACTAGTAGAGCTTGAACTGTAACTGTAAATCCATCGTTGTCGATGGCTGTTAAAGTCACTGTGTAAGTTCCAGCGGTAGCATAGATGTGGGACGCGCTGGGGCCAGAGCCAAATGCTCCGTCGCCGAAGTTCCATGAGTAACTGACGATCCAACCGTCTGGGTCATAAGCATTAGCAATGAAAACTACTGTCTCATTTTCCACTGGGTTCTGTGGCATCCATTCAGGAGATAGCGTTGGCTGAGCGTACACTCGTACCATTTTCCGTATACTGCTCGTCTTTTCCTCGTTGTCAACAACTGTCAGGGTGACCCAGTAGTAACCCATCGCGCCAAAGGCGTGGGCGACTTCAGGAGTCGACCTGACCGCTGTGGTTCCATCATTGAAGTCCCAGATGTATCTCTCTATCATGCCGTCAAGATCGTAACTGAGTGAGGCATCAAATGCTATCGTTTCATTCAAGAGCGGTTTTGACGGGGCGTACGCGTAGTTTGCTATTGGCACACCAGACGGTGCTTCTGAAATAACGTAGCCGTCAGTTGCTGTATGTTCAATTGGATTCGGAATAGAATCTCTCAGCTTGGTATCAAAGAGATCCAAAACACTGTTGCCAACATCGCTCACAAAGAATCGAACCGTGGCTAACGTTCCGCTTCCGCTCACCCCTTGAACGCCTGCGCCGAGCCTAGTGCATCCGACTACAACGTAGTCACTTCCAATCTGATCTTCGTAGGTCGCGCTTATGAAATATGTTGCTTGCTGCTCGATTCCTTTGAGGAAGTCGCCTTCCTCGACGCTGACAAAGTCAAGCAGACGGGCCTCCCAACCAAGTTTTATTTCCCACGCGAAGACGTTTGTGGCATTTGCTATTCGTATGTCGACCGTGAAGAACTCATGGGGAATCGTGGTTACTGAAGAGGGAGCAATATAGATTGATGTCAGGGGGCTAGGCGGCGGCTCAGTTGTGACAGTTATGAGAGCTGTTGCATTATCGGTGAATCCATCATTGTCGGTGACAGTCAAGGTCACAAGGTAAGTGTCTGCAATTGCATAAGCATGAGTCGTGATTGGATCAGCTTCAGCTGAATAAGTGGTATCGCCAAAATTCCAGATGTAAGTAGCGATTGTTCCATCTGCATCGTAGCTCAATGAGGCGTCGAAGACTACCGTGACACCCACACTTGGAGCGAGAGGTGAGTAAGTGAAAACAGCTTGAGGTGCGCTGCCGATGAAGTATCCATCGGCTACATCGTGGGGTATCCCTGCGCTGGTTGAGTCTAGGAGTATGGTGTCGTGGAGGTCGAGTGGGCTTTCGCCACCTCCAACCACTTCAAAGATCACTGTTGCTAACCAGCCGTCTCCGTAGACACCCCCCACTTGGCCAAGGATAGTGGCGGCGGCTCGAACCAAGCCAGCGGCATTGTTAGTGTTCCAGGTGAAGTAGGTTGTGCCACCTATCATCAGGAAGTCGCCCTCAATGACGTCGGTGACACTCAACACTCCGTCGATAAGGCCGCTGAACGACATTTGGAACTGCCACGATTTCAAGTCCATGACTGCCTCTATCATAATGTTAACTGCAAAGACATCGCCAGGCACCAGACCTTCCGTCAATTGTGGATCAACATAAACTCTTGTCAAAGCTTGAGCTGAAGCCGGAGGAACAAAAGAGCCAGGAATCATCGTGCTTGCGTGCATTGTTGCTGGGAAGATGGTTACAATCAGGATCACAAGCCACAGAAACTTGCGACAAATTATCTTGTTTAGCATTCTTTTGTACATTCCTTTTTCTCTCTCCAATTAAATCTGTTGATGCGTTCTCATGAGAGCAGCGCATCGCTTAATCATTGATCAAGTTGATATTTATGGCTTGTGAAAATGTGTTCTATAAGGGCATTCTTGGCAGTTTCCGAAAACTGGCGTCAACTAGCCTCTGTGCAAACAGTTTTAAGTTGCCAGATCGCTCTAGCTCTTCTCACATGTTGAAGAATGCGCGAACGCTCACTTTCAAAACGTGAAACAGATGGGGGAGAGAGGATGGATTACAATTACCTCGTTGGAATTGTGGACAAATCAAAATGGCAACCTCTTTCAGACAAGCTCGTTGATCTGATCCTCACAACAAAGAACGATGAAAAGATACCAAGCAATCTGGCCAATAACGTTCTTCATCTCTGGAAACAAGACCGTCTAGTCAGCGAGTCGGGCTTAGCCGCATTGCTAGAGGCAGCACTTAAACTGGAGCCCGAAAAAACCTTGCTTGCCATATCTGATCTTCAACTCGCGGAACTCGGATTCAAAATCAAAGAGGCCTTGCAACCCTAAGTGGGAGATGTAGCAAAAAATGGTCAAATTTGGAATCGAGTTTGTCCCTCGAGAACCCTATTGGAAGATCATGTACTATGCTATCCAAGCTGAACGCGGCGACTTCAGCAACCTGTGGATAACGGATCACTTTAACAACCGAAACGTATACGCCACACTGGCAACAGCCGCGATCTATACGAATAAGATAACGTTTGGTCCGGGCGTAACTAACCCGTACATGGTGAATCCCGTTTTAACTGCACAGGCCATCGCCACACTGGACGAGATGGCGCCGGGCAGAGTGGTGCTTGGAATTGGCGCGGGAGACAAGACGACCCTTGACACAGTGGGCGTTGAAATGCGGAAGCCACTAACAGCCATTCAAGAATCAATCGCCATCATAAGACAAATGATCAAAGGCGAAACAGTAGCCTATCAAGGCGAAGTTTTCAAGACTGCAGGTGCCAAATTCCTTTTCAAACCTCGCGGCAAGATTTCCGTATATGTGGGTGCTCAGGGTCCAAAAATGCTGGCGCTTGCTGGAAAAATCGGTGACGGCGTACTCATCAACGCCTGCCACCCAAGAGACGTGGAATACGCTGTGAACTGCGTAAAGGAAGGCGTCAGCGAAGCAGGTAAACAGCTAGGTGAAGTGGATGTTGCTGCCTACACATCCTTTAGTGTGCACGAAGACATAAAGAAAGCCAACAAAGCAGCAATACCAGTAGTATCCTTCATCGTGGCTGGGAGCCCGCCCCAGTTGCTGGAGCGCCACGGCATAGACGTGAAAAAAGCAGAAGAAATCAAAGAAGCGCTTAAAGCGAATGATTGGGGGCGAGCCTTTGGAGGAGTAACGCCTGAAATGATAGGTGCATTTTCGGTGTGCGGCACTCCAGACATGTGTGCAGAGCGCATAGCCGAACTCTTAAAGTCAGGTATATCTCAATTCGTGGTAGGTTCGCCGATAGGCGTCAATGTCAGAGAAGCCATAAAACTCATCAGCGAGAAAATAATTCCGCACTTCAAAACGTGACTATGAACGCGCTATTTGAAGCAGTATTTGATTTCTCGAAACTCTTTAACAAACCTCGCCACTTCCTTCCTGACTCTTGCGGGCTCTTCGCGGTCTTTAACCACTCGCTTGATGAACTCAGCAACTCTATGCATTTCTTTCTGTTTCATGCCTCTCCGTGTGATCTCGCCTAGGCCAAGTCTTACACCGCAATCAGCGATTATGTTAGCTCTTTCCAGTTTTCCAGCGATTCTTCGACCATTTCCGAAGCCTCCGTAGTTCAGAAAGATCTGATGAGACTTGGTGAATCCCAGACCTGCTCCAGCGACTGGAAAGTCGTACTCTGCAAGAGTCTTAGCCAATGCCCTTGCGTTACTGACAACTTGCGAGGCGTATTCCTCTCCAAACCTCTTCATCTCTGCCAGAGACAGAGTCAGTGCGGCAATGCGATTCCAGTGGGCATTGTCGACCAAACCGGGGAAGATGTGACGCTTCAAGATCTCGCCGTGCTCTTTGTCCGCCAGAATTATCCCTCCTTGAGGTCCAAAGAAGCTCTTATGGGTCGATCCGAACAACATTGTGGCGCCTTCGCGAAGTGGGTCTTGAAACTTCTTGCCGGCAATCAAGCCTAGCACATGGGAGCCGTCATAGGCAACCTCAGCGTTTACTTCGCGCGCCACTTTTGCCAACGCCCTGATTGGATGGGGAAATAGGAAGAGGCTAGCTCCAAAAACAACCAAGCGCGGTCTCTTCTTCGTAATAAGCTCAATGGCCTCGTCTACTGCTATGTTCATCTGGTCTTTCAAAAAGGGAAACCCGGCTACCTTGATTTGTAGAAAGCGTGGAATCCCCTGTTTCCAGATTCCTGGATATCCCCCATCCTTTGCTGAAACGCACATCACTGTGTCGTTCGGTTTTGTGAACAAGGAAAGCACTATCAGGTCAGCGATGTGCCCTGATAGTGGGCGCAGGTCAGCGGTTTCAGCGCCGAAGACCTGTTTTGCCAGTTCTTCGCCGTGTGATTCGATTTCGTCAATGAAGCGTGTACCTTTGTAGAACTTGTCTTTTGAGGTGTACCTGTGTCCAAGGTCTGATGACAAAAGCGAACGAACCATGGGGCTTGTGACGTTTTCGGAAGGAATGAGGTTGAGGGTTTCTTCTTCACGCCATTCCTCATGTCGCCTAGTGAGAGAGATCACTTCATCAATCATATGGCTACCCACGCAGTTTGGGAAGCATGTTCCGCTCTATTTATGTTTTATTTAAAACTGGAACCGATCGAAAGGGACAGAAAGATGGAAACGGTGTGGAGGCTACTTTGAACGCTGTCTTCTTACGGCGTCTACAGTTGCGGCGCCCAGAGTCAACAGTGCAAACAGTGACCAAATGGCTATGGTTCTGACGATCTCATTGTTCAATCCTAAGAAGAGGCTGAAAACATACCAAAGCGCGACCACTGCTGATGGAATTGCTGCAACGAGCCAAAGCTCCCACCAAGTGTAGATCTCAAGTAGGTCTCTGAGCCACCCGAGGATGAAAAGCCCTCCCTTTCAGTGAAGTTACAAAAGTGAAATGAGTATTTTTAGCTTTCTGTTAGTCTAAACCATAATTGCATATAGTGCCAACGCGGGACATCAGAAAATCGTTCTCATGCTTTTCTGCGAATTCTGAAGAAATAGACTAAGATGGCTATTACTGCGATGATTATTGCCGAGATTGTTATGATGACCCATGTTGGTGGAAATGGTGTTGGTGGCGGTTCTTCCGTGGCTTCTATGGTGAAAACCCTTTTTTCGGATGCTCCTGCGTTTCCAACGGCATCCAGAGCATAGACTGTAATGCTGTGAAAGCCTATGGGTAAATTGGTCAGCGTGATATTGCCTGTGACGGTTACGTTTGGTCGGTTGTCGAGGCTGTATGCCATCCATGTCGCTGGTTCGTTTACTGTGAAGGTCAATGGTATGTCAATTGTGTCTTGGGTTGTAGTGTAGGTTTTGTTTTCCGGGGAAACAATCGTGATTATTGGAGGCGACGTGTCGTTGGATGTAACTAAGATGGTGAAGTAAGTTCTTTCTGAGTAGCCCATGTTTCCCAGCGTGTCGTTTGCGTAGATTGCAACTGCGTGGGTTCCGTTCGACAGGTTGGTTATTGTGGTGTTGCCGCTTATTGACAGGTTCGCAGTGCTGTCTAAGCTGTAGCCAATCCACGCCGTAGTTTCACTAATGGTGAATGTTAACGGAACGCCTCTTGCGTTGTAAGTTGCGTTCTGAGGTGACAGTATCTGAATGAAGGGTGGTGTGGCGTCGACTGAAAAATTGATTGTTGTGGAGTTGCCGAAGTTTCCTGCCGTGTCATTTGCGTAGACTGCTATTGTGTGTGGTCCATCCGTTAAACTAGTAAGAGTTGTGTTACCGCTTATGGTTGCGTTGCCTTGGCCGTTTAGGCTGTAGCCTATCCACGAGGCTGGTTCGTTTACTGTGAAGGTTAGTGGAACGTCTCTTGTGTTGTAAGCCTTAGGTTGGGGTGAGAGTATCGAGATGCTTGGCGATGTAATATCTGGCGGTATGCCTTGAATTGATATCTCGTGCGTTGAGTGCGGATATGCGAAGTAGATCCATCTGTGAGTTGCATTGTCGTACAATGTACCATTCAGAACAAGCGGAACAGTCTGTCCGTTGTCGATTAGGATCGTGTAAGGTGGGCCTATCAGAGCCTTTTGAATGGTCACGCGTATGAAGCCAGATAACTGAGTTTGAGACGAATTAGTAACGCGCATTTTGATCGTCCCATTATCGTTAAAGTAGGCGAAGTCCTCGATTGTTGAGTTTGAAATTGTATTAACGCGGCGGTCTGGAAATGGCTGAAAACTTGAAAACCGCCCGACCAAAGGATAGGTGTCATTGTTGTTTGCATCTACTGCATGCGAGGTGTCTCCTATTCCATCGCTCCCAGTCACATTTCGGCCTGCACCGCTGTAAAAATCGACTCCAACGTAGTTGTCCCAGAAGTTGCCGCCAACAGGATAGTCATCATCGAAAAGATTGGAGTAAATGGAAAAGCTAGGGGGATTTACATGGATGCTGTTGTCGATGAAATTGTTTTGGGCGATTCTGTTGTTGGATGAGTTGACGATCTGAAGTCCATACGGGTTGTTGATTAGTGTGTTTCCTGAGATGGTGTTGTTGTTTGATGTAGGCAAAAAGTAGATACCGCCAAACGTGTTATTTGCTATGGTATTTCCGATGATCGTGTTGTTGAACGATGAAGAAAGATAAATGCTCCACTGGCTGCCTGTCATCATGTTCTCGGAGATCGTGTTAAGAGATGTGAGTCGGAACCAGACGCCGAACGAGTTTCGTCTCAGTGTGTTATTATGAAAGGTATTGTAATTTGATGCTCCGTCAAACGTTGCGCCGAAGTATGTGTCTGTTATGTTGTTTTCAAAAATTCTGTTAAAGGTCGAGGAGGACAGGCACTCGATGCCGTTGGTTTGAACTATCGCAGTGGCGTTTCCGGCAATTGTATTCTTGGCGATGATGTTGTAAGAGGAGTCGGTCAGCTGCACGCCATGCATGCCATAGAGAGCGCGCGATTGTATGTAGTTTCCTGTGATGTTGTTGTTATTTGAGATGTCAAGGGAAATTCCAAACTCGAAATTAATGATTCTGGTTTTCCTGATTGTTACATTGTTTACTTGGTCTATAGTGAAGCCGACTCCTATGCCGACTCCATTCAGCGCGTAGCCGTTGCCGTCGATTATGATATTGCTCCTCTGGATTATAATTTCGTCAGAAATGTTAGCGGTCAAGGCGTACAAGTCGCCGACTCGTTGAATGGCGGAGGTTGGGGGTTCAACCAAGCCGTTGGATCTGATAAAAATAGCTGGGCTCGCTCTCGCTACGTTGATTCTAGCTGTGGTGAATAGAATAGAACAGGCAAGCGTGAGAATAATTAGTCCTGATGATGTTTTGTTCATCGTTGAAGACCGATTAAACGTTCTCTTTCTGATTCTTATGAGTTGTGGAAGAGTATTCCAGAAGCGTGCAACTTAGAACTAGGCTAATCGCTTCGCATCATTTATGCATTCCAGCATTCAGATCACGGTGAACTATGGAATCATTAATCACAGCATGTCATGCTCAGCCACATCAAAGTATATTAACCTCTTTAAAGTTACATAGAAATCCCGGGAGAGAGAAGCAGCATGGCTGCATGGCGGTACATAACGATACAGCCTAATCTGTACAGCCGTTTTGAAGGCGAAATCAAGTGTTCACGATGCGGCCACAATATGGCTTTAGGCGAAAAGGCGTGGGCGCACATGTGCCCGAGAAAACAGGAGTCGTACACGGAGTATTTCTGTTTGCTTTGCTTCAAGAAACTGTGGATATAAGAGTATCAAGTGATCACCTGTTACATCTCCTGAGCGCAGGTCCATTTGGAGGAGAATTATGAAACTAAAGATATTCACTGTGCTTCTCGTTGTGGTCACTTTCTTCGTTCTCATCGGGCACACGCGCTCTGCGGACCCAGTGAGAATTGAATACTTTTACGTTGGTGTTTCCGACAGTTGTCCAACATGCCCTAGAGATCTTGATGAGAAACGTGTCACAGAAGAAGTCGTCAGACCTCTTCAAACAGAATACAGCGATCAGATAACTGTAGAAGAAATAAACATCGTGACATCTCAGGGCTTGGAGAGATGGAACGTTTACAAGTCCGCCTATGGTCTAACGTTGCCTCGTCCCACTGTAGTAGTTAGCCCAACCGCCGCGGTCAACAGCACATTGGTAAAACAGGATTTCCCCCAAGACCCAATAACAAAAGACTGGCTTGCAGCCACAATCGACCAGTATCTCGGAAAAGTCGACACTAATCCCTTCAAACCAGTTGTAGGTTCGTTTCAACGCTTGCTTTCTTCACCTGGGTTTGTTGCTTTTTCCATGGGCTTTATCAACGGCTTTTCACCGTGTTTGATGGCGATGTTAGCCTTCATTCTCACATACAGCGCAGGCACCAGTAAAGGCCTTAAGAGCGGCATCAGCAGAACTATGATTTTTGGGCTGGGTCTAGTGACAGCAATCATGATTGTGGGCATTTCGATTCTTCTTTTGCAAGTCCCATTGCATCCAGTGCTAATCTACTTGCATTCGCTCACTTGGATCTCCGCAATCATCATGGTGATCATTGGCTTGAACCTAATGGGTCTGCTCAACCTGCCTATTAGCACCAAGCCCTTTATACAACGGTTAACTGGCAAATTCGGTCATAGTCAAACGGGGCTCTTCTTTTTCGGTATAATATTCTTTTTTGTTAAGGCGCCGTGCGCTTTCCCCTTGTTTATTTTGCTCTTAGCCAATATCATGGTGGAAGCCAGCCTGGCAAGCGTAGGCTATTTTCTGGCATTTAGCCTCGGTCTACTGATCCCCTTCATTGCCGTTGGCATTATCGGTGGCGGGACACCAGAACTGGCCAAAGCGATTCGCGAGAAGCATCGGCTTAAGATTCGCGCTCTCAGCGGATTTATCCTCATAGTTTACGCTGTACTTCTGGTTTTATCTGTCGCAGGTTACCCTGTATTTGGCGATTCAACAAGCTCATTAATCATAAGCTGGTTTCCCGCTACGTTGTTGCTGGTTGCAGCAATCATCCTAGGTTATCTGGTGTTAGTCAGACTAGCTAGAAGGAGAAAACAGTCTTTGCCACCTGCAACTGTAGCTTGAGGTTTTGATGCGCAAGCGCAGAGCGAGTTGATATGTCCCTTGGAGACCTCGCAATTCTAGTCATGCTCAATCTCTGAAAACGCGTCGCCAACAAAACAGCCAGCGAAGACCCCTATCATGAGAAACGGCACGCTAACTACAAAGAGCTTCGAAATAGCTGACAGTGCCACGCTGACTGAAGCATCAATTCCTCCTGCACTTTCTGCAAGTATTGCAGGCATTGCAATTAGGATGGTTGCAAGGCCAATTCCCATGATGATAGACCCGATTGTGTAGAACAAGGTTCTTTTGATATCAACGATGAGCGATCCAAACAGTAGGCTGACAACGAGCATCACTAGAAGGTGGACGTACAGTTCGGAGTCTGGATCTGGCCAATTCCAGATAAACGCTATTACCCAAGCCCCGGCGTAGTTGACGCCTAATGCTAGCATAGCGCCGAGCTCAAGCAATGTTCTCCTGGTCATTTCGTCACAGCATCCTCGTGCAGTATATGTAAAACACTATCTCAGAAATGCCCATTCCCGCCGCCACACCGGCCAAGATTATGAACCAACTGTAGATGTCAAGGCTTCCCGCAGAAAGGAAAAGCAGGAATGGAAGCAAGATAATTGCGGCAAACGCGGCTACCAAGAGATAGAACTTTCTTCGACTCAGCGACTCTGCAGGGCTTGCTTGTTGATGTGGCCTTTGGACGTTGATAACTGGCCGTATCTTCAGGACAAACAATGCGACTGTTACGAGAGATGTTAACCCGAGAAAGATCAAAAAGAGGGTGGGTTCAGCCAAGAGCACTGCCGCCATGAAAAAAGCCAAAAACGTCGTGGCAATGTTCACGTATAACCTGCTTGTTTTGAACGGATACTTCTTCTCTTTGCTGATTCGTTCATCTTGATCCATCAATGGGTCCTCATTAGAACGTGTTGGCACTTCCAAAAGTGGAGAGTTTGAATCTGCCCACGAGGGGGCCTTCGCAGAAGACGTCTATGAATGTAACCCAGTTTTTGTTTATTGTCGGGTCTAAGAGCCATTCTGCCTGTTCTGGTTCAACAAACAGGTTAAGAATATTTATGTTAAGTCGTAACGTGTAGTTTGTGTTTGGATTTGAGAGGACTCGTAGCGGATTGGTTTGCGAGAAAGTGGCTCTAGTGGTTCCTGCATATGTCTCGTTTACATACACTTGTTGTTCAATAAATAAGACAGTGAACACAAACGAGGAAGTATTGTTGACAGTGATCTCTGTGCTCACTACTATGTGCGTCTCATCTACAAGTTCAACATCGAAGTCGAGAATGGACGTGGACAACGAACGAATTGCGAGTGAAACTTGGACATAGTGCGTTGACGAATAGGCAATCACAACCGCTGACAGTGCTGTAGCGATAATAAAAGCTACTGCAATTGCTTTCTGAGACCTGCTCGCCATCTCAATCATCTAACAATCAAAAAATGAAGAGGTTGGAGGCTACTTGCCGGTGCCATAGGTGTATTTGTGGCATGCCACGATTCTTTTTTCTTCAGTGGGAAGCAGCTTTGGTTCTTCTTTCTTGCAGCGGTCCCACGCGTAGGGGCATCTTGTGTGGAATCGGCATCCCGGGGGAGGATTAACAGCGCTTGGGACTTCGCCCTTAATCACAACCTCAGTTCGACGAGCTGTCGGATCTGGAACTGGCACGGCTGCAATTAGGGCTTCTGTGTATGGGTGTTGGGGTTTTTGAATGACGTTTTCCGCAGGTCCTTGCTCCACAATCTGTCCTAAGTACATGACTGCTATGCGGTTACACATGTATCTGGCCAAAGCGATGTCGTGTGTGATGTACAGAAAAGAGCAGTGGAACTTCTTCACAATGCCTAGCAGTAGTCGAGCAACTTCACTGCGTATTGATGCGTCAAGCATTGAAAGCGGTTCGTCAGCGACCATGAACTCTGGCTTCAGGACGAATGCTCTCGCAATTGCAATTCTTTGCCTCTGTCCGCCACTCAACTCGTGGGGAAATCGATAGATATATTCCTCGGGGGGAACTAGGTCCAGATCTTCGAGCACATTGACGACCCTCTCGTGGACTTCACTCTCGCTTTTTGCCACTCTCTGGATTCGCACTGGTTCAGAAACTATGTCAAAGATGCTCATTCGCGGATTTAGCGACTCGTAGGGATCTTGGAATATTATCTGCATTTTGCGCCGCATCTTCCTCATTTCATCCGGCGTCATCGCAGTAACGTCTGTTCCCTTGAAGATAATCTTGCCATCGGTGGGTTCGATCAGCCTGAGCAACAGTCTGCCTGTAGTCGTCTTGCCGCAGCCACTCTCGCCTACCAAGCCAAAGACTTCCTCTTTTCCTAGGGAGAGGTTTACGTTCTCAACCGCATGAACATATGGAACAGATTTGGACATCAACGTCTTCATGAAACCCATCTTCAA
This sequence comes from Candidatus Bathyarchaeia archaeon, assembly GCA_035283685.1. NCBI lineage: Archaea > Thermoproteati > Candidatus Bathyarchaeota > Bathyarchaeia (SeqCode) > Bathyarchaeia archaeon. Next base: position 462,417 of record DATETJ010000002.1, read on the forward strand.
CTGAAAGTACTTCTTCAAGTTGTGTGCTTCTAGAATTGTGTCTTCATTGTGTGTTTCGATTTTTTCTTTCATGTTTTTCACTTTCCTACAAGGTGGCATGCTACGAGATGCTGTGAGCCGTCGACTTCGGTTACCTCTGGTTCTTTGCGTTTGCATATATCCATCGCGTAGGGGCATCTTGGGTGGAATCTGCATCCTGGTGGCGGGTTAAGCAAGTCTGGTGGAAAGCCAGGAATTGACTGCAGTTCTCTTTTAACGCCTAGAATGCTGGGAAAGGCACCAATCAGTTTCTGCGTGTACGGATGCAAGGGTTCTTTGTAGAGGGGCGCACTTTCACCGTACTCAGCGATTTTTCCTGCATACATAATTGCAACTTTGTTACAAGTGTCCGCGATCATCGACAAGTCATGTGAAATCAATATGAGTGAAAGGTCTAGCTTCTTTTGAAGCTCCTTCATGACTTTTAGCACCTGAGCCTCAATGATCACGTCAAGGGCTGTCGTTGGTTCGTCCGCGATAACAAGTGTCGGGTTACAGGCCAAAGCCATCGATATCATTGAGCGCTGCTTCATGCCTCCGCTCAGCTCGTGTGGATAGCGAGCGAATTTGGAGGCGCCTATTCCTACAAGGTCTAGTAAGCGCTCAGTTCTCTTTCTCGCTTCGTCTTTGCTTACATCTTCGTGGGCAAGTATTGGTTCAGCAATCTGACTCCCGATGCTCTTGTTGGGGTGAAGCGCGTTCATGGCTCCTTGGAAAACAACTGAGATTTTCTTCCACCGAATTTCTTTGTTGAATTTGTCTGGAGGCATTTTCAGGATTTCTTCGCCGCCAAATCGTATGTTGCCGCCGTAGATTTTTCCGTTCCATGGCAGAAGCTTCAAAATCGAGAGTGCAGCGCTGGTTTTGCCGCAGCCTGACTCTCCGGCTAATCCAATTGCGTCTCCTTTCTGGACTTCGAAGCTGACATCGTCTACTGCTTTAACTTCTCCTCTCATTGTGTGGAAATACATTCTCAGGTTGTTGACTTCTAAGAGTGCCAGTTCTAACGTCTCCTTCTAAGTCGCGGGTTCACGATTTCGTCAATTGCGAATCCCATGAACACGAATGTCAAGCTCAACATAGTAATGGCAATTCCCGGCGGCACAAACCACCACCAGGCGCCGTTTTCGAATGCGCCGTGTCCGAATGCGTAGTTCAGCATTTTTCCCCATGTGGGGACTCGCGGATCGCCGAATCCAAGGAAGCTCAGCGCGGCTTCTGCGAGTACCGCTCCTGGAACGCTTAGCACTAGTGAAGCTAGGGCTACTGGAAAGATGTTGGGGACAAGATGTCGAGCCATAATATAGGGTTTGCTTGCTCCCGAAGCGAAAGCGGATTCTACAAAAGTTGTCTCTCGGAGGTAAAGAACTTGTGACCTAATTACTCTAGCCAAGCCGAGCCAGCCGAAGATTGCTATGAAGAGAACGATGTAGAAGATGTTTTTCCCAAACAGTCTAACTAGGGTTAGAAGTAATGGGAGTCCTGGAAGGCAGAGCAATACGTCCACGATTCGCATGGTAACTTCGTCAACTGCTCCCCCCAAATATCCTGCCACTGTGCCAACAATGACGCCGATGGATGTCGAAATGGCTGCCGCCATTAGCCCAATAACCAGTGATATTCGCGATCCGTAGACGAGCTGTGAAAAAACGTCTGTGCCAAGATAGTCTGCACCTAATATGCCATGAATGAGCCCTGGGATGAAGAACTTGAATCTTGTGAGACTTACATCAGCCTTCATTGATTCAGAGTCTTCGGCAGGTCTCATGGCTACGCGGAAGGTAAGGCGGTAGAGACTTTTCGTTGGGTTTGAGAAGATTATGTGCGCGAGGTTTGTAGCTCCAACTTCTATGTACCCTATTTTCTTGAGTAACCAATAGTCATTTGAGTCGCCTTCCACGCCTAGATTGATGTTCTGATCCGTATACGGTTCGAACCAGATTCGGGTGGAGGAGCCATTAAGTTCGTTCGTCAATATGAGTTCGGCTGACCACCACACATTTGAAAGATTCTGAACGCTCCAAGCGAATGAGGAAACGAATCTCATTGGAGGCACATCGTGCGGGTACTCGAAGGTTGTGGAGGCAGTGACTTCTATTGCTCTCGCATTTCTTGCGGGTATGCTAATCTGTGTCTCCACGTTTTTTCCGCCAGCTGTGTGAATTTCGGGTGGGCTCTCGCCTCCTGTGATGTTCCAGGAGGGGGTGATTTCCATGGTGTAGGGGTGATCTTGGTATTGTGGAAGGGCTTGCATGAAGCTTGGCATCGCATAGCTTTCAGCGACACGGGTTGATGATAGCGGATCGTATGGTGTCAGCCATGGAGAAAAGACTGCCATTATAATGTATCCGGCGAGAAGCAGCAGCCCTACGAAACCGATTCTGTTGTGGCTGAATTCATCCCAGAATCCCCTTATTCGACGCGAATATATCTTTCGTGTATCTTCTGAAATCAAAGGTGACACTGATCATCTCTCCTTTATCTTCTGAATCCAACGCGTATTCTCGGGTCCAATATTCCGTACAGTATGTCTGCGGCAAGGTTGCAGATGATGGTAAGCACAGCGTATATGAAGAGCACTGCTTGGACAACTGGATAATCATCTGCTTGGAGAGCACTTATATACCAAGATCCGATTCCTGGCCACGTGAATATGTACTCGGTTATGATTGCTCCGGTCACTAAGCCTGGTATGGCGAGAGTGATCATTGTGGCGATGGGTGGCAGCACGCTTCTGAAAGCATGTCGGTAGAGAACTGTTCGTTCACTTAGTCCTTTGGCTCGTGCTGTGAGCACATAATCTTGTGTGAGAGCGTCTATCATCAGGTTTCTGACGTACAGTGCGTATCCTCCGAAGCCTGCTAATATGAGTGTTAATGCGGGCATTGTCATGTGCCATGCAATGTCTGCCATGAGAGCTAAAGATTCAGTGGGAGCTGGAACGCTGACCATTCCACGAGGTGGGAACACTTGGATGCCGAACCACATCACGAAGAAGTAGGAAAAGAAGAGTAAAAATATCATTTGGATGAAGAATGTCGGCACTCCGTCTGCAAAGAGTCCGGCTGCCATTGAGACCATGTCCGTTTTGGATCCTCTTCTGGATCCTGCGAGTATTCCCACGGGTGTGCCTAGCAGAATCGAGCCTATTAGCACTGTTCCCAGAAGTAGAAGCGTGTTTGGCAGTCGTAGGGCGAGGCCTTCGTTTATGGGTTCTCTTGTTTTGAATGAGAAGCCGAAGTTCCAGGTGAATACGCTCTGAATGTATAGACCGTACCGGGTCGTTAGAGTCTCATTCAGTCCGTATTGGAGAAACAGTTGGTCTTTTTGTTCTTTTGTGAAGTTTGGATCAATGATGGTTCTGGTTGGGTCTCCTGCGTAGACGACTTGGAATATTACGAAAGTGAGTGTTGCGATGATGTAAAGTGTAACTAGTCCAATTGCAACTCTTTTTAGCAGATAACCTCTCAAGTTGGGTATTCTCCTTTATTATTGAGTTTTCCAAAATTTCTGATGTCTGAAACCATTTAAAGTTATCTTCGATGGTTAGAGAATGGCATTTAAAATTATCTGGGAGTGTAGAGGTGGCTTCTATGTGTCTGTTATATAGAACTTTATATAATAACTCTTATATTTCTGCTTGAAGTAGTTAATGGTGCTGAAAAAAAGAGATAGGAGAAGGGAAAATACTTATGGACAATAGTATGTTGAAGCGAGTATGCTTGACAGTGATTTGCATATCGATGCTCGCAGCAATGTTCTCCATTAGCCCCGCGTTTGCGCAACAGAGAGGTCCAAAACTAGATCTCTATCGACTTAAGGTCACGAGGTCTCCGGCTGCTCAGTTGATTGAGATGACTACGGGTGCCAGTGAAGCGTGGGATGGTCTCATCCGACCCACTGACATTGAAGAGATGGACCGCCAGGGTAAAGTTATCAGTTCTCGTGGTGGCTTCCACTACTGCCGTATCATCTTGAACTACAGGGTGCATCCACTTGACGATGCGAACTTCAGGCACGCCTTGTTCCATTTGGTGCCTAAAGACCGCATCATCGGCAACCTATTCAAGTACATCGTTGTGAAGGTTGACACTCCAGTGCCTCCAGCTCAAGCGTTGTGGTACAACCCCGCGGTTGACCCCCACGCCTACAGCCCTACAGAAGCAGAAGCAATTCTGGCTGCTGCAGGCTACCAGAAGATTGGAGGCGAGTGGAAGGACACGGATGGCTCAAACCTGCCTACTCTGCGCTTCTTCGTGCCGCTTGAAGTTGTGGCGCCTACGTCCTACACTATCGGTAGGATGGTGGTTGAGGAAGCTCAGGGCATCGGCTTGAACAACATTGACCTTCAACCAACTGACTTCGCCACGTACGTTGACAAGACTTTCAACCTGTGGGACTATGAGATGTCGTGGGTTTGCCACGGTTTGGGCAGGTTCCCAACCCACTTGTTCTACCAGTTTAGTTCTGAAGAGAACTATCTGGGAAGCGGCAACCCTCACGGCATAGTCTACCCAGCCCTGGATGCTAAGTTGTCCACTTTGTTGAGGAGCTTGAACCACGCGGACAAAGTTATTGCCGTGCGTGAGGCTCAGGTTCTCTTGATGGGTGGATCAAGCAGCAGTCCAATGCCTCAAAATGTGCCGGCTACAGACCAAGCTTTGCCAACAGTTCCAATCTACTCTAGAAACTACTATGACATTCAACAGCCCTACTTGCGCGGCGCCGTCAACATGTTCGGCTATGGCATTGCCAACGGCTGGACAATGTTGAACATTGAGAAAACCGCTGATCCTAACGGTCACGGAGCCAAAACCCTTGTGTGGATTGAGGACGAGTTCCCGGAGAGGTTGAACCCAACCTGGGCGTCAACGGTCTACGCGTGGGATTTCATGGAGAATTCATTTGACGGCTTGATGGCAACCAACCCATTCACTCACCGAGATGAGCCTTGGCTTGCCTCGAATGTAAGCGGATGGTCGTACGCGACTGAGCCGGGCGGCATGGCAGTAACCTTTAACATTAGGCTGAATGACCTGCACGGTTCACCAGTCCAATGGGCTGACGGTGATCCAGTTCAAGTGAGCGACATCAAGTTCTCGTGGGACTTCCTCAAGAACAACACTATTCCAGCCTACTGGGGTGCTTTCAGGTTCTTCAAGAACGCCACTATCGTGGACGCGGACACTATTGTGGCTCACATGACCACGACGAGCCAGTGGCTGGTCTACGATTTGGCTGGCACTGCTTACCTACTGCCGCCTCAAGTGTGGACTGTGGATCCACGTGATGGCTTGCCATGGGTTAACACCGCTGAGATAACAAGCTTTGACCCGTCTGCGCTGGCGTATCCTGATCCGGATGGTGGTGGACCGCTTCGTGCGCTTCCAAACCACTTGTTCGGGACAGGCCCGTTCATACTGCAGCACTCAACCGCGTTCATGGCGACTAACGCTTACGGTGACCAGACTGCTAACCGCAACTACTGGTTAACTACGGCTGACATCGATGCCATTATTGAGGACATGTTCTGGAGATCAGGTGACACCGTTGACAACGACGAAGTTGACATCACCGACCTAGACTTGATCGCCACATGGTTTGGCCAAAACGTGCCCCCAGCGCCTGTAAACGCTGACATCACCCGAGCTGCAGGTGGACCACCAGACACACTAGTAGACATCGACGACCTCGCAACAACTGGCAAATACTTCGGTGAAACCGAATCAGTGCCGTAAACTTGGAGGTGAATAGAGTGAGAGGAAAAAGCATTTTGTGGTTGGCTCTTGCTGCGTTGCTGTTGGCTATGCCTGCAGTTAACGTGCGGGCGCAGACCACAACTGTATATATAGATCCTCCATTGACCACTGGCCTAATGCCTGGCGACATCTTTGCGGTGAACCTGATGGTGATGGGTGCTGTTGATCTGAAGTCATGGCAGGTTGAGTTGTCCTTCTCGAAGTACATGGCCACGCTAGCTGTCACCGACGTCATTGAGGGCGACTTCATGATGATTGGTGGCGATACCTTCATGGCTAAGTACGTGGATGCGTTCCACGGCTTGCTGAAGGTTGGTGTCACTATCCTCGGACAAGTCGGCGGCGTCTACGGTGATGGATGGCTAGCTACAATAATCTTCACTGTGCTAGAAGCAGGCGAAACTCCATTAGACCTACATGACACTATACTGTTGGACTCCATGGGCGTTGAGATGGCGCACGATGCAGTTGACGCCTATTATCTTGGACTCACTGCGGATATGTACAACGTGCCTGGCAGCAACCAGACAAGAGAAGGTGGCTGGAAGGCAGGAGACACCCGCAAGTTCAAGATGATAGTCCAAAACACAGGCTATGCACCACTCTATGTGCGTGCAAAGCACTCAACTGTGCGCGGCTCAGACAACAAGGTGTTCAACCTGTACAGCGGCCAACACATGTACACAACAGTGCCTAGACCAACAACGTACTACAACGTGAGTGGCTACACACCCGCAGGCTTCTCTGATTGGACAACAGTCGGTACAAGTCCATTCCTAGCCCCATGGGGACCAGCGGCAGGTGCTGGCGCGGACGGTAGCTACGTTCAAGCGAGCGACTACAGCCAGTTGACAGGCATAATTGACTTCCAGGACATCAGCTTGAACCCAGGAGACGTCATCCTGAGTGTAACGCTTGAAGCGTTCACAAAGGCAGACAGCACTGCAATTGATATGGACGTCTACACGTATCCAGACTTTGCTTGGCTAGGTTCCTTGTGGGGTTCTGGAAGCTACGGCTGGAAGACTCAGAGATGGATAACAGGTCCAATTTCCGACTCTATGCCGTCGCTCAAGACCGCCGCAGGATTCAATAGCCTGAAGCTAGTGATTCACTACTGGACAGAAACTGGCGCTACGATGGGCAACGCTTTCATGGAAGCGATCAGATTGAGAGTGGCTTTCACTGGAATTGATCCGTTGACTCCAGGCTTCTACACTATCATGCCAGGCGAACAGAAAGTCCTGCCAGCAGCGTTATGGGATCTATGGGCATTCGACGCAAACACCTACACAACAACTTCAACCCTTGAGTATCGATACAACTTCCCAGACCCACGATTCCCAATGGTTTGGCAAACTGGTCAGCATACCAAAACGTTCACTTGGTGGGTCCGACCGTAAACGGATTCATCACGTGACGTCCCAAACTCCCTTTTTTCTTTTCTTGTAAATTAACACAATGTCACAGGAGACCCCACCCTACGAGAAGACAGAAACTCGTGCTTCTGACGATGCTCGTTTCTTCGGTTTTGTTACTCGCAAATATACATTCTGTGTCGCCCATTGTTTGGTCAAGCGAGAAACCGCTCCCAACTAACACGTCGTACTATGATGGATCTGCTTCGGTTACCCAGACATCGGATGGAAAAATTTGGGTAGTCTGGGACAAGGAGGTGCAGTCGCGCTGGTCTATTTTCTATACGACGTCGTCTGATTACGGCGCGACTTGGGCGCTTGAGCAAAACCTCACCGCGGTTCCAAGTCAAGACTTTAACAAAGATCCGTCAATTGTTCAGCTGTCGAACGGAACAATAATAGTTGTGTGGGCAGCGCAGAAGAATCCGCCGCTTCTTCCCAATGATTTTGAAATGAGTGCATCGCCTAACGCGCTCACAATTCCTAGGGGAAGTTCAGGTTTTTCCAATATCACAGTCCATTCGCTGAACGGCTTCAGTGACTTGGTGAGTTTGTCAACGAGGATTGGACCACCCACTCCACATATTACTACGGGTTTTAGCCCTCCTCAAGTGACGCCTCCGCCGAACGGGAACGCTTATTCAGGTCTTACAATAAATGTTGGCGTGCAGACCCCTGTGGGCACGTACACTGTAACAGTGAGAGGCTACAACCAGGCGCTCGACGTAACTCGAACCACGATTGTCACTGTGACTGTTCCTTCCACCTTAAGTTCACCTTCTTCGATGGTTAGCGACTTCTCGCCTGCGGCTGAGCCTACACAGTCTCCTTATGAACTTGTCTACAGAACCTCGTCAGATAATGGAACCACCTGGTCAGCTGAAAAGAAGCTTCCGCTTGACGATGCTTCTGGGGATAATTTGGCGCCTTCCATAATGCAGGCTGCTAATGGCTCTATTTGGCTTGTCTGGGTTTCTGGTCGGACGGGTAATTCCGAATTATATTATAAGACTTCGCCGGATGGGATTTCTTGGTCTAGTGATTTTCGGCTCACGTATAATGCGAGTGTGGATGGCAGCCCATCCATTGCGCAAATGCAAAATGGCAACATATGGGTTGTTTGGTCTACGGACAGGTTTGGGTTAAACGAAGAGCTGATTTACAACGTTTACAATGGAACATCTTGGCTGGGTGAACAGCGGCTCACTAGCACCGTAGATTACATTGACGTGTATCCCGCGATTCTTCAGGCATGGAATGGAACGATACGCGTATTCTGGACTATAATTGGTGTTCCAGGCGATGGCACAGGCGACATTTACTATGTGGAGTCAAATAACAATGGAACTTCGTGGTCAAGTCCGATTCCATTTACAACCGACACTCGGGAGGACCAGTGGGTTGCTGTGGCTGAGTCTGTGGACACGCGTATGTGGGTTGTGTGGACTTCGAATCGAACTGGTGGCTTTGACCTTTATTACAGAACTTCGCTTGTGCACAACTTGGCTGTCACTGTAGTTGATCCTTCGCCGCTCAGAGTCTACCAGAAAGAAAATGTGACGATAGATGTGACTGTGCGGAATTGGGGTGACTTTGGTGAATCCTTCACTTTGTCCTGTTACGCTAATACTACCTTGGTATATTCTCGTCCAGTTACTTTAGCGTCTGGGGCTTGGACAACAGTGACTTTTGGATGGAATACGTCTGGTTTTGAGCGGGGCAACTACTATGTGACCGCAGTGGCAAGCGTGGTCCTAGGTGAGATTTATGCTGGAGATAATTCTCTGACGCATTCAACTATTCGTGTGAAGCTTTTAGGTGACGTAGATGACAGTGGGTTGGTCAACACGCGTGACATGTTTAATCTGGGAAAGGCTTTCGGATCTGTGCCTGGAAACCCTAATTGGAATGAAGAGGCAGACATGAACGGAGACAACGCAGTCAACACTGTTGATTTGTCGGAGTTAGTCGGCAACTTCGGCGCAACTGGCTAACTGAGACCTGTCTCCTTCAATTATGGATAAGTTTAAATGTTTTATCTTCTCTGTTTTCCTACGAATCCTATTCACGCCTAAAGAGGAAATGAGGATGCCGAAGCCTAAACATGTGTTGCTTTTGTTGAGTTTGTTTGTTTTGAGTCTTTCAGCTTTGAGTTTGGTCCCTTCGTCTGTGGAGCAGGTGAAGCCGCTTGTTTATGTTGATCCGACTCCTATTGATTTTGAGCCTGGCGAAAGTTTCAATATAAATATCACAATCAAGTCTGCTGTGAACGTGTTTGCTTGGGAGTTCAAGTTGTTGTGGAATGCGTCAGTTCTTAATTACACTGGAGCTGTTGAAGGCGACTTTCTTAAGGGTTTTCAAAACGCGTCCACTTATTGGGTTAACCCGGTGCTGACTCAAAACGTCAGTGACAAATATCGTGTTCTTCTTGGGGTTACTCGTTTAGGCGCTGATATTCCTGGGGTTAGCGGAAGTGGTAAGCTTGCTATGATAAGTTTTGATGTTTTGACCAAGGGCGAAACAACCTTAGATTTGGTGGAAACCAAATTGAGAGACAGCGTTCCAAATCCAATTGATCACGATTCGCGGGATGGTTTGTTCTCGAATACAGCTGGTTTTCCGCGACCTGATTTTTCGTTCACTCCTGCTAAAGCGAATATTAATGAGACCATTACGTTTGATGCCAGCAATTCGACTGATGTTGATCAGGGCGTAGATCATTACATTGTTCTTTATTCTTGGAATTTCAGCGATGGCACTCCCGTCGTGGAGGAGGCTGGCGCCATTACTTATCATGCTTATTCTGAGGGTGGCACTTATGACGTGACTTTGACTGTTATGGACAATGATCGCTGGAACAGGTCGATTACTAAGGCGGTGAAGGTTCGGTTCACGTACGATGTCAAGGTCGCCGAGGTTAAAGCTGCGGTTGAGTCTGCTACAATTGGCGACAAAGTGGCTATTACGGTGAAGGTTAGCAATGAGGGTTCAGGCGATTTGACGAGTGTGAGTGTCACGGCTTATTATAGTGTAGGGTTGCAGTTGGGTACTGCTTTGGGTCCAGCGCAGACTACGTCGTTAGTTGTTGATCAGACTAAGACTTTGTCTTTCGAGTGGGACACTTCAGGTGTGGCTAAGGGCAGCTACCGAATTAACGCGGCGGTTGCTCCTGTTGCAGGTGAGCCTGAACAAGCTCAGGAGGATAATACGAGCCGGGGTGGCACGGTTACGTTGGTTGAGGTTCAGGAGACTCCTTGGCTCTTGTACGGTGGCATTATCGCCGGAGTTGCCGTGGTGGCTGTTGTCGGTTTCCTGTTTATGAGGCGCCGAGGCGGCGGTGGCAAGCAAACTCCAATTCGCTAGACCCGGAAACTTCTAGCATCTCTTTTTTCTTGTGGTCTTTTTGGAAATCTGTTTCTTAGTAGAGGCAAGTTCTGGCGTTTGATGCGCCTTTTTCCATTATAGTGTGGTTACAATAATCGTCTAGTATTGTGTTTAGTAGATGTGTTCAGCAACTTTTAAATTGTGTCTTGCATTTAGTTTCACATGTTCAACGTTGGAGAGAGAAGGCGAGGACATGAAGAAACCTAATCCGCGTCAGGTTTACGGCATAATTGTTTTACTCACGGTTTTGATCACTCCATTTCTGCCATTAGTACCAACGGCGAAATCACAAGCTTCAACAATCGTGTATGTCGATCCCCCTTCCACTACGGGCTTATTGCCCGGAGACATTTTCGCTGTTAACATAATGATCTCGGGCGCTGTCGATCTGAAATCATGGCAGTTCAAAATGTCTTTTCAAGGAGTCATCGACGGAGTGCTAATGGTCACCGATGTCATTGAAGGCGACTTCCTGATGATAGGAGGCACAACCTACTTCACCAAGAACATTAACAATGACGCTGGCTGGGTTCAAGCCGCCGCCAGCATTCTGGGTCAGGTGGGCGGCGTGTACGGAGACGGCTGGTTGGCAACAGTGATCTTTAAAGTTGTTGGAGGCGGCGAAAGCCCGCTCGACCTGCATGACACGATACTTCTTGATTCAAACAGTGCTGCGATTCCGCATGATGTAACTGACGGGAGTTATGTTGGTGCTGCACCTTATGCCTCTTTCAGTTACCGTCCGTATGAGGTGATTGATGGCTATGAGCCTGCAGCTAATCAAACAGTCACGCTTAATGCTACTGACAGCTACGATCCAGAAGGAACGATTATAGCAGACTATGCCTGGAACATCACCACAGCTGATTTGGCGGAAGTTATCGCAGCTTTCAGTACAACTGATAAAATCTCAACGCACAGCTTCACAAAAGAAGGGCTATACCTTGTGAAACTCAATGTTACTGACAGCGATTCGCCGAATCCCCATTGGGATGCGACTAACAAGACTATTAACATTGTAAGAAGAGACATAAACGTCACTAAGGTCGAAGTCGTGCCCATTGGAGAGATCATACCTGGGACTTTGATAAGCATCAATGTTACTGTCCAAAACATTGGAACTGGACAAGAAGACTTCGGTGTAACCACATTCTATAATGGCGTTCCAATAAGCACCACGCAGATAATAGGACTGAGCCCGAAAACTCCCGGGACACCATATTTGCAGTACACTAAAAGCACAGTGCATACTTGGGATACAACGGGCATCCCAGAAGCTGTATACGCCATAAAAGGCGTGGCAATCACAGACCCCGGCGAGAACAACATAACAAACAACGAGCTTGTTGGCGGAAGCGTAACGATTGCATCCGCGAGCAGGCTCATATACAATATTCCAGTTTTTGGCAGAACGTTCACAGTCGGGATACGCACGGACTCGCTGGCGTCTGCTGATGCGAATGAAATGTTTGTTCACGGCGAGAAAAAATTGACCTTTAACGTCACAGGACAACAAGGAATCTTACGCTTCTCAAACGTAACATTACCGCATGATCTACTGAACGCCTCAAGTCCAACAGCGTGGATTGTTAAACTAAACGGCTCCAACACCAACTACATGGCAATATTCAACAGCACTCATTACTTCATATACCTCAACTACACATTCGCAAGCGCTTACACAGTGAGTATAATAGGAGAAAGCGTTGCCGACCCACCACAGCCTATCCTAATAATCACACCAACACGAGGGGTCGCCGGTCAACCTGTGACACTTGATGCCTCCTCGAGCACAGATCCTGACGGTCACGGTTTCACCGAGTTCTTTTACTGGGCTTACAGGGTTTCTGCGCAGGGTGACAAAATCAATTTCTGGAACAAAACCACGACCGACGATTCAGTTACCGTGGTGTTTAACCAGTCTGCCCTCAGTCTGAACTCGCTACGAGTGACCTTGACCATTACGGACAGCTGGGGAATGGAGAACACGACTCAAGAGCAAATTCTCGACGTGTTGTGGCCGTTTGACATAGCCTTAGTAGACATTGACGTCTCCAAGGACTCCATCAACATAGGTGAAGCAATTTTCATCAATGTGACAGTGACAAGTGTCCTCGATACTCATGGCGACAAAGTGCTGTTCAAAGTCACAATATATGGCAATGATACCACATTGACGACGAAGCTGGTCAAACCTAACATACAACCTCCGGAAATCCAAGTGCCCGAAGTTGGCATTAATGCACGAGCGGATTTCGAATGGAACACAACAAGCTTGGCAATCGGCACTTACACGCTGAAAGCAACTGTAACAGTCGTCGAGTATTCCACTATACGCACGAATCTTCCTGCGGAAATCAACATCACAGATAACATGCTGACTTACGGCGAGGTAACAATAAAGAAATGGGGAAGTCTAGTAACCATGGTACTGTCGCCTTCAACAATTAACATAGGACAAGACACCAAGATCAGCGGGGCGGTAACTCGTTCAGCAACTTCGCTTACAGATGTCCCCGTAACCGTTCAGTACAGAGGCTCTGGACAAACCGGCGCATGGACTGACGCTGCAACAGTGAACACAAACGTTCAAGGACAATATCAATACACATGGAAGCCCCTCTTGGCTGGCAACTATGACATAAGAGCTAGTTGGGCTGGAGACAGCATCACGTCGGCTAACGTGAGCACAACCAGAGCTTTAGTAGTTCGTCAAGCAATAAGTGAGATAACCATCGAGGTCACAGCCAGATCAGCAACTGCAGGCTCCACAATAACCATTAGTGGCACAATCACCCCTTATGCGCCTGCTGTATCAGTGACAATTAATGTGCGGAAAGACGGCGGAACTTGGACAACGCTGGTTACAGTGACAACTGACGCTCAAGGCAACTATCAGTATGGATGGAAGCCAGGCGAAGCTGGAAGCTACGAACTGCAAGCAACATGGGAAGGTAACGTTAACGCCGGGGCGAGCGAAAGCGACATCAAAACCGTGTCAGTGTCCGCTGATGGATTACAAAGCATCTACATATACATCGCTGTGGGAGCAATCATACTTATCGCTGTGGTTGCGGCAGTGTTCTTCCTTAGAAAGAGAAAATAAGGCGGGCATTGAACTCGTAGACGCTTTCTCCCATCTTTCTGTATGCTCTGGCTTATAGACGACAATTACACAAACGATTTATATTTGACTGCAGTTTTATTACGTGTAGTTGGCAGTAGAGGGAGAGAAAGAGATGAAACGTGTACTAGCAATAGCACTATTTATGATTATAGGTTTCAGCGCAGTTTTCAGCATGGTAAAAATAACTTCAGCAACAACAATCATAACTTTGAGTATTGACCCCCTGAAAGTTCCTGGAAAAGTCGGAAGAAACATCACATTCGACATCGCCATCAGCGGAGTCAACTCATCCGTCCTTGACTTGTGGGCGTGGGAACTCAAACTCAACTGGACAGACATTGACTTCAACTACGTCAGCGCAGTGCAAGGTTCGTTCCTTGCACAAAGCGGCACCACCTTCTGGGTCTCACCAATTAGGAGCGGCACAGGAGGCAACGAAACTTTGACTTTGGCTTGCACGCGTACGGGAGCCGGATCAGGCTCCTTGGGTAGCGGTGTTCTAGCCACCATAACCCTATATGTGGTCGGTGGAACATCAGGATCCAAATTTGACCTTTACTCCATCAAGCTGCGGAACAGCCTCCTTAATCCAATTGAGCCGCCAACATACGATGTAAGCGTGCTCGATCAAGTGGGCGAGTTTGCACGACCAAGAAGCTATGATCTCGAACCGGTGTTTGGCGAGGTTGACATTTATGATCTAGCGGTCGTAGGAGTGAACTACGGAACAAACGTTATCCGCGTCACAAAGATTGCCACACAATGGGCAGTAGCAGGTGGAGCTGGATGGCTCAATCCAGAGTTTGTGGGATCTTCTGATGACACTCGGGCATCCGAAACGACTCTCAACGATGCACATAGATGGACTAACTTCGGCTTCAACACAACATCTTGGACGGGAGTGAGTAAAGTCGAAGTGGGGCTGGAGAGAATGGTTGACAGCAGCTTCAGATTGATAACCGTTGCAATGTCCAACGACAATGGCGGAACTTGGAGCGCCACGACGTTTACTCACAACGCCTCTGACCAATTTGACACTCTCGTCTGGGTCGATGTAACCACAGCATACGCTTGGACCAAAGCAATGGTGAATAACATCGCGGTCAGACTGACCTATGCTTCGGCTACAGGAACAACATTCCGTCTTGACTACTTGGCTATTAGGGTCACTCCGTCTCCAGTGCTTTTGCCGCCAGAGGTATTTGATCCAGAAGCGGATGTAGACAACGACCTTAACGTTGACATTGATGACTTGGTCAGAGTGGCGACCAATTATGGGGAGTACGAACTATAATTTGGAGGGAGCGTGAATGAACAAAGCAATCAAGATTATGTTGCTTCTGCTTGCACTTGCACTAGCTTCAGTCCTTACAGCTTCAGACAAAGTTGCGCCTTTCCAAATCGAAAGCGCTAGCGCACCTCCAGTTACCGGTACGTATGCTTCCCGCCCCAGCAATTACACATTTAGTAGTGGGGTATTCGCGAGATTCCCAGACAGAGCGTACGATGGCAGCAACGCAACAACAAACGTTGCCAATTGGGCCCACACCAACGGAGCAGGTTACGGCACATCTAACGGCTACTTTGAGCTAAACGTCTACGGTCCGAGGGCAGCACCGCCTAGGGGTTCAAGAATCACGCGGGTTGATCTGCATGTTGTTTTCTTTGTGGTATCGCAGACGTCAGATACCGGAGCCACAATGTACATCAACTATCGGGTAAGTCCGAGCACTACTAACACTACTCTTCAATCGTGGACTCGAGCACAGCTAAACGTTAGTGCTCCCTGGCATAACAGAACTTATACCAATCAAGCAGATCCCAACGGCGGCGGATGGGCTTGGGAAGACTTATCCAACCTGAAGTTCCGGTTCAACAGACAAGACCCGAGTACGCCAAGCACCAGCGGCGTCTTACGAATCCATGAGGTTTGGGCAACTGTTTACTACGAGTTTACGCAAACAGTCGCCATCTATCCAAAGATTCAATCGCCTATTCCTTCCCAAGTCAAAATAAACGTCACAGGAATAGAGGAGCTGTACGGCTTTGAGTTTAAGATGACCTACAACGCAACAGCGATAACTGTGACAAGCGTCCAATTAGGACCATATCTGAACACCACGGCTGGTGCAGGAAACACTTATGGCGCTCTACTCAAACTGAATGACACAGCAGGCTTCGTTTGGGCTACACAATCAATTCGAGGAAACATTAGAGGCGGAAACATAGCTTACGGAACTTGGCAAACGCTAGCCACAATAAACATCGCTACCCAATCTGGTGGACCAACCAACCTCAACTTCGAAGTCAAACTCGCAGGACACAACTACCTCATAAAGAAGGCATACCCCGGTTCCTTCACACTAATCCAGCCTGGACATGACGTTGCAGTAACAAACATCGTTCCAACACCAACAACGGTAACGCGAGGAGACAACGTAACAGTTGACGTCACAGTCAGAAACGACGGCGACTACATCGAAACATTCTACCTATCAACCTACGCTAACACATCAGCCGCAACCTCGCTAATAGAAACCAAAACCGTGAGCGGCTTAGGCTTAGGCGCAACCCAAGTAGTGTCCTTCACATGGAACACCCGCGACTTCCCGAGAGGCAACTACACAGTCAGCGCAGTAGCAGCTACAATAGGCGTACTAGACACAGACTCAACTGACAACACACTATACAACCTAGCCTCAGTAGTAGAAGTCAACCCACTCTTCGGCGACATAAACGAAGACGGCTGGGTAAGCAGCGCCGACCTCGCAGCCATCAACTTCTCATGGGGAACCCAACCCGGAGACCTACTCTGGAACTTGAACGCTGACCTAAGCAGCGACAGCTTCATAGACGCTGAAGACCTCAGACTACTCGGCGAAGCCTGGGAACCACCAGCATAAAAAACACCAGCTCTCACACATCATCTTCTTTTTTCGTTACACGCAGAACAGCAGAGAGCCTTAAACAACCTGAATCTAGCCAGCGCCTCCAAAGCAACACACGCTGGCATCTGCACACCCAAACCACACTCCTGCAACACAAGACTTGACGACGACACTACAACGAATACCTAGCCATCAACACGCACACAGCAAAGAAGACCCTGCAACAAAGGAAGCAGTTGTGGCAAAAGCACGAGCGCCCTTCAACAAGCTCCCACACAGCCACACAGGCGCACTCAAAAAGGTCGTTATTATTACGGTTTCTAAGCGGAAGTTAATAACACCTGAAACAGAAACCAGCCCCCCACGCCATCCCTTGGCGAAACCATGCCCAAACAGTGACAAAACTTGACACAAGACACCAGGCAAACAGCGCCCAAAACACCATACAAAGACCCAAACAGACCCCAAAACACAACGCTCAAACCTTGTTGATGACACTAAGAACGATTGGGCATCAACACCCACACAGCCAGACGCCTACAACATAGAAGTAGTAGTCAACGTACACGCGGCGCAGACTACTACTTCTAAACCTGAAGCACCTCGGTATTATTGCTTGTTCTAAGCGGAAGTTAATAACATCTGAAAAGAAACCCACCTCCAACATCCAAGATGTTGTTGTGGCAAACCCTTCAACGTCAACAACAACTTCAAAACAGCCACAGCCCTTAACACGTAACATTGAGAGGCGTTAATGCCACCGGGAACAGTCGTATGACGACATCCACGCAGCTTTCAGCCTCTAAACGCATCCGCAACACTGTTAGAAGAAGGTATAAGAGGCTAACCGCCTTCTTCTTTTGAAATTTCTTTTTCCGCAGAGCCACATGCACCCTAACATAGAGGCTCAGCAACAGTCAGTTGTTAGTGTTTCTTAGGCAACGTCAACACTAACATCCACGCAAATGCAACCGCACAAACCGACAATTCATAAAGCTGGAAACTACGCTTACTTTCTCTTAACCTTCATCGGCTTCCTAGACTTCGCAACCAACCCAAAAATCATGACAACCACACCCAACAAAGCCGCCAACGTTCCCACAACTGAATACGGGGAACCAACACGATTCTTAGCCACATTCTCCTTCGCATACACATTACTGCCAGGCAAAACATCAACTGGAACCGCGCCCTCATTCACCAAATCCACCTGATACGTACCATTCCCACCCACATCCACCCTCTGACCAAAAACCGCTCCAACCTCACTAAAAACGGGAACCAAAGTCTGACTACCCTCCGCATCCCTCTGCACACTCGACACCGACACCCTAACAACCCCAGAAAAACTCAAATTCAACTTAAACCACGAACTCCTCGACATAAACCTACCCCAAAACCCCCTGTCCCCAGAACTCCCCGACGCATTCAACCGCGAAGGCCAAATAGGCCTCACAACAGAACCCCAAACCTCAACCACATTCTCCTCAAAATAAACCTCACGAACCGAATACAACGTCAACGCAACACCCACAATAACCAGAACCAAACCTGCAACAACAAATAACCGCCTCAACCCAACCGCCTCATCCTAACTCTGCTTCACAACCGCCGAACCCCTAAGCTCAACCACTTGCTTATCAACATACTCCCAGAACAAACTTTCAAACTCGCTCATCGCCTCTTGCAGCCTCACATCCCTCAAAAAAAGCCCTCCCCCACCAAAAACCGAACCAACATAACCCAAAACCATCCCCAACGAAAACCCACTAGTCTTCCTCCCAGGCACAAACTCCACCTTAAAAAACTCCGGACTACCAAAAACCCTCACATTAACCCGGAAATGAACATTCACCGCCTCTATTTTGAAACCCGAGCCAAAACGCTCCAACTTAGTCTCAAACTTGTTGTCAACGAAAAAACGCTCTACACCCTCACTGAACAACCGGAGATCCACATTCTGATCAGACCACTCATCTTTCACAGTTTCAATCCCTACATAACCAGAAAGCAGAAACGATGTTTTAAAACCTTTTTGACGCCGACCAACGTCACTTAGACTTCCTCCGCTTCCGCCAAAAAACAACAATCACAACAAAAGCCACAGCCGCTACAACCACAATCACCAGACCAGTAAGCCACACATCCAAAAACCTAGGCGACACAACCACATCTCGCTGACTCTGACCACTCCAATAACCATCCTTAGACGCATTCACCACTAGCTCAACAACCTGCCGCTCAGCGATCGAGGGCACCGTGAACTTCACCTGAAAACTCCCCTCCAAATCAGTTACACCCCTCTGCAGAGAGAAAACCCCAGACGCATTAGAAAAAAACGTAATATTAACTCCAGCAACCGCACTCAAACCATCAGTAACATAAACGTCAATAATCAACTCGCCACCCACACTCACACTCGGAGCATTAAGAACCATCGCGACAACCAAAGTTGGCAACGCCCTCAAAACCAGAGAGGCATTACTGCCACTCCCAAACCCTAAATCATCAATCACACTCAAAAACACCGTGAAATTGCCAGGCAACACATACGCATGAATCACGGTGGGCTCAAAAACCCAGCCACTGTCAGAACCGTCGCCAAAATCAAAAAAATAACGCTCAATTCGCCCATCATCACCTGACTTGGACGCATTAAAAGTAACCGCTTCGTTAACAGCCAACAAACTCTTATCCGCTTCCAACAATGCAAAGGGTCGCTCATTAGCCACTGCACTCAAGAGAAACGGCGTGAAATCCAAATCCACGCCATTGCCGTCCACAGGATTCCCCTTTCCACCAGGGTTTAGAGCTGGGTGATATGGACCGCTGGCGTCACCCCAGAAATTGAACTCCGCATTCACAACAGCCTCGTCAGTAACGTTCATCCCGTAAACATTGCCATAAATGTCGTTCATGCCAGCAACATTATACGTGTCACCAGTAACATTGACCCCGTAACCATTGTACGAAATCGAATTCCCTGCAATCTTGGTTTTAACCCCCTCCTCAACAGGTCTCGACCGTCCTCCAGAAATAAAAATCCCAAAACCCACATTCTCAGAAATGACGTTCTCAGACACCAGCACATCAAACTCAGAACTCACATGGTGGAAATTTGCGTAAACATAAAGCCCAGCTTGGTTGAAAACCACTCGATTACCTAAAACAGATGCATTGTAAATGGAGCCAAACCACGGTCCACCGCTGTACAAGTAGATCCCATCAAAATTGTAAGCCACAGTATTGTTCGAGATCACGACATTCAGAATTCGACTTATGTCATAATCAAAGAAGCCCGCCCAAATGAAAAAGTACAAACCCCGCCCATTGTGAACAACATTGTTGCCAATGATCGCCACATCTGAAATAGTTGCACCTCGCGTGGCCCACGCCTCAAGACGAATCCCATTCTCATTATGCTGAATTACACTATCGACGATGCTTAGACCCGAGACGATGTCACCGCTACTTGACACACCGTTTCCATTGATTTCGATCAGCGAATCTCTTATGTTAACATGATTTCTGCCTTCGACATGGACGCCGCTGATCAGACAGTGGGCGATTTTGGAGCTTTCGATTTCAGCTGTTCCCAGACTTTGCACAGTAATCCCGTACCGGGCATATTCCACGACTGCGTTTCTCATTTGAAATCGCTCGTTTTGTGTGCCGTTGAATTTTATTGTGCCCCAGTCTCCTGGCGTCGGTTGAGGCTTGCCTGACGTGAAAACTATAGAGCTGGTCTCGGTTCCGAGGGCTTGCAGACTTCCGCTCACTATCAGAGAGTAGTTGCCTTGAAACTTGATTTCAACCCCGGGTTCGATCGTGAGTGTGGCACCGCCCTCTACGAGGATGTCGCTTGTGATTATGTAAGGGCTGCCAGAAACCGTCCACGTAGTGTTTTGGGATATTTGAGCTCCAATCAAACCTGAGCTCAGGCCAGCTGCATTCATGAATAGGGGTACGCCGGCAAGAGAGCTGAAGAGCAACGCAGCCTGCAAGATTAACAAAACTGGTTTCATGACTTTGCTTGGAATCGACATTGGTCAGCCTTCAGCCTACCATAATTCACTGTGGATTCCGCGGGTATTATTCTTAGCGACGCAAGAGATCGTCATCGCTAGGCTGGCTTCCGATGGCTGTTTATAGATTTGTTTAAATGGTTTCTCTCGAAAGCAATATTTTTGGAGGTTGCAACAGTGAAGAGGTTGCCGATTCTTGTTGTTAATCTGCTGATTCTGGTTTGTGTTCTTCCCTCGGTGTTTGTGAAAGCTGCGGCTGATGGCACGTTTAGTGGTCCAATGGACGTGGCTCAGGTTGCGCCAAATCCGGTTGTCGAGACCAACTCGACTAGTTTGATAGTTTTGGTTCTTGTGAATTCTACAATTTATGGTGGTGTTGAGGCGTCGTTGATGCGGTACAGGGCGGATTTGGTTGGCTTCGGTTTTGAGGATGTTAAGGTTTTGAACTGGTCAGAGCCGAATCCTGCTCTTATCCGGGGGACTTTGCAGGATTTCTATTTGAATAGTAGCTTGGCTGGGGTGCTTTTGGTTGGCGATTTGCCCGCTGCTGAGTATGAGATGTTCACTGAGTGGGATTATGAAAGGTTTCCAATGGATTTGTATTACATGGACCTAGACGGCAACTGGACCGACAGCGACAGAGATGGCATATTAGATACGCATTCCGGGAGGAAAGTGGCGCCTGAGATTTGGGTTGGCAGAATAAAGGCTTCGAACTTAGGGGAGGACGAGGTTTCGTTGGTGAACAACTATTTTGCTAGGAATCATCAGTACCGGTCAGGTTTGCTTTCGGTTCCAAAGAGAGCGTTGATGTACATTGACGATGACTGGGCTGATTACGCGACCATGGATAGTTACTCTCTGGGTCTGTTGTACGATAACGTCACTGAGGTTTTTGATAAGCGAACTACCAGTGTGGCTGATTTCAAGGAGCGACTGAATCAAGGTTACGAGTGGATTCATTTGCGCGCTCACGGCGATTGGAAGCAGACTGGTTTTTTGGTGCCCGGCGAAAGTGGTGGTCTGATTTATTCAACCGAATATAAGGCTCTTAATCCTCAGGCATTGTTTTATCAGCTGTTTGTGTGTTACGCCGCTAGGTTCACTGAGCCGAACTATCTCGCGGGTGAGATTGTGTTCAACACGGATTCTGCATTGATGGCTATTAGCTCTACGAAGCTTGGCGGCATGTTGATGTATTGGACTTTTTATGAAGCTTTAGCGAACGGCAAAACTGTTGGCGACGCTTTCAAAGAATGGTTTGTCAAGTGGGGAGAAGGGAAACTTTCGATTTCTAGTAATTGGATTGGCAGAAAATGGTTCTATGGATTAACTGTTATTGGTGATCCGACGCTTAGGCTGCGTTGGCTTGGGGAGAAGGAAATTGCAGATTTGCAGAGAAGGGAGGAGGAGGTTATTGACGATTTGCCGCTTGTTCAAGGGCTGTTTGAGCAGATTGAGAATTCGGAGTCAAGTTACGATTCGTTGAACGCGCAGTATAATAATTTGAAGGATTCTCATTTGGCTTTGCGTTTGACTTATGACGGAGTAATCGTTCAGTTGGGTGATATTCGTGATTTGGTGTATTTCTTTCTGTTAGTCGTTGGCGGGCTTGCGGTTTCCAATGTGTATTTGGTTAGGACGAGGCCTAAACCTAAGAGGTTAAATTTGGATTAGTGCATGTGTCTTCGGTTTGGTGGGTGGGAGATTGGTGTGGGTTTCATGAGTTGCAGAGCTGTTCGCTTGACCCTTGTGCTGTGTCTTGGTTTGTCTATGGCGTTTGCTGGTTTCCTGACTAGTTTCGTTGTTGCTGAACCTGTTGAGCGTGTTGTTGGGGTTCAGGTTGGAGCTTGGGTTAAGTATGGGGGTTTTTTGGCTTTGTGGGATTCTGAGAATCCTGCGGCTTATCCGACGTTGGATATTTTGGATATTAACAATACTCTTTCGGTTGTTAATACTGTGCTTAATGTTTCTGGGTCTGCGGTGACTTTTGATGTTTCGACTCGTTATAGGAATGGTAGTGTTGTTTCCAGTGTGGTGGAGGTTGATGTGCGGACTGGTGTGGGTGAGGGTAATTTGACTTTTGTGTCTGCTGGGCTTGTTGCTGATGACAGGGTTTATACGTCCGGTGAGTTGGCGGTAGCGCGTGTTAATTCAACTATGCTTAGTGGGTTTGCTGGGGTTTTTAGGGAGACGAATTTGTTGAATGTGACTCAGACGTCTATTGGGCTTGAGAGTTCGTCGGCGTATTGGGCTGAGTATTTTTGGGATAGGTTGACGGGTGTTTTGGTTAGGCAGTTTTGGAGTTTGGCGTTTGTGGATGAGGAGGGGTATTTGACTGTGGCGTCGGTTGAGTATGAGTTGGTTGACAATAATGTGTGGTTTGGCGTTTCTGACAGCGTTGTTCCTGTGGCTGTTGCTGGTCCCGATGTGGCTGGTGAGGTGGGCGTGGCTGTGGGTTTTGATGCGGGTGGTTCGCGGGATAATGTGGGCATTGTTAACTTTGCTTGGAGTTTTGGTGACGGTTCAACTGGTACGGGTCTTACGGCGTTTCATGTTTATGGTAAGGCTGGGGTTTATAATGTGACTTTGAGTGTTGAGGATGTTGGTGGTAATCGTGTTAGTGATGTTTTGGTTGTGACGGTTAAGGAGGTTTCGGGTGGGTTTTTGTTTGTGTTGCCTTGGTTTGTGCCGCTGGTGGTTTTTGTGGTTGTGTTGGTTTTGGTTTTGGTGTGGGTTCGGTTTAGGCGTCGGCGTCGTTGATGTTTGTGCGCTGTTTTGCCGTGGCTAGAGGGTTATCTTGCTGCTGGAAAATTTTTTTGTATGGTGAGCGGTGCTGTTCTGTTTGTGTTTGTGGTTGTGTTTTTTGTTCTGATTGTTGATTTTCTCTCTGTTTAGTGTTGGTTTGTGGTGCGTTTCAATGTTGGTATGCGTGACGTTTCATGTTGGTTAGCGTGACGTTTGCGTATGTTGGTGGCTCTGCGGGAAAAGAAATTTCAAAAGAAGAAGGCGGCTTTTCCCTTTAGCCTTCTTCTACCACGCTGCGGCTGAAGCTGTATGGATGTCGTCGTCAGTCTGTTCCGGGTGACGTCAACGAGTCTGGGCGGTGTTTTTTGGGGTCTGTTAGGGTTTTTGTATGGTGCTCTGGGTTCTGTTTGCGCCCTGTCTTGCGTCAGGTTTGGGCGTGGCTTCGTCAACAATGTCAATGGAGTGGGTTTCTGTTTCAGGTGTTATTAACTTCCGCTTAGAAACCGTAATAATACCGAGCTGGTGTGCTTTGTGCTTGGGGTGGGTTTATGTTTTTTAGTCTCGTTTTGCTTTAGGTTTGGCTTCGGTTCTTGGGGTGGTGTGGCGTGGTGGTTGAGGTTGTGAGGAGGCGGGTGGGCGGTTCGAGGGCTGGTTCTGTGGGTATGTTTGCTTTTTCGATGGTTTGTGTTGGGCAGGTGTTCTCTTTGCTTGGCACTGCTATGAAGGGTTTTGCGTTGGCGGTGTGGGCTTGGGAGGTTACGGGTCAGGCGACTGCTTTGGCTGTGGTGGGTTTTTTTGGTTTTGCGCCTGTGGTGTTGGTTAGTCCTGTGGCGGGTGCGCTTGTGGATCGTTGGAATCGAAAGTTGACTATGATGTTGAGTGATTTCGGATTGAACAGAGACATCAAACGAAAGAAGTTAGAAAGCGAGTGAAGAAACTCACGAAACCTAGAAGAAAGCAAGCATTGAAGTGACATAGCGCGCGCGGTAAAATATCATCTGTTTGTGGTTAAATTTAATTCTCCATTCTGACTATCTCTATGTGGTGATTGAATTGGGTATGAGAAGTGCCAAAGACAAGCCAATGACCAAGAAGGAAAGAGAGGAGAAAAGAAGGAAACGCAAAGAGAAACGCTTAAAGAAATAAAGGCGTATGGAAGTAAGTATTGCTTTGGAGATTAGTGTATGCCTTCATTAGAAAAAAAGAATAAGAAAAAGAGACAAAAACATTTGGCTAAAATTGGGAAATAGCGCAGATTTCCCAACTGCGCGCGAAATAATTGACATAGCCAAATTCACTAGAGATCTAGAAGAAAAAGAAGGAAAGGCGACAGTCTTTGTTTGCCGAGACTACGTCTGCAAAACCCCCACAGCATATGCTTCCGCGATGCTGGAACTATTGGAAGGTCAATGACGCAGGTGTCTAGAACCACATTGTGGCAGAAGCGTCGAGAGCAAGGTCGTTCAATGTAGCTGCGCCTACGATCTTCACGCCTGGGATCAACTTTACTTTTTCCCATCCCAGCATCTGCTTAGAGGCTTCACAAACATCGATCTCAATTCCCATCTGCATTGTTTTCTGGAGCATTTCCGCAACATTCGGGAAGGTTCCAAGCTTTATCTTATCAGCCGCTCCGGGAAGCAGAACCCTGAGCGCCTGACCCAAATAGTACACTTTAGGTTTCAGACCCATGCTTTTAGCAGTCTGGGCAAGAACCAAAGGCGAATATTGCCTCTCAGGGTTGTCGCTGGTCTGGACGTAAAGAACGAATTTTTCATCTTTCACTCTTCTCACCTCCTCTCTGACTCTCTTTTTTCATTCATTCTCACTTTCCGTCACCAACACCGGATCATACTCATGAGGGCGCGGGTCATTGTACCAAGACCATATCTTGGTTGCAACAAACCAGAGTTCCTGCGCCTTCTTCGAGTACCCGGTTGTTTTAAGCGAATATGACATAAGTCATATTTATCTCTTGCCCACGAAACAAGTAGTGCGCGCTACATCCAGATGATCGGGGCGCGGGCTTTGACAGTTGTAGTTGAACACGTGAGCGTAGATTGTTTGTGCTTGGTGGTGAGAAAAATGAGTTGGGTGTGCGAGGTTGTCGCGGGTTTATTCTCGGTGTTTTGACATGGACAGGAAGGGTACTAGTGTGTTTGTGTCTCTTACGCCGTGGATTTTTCTGATTTTTTCGATTAGTTCTTGTGAGAGTTCTTGTACTGTGGAGAAGATGGCTTTGCCGTGGAGGTCTATGTCGGCGACGGCTAGTATGTCGTATTGGCCTGAGACGACATGGACTTCGGCGATTTCTTTTATTTTCAGGAGTTGTTCTTCGACTTTGACGTCTTTTGTGGGGTCTGTGT
Source organism: Candidatus Bathyarchaeia archaeon (assembly GCA_035283685.1). Lineage (NCBI taxonomy): Archaea > Thermoproteati > Candidatus Bathyarchaeota > Bathyarchaeia (SeqCode) > Bathyarchaeia archaeon. The sequence continues at coordinate 488,171 of DATETJ010000002.1, forward strand.
CGATGAATATGAAGATGTGGTACATGCCTTTCATTTGGGTTGCCATGGTTTGTGCACCTTGAGGTTTCAGTCTGATAGACCAGTGGGGCATAAAAGTCTTGTGTGTGCTCTGGGTTGGTAATTCTTATTAGTCCTATTGTTGGTTTTACGTCTATAGGCTTTGGAGAGATTTGTTGTCGCGTAGAGTATTGCTCTCGGCGATGTTTTGTCTTGTTTTAGGTGTTTTGTTAGTTTTTCCTGTTTCTTCTCTTGAATTTGGCGTTGCCAATTCTGAGGCGAGGAGCGTGGGGCAGTCTGATGGTTTGCGGGTGCATAACCTGAACACGACTCGCAGTTACTCGACAATTCAAGAGGCCATTAATGCTGTTGAGACTTTGGGCGGTCATGTGATTAGTGTGGATTCTGGGGTTTATCGTGAGCGTGTGTCTGTGAATAAGTCTTTGTCGATTGTTGGTCAAGATCGAAGTTCGACGATTATTGATGGTTTCGGCGGAACCGTGGTTCATGTAACGTCTAATGATACGGAGATCAGGGATCTTACTGTGCGAAACGGAACGTTTGGGATTTTGGTTGAGCGTTCCGAAGATGTTCGCCTTGTTGGTAACGTGGTGTCCGAAGGGTCGTATGGCATTCGGATCTACCATTCAAAGAACGTGCAGGTTGTTGGAAACCGTGTGAGTGGATTTCGATTTTTTGGCATTGAACTCGATTCTTCTGGAAACAGTTTTCTTAGGAATAATCAGATGATGAGCAATAGGTACAATTTTGGTGTTGATGGGAACTCGCTTACTGATTTTCTCAATGACATTGATGAGTCTAACACCGTGAACGGCAAGGCGGTTCGTTATTTGATCAATCAGCGTGGGTTGGTTGTTGACTCTTCTGGTTTTGAGGATGTGGGTTTCATCGGTTTAGTTAACTCCACGAGGATTACTGTTGAGGAGCTTGATGTGCGGAATAATAAGCAGGGTCTTCTGTTCGCTTTTGTGACGGACTCGTCGATTGTGGGTGTTAACGCGGTTGATAATTGGAATGGTGTTTATGTGGCGCATTCGAAGAATGTTTCTGTGAGTTGGGTTACCGCGAATTATAATTTTGATTATGGGATTAAGTTCTTTAATTCGTCTCGTTCGGTTGCTATCAGTAACAATGTGGACAGTAATGGTTGGGGTGGTATTGGTCTTTTCAAATCGTCTGGGTCACTTCTGGATAAGAATGAGGCGAATTTCAATTCTTATAACTTGCACATTGTGTTCACGAATAACTCTGTGATAACTCGTAACAATGCGTCTGGTCTTTCTCCGGAAAAACCTGGTAGCTATAGCATAGCTGTTTACTATTCGCATAACAGTCGCATTTTTCACAATGCGTTCTCAACCACTTTGCTGTTTGTCGAGTCGAGGAATGGGTCGAGGATTGTGCCGAAGAATAAGTGGGATAATGGTGTTGAAGGGAATTATTGGTTGTATTATGGTGGGCGGGATAGTAACCTTGATGGAATTGGCGACACTGTTTACAGGGTTGGAGAAAATAACACTGACAGTTTTCCTCTTAAGGGGAGGTTTTGGGATTTTATCGTGCTTCTTGGAGGCAGGTTGCATAGTCTCACTTTGATATCCAATTCGTCTGCGGCTCGCTTGGATTGGAACGCGACGGGGACAAGAATAAGTTTAGCCGTGAGTGGGCGGAATGGGACTTTGGGTTTTAGTCGTGTTGCCCTTCCAAAAGGATTCGTCCAGAGTATTGAGCTTGGCAGCCTGAATTTTGTTATTGATGGTCTGAAGCCTACGTTGGTTCGTAATTGGAGCGATAGCGTTTATTATTACTGGTATTTTTCGTACATTCATTCAGCTGCGCCTTTGCCTGAAACCTCTGACTCGTGGCTTATCTATGCGTTTGGAGTGTCAGCGCTCTTGTTGTCCGCTGGATTAGTGATTTTTATAGCTCTTAGAAAGCGGCGGGCACGGTTAAAATGAAACTTTTGTATAGAGGTTAACGGCAAAAGGCTAAAATTTTTGATGTGGAACTAGATCACGTGTTTTTGGTCATTTTTATCCGAAGTTTGCTGTGGATAGGGTTTATCTTGCTGCTGGAAATTTTTTTTGGCGTGGTGAGGGGGTGCTGTTCTGTTTGTGTTTTTTGGGCTGTTCCTGTTTCTGTATGATGTTTTGGGTCCTGTTTAGTTTTGGTTTGTGTTTGCGGTTCAACATAGTTATGCGTGGCTATCGGGTATGTAGGGCGGCTGCGGGAAAAGAGATTTCAAAAGAAGAAGGCGTTAATTCCCTTTAGCCTTCTTCTATTATGTTGCGGGTGCGTTGTGCGGCTGAAGCTGTATGGATGTCGTCGTCAGAGTGTTCCCGGTGACATCAACGAGTTTGAGCATTGTTTTTTGGGGTCTGTTTGGGGTCTTGAATGGCGCTTTAGGCTCTGTTTGCGCCCTGTCCTGCGTCAGGTTTTCGTCACTGTTCAAGCATGGCCTCGTCGACGATGGCATTGCGGAGCTGGTTTCTGTTTCATGTGTCGTTAACTTCTGCTTTGAAACAGTAATAATACCGATCCTCTGGATGTGCGTGGGTGTGCAAGTTGGGACACTGATTCGGAATGCAGAGGACATTTTGCCCGATCATGAAGCTTTCTCACAAGCGCAGCAAGCACCGAAATGAACCGGCGCCTAGACTTGCGACTTGTTGGTGACAAAAGATTCCTCAAGGGGTTTTTCATTGTAGATTCGCTGAATAATTCAGCAACAAAGGTGGAAAAATGAAATGACAACGAAGTCTAAGGTCGAGTTTGAGGAGGTCAAGCTGCGATTGCCCAAGGCACTCATTGACTATGTGCAGAGAATTTACGGGGACCCAAAGCGATGGCTTGAGTACTACGTAGTTGACTGGATCAGAATTGACATAGAGACTAAGACTGGCGAAGAGCTCATTGATCTGTTCAACTTAGGACCTGCCTTCAAGCTGGTTCTTGGTTGAAACAACAGTGGACAGCGGCATCGCACGCATTCCCTTTTTTTTCATCGTGAGGGAGTTTGGGCCTAACGGCTGAAAAAGAAAGCACGCGACGGTGTTTTGGTTCTAAGATGCTTTTTCCAGAACTGTTTTTAGTTCTTTAGCGATGTCTTTTGATATTGTAGTATTGCGTTTTGAGAAGCTTTCCAGATTTCTATTCCAACAAAGTTTCCATCCTCGCTAATGTCTACGTAAACGTCTTCGCCTAGTATGCGTGTGTCAACTATTTTGGAGTCCTTGACCTTAATATACAGTATGTCAGCTTCTCTGTCGTATTCTACTCTCATTTGATTTTTACCCACATGTTGCTTGTCTGTTCTTTTAAGTAATTTCTTGAGCAGCTGATGTTATAAGGGCTGTTATAACTTGAATTCCGTGGTCTTTCGTGGAATAGACAACAGGCATCCGTTTCTCTTCATAAATGGGTGTTTCACTGTTTTGTCAACGCGTCTGTGGTCCACGGTTTGTGAGCATAAAATGAAAGAATATAAATGTGGTAAACCAATGTTTAGTTAGGCAGGCAAAATGAACACTCGAGTGACGCTTGAAATGATTTACGACGAGGTTAAAAGAGTGAATGAACGGTTAAGACTTCTTGAAGATATTATCGAGGAGGTTGTTTTAAGGAGCATTCCTGAAGTGGAGCTTAGCAAAGAGGAAATCAAAGAAATTAAGCGCTCCATCCAAATAATGAAGAAAGGAAGCTATGTAGCACTCGAGGAATTAAAGAGTGCCTAAATACGGTGTGATTGCTCATCGAAGAGTTCTTAGGTTCATTAGAGACTTAAAAGACGAGAACCTTAAAAATGTGGTCAAGGATGCTCTAACAAAACTTGAAGATTACCCCGCAGCATTAAGAGAGATGGATGTTGAAAAGATTAAAGGTTTAGAGAGGGCTTTCAGAATTAGAATAGGGAAATACAGGATAATATTTCATGTCGATAAGACCGAAAAGACGATTTATGTTACACATGCAGAAGCCAGAAAAAGAGTATACGAAAAATTAGGCTAACTTCCCTTTTTCAATAGATTCATAGCTTTGCTTGTTCGTTAGCTCTGCTTTAACGAGAGTGTTTCTAAAGTATGTTTTTTGGAAGCGTGGTGTTGAAATCAGCCTGAAGAAAATTTTAGTAATTCGTTAAATATGTTTGCAGTCGTAGAATTTTGGCGAATTGTTTGGGTGTTCTATATTCTTCTATGTGTGCGAAGTGTTTATCGTATGAAACGAGGTATTTGATACCGAATTCTCTTGTGGCGGTAAGCTGTTCTATGTCTTTGCCGTTTATTTCGTCAATGTATTTCCTGAAGTGCGGTTGTAACTGATGTGAGAAGACGATTTTGCATGTGGTGAAGAGATAGATGCGGTATTGGTCGGCTAATTTTTTGGAGTGGTGTTTCCTAAAGTATTGGTAAACCTCTTTGAATGCTGATTCAGTAATTATTGCCTCAAACTGGTTTTGGTTTAAGGCATTCAAGATGAGGTTAGAGTTTGATTTTGAAACTTCGAAAGCATATATGAAGACGTTGGTGTCCAGGAGCGCTCTAAGTTTGATGCTACTGCTCAAGACGTTGTAGATCCTTCTCGAGCTGTTCTGGGCTGACGCTTCTCCTCTTGTGAGCATTAATGCGCTTCCAAAGGTCTTCTCTACTCAAAAGCCCAGAGTCTACAGCGTACTTCATAACAGCCGCGCGGATAGCTTCGGACTTGGAATTGAAAAGCCCCAACCTAACCATCTCCTCAAGGAGCTCCGCCTCCAGCCCTCTGAATTTCAGCGTCAAAGTAGTGTTAGACACATTCTTAACCTCCATTTTTATAGTGGTTTAATAGCTCTTAAATATTCCTTTCACCCGTTTAACGCACAAAAACAAAGCGGAGACAAACTTTTGAAAACAGTTGTTTTGCGCCTTGAGAGTTTAAGTTGCCCTGAGTCCGGTTTATCGAGTGCTTGTTTCAGTTGAGTTTTGCTAACTATCATGCTCACTTGGTCACGTTACTTACTGGAGAAGTATGTTTCAAAATATTGTTTTTGGAAGCGTGTGTTGGAGTCGGAGTGAAACTTTTGTATAGAGGTTAGCAGCAAAAGGCTAAAATATTAGTCACAAAGACAAAGCTGAGAAAATGGGGAAGTCGCGGGATTTTTTGAAGGGAATTTTCATGTCTTCCAAGGTGTTTTTGTGGGTTCAAGTTGAAAAATCTGCAGCGAAGCTTCAAGGATGCGTTAGCTTTTTATGAGAGGTTTGGGATGCCACGGGAAAATAGTGTTTCGGGAATTGTTTATGAGATTCGTTTGAGGTTGAAGAGGCGTAATGTACGTCATACATTTCACGCTTTAATGGAAGAAATGGGGGAACGTTTAACGGCTCAGAAGGTTGAAGATGCCTTGATGAAGGGATTTGAGTTGGTTGAGGATTATCCTGATGATCCGAGAGGACATAGCTGCCTAATTTTAGGTTGGGTTGCTGGAAAACCTGTTCATGTGGTTTGCGCCCCTCATGAAGAAGCACTTATGAATAGTGACTGTGTATGTTCCTTCTAGAGAAGATTGGGAAAAAGACTTGAAAACTAGGAGACGGGGAACTTGAAAACATGCTATCAATGTGGTGGTTCGGTTTCAAGGAAAGTCATTGATTTGGAGTTAGAGGGCATTATCATTAAGGATGTTCCTGCAGAAGTTTGCAATGAATGTAAGGAAAAATATTTCGACACCAAAACAGCGACAATCATTCAGGAAATAACGTCCTTCATTAAGAACAAGAAGGTTGAGTTGTCTTCATTAGCACGCTGAAAATTGGATGGGTCAGTCTTCTGAATAAGCTGAATAGGCTCCAAGATGAAATTCATCATAAATAGAGTTTTGTTAGGGTTTAGGCGAATCTTCGTTAGTCTTTGTAGCAAGAGAGGATAGTATTTTGGTATAGAGGTTAGTGGCAAAAGGCTAAGCTTTATTCTTAACTTTGACGAGAGGGTGATGTTAAAGAACAGCTTGAGGTGTCTGGTGGTTTCATGGTGGATACTGAATATTTGAGAAGCAGAATTAGAGAGTTGCGAGAAGTCATTGGGGAGGTTAAGAGGGTTACGTCAAAGCAATACTCAGGGCTGAGCTTAGATGAAAAGTATTCGTTAAGGTATCATGTTGTAGTCTTGGCTGAAGCACTTGGAAGTATATGTTTACACATGGCCATGGATGATTTTGGTCGTGAGCCTGAGTCGTATTCTGCGTGTTTTAAGCTGTTAGAGGAGAAGGGTCTAACGAGCTGCTGTGAGGAATTGGTCAAAATGGCTAGGTTGAGGAATATACTCGTACATCGGTATTGGACTGTGGACGACGTGAAGGTTTATGATTTCGTTAAAGGGAACTTTAAATGTGTGGAGCAACTCATTAAGGGTGTTGAAGAGAGATATGGAATATCAGTTTGATGAAATATCGTATTATAGGCTTACTGAGTGGCAGAAGAAGAGAGTGGTTGAAACAGCTAAGAATTTGTTAGAAGTCGATGAAAGAGTGAAGTTAGCTTACATCTTCGGGGGTTTCACGCGAAGGAGTAGCATTAGAGATGTTGATATAGCAGTGTACGCGGTTCCGCCTTTTTCATTTGGTGAGCTTCTAAGTTTGAATGCCAAGATGGAGTTGAAGCTCGGTTTGCCTGTTGATTTGGTTCAGCTTCAAGACTTGGATCCTGTGTTTAGGTTAAAGATTTTGAGATATGGGTTGTCGATTTTGGTAGGGGATGGGCAATTGTACCATAGCTTATTGGCTCAGGCTTTTTCCGAATCTTGGGATTTAGACGTGTGTCGTAAGGATGCATCTAGATTCGTTAATTCTTCATTGAGGCGTTGATCTGAAAGTGCTATGATGAAACTTTTGTATAGAGGTTAGTAGCAAAAGGCTAAAATAGTCGCCGGCGGTATCAAATATGGTGAGGCGACGGAGAGATGAGAGGAAGAACAAAAGTCATTAGCTTAGCAGCTATGTTACTGGTTATATTCGCCACTTCAGCGATTTTCACTTCCGGACTGGTCGACGTTTCACGTTTATCATTATTTAGCACACCTATAGTGCCGAATCAGGTCCCTACCGTGTATGTTGATCCTGCAACGATCATTATGGATTACGTTAATGATCCAGGCTTTCAGATTGGCGACTTGCTTCAGGTCAGTGTCAATATTACAGATGCTACCGACGTGTTCAGTTATCAGGTTAATGTTACTTGGACCACGAGCATGTTGAACTTTACGAGAGTTGTGTCGTACGGTGATTTCTTGGCGCAAACTGGGTCGCCTTATGGGACTTCTCGAATAGAGCCGACTTTCATTGCGAGCAACGCAACTGGTTCTGCTTCGGTTGCTGAGACGATTTTGGGGGATGTCGCTGGCGTGGGGGGCGGTGGACGATTGTTCACCCTTGAATTCTTAATACTTGATTATGGATGTGCTAACATAACTATCAGCAGTGGCGGCGACCTTCCAACAATGTTGCTTGACAGCGCAGGTGCGACAATCTCGTTCTCAAGTGCTGATGGTTATTTCAAGAACAAGCTTTTCGGTGATGCAAACAGCGACCGAATAGTTGACATATTTGATGCTGCAACGCTTAGCTCACGGTGGACTGGGGCGCCTGGAGCTTTACCGTACAGTCGATGTGTTGACAACAATGATGATGGAGTCATAGACATATTCGACGCTGCAGTGACAAGTGCCAACTGGGGAAGAACCGCGTAGTCCGAGGCGCAGCTACTTTTCCTTTATTTCTTTTTGAAGTAAATTAGAATCGCAATTGCGGAAATTGATATCAGAATTACAGTTGCTATTACTAGGAGAATAGGTTCCGAGCTGGTTTTGTTGAGGTTGGTTTCTTTAACCGTAGTGACGAGTGGGTAGTTGTCTTTGTTTGTTCGGTCGATGATGTAGGGGGTGTCGCCTGTTCCGTCTTTGTCGGTGTCTTCTCCGTTATAGTCACTCCAGTAGTTTCCGCTTAAAGGTTGGCCGCTGTCCCATTGGTTGGTTGAATCTTGTGTGAAGGCTTGGTATGTGTTGTTTATGAAGTTGTTTTGGTAGATCATGTTGTTGTTTGAAGCGTCGAGGTATATGCCTTTGCCGTTGGTTTTGACTGTGTTGTTGATTATTGTGTTGCTCTTGGAGGAGATTAGCGCTATGCCGCCCAAGTCGCTGTTTGTTATGGTGTTGTTGAATATGTCATTGTTGTTGGAATTGACTATTTGGATGCCATAGTATCCGTTGTTTGTGATGTTGGAGTTTTCCACAATGCTGTTTTCCGAACTGACTATCAGGACGCTTTGTCCGTTTCTGCTTAGTTGTAGGCTTCGAACTTTGATCTTGTAGGAGTTGATTATTGCCACGTATCCTGCATCTGCGGGGACCTGCTTGTTTTGCTCGTTTATCCAGTAGTAGATTGGTTTGTTGTTTATTGTGTTTGAAGTGTCGATGTTGTGGATGAAGTCAACTGAGACTCCGAAGTTGTAGCTGTTATTCTTCATTTGATTGTATTGAAGCGTGGAACCGGATGAGTATCCTAGGTATATGCCCCATTTGTTATGGTTGGCAACTGTGTTGTTTGTGAGAACGCTGTTGGGTGAAGCGGTGATGAAGATGCCGTCCCACGCGTTGTTTGTTACGATGTTGTCAGTTATCGTAGTCTGAGGTGATCGGTCTATGAGTAGGCCATATGTGCAGTTTGTTACAATGTTGCTGGTTATCTTACTATTCGGGGATTCCTGAATGTAGACGCCTCGCGAGAACTTGGTTATTCTTAGGTTTCTGACAGTTAGATTGTGCGTGCCGCGAGAATAAATTCCCGAGTCTGTTCCATTGCCTTCCAAGGTGAAGTCTTTTCCATCGATTATTGTGTTGTTTCTCTGGATCACGATCGACCCGTAAATGTCGCCTCTAAATGTGTAAACATCTATGTCGCGTTGAATTTGAGCAGTTGAGGGGTCTACTGAACCGTCTGCTTTAATGTAAATTGTGTTCTCCGCACTGACTTTCTGTATGTTCATTGAAAATGTTAGAAGCATGAGGAGAAGTATGGTCAGTGTTGTTAGCGCGACGGTTCTGGTTGTCAAATGATGTGTCTCTTCTTGAGTAATGCGTCCATAAGCGACAATATTTGTGTTTTGCAACTTTGAGGCTAGCGTCTCATGTGGAACTGTGTTCTATACGTCAATGAAAAAAAGGTTATATAGGCACTGACTGTATTAATATGAACAGAGTAAAAGAGAGTGAGAGAAAGATGAAAAAATCATTCAAAGTAGCCATAGGCTTCACTCTGATTGTAGCAATGATTATCTCAGTAAGTCTAGTTTACGCTATGGATATAGGGACAACCAATCAAACTGTTCCATTTGAATCAAGCCCAACAGCGACTCTAACAGGAAGTAGCACAAGCGGAGCCGGCACTGCTGCGAGTGCTAGAGACACTATTCTTACATCACCTCAGAACATCCGCATCGCATCTGCCACAGCCGGACTCAACAGCACTTTCGTTGGCCATATGACCTTCGAACAAGATCCTAGCCTATTCACCATTGGTTGGGTCGACATCAAAATGAGATACTCAGTCGCAGGAGGCGGAGCAACATTAACCACAGATGACATGTACAGAATCGAATACACCACAGTGGCCGCACCAGCTGCTGGCGATTGGATAATCATCCAACCAAACAGTCAAGGAACAGCTTCAAACGTAGCACTCGGCGGCGTAACCCTTGCTCGAACCTGGTATAACCAGCTTCCCAACGATGGGACATGGGATTGGACCGACATAACGGACCTTAAAATCCGTATCTTCAGAATACAAAAGAACTCGCTTGACCTCACTTCCCATATCTTCGCACTATATGAAGTCTGGGCAACAATTTACCCTGACACAGTACCACTTCCACCTGCCGCAAGTCCAGCACTATCCATTCAGCCCCCAGTTGTTCCAGCGTTGGCAAATGCCTTCGAAACCTTCTTTGTAGACATCTATGCAAGAGATATGCCCGCCCTTTGGGGATATCAAGTCAGAATCGATTTCAACACCACCGTGCTAACGCCACTAGAAGCATGGACATACTACCCATGGAACACCGAAACAGCCCTACCAGTGCTTGAAGACACACTAGGCTATGTAGAAATTGCCTACGCAACCTTCTTCGGAGATACTGTAGGATTCACCGGCAACTCACCAATAGCGCGAATATACTTCCAAGTTGACGAAGACCCCCTAAACCTCGGATCAGGGCTTCCACCTACACCTAACTTCTCCCTGCTAACGTTCTCAATATCAAAACTACCTGATGTCGCAGCAAATCCCATTCCGCACAATGACTATCATGGAATCTACGGAGATCTTCCACCAGATCTGATGATATTTGCCGGCGGAACCGACCTAGCGGACCCTGTCTCTTCAATATGGACAAAAATAGAGCCCGCGCCAATTGAACCCGGATGGCACCTAAGCAGCTGGATAGACAACGACAACAGCGGTATACTTAACCCCTCAGACCAAGTTGACATGACAGATCCGAGAGGCGCCATAGTTTGGCTCCACGTCGACGCTATATGGGGAGTCGATCAAGGAGGAGACCCCCCAGTTATCAAACACTCCATGAGCGGAACAGTAAAACCACCGCCACCAATTCCAGAGTTTCCATTGGGCATAGGCGTACTAATGTCAATAGTTGCACTCGTACCCATCGTCTACATGTGGCGCACACGACCAAAGAAGAAGGTGGCCTAAACAATGAAACTCAACAGATTAGCCTTGATCTCAGCAGTTGCACTAGTAGCACTGCTCGCAGGCGCCATTGCCTTCAACGCACTCGCACCGCCCCAAGAACTGAAACTCAAAGTAAAATGGCGACCACCAAACTACATGCTAGGTAACCCCGCACCCGATCCATGGATAGCAGAAATCTTCTTTGCACCATCACGCCCACTTGAACAAATAGACCCCAATACACTATTGCTTGAAGGCATTTACTCTCCAAGCGGCACACCATACCTACTACGAAGCTCACCAGACAGAATGGCAGTGCCCTTCGACGGCGACGACGTACTAAGAGCACTACTCACCAAGGCACCCCACCTAGCACCAGGAGAATACCGCATACTACTACAAATCACAGGAAACCTAAAACCCGAATACGGCGCAACACCTTTCAGCGGCGATGGCGGCATCAACCTCATCGTACCCGATGTGCCCCCTCCATAGGTCCTTAAACCCCACCCCTTTTTTATTTTCATCCCCACTCATTCAAACACTTTGCTAGGCGGCAAAGGAGATTCCATCTCCAATAAGGCAGGGAAAAACCATCAATGCTTTCTAACAAGTCCTTATTCATCCAAAGCCTCCGCGAAAACACAAAATTCCTGAAAACAGGAAAACTCCTACTAATTATTTGGCTCTTGTTGGTCATCCCCTTCATAATTCATATCCAGCCAACATCAGGCGCAACCATACGCGTCCCAACACAATACGCGAGAATAAAAGATGCAGTAAACGCAGCAGTGACAGGAGACACCATTCAAGTAGATCCCGGCATCTACTATGAAAATGACATATTCATAGATGTCACCATAACTGCCTTGACCATAATAGGTGCAAACCCCCAGACCACAATAATCGACGGAATGGGAAACGGCACAATCTTCAGCATAGACGGAACCAACGTGCAAATCACCGGATTCACAATCCGCAACCCAGGAAACAACAACAACGCCATAGCATCGGAGAAACCAGGGCCTTCAGCCAGCAACGATTTCCACAGATTCACCAATAACATCATAACGACAAGCGCATACGGCATATCCCTCAGTCTCTCAAACCGAAACACAATATTCAACAACACTTTCACCGACAACCCCTTTGGAGCCATAACCCTGAGCAACTCCGCCACCAACAACATAACAGGAAACATCATTAAAGACAGCGCCTACGGCATCAGAATATTCAACTCAGCCACAAACACAATCGCATCAAACCAAATAACACTCACATCATACTCCATACACATATCCGGAGCAACATCAACAGGCGTCGCCATAAGGAACAACGTGTTTGCCGGAAGAACCGCAGGTGTATACTCAAGCTCAGGCACGACAACCATTGAACGCAACACAATAATCGACGGCTCAGCAGCAATATATCTGCAAGGCACATCCGCCACGGTAAACTATAACAAGGTTCTAAACAGTTCATACGGCATACGACTCTACTACTCATCAGCAACAACCTCAAGCCACAACATCAGAAACAACAAAATAACAGACTCCGACTGGGCAATAGAACTCACAAACTCAAACGGCAACACATTCCAAGCCAACTGGCTCCAAGACAACACATACGGCCTTTTCATGTCATTCTCAAGCTCAAACCTCTTCTACAGAAACAACTTCGTCAACAACGCTTTACAAGCATACGCAGGAACAGGATCAAACACATGGAGCAGCGGCGGCCAAGGCAACTACTGGAGCGACTACACCGGCATCGACGCAAATGGAAACGGAATAGGCGACACCCCATACCTAATATCACCAATAGGCCAAGACAGCTCTCCTCTAATGGACACGTGGAGCGAACACGACGTAGCAATAGAAAGTGTAAACACAGACGCAACCCAAGCCTACGTTGGAACAATCATAAACATCACGGTCATGGTCAAAAACAAAGGAAGAATAGGCGCAGCAGAAACTTTCACCGTCACAGCCAAATACAACACAACCGCCATCCAAACCAGAACAGTCACCAACTTAGCAGCAGGCTCAAACCAAAACTTAACCTTCAACTGGAACACAGCACAACTCAACCGAGGCAACTACACCATAAGCGCAGAAGCCAGCCTAGTGACAGACGAACTCAACAGCGACAACAACAAACGCAATGATGGCGCAGTAAGACTGAGAGAATCTCTGGCAGGAGACATCAACCACGACGACACAGTCAACAACCTAGACTTAAGCCTACTCACCCAAGCATTCGGCGCCACACCGCAAAGCGGCAACTGGAACCCCGACGCAGACCTAAACACAGACAACATAATCGACGCTGAAGACCTACGCATACTCGGCGAAAACTACGGCAGAACCGCCTAACCAGTAACCTACAACTTGCGCTATGAGTTGCCGCGGTTAATCGATTAATTCACTAGTGAAAGAGTCTCTTAATTTCCTTTACTTTGTCGAAGCCTTTGTCGTTAGAATATATTTCTGGGATTTTTAGTCTGTTCATTTGAGCAAGATAAACTCTGTCGAAAAATTCCAGTTTTGGATAATGAGACTCTAAATCTTTAGCCTTAACTTCATCATTATATGTGGTTTCTATAACAGTTAAGGTTGAATAGGACTGCAGAATTTTGAAAAGAAGACCGATTTTGTCATCCAATTTATGGTATTCAAGCCATGCACACACTTCGGCTACCACGAGACTCGAAGTTGCTGCTGCTTCTCCTTCCTCGATCCTTTGAAAGATAGCTTTAGCAACTGAACCGAAATTTGGATGAGCTGTTATAACGTATAGAAAAATGTTTGTCTCTAGGAATCTCAACTTATCTGCTCCAGCCTAGATTGTTTGGCAATAGCTTTGCGCGCAACTTTCTTCGGGCTTTCCTCCACTATTCCCTTAGCCATGCCCCATAGGGCTTCTGTGGGTTTTTGAATTGGAACCTTGGGTTTGAGAATAATGACTCCCTTCCTCGATTCAGCTTCTAATATAGAACCCGCAGTAACTCCAAACGGTTTACGCAGTTCCTTAGGCAACACTATCCTATACTTTTTGTCTACACAAACCTCTCTCATAATCCCACCATAGATATCCCACTCTTTTTGTGGATATAAACATTTCCCACAAATTCATCAGCCAGACGCTACCATAAACAAAGGCAACCTAATGGACGTGCGAAACTTGTTGCTGCTGGGCGAAAACTATGGCAAAACCGCTTAGACTTGTTTAATTTAACGCTTCTTGGAAAAGCACACGAAGAGATTTTAAAACTCAAAAAGCACGCTTCAAGTCCATAACATATTATGACAGTCACCCCAAAAAGGAAAAACCCGCAACTAGCAATAACAATATTACTGAGACGTTCAATATTATCCAACGGAGCGTTTGGCAAATGGCGAAAGGGATAGTTATCCCCACTGAAATGTTCCAAAAAATGCTGAATACATATTATAGAATGGAGCAAATAATCGCGACTCTTGAAACAATGGCAGACAAAGAAACAATGAAAGCCGTTAAAAAGAGCAAAGAAGAAATCCAAAAAGGAGAATTTATCGAGTGCAAAATCGACGAATTAAACAAGGTTTTGAGCTGAAGCATGGCGTACAAAGCCTGATTCTCCAGAACCTTTCTCAAAAAAGAAAAGAAAATGCCAAAGCAAATAAACGATAGGATTGCAGAGGCTGTCAAACAAATCTTAGTAGACCCACACCGAGGAGTTGCGCTCATAGGCGACCTCAAAGGTTTATGGCGACACAGAGTGGGAGACTACAGAATCATATATGAAATCAATGAAAAAGAAAAACTCATCACATTTCATTTTGTAAAGCTACGCAAGAAAGTCTACCAATAAGTTGGATGAATAAGCAATAAACGTGCTCACTTATCTACTAGGCGAAAACTACGGCAAAACCGCATAAAAACTAACAATCTTCTAGAACATAATAAACCGCAATCTTATAACACAGAGCAACAGCATTATTACACATACCAACAGAGAGAAAGGAGGAAAAACCATACCGCTCACACCATCGGACAGAATAAACCCCAAAACACACAGCAAGAAAAAACTCCTTTCCACACTCATCATAACATCACTTCTTCTCACCGCAACTATTTTCACCATTCAAAGCACAGGCTTCAGTCCAGAGTCACAAAAGAGTCAAACTCTCGAGCAAGTTCCAACTGAAACCACCAACCTCGAATTCAAACCCACCATGCAAAAACCACAATGGGCAGATCAAGACAACAACGCCATCGCAGACACACTTGACACAGAAATCCTACAACGAACGTTCAACCAGACAGCAGACAACTACGCAAACGTCACAGTAATGCTCAAAAACCCACCCACCTTCCAAAACGCCGACCTCTTCACACAAAACAACGGCTACCTCATCACACAACCGTGGACACACGCATTATACGGATTCGGCGGACACATACCCTACAACCAAATCAACAACTACATCCAAGCCGATCAAAACGTTCTCCTGATAGAAAAACAACAAAGAAGCCAAGCCCACATCGCCTACGCAGCAAGACAAATAGGCGCACGAACATACGTCTGGAACAACCTAAGCCTACAAGGCGACCCACAAACAAGCATAGCCATACTAGACACAGGCTTAGACGACTCACACCCAGACTTCACACCGGGCTACGGAGACCTAAACTTCAGCAAAAAAATAGTCGGCTGGAACGACCAAATCTCCCCCGGCACAACCTCACCGTACGATGATAACGGACACGGCTCACACGTAGCCGGACTAGCCACAGGAACAGGATTCGTCCTCACAAACGCCAGCAACGGCAACGCACTCGCAACATGGAGCGCCGGACTCGGAGCTATTAGCCCCTCAGGTACCTACATAATAACGGGATTCATGGTCAACAAAACTGGAACGATAAGAGTCAACGTAAAATGGAGAAATGCAGGCATCCCAGGTACTGGAACGATGAGCAGGTTAAGCCTAAGCGACGGAGACAAGTCGCTCGACCAACAATTTGATTGGCGAACAAGAGCCTTCGTTAATACACCCAGCGAAGACGTTTGGTACGGAACCACGTACCCTGTTTCCACACTGCCAGCAGGTGGATATAACAAATGGCACATCTTACTCTCCTTTGCAGCTGGCCTAGGAGACAACTTTTACGTAACCATAAGGCTGTCTTGGCCTTATACACCGCCATCTGACGGATACCAAGCTTGGACAGGCATAGCTCCACAAACAAGACTCGTGGGACTTAAAGTCCTAGATAACACTGGAGGCGGATGGGACTACCAATTCCTCAACGCAATAGACTGGATAATCGCAAACAAGGAAACATACCACATAGTAATAGCTAGCATGAGCCTAGGCTTCGGCGCCGAAGTAACTGCGGCGAACGAAGCAATAGTCAACCTCGTCAATAGCGGCGTTACAACTATAGTCTCAGCTGGCAACAGCGGAGGAGACGGCAACAACAGAATCCACACACCAGGATCTGTTGACGAAGCATTAACCGTAGCCGCCTTAAACCAATTCGACAACTTAGCCTCCTATAGCAGCGAAGGCGGCACATCCTACTACCAGGGCAACACAATAAAACCCGACATCGCCGCACCAGGCGGCAGCTTCCTCGCCACACCCTTAATGAGTGCAGACACAAACGACAACGACGCCGAAGGCACATGGACAGACTTTCCACTCAACGACGCAGCACCAATGCAAGGAACATCCATGTCCGCACCCGTAGTCTCAGGCGCAGCAAGCATAGTTATACAAGCCATGGGCGGATTCTCCAACTGGCAATACACCAGAACCCAAGCCCTACAACCCAAAATGATACTGCTAATGACAGCCACAGAAACCTACCCATTATATCGCGAACCCTTCTCAGCATATTCACCCACGCTGCAACGCGGCGGCAAAGACCAACACGAAGGATACGGCAGACTCAACCTCGACGCAGCCGTAGACGCACTACTAAAAACACACCAAATCGGAACCACTGTCACAGCCACCTTAGGAAGACCACCCGCAATCACAGACATAGCCACGCTTGGGCAAAAACTCGCATGGGCACGAAAAGTCCAGCTTACACCCGACGTCAAATACAACTTCACGCTAACCGTGCCAGCAGGCGCCGACTACGACCTATACCTCTACAACAGCACAGGCACCTCTTACGGAGAACCAAGCATCGTAACGAAAAGCACAACCGCCACAACAGGAGGACAAGAACAAATAATACTCAACAACGCACCCTACAACGGAACCTACTACCTCATAGTCAAAAGAGCCCGAGCAGACACAGGAACCGGCACATTCACCCTGCGAAGCAAAGCAACACCAAACCACGAAATAACCACCCAAACAGTCGAACCAAATCCACTCTCAGTTTACCCCACCGACACGGTGAACATAACAGTCACAGTCAAGAATAATGGGCTAAGCACAGAATCATTCAACGTAACCGCATTCTACAACACCACAGCCATTGACACCCAACCAGTTTGGAATCTACCCCCCAACAACACAACAACCCTCAACTTTACATGGAACACAGCAGGAGATGCCCCAAGCCACTACACCATCAAAGCACAAGCAGACGCAGTGCCAAACGAATACAACGCCACAGACAACACCTACACATACATAGGAACAGTCACAGTCAAGCTACCAGGTGACGCAAACGGCGACGACACAGTGAACGCAGACGACCTTGCCATCTTCCAACCAACGTTCGGCGCCACGCTAACCTCAATCAACTGGAATCCCGAATGCGACTTCAACAGAGACAACATCATAGACGCCCGCGACCTCAGACTGTTAGGCAGAAACTACGGCAGAGCAATATAATCGGAAAGGAAAACCTGCATATAGTTTAAAACCAACAAAATCACCATTTACTATGAGAGAAGGGTTTCCTCCACGTTGAAAAACCTAAAGTTACACAGCACGTTCAGGGACAAGGTAAACGCGTTTCTAATCCTTGCCTTTATGCCCCTGCTTCCCCTGATGTACTACAGATACGCCTACTTCAACGACCCGGTCGGATCCCTCATACCCTTATATGGCCTCCTCATAATCGCAATGAAAAAAGACCAGTTTTCAAACCTTATGTTATCCGCAAACCACTTTCAAAGAGTCATCGGCATCATCATCGTTGTCAGCAGCTTTTTCATCTACTATGCAATTGCACCCATCATTCCAACCGCAGGCTTTTACGGACTGGCAAACTACACTGTCTATCTGTTAGGTCTCCTTCTGGCGTTCTTCAAAATCTCAGCGTTCAAGCAAGCATTTTCAGCCCTTTTCTTAATAACAGCCAGCGGTTTCACAGGTCTAACATTCCGATGGATTGAATATCAAATAACGCCCACCGTTCCCAACTATGTATCTCTGTTCTCCTCTGTACTGGGGGTCTTCGGAATCAACAATGCAGTACGCACTCCATTGTCCATCGACCTCTACACTCCACAGGGTCGTTTGCCCGTATATTTCGAAGCCGGATGTTTAGGAATCTATAGCGTCATCGTCTTTTCAATAATCATCGTAGTAACAATGGTTGAGACGCCAGTCAGCAAACGAACAAAGTTGTTATGGTCTTTTGCTGGCGCGATAGGCGTTTACCTCCTCAACATTGTTAGACTGCTCATAGTTGTCGCGTCCATGTATTTTTACGGCTACGACTTCGGACAACAGGTCCACCAAGTCATAGGCTACGCTCTATTCCTATCGTGGCTCGCAATCTTTCTCTTACTCTTCAATAAACGACAGACCATCATTGGCAAAGTCCAACTAGTTCAACGAAAATTCACGGATAGCCTCAACCGAGCAATCTAGCCGCATTATTAGATAGGATGCCGGCACATTTACTTCCATAACCTTTTCAGATGAAACAAAAACGTGATTCCACGCCAACCAGTATAGGACTAGCATATATCGAATTATGAAAGCAATCTTTATAGCAACCGCTTTCATTCTTCTTAGTGAGGCAGAGACGAGAGGAAGGACTGTTTGTTTACGAGGCAAAGTCTGGCGGACTTTAAATCTAAAGCCATAAAAAAGGGAATCTGGTATGAAACACTGTCAAAAGCAGAAAGAGCCATCGTCGACCTGACAATAAAATGTGTAGAGAAAGTCAGAAGTCTAGTATTGTCCAGAACCATCGCAAGAATTCTCAACAAGATCGCCACCAGCCTCGAAAACACCTTTCTTCAAAAGGCAGATAGAATAGGCAACCAACTCGCCCAGCGACTCAGCCAAGTCGCTGAAAAATGGGGCAACAAGACCGCTCCAAAGTGGAGAACCGACAGAAAATTCATCAAGTTTCTCGGAGTCACAGCGCTCAACACATGACTCCACGGCTGAGCTACCTAACGATAGGAGAGAGCAACACTTGATAGTCGCATGCATCCCAGCACACAACGAAGAGAAAACAATAGCCCGCGTCATCTTAGAGGCGCAAAAATATGTCTCCTCGGTAATTGTATGCGATGATGGCTCAACCGATTTAACCGGCACTATTGCCCACAGGCTAGGCGCTCTGGTTATTCATCATGAAGAAAACCTAGGCTACGGAGCTGCTTTGCGCAGTCTATTTAAGAAAGCTAAGGAAATGGAAGCCGATGTAGTGTTAACCCTTGATGCAGACGGTCAACACGATCCCGGCGAAATCCCAAATTTAATCGAGCCCGTCTTGGAGCATAAAGCTGACATAGTGTTCGGTTCACGATTCCTCCAAAAACACAATCGCGTTCCAACATATCGACGCTTCGGCATAAAACTGTTGACCAAAATGAGCAACGGGTCACTCAAGAACGGTGTCTCCGATGCGCAATGCGGCTTCAGAGTGTACAACAAAGCCGCAATTCAAAAACTCGAACTATCCGAGGAAGGCATGGGAATTAGCGCAGAAATACTTCGGAAAGCCAAACAACTAGACTTGAGAATCGCAGAAGTGCCAGTGCAAGTAAACTACAAGACCGTGGAATCCTCAAGCCAGAATCCAGTTAGTCATGGTCTGGGCGTTCTGTCAACAATTATTCGGCTAGTTGTTGAAGAAAGACCTCTTTTGTGCCTGGGCGTTCCTGGCGCTATCCTTCTAGCTATTGGAGTAGGCTTCGGGATCTGGACGCTCCAGCTGTTCACCATTGAAAGGCGTATAGTTACAAACGTGGCATTGGCTTCAATTTCTTTCGCCCTTGTGGGGATATTCACCTTGTTTACAGCCATAACACTGTACGCCATCGCGAGACTATTCCAAAAGCAAGCTGCTCAACGTTCTTGAGTAAAGGTCGCGCACACAAGGATTATCATAATTGGCGACAATGCTGAACATTCTGACAATCGATCTGGAAGAATTACACCACGCGGAATATGTCAGAGCAAAGTCCTTTGAGCGCAAAGATGACAATTCGAAAAACGACCTCGAAAGAACCTTAACCCTACTTCGAAAACACAACGTACAAGCAACTTTTTTTGTTGTTGGCGAACTAGTGGAAAAACACCCGGAGCTCCTTTCTTCGATAAGAGAGGATGATCATGAAGTGGCTTTTCACGCGTTTTACCACGAACCGATGTGGCAGAAATCTGCTGAAACCTTTAGACTTGAAATTGACAAGTTCAACAAGATCACAGGCGAGCCGAGCCTAGGCTTCCGTGCGCCATCTTTCTCCGTCGACGAAAGGACCATATGGGTTCTAGACGTGCTCGAAGAGGCAGGGTTCAAATATGATTCGAGCATTTTCCCTGCGAGAACTCCCCTTTATGGTGTCACTAACGCTCCATTGAAGCCCTACAAACCAAGCCATGAAAAAGTAAATGTTGAAGACAATGACGCGGAGTTATGGGAATTCCCCCTCCACGTGCATAAGTTGGCCTTTCTACGATTTCCAATGGCGGGAGGCTTCTATCTCCGTTTTCTACCCACGTGGCTCATGGCTAGATCTGTAGGAAAGGCAAACGATGACGGCCGCCCTGCTGTGATATACGCTCACACATGGGAACTCAATCCAGAGACTCCGAAGCTTAATCTTGGACTGTACAGGTCATTTGTAACCTTTCACAATTTGAAAAAAACCGTGTCAAGACTAGATCGACTGCTGTCCAAGTTCAAGTTCTCCAGCGTGGAAAACTACATGAATAAAGTGGGACTACTCTGATGGGATATTCAGAGAAAGATTACTGGGACCAGGCGGCCCAAGAGTTCGATTCGTTCTACAGTGAAGAGAAAGCCGCGTTGAAGAGGACGATTGACAAGATTTTCCGCAAAGCCATGACTGAAAGATTCCATCTCACGCTTGAAGAATGCAAAAACGTAAAGGGAAAACAGATAGTCGACGTAGGCTGCGGAAGCGGCCGATTAGCTGTGGAACTGGCAAAAAGAGGTGCCTATGTAACCGGCATCGACTTCTCCCAGAAAATGATCGACATGGCAAAAACAATGGCTGAGGAAGCAGGGGTACAAGGCAACTGTACATTCATACGGGACGATTATGCAGACCACGTTTTCAAACAGAAATTTGACATCTCGATCGCCTTAGGATTCTTTGACTACACCAAAGATCCCGCTTTTTTTGTCAAGAAAATGAGATCGATGACCACAGGGAAATGCATAACATCCTTTCCAGCAAAGCTTGCATTTCAAGTTCCACTTCGAATGATCTGGTTGCGCTGCAGAAACTGCCCGGTTTATTTCTACACCAAAAACCAGCTAAAACGTCTTTTTGCTCCACACTTTTCACACTATAAAATAAAGAACATTAGCGCTGTGTACTTCTGCGTGGCTTCTGTCTAGTCAGACTGGGCAATGGTATCCAGTTTGAACGTTTTGTTGGCAGCTGAATACTACCTAGCAAACCCTGATTTTGTGAGGTTAGGAGAAGAGCTTGCCCTGAGAAACCACAACGTGACTGTTGCGTCGTCCCTAAGACCGGTGGATCGTTTTCCATCAAAGACTAATGTTAAACTATCCGAAATCAACCCTATAATTTCAATCTACAGAATCCCCCACACACTATCATTTCCCGTAAGCAAAATCTGCAGAACAGCCAAAGCTCACAACAGCGACGTGATTCATGCCATAAACGATCACTCCACGAATGTAGCTACTGCCGCCTTAGTTGCTGTCGCTACAAGGAGACCATTTGTGTACACAATTCAAGGCCCAGGCACACGAACTGGGAATCCACTAGTGGACACCGTTGTCTCGACTTATGATCTGACCTTTGAACGATGGATGGCTAAACAAGCTAGGAAGGTTATTTTGCTCTCAGGCGGCTTGTTCTCAACTGTGGAGAAGTTAAGGGTTAGGAAGGAAAAGGTCGCCGTTGTTCCCTCGGGCATTGATTCCACGATCTACGATCGTGAGCGTTCTGAAGTGAAAAAAGAGGCAACAAAGCTAAGGAACGAATTGGAAATCGGAGATGAAGTGGTTATAGGCTTCGCTGGAAGACTGGTTCCAGCCAAAGGCTTGACTTACCTTTTCTCAGCTGTCAAGCAAATCGAAGACAAGCATCCCAATATCGTACTTCTCATCGTTGGAGACGGCGCTCAGAGAAACGAATTGGAAGCATTAGCTAAGGGCATGAAGATAAGAACCATTTTTGCAGGTTGGCAGCGCAACATACTGCCCTTCTATGCTTTGATGGATATCTTTGTTTTGCCTTCTCTGTATGAAGGACTGCCAAATGTGGTTCTTGAAGCTATGGCCATGAAAACAGCTGTGGTGGCAACTGACGTGGGAGGTAACCCGGATGTTCTCGCTAATGACGAAAACGGATTCCTTGTACCCGTGAAGAATGTTCCAAAGCTTGCTTCGGCTTTAGCGACACTTGTGGAGGATGAGGCTTTGCGTGAGAGAATGGGCATCACGAATAGGCAAAAGGTCGAGAGCGATTTTCAGTGGAGCCGCACGGTTGAGAAGATTGAAAAGATTTATTATGAAGTCGTCTAATGTCTCTGAACAAAAGATTCTTTGATCTTTAAGTAAAGAGGAAGAATCGATGAGCCGTAAGGAGATTCCGCCAGTCAAACCGTATTTCCCGCCTGAAGACGTCCAGACCATCCAGAAAGACGTTGAGAAAATCTTGAACTCGGGAATGCTGACTCTCGGCGAATATACAAGGCGTTTTGAGGAAGAATACGCCAAACTGTGCGGGACCAAGCATGCCGTCGCTGTGAACTCAGGAACCTCTGCCCTTGAGATTGTTTTGCGTGCGTTGGGTCTAAAACCAAGCGACGAGGTTTTGGTTCCAACTAATACATTTAGCGCCACTGCAGCTGTTGTTGTCATCGTTGGTGGGAAACCTGTTTTTACGGACATTAGTGCAGAGTCGCTTTGCATAGATGCTGAAAGTGTGCAAAAGAATCTGACAAACAAAACGAAGGCAGTGATTGCGGTACACATTGGCGGATTAGTCTGTCCAGATATCAAAGCAATTCGAGAAATATGCGAAGATCACAAGATCTTATTGGTAGAAGATGCGGCTCACGCGCAAGGCAGCTTATTGGAGAGGAAGGCTGCAGGTTCATTTGGCAAAGCGGGCTGCTTTAGTTTCTATCCAACTAAGGTAATTACCACCGGCGAAGGCGGAATTATCACAACGGACAGCAGTGACTTGGCTCAAAAAGCAATGGTACTACGTGATCAGGGAAAAGAGAACTTCAGCAGCAACATCATAATTGAAATAGGCTACAATTGGAGAATGGACGAAATTAGCGCTGCTATCGGGTTAACGCAACTTCATCGCCTTCCCGACTTTATCAAACGTCGAAACGGGATAGCGCATTATTTTGACAAGAATCTTGCGAATGCGGGTGGACTCAAGCCTTTGCGCATTCCCGAGAATGCGGTAAGCAATTACTACAAGTACGTGGCTTTTGTCGCGCCTGAAATCCAGCGTGACATGTTTAAGCAAAGGCTGCGGGAGAAAGGCGTGAGGCCCAGCGGTGAGGTGTATTGGCCACCGTTGCACATGGAGCCGGTCTACAAGCGTTTGCTTGAGGTTAAGGAAGGCGACTTTCCAGTGGCTGAAGACCTGTGTGCGAGGATGGTTTGCTTGCCCATGTATAGTCAGATGACGTTTGATGAAGCTGAATATGTAGTTGAAAAAGTCAAAGAGGTTTTGGCGGAAATTTGATGTGCACAAGGAGACATTGCTAGTTTGCGAGTTCTTGTAACTGGCGGTTCGGGTTTCATCGGCAGTCACGTAGTTGACAAATTAGTTGAGAACGGCTACGAAGTGCGCGTGTTTGACAGGGTTAAGCCTCTTCGCGAAGACGTGCAGTGGTTTAACGGTGACCTTCTCAACGAGAAAGATGTGCTGGAAGCCTGCAAAGACATAGAGGCTATCTACCATTTAGCCGCCATTGCAGACGTTAACGTGGCGCTGTCACATTTCGACGTATGTCTGATGGTTAACGAAATGGGCACGATGAATTTTCTGAAGTCGGCGACCGCTGAAGAAGTTGAACGAATAGTCCTAGCCTCTACCTCATGGGTTTATGGAAAAACCAAAGGCGTAGTTACAGAAGAAACGCCGATTCCCTTTCCCGACCACATTTACACAAAGACAAAAATTGGGCAAGAGCACCTGCTGTTTTCATGGCATAAGCACCACGGCTTACCTTACACGATCTTAAGGTTTGACATTCCGTATGGACCCCGTATGAGGTCTAATATGGCAATTTCCATCTTTGTCCGAAGGGCACTGCGGAAGGAGCCAATCACCATTTTTGGTGATGGCAGACAGGGACG
The DNA here is from genome assembly GCA_035283685.1 of Candidatus Bathyarchaeia archaeon. Lineage (NCBI taxonomy): Archaea > Thermoproteati > Candidatus Bathyarchaeota > Bathyarchaeia (SeqCode) > Bathyarchaeia archaeon. The sequence continues at coordinate 512,652 of DATETJ010000002.1, forward strand.
CTGCTGGATTTATGTTGAAGATTTGGCCGAGGGCAATGTTGCTGCATTGGCTGAAGGCGGCAAGAACCAGATTATCAATCTCGCTGGTCCTGAGTTCATAACAATGAATCAAATCGCTGACGCTCTGAAAGAGATTTTTGGCGACATTCCACTAAAGTACGAGCCTGCCCGTCCGCATGATTTTGAGGGTTCGATTACTAATATTGAGAGGGCTAGGGCACTACTCAAGTGGACACCGAAGACACCGTTTAGTGAAGGATTACGCAAGTACGTCGAACATGTTAAGAGTATCCCCACAGAGAGATAACAAGCTCTTATGCGCACTCCTCCCCTCTTCCTCAAAAGAGGCCGCAAGAAGCGAGAGCACGTTTGCCTCCTTCGGACACTGAAGTCAAGAGATAATGCCAAAATCCTAGGAGACGGAGTTTATTGAGTGAAAAAAACAAGAGAGCAAAGAGATGGAAAGAAGCTCAAGAGAGCGAGTTCAAATTTTACTCGCACATCAAAAAGGAAGAGAAATTTTCAAAAGATTTTAGCTACTCCCCGAATGCCTTGAACTACAAATTTGAACGATGGGGAATCAGAGATTTTGATGGAAATACAATACTGGAGGTGGGGTGCAACGTCTTTGGGCCACTTCACTACATTCGTGGCAAAGGAACTTTCAAAGTGGGTATCGACCCTTTGCTAGGGACACTGTATGAGGAAGTTGCGGCGAAAGACATTTTCTATATCAGGGGCGTCGGTGAGAACCTGCCGTTTGGCGATGAAGAATTCGATGTGGTACTATGCCACAATGTGCTTGACCATGTGAATAACCCTAGGAAAGCTGTTGAGGAAATTCACAGAGTTCTAAAACCGCGGGGGGCATTCCTGCTTTGTGTAAATACCCACCCTAATATTATTCGAATGTTTAGTCCTGTCTTAAACAGTCTCGATAAGGAGCACCCTTATCATTTGGGTTCAGGTCAGATCCAGAACATTGTCAGATCGCACCGCTTCAACATCAACAAATTTGTCACGGTTAAAGGATTTGATACATCTGAGCCAAAATATGGCCTGCTGAAACGATTGCTGAAATCCTTTAAGTTGAAGCCCTTTTTTGCGTTCTTCTTGATAAGTACACTATACATCACAGCAACGAAGTCAAAAGAATGAAACGCTTCCATGCTTCGCCTGTACAGCTTTCCATGAGAAGACGTGATTAATAGTGAAGACAAGATTCTGCTTCGTCACTGAAGCTGACCTTGACAGAAAGGGAGTAGGTGGAGTCATAACTGATCAACAAATGTTAAGGTGTCTGAGAAAGTCCGGCGATGTCGATGTAATCTACCTCAAGAGAATAAGACTAAGATCTACTTTCTTAGCTCTCATTGTCTTCTTCTTTCAGATTCTAAAAAGCTTCTCCAAACCCTACCATGCATACTTTTCAAGAGGCTTGATCACGTCTTTTTTCCTAGTTTCGCTAAACTCATTTACTTTGAGAAGCAGAAAAATTGTGCACAGGGCGTTATCTGTTCCTTTAGGTTCCCGAGAGGTAAGGTTCTTGAGGTATGGAAGAATGGAATCTCTTCTTAGGCATACCCTGTTTGTTTTTCTTGAACGCATAGTGTACTCCAGGGTTGATATCGTAACTGTTGCGGCTGACATGTATAGACGAGAACTAATTAAGGCGGGTGTAGACGGAGAGAAAGTCTGTATAATGAACTTTACTGCGGGTGACGAGTTCTTCGATCAACCTCTCAAAGGCGATGCGAAGCCGGTATTCCGCTTCTGCTACGTGGGCGGCTTTCACCGTTACCAGGATCTGCAACCAATGCTTGAAGCCTTCGAAACATTCAGCAAAAAACGCAAAGATGTCGAGCTAGTTCTTGTGGGTGAAGGTCCACAAAGGCCTTTTCTTGAAAAAGAAGCAACAAAAAGAAGGTTAAGAAACAGTCTCAAATTTGCTGGAAAAATTTCTCACACATCTTTGCCTGATTTCCTGTCGAAAATCGATTGTTTTGTTTCGCTCACCCGCAAACCTGGCTTATCGATAAGCATAGTTGAAGCTGCTGCAGCAGGGAAGCCAATAATCGCATTTGCGCCTAAAAATAGTCTTAGTTATAGCAGCTATTTTACACACAAAAAGGAAATCTACTTAGTGCATTCTGTCTCCCCGGAGGAGATTGCTGATGCTATGACCCGATTGTATGAAGACTCAGATTTGAGAGGCACCTTAGGTCACGGGGCACGAAAGGTCGCAGAGCGGTACTTTAGCCAAGAAGTTGCACAAGTACAACTCGAGCAGCTTCTCCGGAAGGTTACATAAAATTCCTCGCTGAGAGAGATAGGCTTGTTCGTCTTTCTGACCGAAGCCCGCATCAAAAGCTCTTCTGACAAAATCGTGGTTCGTCGCATTAGAACTTGTGATTTTGTTCGCTTAGCTGAGATTCTGAATACAGCGTTCCAAAGAGAAATAGCTATTGTGGGCTTGGAAACAAACAGATTAATGGACTTCAGGAAATACCACACCTTCGTCGAAGTGCTCTATCCCATTTTTGATTTCTTTCATAGAGATTACTCAACAATTTTGGTTGCCTCCTTAAAGGACAAAGTTGTTGGCGAAGTACATGTTGTTCCACTCGGAAAAAGAATATGGACTATAGACTCCTTAGCAGCAGACCCTAATCGCAGCGGAAAAGGCGTTGGATTCAGCCTGATCAAAGGCTCTGTCGAATACATAGCAAAGAAAGGCGGAAAAAGGGCACTTAGCTCCATTCGAACAGACAATATGCCTGCACTAAAAATAGCCCAGAAACTCGGATTTCAACCCTATCAAAAATCAACGATGCTCTTCCACAGCGTGAAAGCCTCATCGTCGACAGTTGGAACTTCCAAAGACGGGTCAATACGAAAGTTGAAGTCCACTGACGCGCATAAAGTCTTCGAGATTTGCAAAGCTTCAAATCCAACGAGGGTATATGAGCGAGAGCTACAGCCCAAGGATTTTGAAATTCACTTGCTTAACTCTCCGTCTGAGTGGATGCAAAACCGACTGACGCAAGTAAACTCTGAAAAGCTTGTGGTTGAGTCAAAAGGCGAAATCGTGGCATATGCTCACCTCACATACACATCACCAAACGAAGCCGCAAGAATAGATCCGCTCTGCATATCCCTAAGCTCCGATGTCCCCAAGATAGTGGACATGTTGTTGAGACATACCGCAGATTTTCTTTCAGATAAAGGAATTACCACGTTAATCACAACCGTGAATGACGAATGCCAAGAGATGATCAAGGTTCTCGAGCAAAAAGGATTTCGAAAAGTCGCATCCTTCCATGAAATAGTCAAGAACTTGTATTAGAATCATGGCTATCATCGCTTATCTTCACGATGGAACCAGCATCTACGACCACATGTTCCTAGAACACTTGGTAAAGAGAAACACAGTGTTTTTCCTAACCTTTCATCCCAAACCACGCTTCATCCCCAAAGAAGCTAGAGTAACAATAATGCGAGAACCCCTGTTGTTCCTCGCTGACAAAGCATGGATAGAGGGCATACGCATGTACACCCTATTCTTGCTTAGAACTCTTTTGGTAAAACTGGAACTGCGACGGATCAAACCTCAACTGGTCATAGGCTGTATGGCAACAAAATACGGGTTCTACGCAACCGCCACAAGCTTCAAACCAACCATTGCAATTGTTTGGGGGACCGACGTTCTCATCTCTCCCAGACGTTTCCTATTCTTCCGCTTCCTCGCAAAACACACGCTGAAAAAGGCAGACGCGGTCATACTGGACAGTAAGGTTCAAAAGAATGCCGCAGTACAACTCGGATGTAATCCGGACAAAATCCTCAAGTTTCCATGGTTCAATGAAGAGAGCGTCAAGTTAAAGTCGTCTCGAGAAGAAACCCGGGAAAAATTAGGCTGGTCTGACAATGTTATCATCCTCAGTGCCAGAAGCCATGAACCCCTATACGGAATCGAACACCTCATCGAAGCGATCCCGGAAATCATAAAGACCGAACCAAACGCAAGGTTTCTCATACTGGGACAAGGACGACTGACACCAACGCTCAAGGAACGAGTTAAACAACTTCAAGTGAGCCAGTACGTAAGATTCTTGGGACACATTCCACGAGACGAAGTCATCACTTACCTAAACTCCTCGGACATTAATGTATCAACATCGTTTTCGGACGGCACCTCAGCCAGCTTACTTGAAGCAATGGCTCTAGCAGTCCCATCAGTGGTCACGGACATCGCGGGTAACAAAGAATGGATAGAAAGCAACTATAATGGAATTCTCACGGCAACCAGGAACCCGAAAGACCTTGCAGGAAAAATAGTACACCTCGCGCAGAACCAGGACACAAGAAAGAGACTTGGAAAAAACGCTCAGACGACTATTGAGCAAAAGGTCGACTGGCAAAGAAACATGCAAACCTTTGATAGCCTAATTCAAGCACTAATAGATAAAAAATGAAGCCTAAACCTCGCTCCCTGCTGATAATAACCGAAGATTCGCCTGAATCATTTAGTCCCGCAGGGGAAAGAGTTCATCATCTGGCTCTGGCAGGCAAATCCGAGTTCAGCAAGGTGGCAGTTCTCGCCCTAAGACCATCGCAGAAACCAAAAGGCAGACATGCTAAGGGAAGCATTTCAGAATCAGGAGTTACGTTACACACCGTGAATTTCTCACGGGCTCTGCCTTACCCGTTTGTCAGTTTCTATGATCCAGTCAAAATGATAATGCTCCTAAGCCACGGACTAAGGATTGCGAGACGATTCAAACCCTCTCATATACTCGCTTCAATGCCCCCCTTAGAGACGGGCACAAGCGCTTGGTTGTTGGCAAAACTATTGGGGGTCAAGCTTCTTGTTGATCTTCGAGACGACTGGGAATCCTCCGTCAGCTCACAGCTCAAGCGTTACTTTCCAACTTCGCTTACCCGCTCTCTTTCCCTGGTTGCAAAGGAAGTGTACACTTCTGCCTCTGCGATTCTTACTGTCACGCAGACTATCAAAGACACTCTTCAAAGCCGCCTAGTTCAGACTCCGCTTCTATTGCTTCCAAATGGAGCTGATACCAGAATCTTCCATCCCATATCCAAAGAGGCTCGACACAAAGTAAGGATTGAATATTCGCTCCCGTTGGACAAGCTGGTAATAGCATATTGCGGTAGTGGCCTTACACCCTACTATCGCTTAGACCGACTCCTGACCTCAATGACACTGCTCTCCAAGAACGCTCTTGATAGCCTATTTTTTGTTTTTTACGTGTACAACGGCCACGCTCAATTGGACTCGCTCAAGCATCAGCTCAAAATCCAAGAGGGCGTCGTCGATATACGCAGTCCTCTGCCACGTTCCCAATTGGCTAAAGCTCTGGCTGCCTGCGACGTAGGGTTGGTGCCATTCGACTCCAAACCTTATCTTCTCTGCGCCCGTTCCACCAAACTGTACGAATACTCGAGTTCTGGGCTGTATGTCATCTGTAGTGGACCAAGAGGAGGAGAACTCGACACCTTCTTTTCGTCGAATCCTGAACTAGGATTGTTCACTTTGCCAGACGCCTCGAACTTCGCCCAAGTCTTCGGTCTAGTTTCTGAAAAAGCTGAGAACCTGTTAGAGGACTCTTCGAGGCAGTCGCGCTATGGGTTTATTAGACAGAATTATGATAGACAAACATTGATGCGAAAGAGCTTTAGAGAGCTATTCGAAACCGTAGAGAAAGCGAGAAGGCATCAATAGCGCAATGAAAAGAACCGATTGGATCGTTCTAACACTAGCTTTATCGACCGCACTTCTTTCCCTCAATATTGTAGTGCAATCTCCAGTTATTGGAATAATTGCATCCATCATCTTCATTGGCGGCGCATCGGCGATTCTTGGCAGATGGTTCTTCACATCTGAAAACAAGGCATTCAGATTTGCTTTAGGAATGCTCACGCTACTGATGCTATTATCTCTTACAGGCGCGGCTTTCGTCATCATGGGTAGTTTCACAGAACCAGTTTCGCTATTCACGTTTCTCGCCTTGTATGTTGCGTTAACAATCATGTTAAGAAGGCTGGAAGAGAAGGGTTCAGCAGAGGTCGATAGCTCATCTGACGCAGAATTATCAACGAAAGACACAAAGAACACTTTCCGATCTTTTGTTTCCCTCTTGCCTTTCGCATCATTCGTGACTGTTGCCTTTATGCTTCTTTGGCTTGCACGAACAGGCGAGGGCGTCGCCTCGGTGTGGCTAACAATTCCCAGCATCTTCGGCGCGATGTACTTGATAAGCGGCTTTTCTCTCTTTGTTGTTGTCTTCTCCAACCGGCTCGGCAATAACGTCAAGTTAGCCTCGATTTGCTTTTTCTCATTGTTGTCTCACAGTCTTTTCCTGCTGGTTTGGTATCCGGGCAGATACGGTGACCCGTGGTCACATCTAGGAGAAGTAAGATACATCGTCAGAACGGGGATGCCATATGCACATTCCTGGATGCTGCAAGAATCCTTGTGGGTTGATCTTCTGAAATTCCGGGGATTCCACTCGCTCGTCGCATTCCTTGAGAGAATGCTGTATTTTGATTTGTACTGGATTTACATTCTTCTCGTTCCCGTCCTCTGGTCGGTTTTCACCCCTCTGTTGGCGTACAAAACAGCCGCTACTCTGGCTATCAAGAAAAGCAAGATGTTCCCATACCTTGCCGCCTTGGCGACACTTGCTTTTCCTACACTCATCGCATGGGGAGCGGTTTCCGTACCCAATTCTCTGGGCTTTGTATTCTTCTTCGCGTCAGCTTTGCTTGCCCTTATGTGGATTCGCCAAGGAGACAAAAAGACCTGGCTCTTGGCTGCCTTGGCAGCGCTTGCTTCTTCCTTCGCTCATCCTCAAGCCGGGATTTTTGCAGTTATGTTCCTTTTCCTCGCAACTGTCATTCAGAAAACTAAACGAAAAGTTGTCTGGGTCCTCTGTCTTTTGGTACTATTTGCGGTCTACCCAACAGCTCTGCGTTTCCAAGACGCAACATTCGCATCTGTTGGTTTGTATCAAATCAACAATTTCCTAAACTTTCAATCCGAAATATCCACGCTTCTTCTAATATTCGGGTTAGTGGGCCTGATTTTAGGAATTCGCGGAAAATACGTCGATTCGAAGACCACGCTGCTTCTATTCTGCTACTATGTCATCATACTTTTCGAATACTATTTCACAAAATATGGCATGGCTAACCTTCCTTATGGCCCAGTTAGGATCCTAGCAATGGCGGATTTGCTCTTGGCGCCTTTAGTGGCGTTAGGTTTCTGGGCTCTTATCACTTCCATGAAGAGAACTATCCGGCAAACCACTGTACCTCCCCAAGCTTTTATGAAGTTGCTCAATGTGAAGTCTAGGTCGCGTTTTAGCAGTCTAATCCTTATTGGACTGTTTCTGTCGTTTCAGTTCACAGCCGTTCTGTACCAAGCTTATCCGCAGAACGAATTAGTTAAAGTTCAGCCTTCTGTTTACGAGCTTGAGGCCATACGGTATATTGACTCAAACGCTCCCACTCGTTACGTGGTTCTGTGCGAGCCTGGATTCGCGAGTTTAGCGATTGGATTCTTGGGAACAGATTATGGCTATCTTGGAGGTGGAAAAGGACTTTTCGGCTATCCTGAATGGTGGTATCCCACCGTTCAAATGTATCTTGAAATGACCAAGAATCCATCCATTGGCATTCTCAAAGAAGCCATGAACTTCACAAATGCTGAGATGAGTTTTTTTGTGATTTCCGAGAGAAACCCCGATTTTGACAAAATCGTGGCGCGTTCCTTGGACATCTTTCCCGCCTATCAAGCTTTTGGCGATGACAAGCTTTACGTGTTCTGGTATCCTCTTCCAGTCTTTGAGGAAGACGGGCCTTCGGTAAGGGTTGTCTTTGATGACGGTTTAGGAGGAGAACAAAACGTTACAACCAAGCTCTCCTACATGATCGAGAGCGAAATTAACTCCACGCTCACACTCATTGGATATACAAGTTACAGAGTAACCAGTTTTCCGACCCATTGGACTTTTCTAGATCTAAGGATAAACAGCTTGTCCAGTGAATTTGATGGCACGAGCGATGTCAACTCGTTCATATATGTTCGCGGGCTTCAAACAAGCGATGTGGTCACATTAAAGTGGCTTTTCAACCGGCGTTACACGAACGTTGGATGGAAAGAAGACTCGTTTAAAGGTCGAGTGTGGAGTCAAGGACCGTACTATAGCAATATTACACCCATAATCACGACTGATGGTAATGTATTGAGCATTTCGTTTTCCCTCACCCCTGATTCCTACCAGTACTATTACCATTCAACATCCGTCGACCTTTCTACAACTGACTACCCATATCTGCTGATGAGATGGAGAGCGGATCAACCCGTAGCGGTTTCGGCAATCTACTTTGATGCAGGAGGGTCATACGAAATTATACAGTTTGGGAGCATGAGTACAGAATGGAGTTCGATCATCGTGACTCTTCCGCCGAACGCTTTCGTACGGACAATTATGGTTGGATTCAACAATGCACGCAACCAACGCTTGTCAGGACCAGTCCAAATGGAAATAGACTATATACTCTTTAGTGCTAGATCAACACCATAGCGCAACTGAACACTCCCAAGGTTGTGTGAGCACGAAATCACTGATTCTTGGCGGACTTAGACTCCTCGTAGCCATGCCATTCTTCAGCTTTTCCTCTCTCAAGTCAACTCTATATCGAATGCTTGGCGCAAAGATCGGTACACAAGTGAAGTTTGGATCAGGCGCCTTCATCCAGGTTTACGATTTCAAGAGACTTACAATAGGCGACGGTGTCGAGTTTGGTAGGAATGTCAGAATCAGCTGCGACGCCATCGAGATAGGAGACGACACTCGCGTAAGCCATGGCGTCGTCGCTGTTGGGCCTTCAGCGTTGAAAGTTGGAAGAAGCTGTTACCTTGCTCCGAAAGTGTACATCGACCTGAACGAAGCAGTCATCATAGAAGATGACGTTGGCATTGGGGCAGACTATATTTTCACCCATTCTGTTTGGCATCCTGTAACTGAAGGCGGACCTCGCAAGTTTGCGCCAGTGCATCTAAAAAAGGGCGCATGGATTCCCGCAGGGGTCTTCATAATGCCTGGGGTCACCATTGGCGAGCGAGCCACAGTGGGTGCTAGGTCGCTCGTTATAGACGATGTGCCTGATGGCTGTCTCGCTGTTGGCGTTCCAGCGCGGGTTGTCAAAACGGCGGCCGAAAACTTCACGCAGGTTTCATCAGAACAGAAAGATCGACTGGTTCGTGGCATTATTGACGAGTATTTGAAAGTCATGGGAAAATCGACCAGAATTACTGAGAATAGACATGCCGATGGCGATCTTGAGGTAATAGAAATCGAAAGCAGAGGCAAAGGCTTTCTTAAGAGAACGAATAGTCTGGTTTTGGTTTATACCTCGCAGGTTCTAGATGATTCTCTTCTGGAGCATTTAAGAGCGTTCTGCAGACGATTTAACTCTGTGCTCCTTGTTTCGCTTGGGCCGATTCCCCAAGGCATTCTTGACACCTTTCGCGCGTCCGAGCTCAAGAACATGGTCTGGTTTAGTATAGCGAGCAAAGTGCGCAGGAAGAGTTGGAACCCAGACGCTGTGGCGTTGCATAATTTTTTCAGGAGTCATTATGGCATCAGATTCAAGTTTTATCAGGCTTAGAGTGACCTTGGTGCTCAGGTGAATGATGATTAACCAACAATCAAAGCAGCATCACGGCATTGTGCTGGACGTTTCCAAAAACGAATTCGACCAAGGCAGCGCTTCTTTTGGTTCGATTTTTGTCGATGACGACGATCCACGTACAAAACTACTCTTTTACTCCGGCGCGTTGAATGGACAAATGACGAAATCTGGCATAGGGTTAGCCACTTCAAAAGAAGGATTCCTATTCCATAAGGAGAGCAACGAACCAGTATTTCGTGGAGACCTCGGCTCTTTTTGCCACTTTCAGGCTTTGGTGCCAATTGTGATGAAGGTCAAGCATCGATTCTACATGATCCTATCAGGAAAGCCATCTCCAAACGAGCCTCGAAGAATCGGCATGGCTTATGCTGACGATCCCAAAGGCCCATGGCACATAATCGGTGAGCTGATTAGACCTGGACAGTTTTGGGAAGGAAATGGCATAGATAACGGATGCTCTGTTGCAAGGATTGATGAAGAAACAATACTAGTGTACTATAGCAGCATTACCTCGCCCAAAACCTGCGATGTTTTCACCTTTCTTAGACGTTATCCTGTTCGGCGCATAGGAATATTGAAAATACGAATCCGCGGGACATCGCGCTCAAACATAGAGGCTATGCGATTCTCAGGCAACCCACTTAAGCATTTGAACGGTCAGAAAGGCACATGGAATGAGTCTGTATTCTGCCCCGGGTACATTAAGCTAAATGACTTGCATCTCTTGTTCCCAGCTACCTCTACCTATTCGACAGGATTTCCATACAAACAATACATAGGATTGGCCACAAGCAAATCACCACACTTTCCAAGAGAAACACTCAAGGTAAGGAAACTGATTGATGGGCCCCTAGAGAAGAGCAAGATAATGCCTGGCATACAAAGCGAAATTGCTTTGGACACAGCCTCACCTTATCTAGACGCTGGGAAACACAGACTTCACTTGTACTATTCTGTTGCTGATCGAGCAAACGAATCTTGGAAAATAGCCCTCACGACGTTTAGCACGGAAGGTGATCAACTAGATCGGTAACACGCTGTTTCCTGTAAAATGTAAACTCCGTGATCTTCTCTGTTGGGCAGAACTTCGGAAAGGTCTTTTTCGAAAGTCGGCTTTTCATCATAACCCAACAAAATGATCTTTTATGACTTGATGAGTCTTTCACTGCACAACGTTTTTATGGTCAATGGTAAGCACGAGGCGAACACAACAGCCAACTCATGAGAACTAATGCTTCAGACTCGGAGAATTTTCAGTCTTGGGCTTCTTTCTCCGAAATCTCAAGAGGTACAGAGTCGCCGCAACAATAACTGACGATAGCATGACTAGTAGACCAACGAACCACAGCAGTGGAATGGGCAACAATGAAACTGTGTAGGTCAAAAATGAAGTCTGCACACGGTTTCCAGCCTTATCAACAGCCATTACGAAGAACGAGATCGTAGTACCGCCACTTTGTCTTGGAATGCTCGCTGTCCATATGTCGCTTTCATTTCTCATTTCTATTGCCTGCGCTTGAGCGGAGCCTAGAATGTCAGTTCCAAAGAAGTAATAAAGCGTAACATCTTGTACCCCGCTTGCGTTCGGCGGCTCTGTCACCACGAATCTAACCTCAGCTGGCTGACCAGCAAGCGGATTACTGTTCCAATCAACTACATCCACTTCTGGGACATCTTCGTCGACCACATCATAGTTGTAAGTTTCAGTTTTGAGCCATCTACCGATGTCCATCAAAGCGTATACCTTGTACATAACAGCAGATCCGTAGGGTCTTGCCGGGATTACTGCGATGAAAACGTCATTTTCCAACGTCATCGTGACATTGAACCAGTTGGTGCTAAGACTGTAACTCAAAATAGCCTCATTTATGTTGGTCTCCAAAGCTGAGAAATTCGCTCTTATCGTCACGTCAGTATCGTATGAGGGGTTTGTTTGGTCAACTATCCAAAGCACCCCGACCTCGAAACTGACATGACCGTCTGAAATGGCCCAGAATTTCAGCAAGCGGGACTGGAAACTGAAATTGTAATTCCACTCAGCATCAAGAGTAAGTATGTTCCAGTTATCCTTTGCAAAGCGTCCAGCTTGAGGGATTAGCAGGCTAACAGAAACATTCATTCGGGATGTGGCGTAAATAGAAATGTTAAGGCGATAACCATCAAAACCAGCTCCTACCACCTTGAACCTTGAGTCGACGACTCTGAGGCTCGGGGCTGTTCCTAAAGTCACCTTGATGTGGACTGTTGCCTCGCCTGCAGGAATGCGAATAGAATGCTCATCGAAATAGTGCCATCCAACGCCGTCAACTGAAACCTCTTGAATTGTCTCGTTTGCGTTGACCCTTAACCAAATCATGCCTTTGCCAATGTCGGATACTCTAGGGATCGCCGAAGCGTCAACGTCGAATTCAATCATCGAACCATCTCTCCAAGCATTGTTTATTCGGACCCACTTGTTGCCGAAGTACAATCCTGCCTCAATTAGTGGCACAAATCTAATGTCGGGAATTTCAGAGGAAAGATTGCGGACAATTGTCTGCAGACTATACGTTCCCACTTCATTGCGCCTAAAGTTTCTTACATTGTAAATGTAACCCGGAAAACCGTTTAGGACAGCTAGAGCCCATTGATCACGAGATGAAAAATACTCTGCATGAAGAGCGTCTTTAGCTCTGGAGACATCTGCATTGATCTGGGTAAAATTCTCATATAATACGCTCACACCCACTGGTGCGCCTTCGTGCAATATTACGTTCTGGACAACTCGTAAGTTCCACCAGTCGCCAGTGTTCTTCTTTAGATCTAACAAGTACAGATCTCTAGCCGTTAACGCTAGGAGCGTTGTTTCATTCCAGCTTTGAGCTATGATTGTGCTGAAAAGATCCATACCTAATGTATCATAACTGGTTCTGACATTGTCTATTAGTGCCTCAACCTGACTTTGAGTCATTGTACTAAGGGGCCGGTTCCTCATGGATGAGCTGTATTCCCAGTCTCCATATTTGCCTTGCAACTGATTCAGTATGTTAGGCACTATTCTCTGCCAATAATCAGACTCGAACGTTTGAGGTATATCTGTAAACCCAACCGTCGGGCCTATGTTGAATGCGTCCACAACCGCGTCGAAGTTTCCAAGGCTTGCGTTCAGGTAGGGTTCATCCCATCGGGCATCGCTACCAAGTCCGTCAAGTCTTACATTCGCCAACGGTTGCGGCTTAATTACGGTATTCACATCTTTGCCCAAGGCATAAGCTATCAGAGAAGCCAAAAGGGCGGATCTTCTGGAAGTATCGGCTATCCCAAAGTATTTTATTTGATTAGTAATCGGTAGTTCCGCGTAAATATATGATCCCTGAATGTAGATTCCAACAGCTCCAGTTGCATTCCTATAAAACGTAACACCGCTTGTTGAAACGCCATTCTGCGTTGTAAACTGATGAATCACTTCAGCTTCGTTAGTCGGCTCCACAATCATTTGGTATTGCGAGAATGGATAAGAACCTCTAACATAGTCGAAATTATCCGGCAGCCCTGGGATCAAGTCACTTACTCGCGCAAATGTTCCGTTGTTATGGAAATGGGTAGCGCCCAATGTTCTGAGGTGATCAACTACTACGATCCCCAGCCTTGTCTCGATTGACAGCAGAGGTTCGCTAAAGAAGAAGTCATTCCACAGATTTCCATTAGACTGGTTCACGAACAAAGCGTTGCCAATCACAAGAAGAACGCCAGCGTAGTTTGTGAAATGTCGAATCTCCTCAAGTGAGACACTAGTCGGCGGTTGACCAAAATAGCCTCCGTGAAGAATTACGGCGTCATATTGATCAAGATTTGCTGTCTTAGGGTCTGTCAGATAGTCTGAAATGTCTCCAGAGTCGGAGGTATGTTGAGTAACATTAAACCCGTATCTGGCAAGGTCAGAGACTAGGTAATGTCCACCCTTGAAGTACACGTTGCGTGGAGAGACAACCAAAACGTTCACGTCGTGTGGAGTAAGCGGGGTCGAACTAGAAGCGCCAACGGTTTCTGGCGAAGACAGGAAAAGAAGGGGCATAACTAAGAAAATCGCAATTAGCGAAGCAACTACCTTTCTCATTTTGGTCCTCTAGTCCCTCCCCCCCACTGGATTGGGGTCTCCCATACACATAAACCGACTCTCCTAAGGCGTACATATACGTTATTCTCATAAACCTAAGACAACCGTTGTCAAAAGTGACATTACTCTGCTCGCACTGCATTATAAGATGATACGTACATGGAAATCTGTGAAAGCCCGCGGGCAGGCGTCTAGGTTTCATGATTCTCCTGAATCAGCTAAGAATATAAGAGTCCACCTGTAGTGTTAAAAACAGCGCAACGGAAATGCAAGTCTATCGGTGATCTTACTCTGCAGCTGAACAACGTCGAGAAAACAATAGGCACTGATCAAAGATCAATCTTTACCCTTATCTCATGCTCCTTGATCGTTACAATACACCTCAACTTAATCGCTTTACACTCTCCTGCCTTAGGACTCATTGTGTCTAGCATATATTTCCTCATTAACGCGACGTTCTTAGGACACGCTTTTTTTAGGAGAGAAGAAGCTTTGGTTAGACTAACGTTCGGCGTCATGTCGTTGATAATGCTTCTGAGCTTCATGGGTTGGCTAGCGCTGGTAATCTACAATCTTGACCCAGCTAGCACTTCATTGGTTCTTCTAGCGACATCCTTGGTCTCCTCTTTGTCCAACAAAAGGATGAGACACAGAAATGACTGATGAACGCGCATCGCCAAATAAGCCCTTGAGAATCTGCGAACTTCTATACATTGTTCTCCTTCTCGCCTCTGCTCAATTGCTTGTTGCCTCTAGGACTGGAGAAGCTCGAACCGTATGGGAGCCAATGCATCCTTGGTTCATTCCAATGCTTTTTACTTCTACCCTTGTCCTGTTTGCCATACTTCTCACTTCTGAAAAGTCTTCCATCAAACTAGTTCTTGTCATATTACACTCAATTCTGCTACATTCTTTCTTCTCAGCCACATTCCCAGCCGGGGACACTAGCGGCCAGCAAATGTATCTGGGAAGAATAAGGTTTGCATTTGACAACATCAACTATCGGGAGTGGCTGCCCCCCTCAGCCACAAGTTTTCCAGGAACCATCACCTACTGGCTCAGAGGATTGAATTTTCAAGCTAGCCTCAGCACAATTCTGGCCAGATTGTTCAGCGTCGACATTTTCTGGGTGCATCTGTTTCTCGTGCCTGTTTTGTGGAGCTGTTTCATGCCCGTTGCTTCATACTTGATCACTAAGACTCTTGGCGGCAGTGAAAAAGCAGCAACTCTCTCAAGCCTACTCCTGTCCGCATTCCCCTATGCAACTTACTTTGGAGCAATCTCGACTCCTAACAGCTTGGGATTCATACTTTTCTACTACGCTCTGTACTCTGTGCTGAGGTACCTATCTTCAAGTACCGCTAAAAATGCTCTTTTGATGGTTGGTTTCTCGGCATCGTCATTTTTAATGCATCCGCTAGCAGGACTCGTGTCTTTTTCACTTCTTGTATTAGCATTGGCGTTCGGGTCATATCAAAAGGACGTAGCATCCTTTCCTAAAAAAGCCCCTTTGATTGTTGTCTTCCTCTTTTGCGCGAGCCTCTTGCCCTTGTCTCTCACCTATCTGAGATTTTTCGGTTTCTCAACGAACGCCTTTTTCACTTTAGAAATAATCTACGAGTCATCTACTCAAGAAATCATCGGCTTATTCCTACTTGGCGAACTCATATACGGATTTGACCAGAAAATTGTGATTCTTGTGATAATAGGACCTATACTTGCACTTGCCACGATGCTATATCTCATATACCGAGGGAACGGAAACCCCGAAGCAACCGCTCGAAAACTTCTCCTGTTTATGTTCGCGGCATTCACCCTCATCTTAATCGACTACAGAGTGCTCAGGATTTTCATGAGCGGTCTTCCCCTGAACGAGGAAAGACTTTGGGTGTTTCGAGATCTCATCGCAGGACCCTTTGTCGCTCTTGGGCTTTCCGCAATGGTTTCACGTCTGCATGCCTTTGGAGAGCTTTCGGGCTCATCAACATGGAAAGTTTTGAACTTGAACAAGTTGTCGAAAGCCAAGTCATTTCGTGTTTTGACCATTTTCGTAGCAGTAAACGTCGTTGCTCCCTTCATCTTGTCAGGCTGGCTCACGGCATCGCTTCGCGCTGCGTATCCTGAATATGCACCACTGCAGGTCACATCATACGAACTAGAGGCCGTAAAATACCTTGCAGACAATACGACGGAAAACTACGTGGTGATAGGAGACCTGTATACCGTTTACGCAGGAGAAATGATTGTTGGGATATTCAACCGTGAAGCTTTCTTCTTCGGAGAGTTCGACAAGAGAAGAGAAGATTTGTTTCAGCAAATGCTGAATGAAACCACTCATCAAGTTCTGGTTGAAGCCATGAATCACACGAATGTCGAGACCAATCTTGCTTACTTTATCATAACCAAGCCTAGGTTGGGCTCTGAATACGACCGCGTGGTCAAGCAAGCTCAACAGAACAGTCTTCAAACATTTAGAGTATTCTACCATCCCGAAGGAGAGGAAAAACTTCGCGTCTTCTTCTACAAGAAAACAGATGCTTAAAATGAGAAGATGACGCTCGAAAGTCCTTTTCAGGATCCTTGGATCATCACAGTTATAGTATCCATCCCAATGAATTGGGTCTTGTCTTCGAGCTGCCCTTTAATGGTCAAGTCCAAGTGGGCGCGTTGGCCTCCCATATGGAGCAGCCTGTCCCACAGATACTCTATCACGCGTTCGGCGTCAAACTTGACCATCAGCGCGTTGTCTTCTCTATTGCTCCAAGCTATCCTGAACAAGTCGTCCAAGAGGATCGACTCGGGATCAATGTCGCTGACGTTGTAGCCTTCAGGTAGCTCTATGTATCCCGTGATCCAATTTCCCTTCCTGTTTAGGTTCAATGTGTCTGGATCGATGTCGATCGTAGCATCAATCGTCAAGGCTTTGCCCGATGGACTTATAACCTGAAATCCCACCAGTGCAATAATCAAGGAGCACATTATAGCCAACATTAATTTGTTCATATTTCCTTCCTCTCCCTAACATTGCAATCGTTGATTCAACTATTCATGGAAGGAGCGAATATGCGTTACGGAACATAAGTTCTAGAAGTAAATTCCACAATGCTCTAAGTCTGTCCTAAGAAGCAATGTCCTTCTTAAGACCACTACTAGCTATAGCATGTCTCTGTCCAGAAGGATTTTTGCGATTTTTCGGCCAGCCGTTCCATCTCCATAAGGAGATGTTTCAGCCATGCTACCCGGCTCCTCGAGGGTTTGCTCCATAGCCGTCAGGATATTCTGCTTTTTCACTCCCACCACTTTCGCAAACCCTGCTTCAACCGCCTCAGGTCTTTCAGTAGAAATCCTAATCACAAGCGTTGGCTTGCGCAGAATCGGCACCGTGGCCTCTTCCTGTATTCCACCCGAGTCAGTGATTATCAAATCACAGTTTTTCATTAGGACCAGGAAGTCGAAATAGCCTACAGGCTGCAGAACCTGAACGTTCCTCGACTTGGAAAGCTGCTTGAGCATTTTCGCCTGGCGAAGTCGCTTTCGACTTCTTGGATGAATTGGGTAAACCACAGGAATAGGAGCCTCTTTAAAGGCCTCCGAAAAATCCTTGAGCACAGCAGGATCATCCACGTTCTCCGCCCGATGCGCCGTAGCCAATGCATAGTTCTTAAAACGAATTCTGTCCATGATGGTTGACTTTTTCTCCGCCAAGGGAATGTGTTGCATGACCGCGTCGATAACTGTGTTTCCCGTCACATATACCTCGCCCCACACATTCTCTTTGAGTAGATTCTTTTCAGCGACCGTTGTAGGTGCGAAAAGAAACGTGGACATGTGATCAACTAGCCGTCTGTTGTGTTCCTCGGGCATTCGTAAGTCAAAGCTTCTTAGTCCCGCTTCCACATGACCTACAGGAAAATTCAGTTTCAGCGCGGCGAGCGCCGACGCCAACGTTGCGTTCGTGTCGCCTTCCACAAGAACGACTCGGGGCTTAACTTTGCTTACAACCCGCTCTATTACGGTGAGGATTCTCGCGGTCTGGATGCCTTGTAAACGAGTCTTGACTTCGAAACCATAGTCTGGTCTCGGCAGCTCAAGTTCTTCAATAAACTGTTGGGACATATTGTAATCATAGTGCTGTCCGCAGTGGACAAAAACAAAGGGGAGGGAATTCTCACTCAAAGCACGTATGATTGGAGCCATCTTGATAATTTCCGGCCTCGTGCCTACAACGACCATACAAGTTCTCGTGTTTCTGATCTCTTTCACAGCTCCTTGGGCATTCTTTAGCTCAGGTCTTATTTGAACCACATTTCTATTCTAGCCCCGAGCCACGTATAAATGCGGTTCTGGTTCCTTCTCCCTGGCGGCGTACACAGCTAACGCCAGAGCCCACAATTGATCATCATGTGTTCCCGAAGGATGATAAAATGTCATTACACCTTTTTCTTCAGGGCTTTCACTCGGCTTCGCCTTGCCAAACCTGTATTGCTGCTCATTGATTTGTGAGAGCAGAGCTCTATCCATCGGAAGTGTCAGTTTCTTCTGCTCCATTCTAGTCTGCAACAGAATCATCATATCCTGCTTGATTTTGACGGTAAAAGTCAACCCGTCAATTTGAGAAGCAAACTCCTTTATCTCCTCCACCAAGCTTTCCCCCACTGCACTCTGGTCAACAAAGCCTTTCGCTATGTCAAACTTCTGATTCAACCTGCGAATGAAACCAACAACTTCAGTGTAAGTTGTGCCCAACGGGAACTGTTTCAGAAAGACAAGCCTAATTCGCTGTTCCTCCTCCTCTCTCATCAATACCACAACGCTATAATCAACTCTTTTACCAAAATCAGCGCCCAAGAAATATGTCCCACGTATTTTGCCTTCAGTCTTCAACTGATCCGCGTCAACAAGATCATAGTCATCCACACATTCACGGATCAAATCTTGACTGAAAAAACTGTTCTCGTCCTCAATGAATTCCGCCTCATACTCCATCTTGTACCTTAACTCGCCCATATCTCGCCTCTGCTCTTCCAGGAACTCCTTTGAGATTCGTGGGCATTCCTCCGCTTTAACATGCTGACTCCAATAATCTGGATTCTTAAAGCTGCGATAAAAAATGTGATCGCGACCCCAAGGCGTACTCAACATAATCGCCGCCCCATCCGTAGTCGCCAGCATAGGAAAAATAACACTCGCAATAACATCTTCCGGCATGAAAGCGGCTTCATCCATAACCACCAAATCCGCCGTATA
This sequence comes from Candidatus Bathyarchaeia archaeon, assembly GCA_035283685.1. NCBI lineage: Archaea > Thermoproteati > Candidatus Bathyarchaeota > Bathyarchaeia (SeqCode) > Bathyarchaeia archaeon. The sequence goes on from DATETJ010000002.1 coordinate 531,715, forward strand.
GCCCCTCAACGAAGCCCCATCAGGGCCACAGGGCAGAGCGATAATCTGACTTCCATTTCTGAAGTGAATCAAAGTTCGGGTCGACTTAACCACTGACTTCCGCAGCATCGGATGAGCCGCGACAAGACCTTCAATCACACCGAACATGATCATGCTCTGCCTCAGACCACGACTCACAATGAGCGTAGTCTTAGAATTTGTGAAAGCGAAATGAATGACCTTAACTGCAATAGCCGTTGTCTTGCCCGTCTGACGCGCCCAACAAGCCACAATACGTTTGCTCTTAGAGAGCAATAACTTAGACTGATACGGAAAAGCATGAAAGCCTAAAACAGCTTCTGCAAAAACCACAGGATCCTCACGGAGCTTAACCCTTAACGAATCAAATCCTTCCATGGGTATGCCGTCCCCAAATCATCTTCGTCTTAATGACCATTAGAGCAAGTCTCCTCGAAGCGTAAGTCTTGGGAACCCTTGACTCCACAGCTGACAGGTAGGAAGCCAAATCCAAATCAACTGCTGACTTACTTCCAATCTTATTCAAGGCTTCAGCAACGACAACTAACGCCTGAACCTGCCGAGTCAAAGAGCGACTCCAACGCAACTTCATTTCACCTCTAACTTTCTTCGCCTGCAACTGCCTCACAGTTAACTCAATGCTCCGCTTCAAATTCTCAGCAGCCATCAACAACAACTCCTCAGAATTAGACCGCTCCCCACGTCTATCAGAGGCTATGTTGTCTTCAACCATTCACAAACCCTCCACAATCAAAGAAGATGCTGTACTTCGTTGTTTCAACAAGCATCAAAAAACTAAACACAAACTTTTAGCTTAAACGACAAAAAGGAAAAAAACCTTGCCCAGAGACGAATGAAACTAAACTCCCAAAAACACCCAACAAATCACTTAGAAATCACTAACAAATCACTCCACGCCAACCTCGAACACAACCCAAAACAACAACCAAACCAAAAACAAAACCCAAAACACAAACAACCACACAACACACAAAACAAAAAAAATTTCACCAAATCGAGAGAGTCAGACCTCACTTTCTCCTCAATACCTCTGCAACAATTCTTTGTGAGGCTTGGCCATCACCAAAAGGATTCTTCAGCTTTCGAAACTTATTTTTCACGTCGGGTGATTTCATTATTTCTCTGGCTGCTTTAATGATTCTTGCAGGGTTGCTTCCAGCTAGGATGTTCGAATGTATTCCCACAGTCTCCGTCCACTCTGTGGTATTCCGCAATGTTATGCATGGCGTATGGAGCCAGAAAGCTTCCTTTTGTAATCCACCGGAGTCCGTGAAAACCATTTTCGCATGTTCAGTCAACTGCAGCATTTCATTGTAGCCAACTGGGTCGATGAGCTTCATGTGACCAGTCGCCTCAATTCTCTTAAGTAAGTCTGCATTTGCCAAACGTTGTCTAGTTCTTGGGTGAACTGGAAAAACTACGGTCAACTTGCTCAAGATCATCATTGCTTTCACTATCCGTTCAAGCGTTGCTCTGTCGTCTACGTTTTCCGGTCGGTGAAGGGTCAATGCAGCGTATTTTTCGCTTCGAAGTCCGAGTCTCTTTAAAATGTTGTTTTTCGATGCGATTGGCATGTGTTGAAGCAGTGCATCGTACATGGTGTCGCCTGACACCTTAATGTTCTTTTTCGGCAGCCCCTCGGTGGTCAGGTTTGAGGCACAGTTTCGGGTTGGCGCAAACAATAGTGAGGAGCAGTGGTCTGTTAGGCGGCGGTTGATTTCTTCAGGCATTCTCGTGTCGAAGCTTCGGGCGCCAGCTTCCACGTGAGCCACGGGCAAATGAAGTTTCACGGCTGTCAGCGCACCTGCTATTGTGGAGTTTGTGTCGCCTGGCACCATGACCATATCTGGCTTATGTGCCGCGATTGTCTCCTCGAGTCTTATCATCATGGTGCCTGTTTGCCACGCATGGGTGCCTGAGCCTACACCCAGATTGGCTAAAGGTGCTGGTAGTTCCATTTCATTGAAGAAAATTTTGGACATCTCAAAATCGTAGTGTTGACCAGTGTGGATTAGTTGAAGTTCGATTTCTTTGTGATTCTGAGCTTCGCGGATTATCGGCGCTGACTTGATAATTTGGGGACGTGCGCCTATCACAAGCATTAGACGCATGCTGGCTCTCCTTGTTGACGCATTGAGTTTCTGTACACAAAAGGTCTTTGTCGTACTAAGGTTTTGGCTTCGAGTCAACCATGGCAAAGCTTAAAATAGACACTGCGGAAAGGATTCACAACTTCGGACTTGCATACTTGGTTTGGGGCAGACTGCATTCGGGAGATCGACATGAAAACTAATGCGTTGAAAACCTTGACACTTTTTCTAGCTCTGACAAGCGTGCTCTCAGCCTTGGAAATATTTCCAGGGCCAAGTGTGATGGCGACACCCTCGATCTTGCTTGACCCAACAAGCGGCCACGTGGGAGACATTGTGGCAGTGACAGGGACGATAGGTACAGTAAATGGAACTTTCACGATAAGATGGGATCAGGCCAAAAACCTCACTACGGGCAAAGCTGTTAGCACCCAAGTTACCACATCAATTGCCATCCCTCCGACTAACGCCTCGCTTCCAGGTCGAACTATTCTTGTGGAGCTGATTGACAACAACGCTACCATAGACAATGTAGGTTCAACTACCTTCACTCTTCGCACAGAGTTCATATTACAAGTGGAGACTCCGTTACCGCCAGAGCAGCTTCAGCAGGGCGCCACAACAAGCATAAGAGTCAACGTCACTGGAGGGGCACCCAACACGGTTTATTCTGCAAACGTCACAGTGAAAAAACCGGCTAATCAAACTAACCAAGCAATTGTACAACTTTCAAACACAACCTCAACAGGCTCAGGCGGAGCAGTCAAGACCTATCCAAACGACTTCAGCGCGCACACAAACCTCACTGGAACATATTTCGCGGCTTTCAACGACACAATTGCTGCGACGCAGTTCTCAGTGGGCTTGACTGACAAGACTGTGTATCGCAGGAATGAGAACGTCCAGATTCAGGCTGCTGGATACGAGCCATCAGAAGTAGTCACCGTGAACGTGGAGACTGGGTCATCGTCTGTTTCTGGATTTCCTAAGAACTTCACAGCCAACGCTGGCGGACTCGTTACGCTGTCTTGGAAGGTTCCCGTGAATGCTACACCCGGAACTTATCACATTTCATTTGCAAACACAACTTCGACCGGGACTGTCAAAACGCCAAGCGATGCTCAAGACTTCAACGTTACTGGGGTAGTATGTCTTGTCCAGGCGAAGAATCTGGCGGCTGAAGCGGTTGAAGGCGCATTAATCGAAGTTTACAATCAGACTGCTCCAAGCGTAGTCCTGGTGAAAGGAAACACGAACTCAACGGGCTGGTTGCGGTTCAATCTTGACGGTGGCAACTACACTTTCAAGGGTGTGATCAGGAACAAGGAGGTAGGTCTACTCTTGAACCAGACGATAAGAGTAGACACGCAGTTGGTCTTTCCGCTTCGCTTGGTCAATTTCCTGACAACCGTTAAGACAGAAGATGATGTGGCGGTCTCGTTAATCGATATTGCGCTAAGGTACAACTTCACCACACGAGACAACAAGACAGCGACAGATGTCACAAATGGTCAAACCAATGCAACCGGGATGGCAACGCTCAAAAATCTATTCACAAACACCGCGTATCAAGTCGAAGCCTCGCGGTATGGCTTGCTCTTCAGTAACACATCGGTAAGCGTCGAGTCTCAGCCCGCATCGCCTTGGGTAACCCTTAATCTTACCTTGCCGACCCACGAGTTGAACGTTCATGCTTTAGATTCCAAGAATGGCGATGCTGCCGGGATCAGTATCCACGCTTATGAATGGACTTCGGGAGTCACGACGCCACTTGAGTCAAAGGAGACGAGCCTGAGCGGCGATGCTTTCTTCTCGTTACCGTTCGGAAGATACATACTAAGGGCTTATAGGGGCGAGGATCTTCTCAGTGAAACTGTACTAGACCTGATCAAGCCTTTGGCGTTCACTTTCAATCTTGGAACATTGAACGTTGATGTCGCTGTTTGGGTTTTCGACTTTTTCGGTCAGCCGATGGCGAATGCTGAAGTGAGGATTGAACGCCCGACTGATCAGGGTTTCGTTTTGGTTTCTAGCCAGACCACGGGTGGCAGTGGCTCGGCACGGTTTGTCTCTTTGTTGGGTGGTGACTCTCGGGTATCGGTTTATTTGGCTGGCAAGCTTGTGGGAGTCAAAACGCAGTTCTTGGGAGCAGGGTCGAATGAAGTGGCTTTCAATGTGGGTGAGTATGTTGCATTGATGGGTTATCCGATCGCTGCTAGCGTTTTTGTCCTAATGATCTTCATTGTACTCTTGATTGTTGTTTTGCTCGTCTTGACTAGAGCGCGCATTTTGAAGGTTTTGCGAAAACAAACCAAGCGGTGAGTTCAAGAAAACTTTATTATCCACATTTCACTTTAGCGATCTGTTGAGGAACGGTTAGAGAAACAACACTTGGAAATATGAGTTAGTTTTCACGACGAGGTGTTGGTTTTGGCTGGAGTTCAATATTGTTCTCCAAAGTGTAGCTTGTTCAGATGCGGCAAGAACGCGATGATGTATCGTGGCGATGCAATCTGGTGCAGATGGACCGAGGATAACTGCGATGTTGTCAGCTGTAACTTTGCCACATGTGTAAAACGCCGTTTGCTGCCTCATGGCGTGTGTGGCGAAAGCGTTAGAAGAAAAACTGTGGAGACAGAGCCTGAAAAAACCACGATTCCAACCGTGAGGTTGAAGGGCAAGGCTTTGCGAAAACTTGGGGAAAGAGAAATCTTCTAAGAAACCCTTGTTTAACTGTTGAAATCGTCCCCTTGTGATCTCCGTCGGTCTGCTGCCACGTATACACCGTAGGTTCGGTATCCCGTCATGATGGATAGATTCATAACAACTGTGCCTGTCCAAAAACCTCTGCGTGAAAAGTGAGCAAAAATGTCATAAATTAAATGTGAAAATACTAAAGAAGAACGGAGTGAATGCCCGATGTCAAATAAAGGTGAGCTGAGTCAAGAGCAGCTGTCCGTTGTGTTCAGTGCCTTGGGGAATCCGGTTCGGCTCAAAATTCTTGCAATAATCAATGAGACAAAGCGTCCACTTCACATCAAGGCAGTTGCCAAGGCTCTGCAAATGGACTATGCTGCTGTCTACCGTCATGTGGACGTTTTGAAAAGGGCGGGGTTGGTGCAGATCTTTGAGGTGGGGCGTTCTCGTGTCCTGTCACCGTTGCACCCTGATTTGGTAAGAGAAATTCTCTCACTAGCGCAACAGATAGAGCACGAATGAGTGTTGCGCAACTCTATTATGACTTTATAGACATAAAAATTCAGACAAAAAGTTAATATAGTTTCGCAACAACACCAAACGCTAAAAGTGAAGGTGTCGGCGATTTGACTCAGCTTTACATTAAGCGAAAAAGCGTCTTCATTGCAGGGACCGCCCTTTTGGGCTCAATGGTGGCTGTCCTTGACTGGGCATTCAAGATTGGAGGGCTGAAAATCCCTTTTCCAATTCTACCGATGCTCAGATTTGATGCGCTTGGTGTCCTGATGCTGCTCTCATACTTTCTTTTTGGCTTCCTTTCTGGAACTATAACCGGGTTGGTGGCGTGGGGAAGCATATCTTTGCGGGATCCAACTGGGTTCAGCGGGTTCATGAAGTTTCTCGCTGAGTTCTCCACGATTGTTGGTGTTTATTTGGTTTTGAGAGCTCGCAGACCTGCCAGTCGATGGTGGAAGACTTTGTCCATGGCTTCTGGCGTTTTGGTGCGCGTGATTGCCATGGCTGCTGCAAACTATCTTCTTCTTCCAGTCTTTACAACAGCCCGGATTGAAGTGGTGGTTGCTTGGCTTCCGGCGATAAGTATCTTCAATGCCATTCAAGGTGCTGTTAGCGTTTTTGGCGGTTTTCTATTGTATGAAGCTGTCATTCTAAGATTGCCGTCTTTGAAAGTGAATGGTTGATTTCGACCAGACACTTTCTAATGTTTCGAATGCCATTTTGATCCATTTTTTGATGTTGCTCGGGTTTCTTATTTATGTTGTAGTAAGACGCAAGATTTAAGAGAAGGACCTTTTACTACATGTATAGGAGAACTACAATGGTACACCTCAAACTCTCAGGGATAAAGATAGGTCTAGGTAAGAAGCCAAAGGTTGACGCAATTCCTCCCGCGCCGCCATTGTCCATTCCACGCGGTTATAATGTTGTTGAAAGAACTAGCCTGTATGAACCGTTCGCTCATGCGGTTATCGTGCAGAACCCCGCGACAGGCGAGTACAAGTACATTCTAGACGAGTTGCAATTGGACACTTTTGAACGAGAAATCTACAACAAGATATTGGAAGTTCTGCTCGCTGAGATCAAGTCGCCACGGGAAGAAATAAAGAATCCAAGAGAGTTCTTCGACAATGAAGCTAAGAAGATAGTGGACAAGTACCGCATCAGCTTGGGATGGCTACCGGACGTATCATGGTCAAAGATCATTTACCATGCTGAGCGTGATTTGGTCGGCTTCAGCCATATTGATGCTCTCATGCATGACCCCAACATTGAGGATATTTCCTGTGACGGTGTTACCAAACCAGTTTATATTTGGCATAGAAAGTTCGAAAGCCTTGAAACCAACATGTCTTTCAAAGACGATGAAGAACTTGACAACCTAATCGTCAAACTAGTTCACATGTCCGGCAAGCATGTAAGCTCAGCTTTCCCCATTGTCGACGCTTCACTGCCAGGTAAACACAGGCTCGCAGTCTGCTATAGACGAGAAGTAACGCCTTTCGGTACAACGTTTACCATCAGGAAGTTCAGGGAAGATCCATATTCAATCATCGACATGATCAATTTGGGCACACTTTCAGAAGAAGTGGCAGCATACTTCTGGATGGCCCTTGAGAACAGAGCATCAGTCATGGTGCTGGGCGGAACGGGTGCCGGCAAAACCACTGCCCTAAATGCTTTGGCTTGTCTAATTCGTCCAGGCAGCAAGATTCTGACTATCGAGGAGACAGCTGAGCTTAATCTGTCGCATGAGAACTGGGTTGCCTTCATAGCCCGTCAAAGCTACGGTCTCGGCGAGAACCACAGCGGCGAAGTTTCATTGTTCGACTTAGTCAAAGCAGCTATGAGACATCGTCCAGACTATCTTGTCGTAGGAGAGGTTCGAGGTAGCGAAGCTTACGTGTTGTTCCAAGCTCTGGCGACAGGTCACGGTGGCATGTGTACCATGCACGCTGAAAGTGTTAATTCAGCGGTTAAACGGTTGACTTCGAAACCAATGGATATTGCTCCTGCCTACATATCCTTGATGAACGTTATTGCTGTGGTTCAGCGAGTGCATTTGCCAAAGGGTGGTGAAATGAGAGCTTATCGACGCCTGACCGCGGTTGAGGAAATAGCGGACTATGAAAAGTACAAGAAAGCTTACAACTGGAGTCCAGCTGATGACGACTTTGCTTCCTCGATCGATAAGGGCGTGCTTATTCCTACGATAGCGAAGAAAAGTGGCAAGACCGAGCAGGAGGTCTTAGATGAGCTTGAGAAACGGAAGAATGTCCTCAAGTGGATGCGTGCGCATAAGATACGAAGTTACCGTGACGTAGCAGCCATCATCTCCGAGTATTATGCAAGACCAGATGAATTCTACCAGAAGAGGGTGGAAGCATTTGCCACTTCTCAATAGCCTAGAAGGCTGGTCATACCGCCTCTTCGGCAACATCGCTCCAAAATTCTTGAGCACCATCTTCGAGTTCAAGGGCAATCTCAAAAGAGCAGGAATGAAAATCTATCCGGAAACCTACGTCACATTGATGTTTCTCTCAGCAGTTCTGACAATACCAGTGACAGTGGCAGCTCTGATCCTGCTTTATCTCTTCAAGTTTGTTTTCCTTGTCTTCTTGGTTCCTATGCCATTATTCATTATGATAGTGTTCATGATCACGCCTTCAATGAAAGCAGGCGAGAGAGCGAGTTCGCTAGAACGGGAAATACCTTTCGCGTCAGCGTACATTACTGTCATGGCAACGGGCGGCATATCGCCTTACATGAGCATCAAGCGATTGTGTAATGTTCATCTGATGCCTGCTATGAGACGTGAAGCTAGAGAGATCATGCGTGATGTTGAAATCTTTGGCGTTGACCCTCTCTCTGCTCTCGAAGACTCGGCCAAGAACCATCCGTTGGACACATACCGAGATTTCATGGCGGGTTACGCCTCCACAGTCATAACTGGGGGAGACATCAGTCACTTTCTCGAAGCCAAGACGCATGACATCTTCAAGCACAGATCTCTGAGAATCAAGGCTGCAGCGGAACGCCTAGGTACATTGCTTGAGTCTTTCGTCATTGTCATGGTTCTGATGTCGCTGTGCTTCTATATCCTGTTCAGCGTTGATGCAATTTACAGCACGGGCGTAGGGATGTACTCGACCATGATCTTGTACACATATGTGTTCGCGCCTATGCTCTCTCTTGTGTTTATATACTTGGCTCACGACATGCAACCGAAAAGCCCCATAACCGAATACCGACCATACAAAGTTGCTGCTATATCATCTGCAGTTGCTGCAGTGCTCTTTCTTTCGCTCACAGGTTTCGGCGGCTTCATTCAGATTCCAGTTTTCGATGCAATTAAAAGCATTGTTGATCTGCCCACTGCTCTTGCAGTCTGTTTGTTCATAGCTACAATGCCTGCTGCAATTGTGCACACTCGACTAGCCAAGAAGAAGTCAGAAGTTGAAAAAGGGATTGCCAGCTTTCTCAGAGACCTAACCGAAATCAGAAAAACAGGTATGGCGCCTGAGAAATGCATTGAGAATCTGTCTAGAAGGAATTACGGTGAGTTCACCAATGATTTGGAGAGAATTTCATCGCAGCTTTCTTGGGGTATACCGTTGAGGCAGGTGTTTATGGATTTCATCAAGCGGACTAAGAGCTGGCTTTCTCAGCTAGTCATATTCCTGCTGGTTGAAGGAATCGATGTGGGCGGTGGAACTATCGCGATGATTGAATCGTTGACCCGTTTCAACAACATGACGCAGGAAGTTGAGAGGGAGAAGAAGAGCAACTCTCGACCATTCCTCTTGATCCCATACTTCGCTGCTATTATGCTAGTGTCGACAACTCTCTTGACACTCATATTCGTGACCAAGACCTCAAGCATGGCCACTGAAGGCGTTGGCGGATCACGCATTGACATATCAGGCCTTTCAATGACTTTCAGCGTGTCTGTGATGATTCATGTTTTCATGATTGGCTTGGTAGCAGGCAAAATCAGTGAGGAATCGATTGCAGCGGGCTTCAAGCACTCAGCTTTGCTCGTGATACTCACGTTGGTGGCGTCAGTTATCGTTCCCAAGATGGTGACTTTTTGAGAAGGCTGAAGCTTCTCCCTTTTCTCAAACACAACAGAGCCGCTTCGTACACCTTATCAGCCATGATCATGACGGCAGTGACGGTTGCCTTGGTGTTGGCAGCGTTTATCTATGCCTATCAAATGCTAGACCAGCAAAGAGGAATATCTGAGTGGGAAGTTGCCAAGAAATCCATTTTGGCCTATAACGACGCGTTAGAGAACGTCGCATGGAAGCCAGGCGCAACCCGCTCAGCAAGATTCGCAGCACAATATGGTTACTTGCAGCTAATTCCCAATGCAAACAGCATTACAATAAGTGCCACTGTTAACGGTGTGGCTCGGTCGCTTTCCAATGCTACCTATCCGGGCATGACTGGCATAGTAAAGTATTGGCTCAGCACCGACTACGTCTCATTCGACCCGAACTATGAATCATACATCTTGGGCAACAGCAGCTCACTGATCTCCAGCAGTTCGGACGGCTACGGCAGAGCCGTCATCCGTCAACAACCGGGCATGGTCAGCATGACTCTGGACTATCGAATTCGCGCCATGCGAACCTCAGTTATTCTTGTAAACGGTACGCAAACCAACTACGTGGACATTTGGGTAATCAAGCTCTCAATGTTAGTCCCAAGTGCATGGTCATATGTCAACGAATTCGATCTACAAGCCAAGACCTTGAGTGTGACAACCGCGTCTCATCGTTTCACTGGAGTTACTAATCAAACGAGTGTAGTTTCGGTTCAGATAGGAAGCGCTCCTGCAAGCCAAGTGCCAGTTACGCTAACAGTTCCTGGAACAGTTGTGTACAACGTTGTTGTCGCCAATGTGCAGGTAAACGTTTAGGAGTGAGATTGCATGGCGGCGCCAACCCTAAGCCACCTCATTTTGACCGGTGCCTTAATTGCAGTGGTATTCGCTGTCCAGGTTTTTTACTTCTATGTTGTTGACAACATTTCATCTGAGATGCTTAGGAGAGAGCTGCGGGAACTCACAGACTATGTGGCGGATACAATAGCCAATCTGTACCTGCTGCTAAATGCTACTAACACGAACCCCCCCTTGGAAAAGAGTCTCAGGTTGCCATTGGATGTTGGCGGATCATTCTATTCTCTTGATATCACTTACGATGCAGGCAATAATGCCCAGACAGTGAAAGGCGTGATCCAAGGGAAGTCTTGGCTCAATGTGACTTCGTGGCTTCCAAGAGGTCTGAAAGTGGACACTATGAAGACGCAGACTATTGGATACAGTGTTAAGGCTGCTGTTGCTGGGTGTCAACGCGCTGCCCAAAACGTCTACGTATGGATAGCCTATAAGGGGTGACGCGCAACGAAAACGCAGATCATCAAGCGTGCGAAGACTGCAGACGCCACGATACGTTTTTATGGTGGCAAGGGTAGGTATATGGTGTCGCAAGTCTTCGGTGATAATATATGCGCGGACCTAGGAGATGGGCTAAATGACCGGCGAAGCATATGACCATATGATGGCTGCTGTAGTTTTGGGCGCCATATTCATTGCCGCTGTATTCGTAGTGCCCAGCCTCAGCTACGTGAACCTTTTGTATCTGGATCAGCAGCAACTGCAAAACGTAGCTCTATCAGTCATGAAGACGATTCTCTTTGATGAGGGCTATCCGAATAACTGGGGATCTATGCATGGCACAGGCATGTTCAATGAGAGTGATGTGAAGCGTTTTGGTTTAGCTGCTCTGAACGATCCTTCATTGTACGTTCTGGACTCAAATAAGGTTCAAAGGCTTGCATACAATCCTATGGGAAACATTTCCTTTCAAAGGGCTCAGGAGCTGCTGGGGCTGTCTGGCTACGCCTTTGGTCTTGTTTTTCGTCCTCTGTTCAATGTGTCCCGAAACGTGAACATCGCGAGACCCAACGACAATACCGCAACTATCACGTTCACCGCCAACGTGTCACGTTATGACGGACAACCTGTACCTAATGCTATTGTGCGTGCAACAATAGTCTACGCTGTCGATTCCAGTAGCTATATGACATATACCTCGAACGTCGTGACAAATACGGACTCTCTTGGAAGAAGCGGTGGAAGTCTGACAGTCAGTGTGAGTGGAAACGATAAGATCAAAGATGTCTTGGTTATCTTCCGAGTTACTGTTGCTGACAGAGCGACACTGGTTGTGTCAGCCCAAGATACGCATGATCCAGATGACATTGCCAAGATCAACGTTGTCGGCAACACGATAGTACTTAGCATGCCTGAAGATGTCCCTGGTTCAAATGATGCACGATGGATAACTAACATCATGATGTACAATTTCGAAACATCGATTTCTCTATTGAATGGCACTGGAACAGGCAACGACAACAAACTGAATTACGGTAGCCAAACTCTTTGGAGCCAAGCCTTCAACGGACTTTATGAAAGTGAACCAGGAGTGTTGATCATAACCTTCCGCACAGAGACAGATGAGCCAGGCGGTCGAACTTTGGCAGTGCTGATTGGTCCTTATGGGTTGTGGGGACAGAGTGGCATAATGCGGTTCAACAATGTGCCTGTTAGCAGTGGGGCTTCGGCGTCTATTTCGAGAGATGTCATAATTGCAGGGATGGCTTACGTTGCAGAGTTACGGCTGTGGAAGACTTGACAACAAAAATGACAAAAGTGAGGAATCGTAGAAGCGTCAAAGGTCAAATGCGTGTCGTTGAGGCCATAATGGCTTCACTGATCGTAATCTCAGCACTCACGTTCCTCTACTTTTTTGCTGCAACTCCTTCCAGTCAAGCGCATGATACAAGCGAGCTGGAGAAAATCGGTCACAACATTCTGCATGATATCGATGAACAGCAGTTGTTGGCACGGTATGTTTACAATTCTGAGTGGGCGAATTTCACTTCTGCTCTCGTGGTCTCACTACCTACTAACGTTTACTTCAACTTGTCCATCTATGACATAAACTATAATCGGATTAGCCATCCTTTGATGCAGTACGGAGATCAGCAGGTTTTCAGCTCTTCAGGAGCTGTTGCTTCGGTGACGTACATTGTGCCAGGATATCGGACGAATTACAACCCAAGAATTCTGCTTCTAAAGCTGGTGACTGGGTAAGAATGAGGCTGGCTAGGGAAACGAAAGGGCAGTTCATAATCATCGGGGCTATGTTGCTTTCCATCATGATAGTGTCGGTTAGCACGGTCATTTATGGAACCGTCACTTATTATAGGCAGGAAAGATGGGAAGAGTACGTCACAATAGTAGACAGCGTCAAAACAGCATCATGTAATATTCTTCAAGTCGGACTGGCTAACTATGCGCAAACATCAAACTCCACCGTTCTGAGGGACTATTTTAACCAATGGATTAGGGATGTGAGAAATGCGTATCCCGGTTTTGGCGTTGACGTAGGTTATGCACTGGCAAATGAGGCTCGTTCTGCATATGGAGTTAGTCTGAAGTACAGTTTGGGTTTGAATCGCACTTGGAACCAACCCGCGTCGTATGTTGCTTCAAATGCCACGGTGAGCATTGATATTGCGTCGGCGGGTTTGACGGGATACAATTTCTCATCTCATGTATTTCTGAAAATGAGTATTCGGGATGCTATATGGTACACCAAATCAAGCAAACGCTATGTACTCATTTATGTGTCAGTAGACAAGGAAGGGCCAGAACCTGTGATTAATCTGCAAGCAAGCAATTTTCCTAGTGTGAAGTTAAGTGGTGCAAACCAGAGTTTTACCGCTAAGCGCTATTACAGCTCTACGTACAATTACTTCATCTATGAGATTAAGATAAGCTGGGATGGTCCTTTGGTGCCTTCAAGCGCTGAAGTGACACTGTTAGATAATCGGGGCATAAAGACTGTGTCTTACACGACTACCGTGTTGCAGGACAGTAGCTAACACAGTAAGTATGACGTGGGCTGAGTAGTTTTTTCCAGTTGATTTTGATATCTGCGTGATTCATAGTTTTGTTGCATGTCGCCTTTTTTTTGGAGTTGCATAGTAAGGTTTATCCATTGTTGAAGAATATTTCATCTGAGTCCGTTGGGCTGGTCTAGTCCTTGAAACAAAGTCTAGCCGAGACTTGCTATAGGTTCTTCTCGGTTCTAGCCAATCCTACGCGATTAGCCATCCTTGAAAACTTGCGCAGAGGTCCCATGAACGTCAAACAGGTTGCGGATGCGCTGAAACAGGAGCAGAGCATGATCTCGCATAACTTGAAACCATTAGTGGAGTGTCGATTTGTATTTGTTGAAAGGAAATGGAAAGAACGAATCTACTCAATCAACAGGGAAACAATGGAGCCGGTGTTTAAAGCTTTCAATTTTCATGCAGAGAAATACTGCCCAACGAAGGGCAGATGCCTCAAGAACCCTAGGAAGCGGTCTAGGGCAAAACTAATCTATGTAAGACATGAATGAGAGGACGAATCAGAGGAGATGAGAAAGTGACGCAAACCAAATCGTGTTTGGTTAGTTTGTTCCTTGTTCTGCTGTTCTTGTCTTCGGGCATGTTGTTCGCGAATCTGTTGTTGAGACCAGCCGTCTGTGTTTCTTGAATTTAACATAGCTTTCGTGATCGTCTTCAGAGGTGTATTTTTGTCTTGACATTGCTGCAGGACAGCGAAAATTAGTCCCGTGAACGCAAACTACCTCTGCACCCGTTTTCATCAAACCACATACATTTTGGCCCCAAACAGTTGATTAACGATCCACCAATTACAATTTGTGGGCATCTTCTTTCTTCTAGGTCAACGTCATACAATTCGAGAGTCTTTTTGAAATTGCTTGGTGCATTCTTTAAAGAAAGCTTAACGCCTGCATTGTTTTTTCTCAGCGCCGAGGCTACGTCTGTGAGGCTCAGAATACCCATCAGGCGCTCATTCTTCATTACAATCAATTTCTTGATTCGCTGTCTGATCATCACGTGCGCAGCTTTGTTTAGAGTTATGTTGGGGGCGACATACACGAGTGGTTTTGACATTATTCCATGTAGCCGTATTTTGCCCGGGTCCTTTCTGGAAAAAAGTACTCTTTTTAGCAGATCCCTTTCGGTTACGATGCCGACTGGTTTTTCTTTGTTGACGACTACTATGCAGCCGATTTCGTGTCTGTTCATTATCTCCGTCGCTGTTAGAACGGTTTCTTCAATGTCTGCAGTCTTGACATTTTGAACCATAACGTCCTTTACTTTTATTGACAACTCGAGCCCGCCGAATCCAAATTGCCTCTTTTCTCTGAGCGCACAAAAAAAAGGTTTGCGAATCGGGAATTCTGCGTGAGCATTCAGATTTAACTTCAATCTTCTCGTGATGTTCACAGCTATGGTTCACGCGAGGCTGGTGCGGGGGGTGGGATTTGAACCCACGAAGGCCTACGCCACAGGGTCCTAAGCCCTGCTCCTTAGACCAGGCTTGGAAACCCCCGCTCCCATAACAACCTGCGCGTGGTGAATGTCAAAGCAGAGATATTAGAGTTCATACTAAACTTAAGAATAGTGGATTATCTGTGGCGCTGAGTTTTCAGATGTTATTAACTCCAGCTTAGACAGTGTAATACTGACTTCTTGGTTCTCGATTAATATTGAAAAGAGGATGGAAGTTTTTCATCAGTCAACTTTTTTCTATCATGACAGCCGGGAACTGTTCTAATCCCTGCTCGTCTTCATCATCTGAAAAATATTATCAAGCGTAGCCTCCCCAGAGTTGAAATGCTTTTACGCTTGCTTCGGTTTCAGGCGCGCACGAACTATGCATGTTCAGGTTGTTTGCATAAAATTCTTTTGGTGTGTTGGCGCCCAGCGGATTTGGCGGGAAACCTTAATTTACGGTTAACGTGAAAATAACGTGCGCTGAGCATATTGTGCCTCGGTAGCCTAGCCTGGTGGGGCATCGCCTTGGTAAGGCGGCGGTCGCGGGTCCAAATCCCGCCCGAGGCTCCAAAAGCCTTAAGAACAAAATGGAATCGAAGATGTGAACGGAGAGCATACAGAATTGGTTTACTGTTCAAAATGCGGCACGAAGAACGAAGACGCGGCAGCGTACTGCGTAAAATGCGGCATGAGCCTGCAGACTGGAACAACTGAATCACGACGATATGAGAGGAAACGAGCTGAAGGCGAATGCTTTGGGCTTCCCCACGGCGGCGCTATAGCAGGCATAGCCATCGGCTCATTGATACTTCTCTGGGGCATATTCACACTAGCTGAACAACAACGTTGGATTTCTCAGGCACCTGAACTCTGGTGGCTAGTAATCATCATCATAGGCATACTCATAATAGCAGGCGGAATCTACCGATCAACCCGCCGCTACTAACCCTTCTTTATTCCTCGGGATTTCCCTTCGCGTCACAGGATTCCGTTGCGCAACGCAAGCAAGTTCGCTCATGATCCCATTTTGAAAATGATATTTTTGTCGTAATCCAAAGAATGCTCAGGGCTGCGATGAAGAAGTCCGCAAAAACGTCATGTGTCAGCTCTTCGACGCCTAACAGGATGAGAAACGCTCCAACCACAAAAAAAGCGCCCGTGAACAAACGCATAACACCTTTTTGAATGGGTAGCAGGGACTGCAACAATCCTAGCGCAACGCCCACAACACCGACGGCGACAGCTGGTAGCGCATTCTGACCTATCTGCAAATTCCCGAAGAAATAGGCGGCAACGCCTGCAAGTGCAAGCACTGCGCCTGACAGCAGTCCGGAACAAGTGGCGCAGAACACTCTTCCACCTACAGTGAAAACGTGCCCCGAAAATTGGCTGCACTTAGGGTGATGCCCACTTAGAGCAGAGGCAGAGGCATGAGAAATTTGTGGAAATGGCTTCGTCTTTTTCAAATCGCTTCTGAACCTTCCTGAACATCTACCGGGCGACAGGGCAGCTAAAATTCCTAGTGCACAAACGGTTGCGAAAGCGGTACCGACTAAAGGTTTGCGCCAAGCAAAGGCTTCTGGTGAAACTTGCGGGTTGACTGCAAGCAAGACTACAAGGGCTAATCCGAAGAATGAAACTGAAGCTTGAAAAAGAAAACTAGCCTTGCTCAGTTTGGGGTTGCGTCGCTGCAAACTTGGGTCAACCTGGGACTAGGCTCTTTAACTGTCTCAGGACGCCTTGGCGCATCATGTAGCGGTAGGTTCTTCTCTTTATGGCATTACGTGAGAACACGCCTTGAAGCTGCCTGCGCCACGATCCGAAGTAACTTCGGTAGCATCGATAAAGCTCGTGCTGAAGTTCTTCTCGGGTCAATGTTTCTGTGGGCATTATGGCGTGGACCATGTCGTAGTTAGCCCAGTTCCAGTCTTCGATCCAGCTGTTGCGTTTGGCTTCTTCGAAAAGGTCGGTGCCTGGATACGGCGTTAAAATCATGAATATAGCGAGGTCGGGATCTATGAAGTTGATGAACTCCCTCAGGTCATTGATTGTCTTCTCTGTGTCGCTTCGTTCTCCGATTATGCATGTGGCTTGTGAAAAGATGCCGTTTTCCTTCAGCAATCGAACTGCTTTTCTGTTGTCGTCTGGGTTGGTTCCTTTTCGGAAGCTGTTGAGCGTGAACTTGCTGTGGCTTTCAACGCCGAGGAGCAGAAAATTGATTCCCGCCCTGTACATCTTTGGCAGCAGGTCCTTGTTGTTCACAACGTCGTCGCATCGTCCCTGCATAAAGACGATTAAGTCATCTGAGAATCTGCGAGCAGTCAGTTGATCGCAGAGTTCTTCCATGCGTTTGCCAAAGCCGAAGTTGTCATCGGTCAGCCACATTAACCGGATTCCATAATTATTATACAGATGTTCGATTTCGTCGGCGACTCGTTTGATCGACTTGTGTCTCCAGACGCCTTGCCAATGTTTCCATTGGGAGCAGAAAGTGCATCGGTGAGGGCAGCCGCGTGATGCTTCCACCATGCCGTAGCCCTTGCGCCCCGCCATCATCGTGAAGTGATACTTGTGGACATAGTCTTTGACGAAATGATATCCCGGAAAGGGCAGAGCATCCAAGTTTTCCATCAAAGGTCTGTCCGGGTTGTGTCTAATTGTCTGTCCATGCCTGAAGGATATGCCCTTGATCTTTGAGAGATCTGGTTTCTTATGCGCTTTGTCGACCGCTTCCACTAGTTCCACAAGCGTCTGCTCGCCTTCTCCCCTGACGATAACATCGATTTCGGGATAGGCTTCAAGGCTTTCTTGGGCAGTAACCGTATAGTGTTGTCCGCCTGTAACTGTCACGGCGTCTGGACTGATTTTCTTGGCTGTTTCAAGGGTTCGCGCTGTCACATATGCGTTGCATGTAGCAAACCCGCTTGAGGCAACGACGTCTGGGTTGAAGGATTCAATGCGTTTCTCAAGTTTTTCCCAGTTTAAGCCCATGGCTTGGCAGTCGACAACCTCGATGTCCACATTCTTGATTTGGCTTTCAAGATACGCGGCGAGTTGAAGGATTCCGTAAGGGGGAGGAAGATACTCGCCCATTACAAACCAGTAGTCTTTTGGCGGCTCAACAAAAAGGACTTTAGTCAAGGCAGTCAGATCCTTGGCGTGTGTGTACGATATATGCGTACGGCGTTGAATTTTACTTCTTTGGGTCTTGCCCACTTGAGCTGTATGGGTCAACGTGGATTACGCAGTGTTTGCAGCCCGTCTCGTGGCTAACTTTGTCTTGAACCTCTTCAGCGATTCTGTCGGCTTCTTCTATGGGTGTGCCTCTTGCTACCTCTATGTGAAAACCCGTGTGAACCATGTTCGGTCCCACGTACTCAGCTTTCAGATCATGAACTCCTAAGACGCCTTTCACAGACTTTGCGGTCGACTCGATCTTTTCCATGAATTCTCTACTGGGTGCTCTGCCCACAAGGTAATGAACATTATCTTTAAACAAGTATATGCCGCTGGAAGCAATTACTGCAGCCACAAACGTGGAAGCTAAAGGGTCAGCCACAGGGTAGCCTTGCGCAACGAGAATCACGGCGATCAGCGCTGCCACGTAAGACACTTCGTCTTTCAGAAGTGCAATCAACTGCGCTCTTACGGAAGCTCCTTTCGTCTTAACTCTAAGAATGTCAATGGTTGGAACAGCGATGACCACCACGCCGATAATTATCACAGTCAAAGCAAGACTTGTGTTAGGCAATTCACCAGCTTCTTGCGTCTGAAAGAGTTTTGGAACAGCCTCTCGAAACATCTCTAAGCTCATGAAGAAAATCAGAATTGTGGCTGAAACCAAGGCTGCAACGTTCTGACCTCGCCCGTGACCGAACATGTGGAACTCGTCGGCTGGCTTCCGCGACCAGTACGTCGATAGCAAGAGAAAAGAGGAGACCAAGACGTCGCTCAGCATTTCTAAAGCCTGCGCCAACAGCACTAGAACTCCAGTTGAGGCGTATGCCCCTAGCTGGAGGACAACCAGTGCCGAGTAGCTTAGCAACGCGATCTTGATGCCGCGTGTTTCGCTGGCGTGTTCTTTGATATTGGTCATTCTAGCGCTCTGTTATACTTGGTTAATTCATCGTAGCCTTTGCCTGTTACTGCAACTGTATCCTCAACTCTTACACCGAAATTGCCCAAGTAAAGACCGCAGTTGCCGATTGATATTACCATGCCGGGCTTAAGTTCATCTTTAGGTTCTTCTCCGTGAAAGAAAGCATGTCCAGCCGGCAACGGAGGTTCTTCGAATTCCAAGCCTACGCCGTGAATCGGGGGACCGAGAAAATACGCTTCGTAACCCTTTTTTTCGAATACCTCGTGCATAATGTTCTCAAGCTTCGTCATAGTCGCATCGGGACCGACGGCTTCCACCGCTGCTCTTTGCGCTTTCATGTACACCTTGAACGCTTTGCGCTGTTTTTCAGAAGCTTTTCCAACAGATATTGTGCGGCAGAGATCTGCATGGTACGCGTTGACGGTCGGATGAATGTCGATCATAACCAGATCGCCCCTCTGCACTTTTCTAAGACTGACTACACCATGAGCTATTGACGACCTAGGACCCGAGGCTACGTAAGTCCTAAAGAATTCTTCAGCGCCTTTCTTCCGCATCATGTATTCAGCTTCAGCCGCGATCTCAGTCTCAGTTACTCCCGCCTTGGTTGCATTTATCGCAGCGTCCATGGCTGAGTCAGCTACTTTCGCCGCGTTCCTCAGCAGCTCAACCTCTTCTCTGGACTTCACGATTCTCAAATCAGTCATTATTGAAGTGGCATCAGCAAATTCCAGCTTCGGAGGCTTAGCATGTGGGTGCTTGAACATCTCAAGCATCGAAACCCTCAAGAAAGTGTTTTCAACACCGACTTTGCCTTTTTTCAGGTCCAGTTCCTTCCATATGTGCATAAGCGAATGCAACATTCCAACTTCATCATCAAATCCGAGTATGCGTTCGGATGCACAAGTCTTCTTCACGTCTTCGAGGTCGGTCTTGGGCACGGCGACGTAGGTGCTTCCATTTTTCGCAACTATGGCGAAAGCGCAGAGCCTACCATCACCCACGAGATACATCATGTTCTGAGGCTTAGTTAGGAGAATTGCATCGAGACCAGCTTTCTCCATCAGTGTGTTTGCGCGCTTCACCCTTTCCTTGAACACTCTGCTATTTGCTCGAGAGCCTCTATGATACTCTACCCGTTCTTCCAACGCTGCCTACACGCTCCGCTTTTACTTGGATTTGACGTATTTCTCTGGGGTTCTATCAAATTTCTGCTTGCACATGGGTGCGCAGAAATAGTAGGTTTTGCCCTTGTATTCAGACTTCCACTTGGCGGTTTTCGGGTCTACTTCCATCTTGCAGACAACATCCAAAGCCATTTTCAATCACTCACGCAAGCGAGCGTCTGTTGAAGTGGCTAATCTGGTTTTCGATTAATGTCCCGTTCTCAAAAACGTGTCAAGCGGATTTGATTTTCAATCAAACGTGAGTAACCTGAGCACGGTTGAAGGCACATCCTCGTAGTTTCTCAGCACGAGGAACTTTCCTTTCCCTGCTTCAGCTAGTCGTCGACAGTTTTCGAAATTCACTACTTTTCCTCTTGCGCTCGGAACCGCCAAAACGTGGAGGGCTGGGTATTCCTCAGCTATCGGAACAGGGTCTTCTGTCGTGTGTATGCCATCTGTTATGAGAACGCCAATCTTGGCTTTAGAAGAGGCTTTCGTCATTTGTTTCAACCCCATGTCTAACGCTCCTTTAATGTCGGTGAAGCCCTCAGGTTTCTGCTCCAAGATTTCCCTTACGAGCCTGTGCAAGTCTTTGCGCGCATTGATTTCCTTAAGAGCACAGACCTTGCTGCTGAACAAGAGAACAGCAAACTCCTCATCCTTTAACGCGTGGGAGAGAACACCTGTGCATAAGGCTGCAGTCAAAATCTTTCTCCCAGCCATCGAACCAGACTGATCCATCATGAGAACCAAGGAACGTTTGATTCGAGAAGGCTCTTTGGAAACTATCGTGTCATTATTAACCGTCATTGTCTCAGTGTAACTGTCGATTGTTTCATCCCAGTCCACTTCTCTGCCAGATTCATAGTCAACTCGCCTCATCAAAGGCGACTTGGCTCCAGTGAGATAGATTTCTTCAGCCTTCCTCAAGACGCTATCAGTGTACGTGTGCAGAATGAGATCGTAAACCTTCTCGTGAAGCCATGGTCGAACCTTGTGGAAAACCTCTAAGAAAACTTCAGGATTCGCACCTTGCACCTCTTTGATGTATTCAGGGTCGCTGTTGAGCTGTTCCGCAACTTTTTCAGGTCTGTCCTTAGCGTAAGACCTTAACGTGTAAATCTCTCTCATCGCAAGCGATTTATTAGGCTGCTTAGCAACTGCCTTCTTTCTCACTAGCTCTTCATCAATCTCATCTTTTCGCTTGGCACTACTCCTTTCGTCTGCTTGAGAATTCTCGTCATTGGCAAAGGGGTCGCGGCGGTCTGGTAGGCGGCTGACTCTTTCTCGGAAGGCTCCGTGAAACGCCGCGTTAACCACTTCAGCTGTGATCTGCTCTCTAGTCTTTGTTACATTATCTTTCAGCTTGAGTTTCTTCTGAAAAGCCATGAGAGCTGCTTGAAGAACCACATCCTCATCGCGCGCGTCTCCATCCAACTCAGCAAGTATGCAACCCATCTGAATGCCAGCTCGAACCGAAACTCCCGTGGCCAAGTCGGGATGATGAAAAGTCTGATTCACACACGCCTCAATAACATCCAAGGCTTGTTCATTCTTGGCTATGTCCTCATATCCTCGTAGTAAAAGCTCTCGACGAATGATCTCCCGCTCCTCACTCGAGTCTTGACGCTCCATAGGAACCCACACAAAACGATCAGCCGCTGCCTCAGGAAGAGGATAAGCCCCAGCATGCTCCATCGGATTCGCAGTCACGATAACAGAAAAACCCGGTTCTGCCTTTATAGTTCCGAGCTTGGGGATAACTACGATTCGCTCATCCATAGCTGTCAGCAAGGCATTCCACGTGTCAGAGGGAAGACGGGTGCCCTCGTTAACGAAAAGAATGCCGCCTTCCTTCATAGCCTTCGTTAAAGGTCCATCGATAAACGTGTCCCACGAAAAACCAGGCTTGATATCCCGCTTCTCCGCCTCATCCGATTCCAGCAAAACGAGGGAAGGATCAAACCAACCCACAATCTTCTGCATCGTCATGTCAGGCGCGCCGTCAACACGGAAAAAAGGACGCTTCAACGCCTTAGCCACCTCCAAAGAAACCTTAGTTTTCCCTCGCCCAACTCCGCCTTCAATCAAAACCGGAGTACCAGACCTCACCGCTGCCAGAATCAAACGAATCTCACGTCCGCGACCAACCAACTGCTCAGCAATCTGACCAGCCAAATCATTCTCATTCAAAGTCGACACATATCCTTGTTGCACTGAGCGTAGAAGTACAGTAAAAGCTTATTCCGCTGAGCGGGTTAGTGAGCTTAACGTTGAGCGCTTCGAATTGAGAAAAGACGGGTCTATAGCCCTTAACCATCCCCAAGGCGCACATGACGATTGCCACTAGGCCTGCGCCTTGGCTTTGTTCTCTACCGTAGATTAATACCTGAACCATTCTTGCAGATGATTCCAGCATGACAGGGCGAAAGGAATTTTTCCAAATTACGAAGTATGCCCGTCGCTATGATAAACGAGAAGGCAAATTCATAGTTGACATTGCGTATGAAACAGCAACAGAGATCACACCACGCACAATAGCGGTTTCAGAAGCGTTTGGGCTCGGCGCCGATCAGCAGCAGAAGTTTGTCATCTTCGACAACGTGGAGCTAAAAATCGGCTTCAACGACATCGTGTACATCACGGGTGATTCTGGCAGCGGCAAATCGGTTTTGCTACGCACATTGGAGAAGGATATCCGAGATAACCCTGAGTTGGGCGGCGTCATCAACATCGCCGACATCGACGTGGATCCTGACAAGCCTCTAATTGAAACTGTGGGCAAAACCGTTGAGGAAGGCTTAGAGCTGCTTTCTCGAGTAGGCTTAAATGATGCCTTTCTTTTCGTTAGGCGTTATCGTGAGCTTTCTGACGGGCAACGTTACTGTTACAAGATTGCTAAGATGATGGAGAGTAAGGCTCAGTTTTGGGTTATGGATGAATTCTGCGCCACTTTGGACCGGGACACCGCTAAAATCGTAGCTTACAACCTTCAGAAGCTTGCTAGGGCAAACGGCAGAGCTGTCCTAGCAGCCCAACGCACACGGATCTCTTTGAGGACCTGAAGCCTTCGGTTCACGTTCACAAGCGATTTGGGAAAGAAATCTGTGTAATGTACTATACAAATGAGGCAGCTAAGGACTGCAGTTTATCAAAGGAGATTCGTATAGAGGAAGGCACAAGAGTTGATTACGGCCTACTAGCTGGCTTTCATTATCGTAGTCACAATGTTGGGGTTGTACGCAAGATTTTCCGAGCAGCTCGAGGCGATGAGATCTGCGGAGTCTTACCTTGCTTCTCACATTTTGAGGTTTCCAATGGTTCATACATAGGAATCATAACTAGCCTAGGCTCTGGAAAACTGAGAGAATTTTGTTAGAGCAATTAGGTTTGGGATAGAATTTCTATGCACACACACACAAATCATTCCGCGATGTCAGCTCACTGCTGCTTTTCCCTTTGCTCCGCTCCGCAATGAGGACAAGTCTCAGACGCTATTGGAATGTCTTTGCCGCAGTTGACACATTGTTTGAAGAACACCTTTGGGTTTCTCCCACCATCACAAGGGGTGCTTCTGCCGCTTGCCACATACCAGCAATGTGTCTGGCAACAAAGCCGTCGACGAAAGCATAGGCAATGAACAACACTACAACTGTGACTATGCTGGGCGCCGCGGGGCTGATGACAATAGACGGGATATGTACCATGATAAATGCGATAGAAAGTGCCAAACCGTGAACCAAAACAGTTTTCCAATCAGTCTTGATCGACATGTGCCAGATAAAGCCCGTTAGCATACTGTTAAGCCCCCCCATGAAAAAGAACAGCACAACAAACCCGATTAACAACCCAATGCCCCAGCGGGCTAACCAAGCGACTGGCGGGCTGATAAAGAAAATTGTGTCGAGCTGGACAAGCACCATAAGGATGCCTGACGACCCAAAACCGAAGACAAGTCCTATGATAGAGAACAAAATGCCGTGCACAAAATACTTTGCCAGCAACCTCAACTGGGATTCAGATTCAGTCAACAAAACTCCCTTTAACTGGTATCATCAGACAAGGCTTAAATCGTGTGTGCATAGAATTTCTATCCCCACACACACACACACCCCTCCTCCCTCATATCATAAACAGAGACACAGACACAGAGAGAGCACACTATATAAAGACATGACAAGCATAAAAGAGGGTTTTGCCTTTAGGTGTATTGGCAGATAGGCATGGGTTAAATGGGTTTTCCGAAACTCATTTGTCTATGCACCAAAATAGGCAAAATCCATGCCTATTTGCCTAAAAGAAACCCTTAAATAGATTTTCAACCTATACTATTTCTTGGTGCATAGACGATGGGTAAGGCAAAAACAGAAAAGATAATTCTAGATCAGTTTGGTCAATATCTAGGATTAGAAAAAGGTTGTTACATAATAAAAGACAAAAATGGAAACATACAGCGTTATCCACAGTTTGAAAATGAAATCGGAGAAGTCATACTGAAAAGCGGAAATATGGTTTCAGTTGGCGCATTAGCAAGTTTTGGATTCTGGGAAATAGACGTTCTAATAATGACACAGAAAGGTATGCCCGTTGCTACACTAAGAAGTATAGATGATGATTCACACGTTGAAACAAGAATAAAACAGTATCAAGCATTAGAAAATGGTAAAGGCATAGAAATAGCTAAACAAATCATTCTAGGAAAACTGAAAGGTCAAAATGAGATTCTAAGAAAATATGGTTTAAGACAGCATGACTTGTTCACAGTCAAAACTAGACTTGATGAAATATGCAAACACGATCTAATTACAGCAAGAAGAAAAATTCTAGCATTAGAAGGACAAACAACAGATAGATACTATGAACAAATCTTTCAGCTATTGCCTAAAACATTGAAGATAGATAAACGCAAAACAAAAGGTGCGTATGATGGCATTAACAACATTCTAAATCTAGCTTACACAATGCTGAAATGGAAAGTAACTAAAGCAATTCTAAACGCAAAATTGGAATTATTTTTAGGGTGGGTTCATTCGGTCAAGTTTGGAAAACCTAGTCTAGTATGCGACCTAATGGAATTGTATAGGTTTTTGTGCGATGACTATGTGATACAATTCTGTCTCAAACTAAACAAAAGAGATTTCACAGTGAAAACAGAAAACTGTTCAAGCAACAGAAAAGGCAAAAGAGAATACTTGAACGATAAGAAAACAATGAATCTAATGCGAGACCTAACAGCCTATTTTGAAAAGACAGTTGAGATTCCTAGAATCATGCACGGTAACAGACAGAGCATTGACACATTAATCTCTGAGGAAGCCCTGCTCTTAGCTAAATATTTGAGAAACGAAATAAAAACATGGATTCCAAGAATTGCTATTACCTGAGCCTATCAACTAGCAATCGCTGAAGCTCATTCAATTTCTCTAGAATGGCGGATAACTTGTCAGTTGATTCAGCAATGTTATTTCTCATGCGAGTTTCTTCTTGGCGTTCCTCAAACCTTCTCTGTTCGTCTTCTTTTCTTTGGGTTTCAAATTGTTCTCTAAAGGTTTTGTTTTCTTCAATTTCTTTATCATATTCTTGCATCAAAGTTTTGAATACATCAAAATTATCTAACTTAATCAAGTTATATATTGTTCCACTAAGTTGTTTAGGAATATCAAATTTATATCTTAAAATGTTTTGAAAGTCAGCTTTACTATTTTCATAAAGACTGTTCATTAATTCTTTGTATTCATTGAACTTCTTTCTATATTCTAATTCTGTTTTTTTATCTACCATTTTTTATCACCACCATTCTATAGAAATCTAGAATATACTGTCGGTTATCAAGAAACTTAGCTATCATCTTATCTTGATTGCCATGTCTGAACACAATTTTCGGCGGTCTAATCTTTTTGCCTTTGAATCCATGTCGTAACGTGTTTGTTTGATGAATACATTGCATTACAAACCATTTTGTTAGGTTCTCATCTTTCAGTTGTAAACATAACCATGCTAGAATACTTCTATTTTCACTTTCAGAAACTTCACGATTAAAAACAATATGATAACCTCTAGTCTTATATCGGTAAACAACTTCAGTTAACTCTTCATTTCTTATAGTGTGTGTTTTTGTGCTTGACCGCAAAATGATGTATCCATCTAATTTGAAACGGTTATTTAGCATGTCAGCAATGCATTTCGGTTGTTTTATGCTGTAACAATTATCCAAATCAACTTTAACTATGTC
Organism: Candidatus Bathyarchaeia archaeon; assembly: GCA_035283685.1. Taxonomy (NCBI): domain Archaea; kingdom Thermoproteati; phylum Candidatus Bathyarchaeota; class Bathyarchaeia (SeqCode); species Bathyarchaeia archaeon. The sequence continues at coordinate 557,983 of DATETJ010000002.1, forward strand.
ATTGTCAAAATCACCGATAATGACGTTGGGAAATGGGTTAACTCTTAATTGTTGGTCTTCTATCCCACTCTTCTTTGTAATCAATGTATTTGCTCCTTTGAGAAAACGACTTTAATTTTTCTGCTGACACTCTTGTTATCCGTTTTCGTGGTGGATGCTTAACAGTATCAATCATAATACTGCTTAGTTGTTTTCCTGTTCCAAACAATTCATACCGTTTTGATATTCCTCTGTGTTTTGAGTAAACTGCAATACGTTTAGGTCCTCTCTCTTCTCGAATCATAGCTAATGCTGTTGTTCTTCTTATTCCTCTATGTTCGGCTTTCAATACTCGTATGATTTGGTTGGCTGACAGGTCTTCTCTTGCTAATTTTTGTATATGGGCTTTTGTGGCAGGCTTTCTGCTTCTTTTGGTCTTAACCATTTATTGAACCCTCTTCTTTTTGCTACTGTATTCTTTAGCACAGATTTCACTGCAAAAATTCAAATTAAGAGGAATACCCTTACCACAATTGAAACATGAATGACCACCATATTCAAATTCTTTTTTTGGCGATTCTCTCAATTTAATAGGTTCAATACCGTTATTGATTTCATCTAAGGCAAAATTATAGTATTCATCGAATTTTCTACTTGTAAAGTATCTTCCGCATTTCATCCAAATCTGTTGGTAAGTGTCTCCTTGTAAAATGCATTTTTTCACTATGTCTATGTTGTGGTTTCTTCTACTCATTCCTTCTCCTTGAATCCAAAACAATTCTGTAGAATTATTCTTAGGTTTATTGTCATTACTCAATGGGCTTCACCTCTTTCTTTATCGGTATGACCTTCACTATTCCATTGAAAATGACAGAAAGCTCATCGCTCTCTTGGAGACCTTCTTTCTCTACCCAGAGTTTAGGTAGAACAACGAAGTAAGAGCCGCTCTGCTCTTGCAGTCTCCTTTTCACGCTATATCCTTTTTTCGACATTTTTGCAACAATCCTTTTTTGAGAGAAGGCTTGCCAGAGCTATCTGCAAAAATCGAAGCATTGATTGTTGCATTTCTGTTTCTAGTGTTCGGACTGCATATAGTCCATCTTATTATCTATACTTATAAGCTTTTCTCAAGTCTTGAGTCTTTATATAGTGTGCTCTCTCTGTGTCTGTGTCTCTGTTTATGATATGAGGGAGGAGGGGTGTGTGTGTGGGATAGAATTTCTATGCAGCGCGCGCTAACCTGTTGATTAATGTAAGAGGCTGCTTCTGAACTTTTTCAGCTTCGTTTTCGGCTTCTTTTTTCCTGTTCTTCTTTTTGTTCCTGCCATTCGGCGTATTTTTCCAGTAGGGTTTCGAGTTGTTTGTCGATGAAGTCGGCTACGCCGAGGAAGGGCAAGTCCATTTCTTTTATTGCTAACTCGCCCTTTTCGTATTTTTCTTTGAGGACTTCTGCATGTTCGTATTCGCCGCTTAGGTATCGAAGCCTGAACCGTGCTGCGTCTCTCAGGAAATCTTCCTTCGTTGTGAAGCCCAAACCCTTCTTTTCGTGCATGAATTTCTCGATTTCGACAAGCAGATCAGCTGGCAACATGACCGACTGGCTGAGCAAGGCTTCGAGAGCATCTTGGTAAGTCTGCAGTTTCATGGTTTGAGAGGTTAACTCTCCAAGCATGCCTGTGAGCTTCTGATGGATATCTTCTGAAATTCTCAGGGTTTTCATATTCAGCTTCTCCATAATGCTGTCATAAAGCTTTCTCGGCAACCAATAAATCCAAAAACGACGATACAATAATCTGAAAGCGCCTCGTTATACACGTACTAGGGTCAAGGCATAACGCCGCAACATTCCCCCAACATACCAACATGGAAAGACTGCATTTCCTCTAAATTGACGCTCTTCATAGCCAGTAGAAGAAGGCGCTAACTGATTGGTTCCTTCTCCTTTTGAAGTCTACCTTCTCAGCCGGAAGGTTACCTTTGACAACTGGAACAGATCAGTAGAAGTAATTCTTATATGTAAGAAAAATGTTACTTGTATCAAAAGGATGGTGTTTGTTGTGAGTGATGTAGCTGTTCACTTGAGGGCCGTTTGTGAGAAGAGGTTGGCTGCTTTGGACGAGTTTGAAAAGGGAAGGTTTACGGTTGTTGGCGATTTGGCTATTAAGGCTGTTGAGCAGGCTGTTGAGGTTCTGGCTGCGCAGGAGGGCAAACATTTTCATCTGCGCCCGAGGAGTGCGCATGCAGAGCGAATTCGGTGGTTCAAGCAGAGATTTCCACGGCTGAGTAAGGATGTGGATGAGTTGTGGGGTGCATATGGTGCGTTAGGGTATGAGGGTATCGATGGTGACCGAGCAAAGAAGGCGGTTGAGGCTATGGAGCGTGTTCTGGTTGCGATTGAGAGAAAAGCACGTGTTAGATTTAAGTAAGATTGTTGACGTGGTTTCAAAGGTAAACGGTGTTGTGGGAGTCTTTCTTTTTGGTAGTTTGGCGAGGGGTGATTTTGATGAGTTTTCTGATTATGATCTGCTAGTTGTTTTCGAGGATAGGACGGTGATGTGGCGGAGTTGGGATGCCTTGTTCGAGGCTGTTGGAGCGTTGCAACTGAATTTGCATGTGGTTCCTGAGACTGTGGACGAGTTGAAACAGGCAAATCCTGTGTTCCTGGATGATCTGTTCAAGTTTGGGAAGGTCCTGTTTGCAAGGTTTCCGTTTGAGGTTTTTGCTGGACCTATTGGGTTAGAGTCCTACTGCTTGGTTGTTTATGAGATGAGTGGTTTGAGTGTGAGAGACAAGATGAAGGTGGTTTATTTCCTGTATAGAAAAGGAGGCGCAGGCGAGCTTGCCAGGGTGAGTGGATTTAGGGTTGGTGAGGGTTGTCTTTTGGTTCCGAGCAGGGCTGGCGACGTGGTTGTTGAAGGCTTGAAGGGTTATGGCGTCATTGCTAGAAAACTTGAGACTTATTCGAGCGGAGACCATGTTAAAGCATTGTTTGGTAAGACTGATTAAGAAGAAGGCGTTTGCATAGTGGGAGTTCTTGTGTTGGAATCGCCTTGGTAGGCGGTGATCGTGGGTTCAAATCCCGCCTGAGGCTCCAAAACGGCTAAGAATGAAGTTTCTTGTTCACCGTAGAATCTGTACAACATCTACACTTCTGGACGCTTGACAATCGCCAGACTCGACCAGCCTTAGAAGTTGTTGTTCTGGCAAAATAACTACCAAGGTAACCACAACACAACACTCCTTTCTCTATATCGCACTTGTTGATGACACTAGGAGCGGCTGGGCATCAACACGCACACAGCCCTGCACAGTCTGAGCCAACATGGAAGTAGTAGTCAACGTACACGCGGGGCGGACGACTACTTCTGAGCAAAGCAAGCTCGGTGTTATTACTTGTTCTAAGTGGAAATTAATAACATCTGAAAGAAAACCGCCTTCGATATCGAAGAAGTTGTTGTGGCAAACCTACCAGAGTCAACAACAACTCCAAAGACTGCCACAGTACACGCTTTTCGCCAGCCTTGGAAGAAGGTGTACAGCACAGTTCAGGTTGTTCAACAACTCAAGAATACACACAGCCTGCAGCCATGCTGGGCATTGATGTCACCGGGAACAGTCGTATGACGATGCCCACACAGTCTTCAGCCAGATGTTCCCGCAACATGGTAGAAGAAGGCGCTAAGCGACTGGTCCCTTCTTCTTTTGAAATTTGTTTTCCCGCAACCCGTTGCAGTTCAGCATGCGCTCGTGAGTTTTCAAGCCATACATGTTGGTGTTTATACTTCCATCTGCCTCAACCACATTTTTCTTTTTAAATAGACAAAAACCATAAATGCCAACCCAGTTCACCATTTGACAGCACAATAAACAGAGGCTGTCATCACTATGTTCAACTACACCAGCCTATTCAAAGATGAATCCAAACTCGACATAAACTACGTGCCCACACGCCTACCCCACAGAGAAACCGAACTCAACCTACTCAACCAGTTCTTCAGGTTCGCAGTGGAAACCCCGGGCAAAATGACCCAACGCATACTCGTAGTAGGCAAAGTCGGCAGCGGCAAAACCGCGTTAACACAACTCTTCGGACAAAACATAACCCGCGAAGCACAAAAACGCGGCATCAACCTCCACTACGCGCACGTCAACTGCCGCGAATGCAAAGGCAGCCTCTTCATGATAATCCAACGCGTAGTCCTCAAATTTCACCCCAACTACCCCAGACGCGGATACTCAGCCCAAGAACTGCTGCAAACCTTGATGCAAGTGCTCGACGACCAAAAAGCCCACCTCATCCTCACACTCGACGAGTTAGACGCACTCATCCAAAACGAAGGCTCCGACGCCCTCTACACACTAACCCGCGTACAGGAAGACCGCCAAACACCAACCCAGAGACTATCCGTAATCGGCATAGTAAGAGACACCGCCTTACTCAACACATTAGACGCCAGCACTAGGAGCACGCTGCAACGCAACATAATCAAACTCGAAGAATACTCACAGCCACAACTCCATGACATACTAGACGACCGCATAACCAACGCCTTCCGAGACAACACCGTGCCACCCCAAAGCATCGACCTCATCGCCGAACTAGCCACACTTGAAAACGGAGACGCCCGCTACGCCATAGAACTCATGTGGCGAGCCGGCAAATACGCCGACGCCCAAACCGCACGTGAGCTTCTACCCGAACACATCCGCAAAGCAGCCGGCAGCGTCTACCCCACCATACGAAAAGACACAATCTCCCTGCTCAACCTGCACCAAAAACTCCTACTATTAGGCATAGCCCGCCAATTCAAACAGTCAGACTCCGCTTACCTGTCCATGGGCGAAGCAGAGAACGCCTACGCCGTAATCTGCGAAGAATACGGCCACGAGAAAAGAGGACACACCCAACTCTGGAAATACGTACACGAATTGTCAACCCTCGACATCATCAAAGCTGAATCCTCAGGCACGGGGCAAAGAGGCAAAACCACGCTGATCAGCCTGCCCAAAATCAGCGCAGCCGAACTAGAAACCGAACTGCGCAGGTCGCTTGGAGCCTAAAGCAGCATGTCCATTGAAACCGTGTTCTCATCCAAAGGCAGAGTGAAAATCCTCAGAATCCTAGTGGAAATAGGCGAACTAAACATCTCAGAAATCGCCCGAAGAGCCAAACTCAACTACACCACGACCAACCAGCACCTGCAAATCCTAGAAACCTCAGGAATTATCAGACACAAAAATTTTGGACGCATACGCATATTCCGCTTCAACAACGAAAACCCACGCGCGAAAAGCATCAAAGAATTAATTGAAGAATGGAACAGTAAGAGTGGATAAAACATGACCATGGTCGACGTGACAAACAAACCCGCAGTCCACCGCGAAGCCACAGCCAAAGGACAAATCAAACTAAAGCCTGAAACCATACGCCGAATCAAACAGGGAAAAATCGAAAAAGGCGACCCCTTCACAGTCGCCAAAATAGCCGGAATTCTAGCTGCAAAGAACACAAGCTCACTAATACCATTATGCCACCCTTTACCATTAACCAGCGTAGATGTCATCCTGAAAATTCTGAACACCTCCACCGTTGAAGCAGAAGCCACAGTCAAGACTAGAGCGCAAACAGGCGTCGAAATGGAAGCCCTAACAGCAGTTTCCACCGCGCTCCTCACAGTCTGGGACATGACAAAACAGTATGAAAAAAACCAGAAAGGGCAGTATCCAGAGACAGCTATCCACAACATTCACGTTGTGCGCAAGGTTAAGCAGGAATGAACCGGAGACATCACCGACTTGGCTGAGACATCAAAAAAACACAAGGAAAAAGCACCGGAAAGCCTCAGCTTCGCAGTTGTCACCATAAGCACAAGCCGATACAAAGAGTCCCAACGCGGCAAACCGATAACAGACGAGTCCGGTGACATCATCATCAAAGTGCTGCGGAACAATGGGCATAAGGTCGTGATACAGCGGCTGGTATCAGACGACCGAGCCATGATCCAAAAAACTATTCGCGGAATGCTGGACTCTTCAGAAATCGACGCCATAATCACAAGCGGCGGAACAGGAATAACACCTTCAGATGTCACAATCGAAGCGGTAGCGCCATTACTGGAAAAGGAGTTGCCTGGCTTCGGCGAGCTCTTCCGACACTTAACTTATCAGGATATAGGCTCAGCCGCCCTAATGAGCCGAGCGATCGGGGGAGTCGCAAAAGGCAAAGCAGTTTTCTGCCTGCCAGGCTCACCTCACGCTGTAAAATTGTGTCTTGAAAGACTTATATTGCCCGAAACGGCGCATATTGTTCTCCACGCCCGTGGAAAGTAGAGGCTGAAAATTGCTTTACGACAATTGCGGGCGCCCCACGCTCAACCTACGGATTTCCTTGACGCAACGCTGCAACCTCAAATGCGTCTACTGCCACCGCGAAGGCCAGAACCCAGGCTCAGCAATGCCTGAAATGACCAAGGAAGAAGTCTTGCGCATAGCCAAGATGGCTGTATCCTTAGGCATGAACCGCATCAAACTCACAGGCGGAGAACCACTACTACGCTCAGACATAGTTGACATTGTGCGTGGCATAACGAACATTCCCGGTCTGCGCGACCTGTCCATGACCACGAACGGAACACGTCTTTCCACTTTAGCGACACCTCTGAAAGAAGCAGGTTTAACCCGAGTAAACATTAGTCTCCCCTCTCTAGATTCGAAAACGTACTCATTGATCTCTGGTGGAGATCTGAACGATGCCATAAATGGGGTCGCCGCAGCCGTAAAAGCAGGCCTATACCCTGTAAAGCTAAACATGCTGATTCTACGCGGCATCAACACAGCCGACATTCCAAAGATGATCGAGTTTGCACGACAAAGCCAAACGATTCTGCAGTTAATAGAACTTGAGCCTGTCAACATCCAAGACGACTACTACAAGGAACATTTCTTCGCACTGAACGGCTTAGAGCTGGAGCTGAAAAAGCAAGCGCTGGAGGTTCACACAAGAGGCGACATGCAAAACCGCCATGTCTACTCCTTGCCCGGCGTGAAGGTTGAAGTGGTTCACCCGATCGAAAACACAGATTTCTGCGCTCGCTGCACTCGCCTGCGCTTGACAAGCGACGGCAAACTCAAACCTTGCCTCATGATAAATGATAACCTCGTCGATGTTCTAACAGCGTTGCGCAAGGGCGGCACAGATCAAGAGCTGAAGGAGCTGTTTGAGGCCGCTGTTAAAAGACGCGAACCTTACTACAAGTCTGCCGAAGCTTTTTGAAGGATCGCCGAGAGCAACAACTCAGCAAGGAAAACTTCATTTCACACCCGTCACTTTCCAGTATCCGAATTTGTCGCTTAATGCTTCAACTCTCGACAAGTGTGGGCTCTCGCACTCAAGATCCAAATCACAACGTCATGGGGGCCAGAGTCGTCATCGCCCACAAACACAAACAAGTGCAGCGCCAAAATAAAAACGATGCTGTGTGAAGTCTCGGTTCTCTTATATGAACCGAGCCCGTGATAGTCTAGCCAAGTGAAACGATGCCACATCGCATTCGCGTTACTCCTTTAGCTGCCGAAAGCCTCGGCGTGCGCTCAATGTGCACCTTTGTCGAGACGCCGGACGTACGAGTCCTCCTCGACGCTGGTGCTTCACTTGGACCCTTTCGCTTGGGTTTTCCGCCTCACCCTCAAGAATATAAGGCTTTGAAGGCAGCGCGAAAGAGAATCGCGCAGGCAGCTGAGAAAGCTGAGGTTGTGACGATCAGCCACTACCACTTCGACCATCATACGCCTTCTTTCACCGACTGGTTTCAGAACTGGTCTTCTGATGAAGCAGCGAGACAGATCTATGAAGGCAAGACAGTTCTCGCGAAGAGCTATCGAGACAAAGTGAACTTCAGTCAACGACATCGCGGCTGGGTCTTCGTACATACAGGGGGCAAGTACGCTGAAAAACTGGAATATGCAGACGGCAAAGAGTACATGTTTGGCGACACCCGACTGAGATTCTCTGAGCCCGTGGCCCACGGAGAACCAGACTCCGAACTCGGCTGGCTTATCATGGCAACCATCGAACACAAGAACGAAAAAATGTTGTTTACATCAGACGTACAGGGACCAATGCACGAGGCCACAATGAAGATCATTTTGAACGAAAACCCCAACCTGATCATTATCGGCGGACCACCAGCATATTTGACCGGACTGGTGCAACAAGAGAGCATTCAAATCGGATTACAGAACCTTGAACAAATCGCCAAAAACATTCCATTAACCATAATGGAACATCACCTCCTTCGACAGGAAAATTGGCGCGAATTAGCCAAACCCATATTCGAAACAGCCGCCAAAGCCGAGCACTCTGTCTTTACGGCCGCCGAGTTTCTGAAAAAAGAAAACGCCCTCCTCGAATCCCAGAGAAAGCAATTGTACGAAGTTGAGCCGCCAAATGCAGAATTCGAGAAATGGAGACGCTTGCCGATAATGAAGCGAAAAAACACGCCCCCGCCAATATAGCCTACCATCCGGAGTGCAAGGTTAAATAAGTGGCAAACCCCCATTCTGTTTCTTAATTGACAAGTTTTTCAATTGAAAGGCAGGGATGATAACGGAAACCGTTGTGGAACGCTTGGAAAAGGCATCACTTACACGTTTTCACTACGTCTTGCTGTTACTTGGAAGTCTTATCTACGGCTTCACAGCGATGAACGTCCTACTCATTGCTGCCGTTTTAACTCCAATAATTCGGGAGTTTGGATTGCAGCAACAGCCACTAGTCTCAGGTCTCTTACTGAGCATGGGCTATCTGGGGATGTTTGTCGGCGCGTTGTCTTGCGGTATCCTAGCCGATCACATAGGCAGAAAGAAAACACTGCTGTTCACTCTATCAACCATGACTGTCTTCACTGCACTCAACTCGGTTGCACCTGATCCTGCCACGATGGCTTTGTTACGTTTTCTAGCTGGAATTGGCTTGGGCGGTTCTCTTCCTCAACCCGGAGTCTACGTTTCAGAATATGTGCCCGCAAAGTACCGCGGTCGTTTCTTGGGATTGGTTGAAACAGCGTGGGTTTACGGAGCATTGCTCTCGTTGATTTTTCCGTTTTTCCTACTTCCAAACTTTGGATGGCGCCTCACTTTTCTGGTAGCTTTGATTCCGTTGTTCCTTGTTCCAATTGTAATCTTTTACGCGCCCGAATCTCTTCGATATCTGCAGCAAAAGGGAAGAACCAGCGAAGCCGTATCTTTACTGAAGAAGTATAGTCTCGTTCCATCAGACTTCAAGTTAACCAGCGGGTCGACTTCGTTGTCAGGGGGGAGCCGCAGTGTTGTTGCAGCCTTGAAGGAGTTGTGGGCTCCATCTTATCGCAGGAGAACAGCGCTCTTATGGATTATCTGGGCTGTTTTGGTATACACTTATCACGGGATTTTCATCTGGTTGCCAACGTTCTATGCGAGTCCACCGTTGAATTTGACTGTTGTCAGATCGATTCAATGGGTTCTTATTGTGACGTTGGCACAGGTTCCAGGTTACTACAGTGCAGCTTTACTGCTTGACCACGCTGGTAGAAAACGAATCGCGTTTGTGTATCTTCTTTTTGCTGGTGTGGGCAGTGTTCTGTTGAGTCTGGCTGTGATTGAAGCAACTATTCTTGCTTGGAGCATCGTCATCTCCTTCTTCAACCTCGGCGCTTGGTCTGCTTTGTACGCATACACACCTGAGCTGTATCCAACTGCGGTCAGGGGAACCGGGGCGGGCGCAGCAGCAAGCATAGGTCGTCTCGCAGGAGTAATCGCACCAACAGCCACGCCACTTCTGTATGCTTATGGAGGTTTAGCCGCGGCTTTCTCAGTTTTTGCTTTGTTTCATGTTTTTGGTGCTGTTGCGGTCCTTGTATTCGGGATGGAAACGAAGGGAAAAGCTCTCGAAGAAATCTCCAAAGATTGAGTTTCTCTAGACGCGTCCAGCGCAACTACAACGCAATATCTTCTAAGCTCTAAAAAACGTGCTTGTCGCTGGTCCTTTTTCCTCACGTTCGTTGATATTCTACTGCATGTGTGTCCTACAGTTATTCGGTAATGCATAAGTAACTCCCAAGTGTGTCGTGTATAGTAATATATAATAGGTGGGTGACATGCAGGCAGCAAAACACTCTGATTTGGATACCGATGCCAGAAAAGCTGAGACGCTTCTGTTCTGGCAGTCTATGCTTCAATACCATCTATGTTGATGCCCGTTTCCAAAAAAGCGCGCAATCGACGCCCATCCTTTTTCTTTACAATCATAGTGAAAGGTGTTCTGCTTTCTTACCAGCTGTTGGTGCGGCCGCCGGGATTTGAACCCGGGTTGTCGGCTTGGGAAGCCGATGTCTTAACCAGGCTGGACTACGGCCGCTACGCGGACTGCGATCGCTTGGTGGAGTATGAGTGAGAAATCCACAGTTATAAGAATTAGAGTGCAGACCAAACTGGTCTGTTGCGACCCCTCCCCGAAGAATTCTCCATAAGATATATTATTTGGCTGCACAATGGTTTGAATGATGCGAGATGACCGAAATGAACGAATTGGATCATAAGATTTTCTGTGAATTGCTGAAGAACTCTCGTGTAAGTGACAGGCAGATGGCGCGGAACTTGGGCACATCACAGCCCACCATCACTAGAAGACGATCGAACGTCGAGAAGAAGCTTATCGAAGGCTACACTGTTATCCCAAAGTGGCAGGAGATCGGATACGAGATTGTGGTGTTCACCTTCATAAAAGGAGACAGAGGTGTTCGCAAACCCGTCGTATTTGATGAGACCTTAAGGAAAGTCAGAGACTGGTTTTCGAAAGAACCCAACGTAATCTTCGCAGCAACAGGCGAAGGGTTGGGATTTGACGGAGTGATGGTTTCATTCCACAAATGCTACTCAGATTATGCTGACTTTAAGAAAAAGCATGACAAAGAGCTTTCGAACTTCTCGGCTGAGAGTCAAAGCTTCATAGTGGACATAAACTCGCCAATCGCTTTGAAACCGTTCCATCTGAAATATCTGACTGACGCAAAGTGAAACTGCAACAACGATTCTGAAGCTTTTTGCGCTTGCCATCCAGGCTCGACTGGATACGCTATCTCTTTATGAGCGATTTGCAAATAAAGTCGTATTCTACTCATCTAAGGGTTCTTGGAGCGCGACACAACATTGGTTTACAAGGTAGTGCCTGGAACGCATTTCTGGCAAGGCAATGAAGCCTGCGCTGAAGGCGCCATAGCAGCTGGCTGCCGATTTTACGCTGGATACCCTATTACGCCTGCGAGCGAGATCTTTGAGCACATGGCAGTGCGACTGCCTAAAGTAGGTGGTATTGAGGTTCAGATGGAGGATGAGATGGCTTCGCTCGGCGCGGTTATTGGCGCCAGCTGGGCTGGAACTAAGGCTATGACTGCCACATCTGGACCTGGGTTCAGCCTCATGCAGGAGATGATTGGCTACGCTTTCATGACTGAGACGCCGTGCGTGATTGTTGATGTTCAACGGGCTGGACCCTGCACTGGGCAAGCAACGAAAGTGGGTCAAGGTGATGTCATGCAGGCGCGTTGGGGTATTCACGGTGACTACGCCCCGGTTGTCTTGGCGTCAAACTCAGTGCAGGAACTGTTTGACCTGACTGTGCGTGCCTTTAACCTGGCTGAGACTTTTCGAACTCCGGTAATTCTTCTAAGTGATGAAATCATATCGCATATGCACGAGAGCTTGATTGTGCCTGCTGAAGGGCAGATCGAAGTGATTGACCGCAAAAGACCGAAGAAGGAAGACACTGCCTTTTTCATGCTGCCTGACGTAGCGCCTATGCCGTCGGTTGGGGAAGGTTTCAGTGTAGCTGTAACGGGTTCGACGCATGATGAAACTGGGCGCAGGTTCACTGCAGATCAAGCTGTGCATCAGCGGCTCGTCAAAACGCTTACTGGCAAGATCATGAATAATGCGGACAAGCTCGTGGATTTCGAAGCTTACAACATAGATGACTGCGATGTTGGCGTGGTTTCGTTCGGTTGCACTTCACGGGCAGTATATGAGACTGTTGAACTGGCTAAGGAGGAAGGCGTGAAAGTTGGTTTTGTGCGGCTCAAGACCGTTTGGCCTTTTCCAGAGAAAGTGGTCCGCGATATGGCGAAGAAGGTCAAAGCCATTGTTGTGCCTGAGTTGAATATGCGTGAATTATTTTACGAAGTGGAACGGGTTGTGCAAGGGGCTGCGCCAGTACTCTCCGTGAACAAGGTGGGCGGCGGAGAAATGATAACGCCTGAAGAGTTGTTGGCTGAAGTCTTGAGGAGCGTGAAGTAGCATGGCTTTGGCTGAGCCGTTCAGCATGAAGCGATACTTACGCCCAGACTTGACGCTGCCCTTCTGTGTGGGCTGCGGCTGCGTCAATGTGGCGAGCAGTTTCTTGAGAGCGGCACATGAGCTCGGACACAAAGATTTGAGTAGATTCGTTTTCTGTAGCGGCATCGGCTGCTCCGCATGGATTCCATCACCTTATCTAATGGCTGATTCGCTTCACGTGCTTCACGGCAGAAGCATTCCAGTGGCTATGGGCGTCAAACTTATGCGCCCTGAATTGAACGTTGTCGTGTTTGGTGGAGACGGCGACATCGCAGGCATCGGCTTAAGTCACCTCGTGCATGCAGCGCGCAGAAACTTGGACATAATGGTTGTAATGGTTAACAACATGATTTACGGCATGACCGGCGGACAGGTGGCGCCAACCACGCCGTATGGAATGAAGACCACAACTACGCCTTATGGCAACTTCGAATACTCTCTAGATACTGCACGTTTGGTTGTTGCCGCAGGCGCCAGCTATGTGGCTCGCTGGACGACAGCCCATGGAGAGGAATTGACGCAATCCATGAAAAAGGCGATTACCACCAAAGGCTTCGCTTTCATTGAAGCTGTCAGTCCATGTCCTACAGCGTTTGGAAGAAGAGTTGGACTTAAGGATGCTGCGGAGATGCTACGCTGGTTCAAAGACAACTCTATTCCATTGGATCAAGCGTCCACGATGACCGAGAAGGAACTTGAAGGCAAGATTGCGGTAGGCGAATACGTGCGTCGCGAGAAGCCAACATTAGTAGACAATGTCTACAGGATTTTGAAGGAGGCGCAGAAAAGTGGCACAGCCTAGAAAAACCGAGATTCGAATTGCAGGGCTAGGCGGACAAGGCGTAGTGCTAGCTGGGCACATACTGAGCAAGGCAGCAGTCAAAGACGGCTTACACGTGGTGCAAACCCAAAGCTACGGCGCCGAAGCCAGAGGAAGCGCAGCCAAAAGTGAAGTCATTATTTCAACCGAGAAAGTCGGTTTTCCCATGGTGAGAAAAAGCGACGTGCTGGTTGCAATGAGCCAGACGGCTCTCGACAAGCATTTGAAAGATCTTAAAGAAGACGGAGTCCTAATCGTAGATACGAGCATCGTTAAGCAGCTACCTCATGTAAATGCTAAGATAGTCAAAGTGGAAGCGACGGAAAAAGCGGAGACTGAACTCAAGTCGCGAATGTATGCGAACATGGTTATGCTTGGCGTAATCATCAAAACAACCGAACTAGTCGCCCGAGATTCAGTGGAGAAGGCGATCAAAGAGACCTTCTCAGGAGAGGCTGCTGAGACGAACATTCTGGCTTACAAGTTAGGGTTAAGTCTTGCCAAGTGATTGCAGGCGATTAGGCTCGTCTTTCTCTTCTCAGAAAATCACCAATGTCTGAAACATTTCGAACGACAACTTGATTCCTGTCTTCCTTCACTTCGAGACTGTGTAAGATTCTGCCGAAGCCAAGGCACTCGCCATGCTGGTTCACAACCAATGTGTACGCGCTTTTCTTCTTTGAGCCGACAACTTTCAGTATTCCTCGCCTGAAAATGTCTCTCCCAACTGTGAACAACCATTCCGATTTCTGATCAACCATAACTCTGTTTGCATCGTTCCGTGAGGCAATCATTCTCAACAGGTTGAAACTTGGAAAGAAGACTCCGCGCTTGACTTTTCCAAGATAGGTTCCAGCATAGAAGAAGTCTTTGGACACGAACCGCTTCATTTGTTGGCTTAAGAGAAAATATCTGCCTCGATTTTCAACAGATAAGCTCTCATCCCATGTCAGGCTTGCGCCAAACCGCCTCACAAAGTCAATTATCGGCTTCGTTCTTCACACTCGCTTCTTAAGTTTACAGACGAAAAAGCCTTGAGTTTGCCCAGGCCATATTCTCTTGCAGCTTGCCACTGTGCTGGCAACCCTTTTTCCAAAAATGCTCGTAGGCGCCGTCTCTCCGTAGCATTCAACTGGCTCAGCTTGAAGCTCAAGGTGTTCTGTAGCCCAGTCGATGTTCAATTCGTTCTCTTCGGGCTCTAAGCTGCAAGTGGAATAGACGATCTCGCCGTCATCATTGAGGATCGCCTCCGCTTCAGTCAAGATCTGTCTCTGCAGCGCCGCGTTTCTCTTCACGTCTTCGATTGTTCTTCTCGTGAACCATTCTTTGTCTGTGGCGAAGTTGCCTGAGCATGGAACGTCGAGCAGTATTCGGTCAAACTTGATTTTCAGCTGAGATGCATGTCTTGCATCCATGTGACACACGATTGTGTTCTCGACACGGCATCGTTCCAGATGGTTCGAGAGCGGGGTTAATCTTCGTTTGTCAACGTCCAGAGCGAATATTACGCCTGTATTATGCATCAAGTCTGCCAGTTGAATGGTTTTGCCTCCTGGAGCCGCACAAGCATCAAGAACAGTTTTGTCCTTCAGGTCGCTGAACAGTGTTGCTGGAATCTGGGCAGCAGCTTCCTGAATCGAATAGTGTCCGATAAGATATTCACTTGTGGCTCCAACTGAGAACGCAGACTTGCGCACCCAATGGGCATGTGGCACAAAAGAAACCGGTTCCAGCTCGATTCCGCGAGATTCGAGTCTCCTCACAGTGTCAGCTTCTTTAGCGTTTGTGATGTTGATTCTGATTGCCTGTTTCAACTCGACTGGTCGGTATTCCCAGCCTAGTTTGCTATATCGATCGACAAAGAATTGTTTGCCTGACATCAACGATTAGGGTAGTCTGTGGTCATAAAAATCTTGGCGTGTCTGACACGACAGTTTTCTCAGTTTTGCAATTGGCTAATTGCGTCCTTTGTCGTGGAAACTGATTTTTCAAGTTGTTTGTGTGTTTCGGGTTTGAGCTTGAGCTGCAGAATCATTTCAACACCGTTTCTTCCTAGAACAACGGGTACGCCGATGGATACATCAGAGAAGCCGTATTCGCCTTGCAGATTTGTGGAGACGCTCATGACTCGGTTGCGTCCTCTCAGAACTGCGTCTACCATTATGGCTATCACTACCCCGGGTGCGTGTGTTGTGGCGCCTTTCAGTTTGATGACGTCGGCACCTGAGGTTTTCGTTAGGTTCACAATTTTGTCAATCTGCTCTCTTGTGAGCAATTCAGTTATAGGTATTCCTGACACCGAGGCGCATTCCACTAGCGGAACCATGGAGTCGCCGTGTTCACCTATAACCAAAGCGCGAACATCTTCCCTCGACACGCCCAGTTCCATTGCAATGTAAGACCTGAAGCGCATTGTGTCAAGGATGTTGCCCATGCCGAAAACTCGATTTCTTTCGAAACCCGACTCTTTGTACGCCACATAAGTCATGACGTCAACAGGATTAGTTACAACCATAAGCTTGCAATCAGGCGCGTACCGTGCGATTTCTTTTGCAGCCGACCTTACAATCTTTGCGTTCTCGTTCATGAGATCAAGGCGACTCATCCCAGACTTTCTACCCGCGCCCGCAACTAGAACCACAACATCTGAACCTGCAATCCGCCTGAAGTCACTTGTGCCCACAACTCTGCCATCAAATTCAATAGCCGGTGCAGCCTGCATCATATCCAGCGCTTCGCCCTTAGCTAGGTCCTCGGAAACGTCCACTAATACGACATCGCTGATTCTGAACCTCAAAATATCAAACGCCGCAGCAGTTCCAACTTTACCTGCACCTATGATCGAAATCATTGCCTTCATCGCTCCTTTGGCTTGAGAGCCTTCTATGAACAAGTCTCGATTATTTGGTTTACGTTTACGTTCATCGAAAAACTCGAAAGGGACTACCTCGCCGCAAAGAAACTCTTCATCAAACACGGACGCCAAGTGGACGCAGGCACTCTTCTGATACTAAACAACTTAATCGAATTCATGGAACAAGCAGCAGACGTATGCGCTGACACAGCTGACTACATAACCATACTCGCAAGCCAAGGCTGAACCACAGGCGTGCTCGAAAACCAGCAAGACACGCTATGACACCAACCTTCACTCAACCATACTCAGCACCGCAGTGAAGGTCACAGGGAATAAACATACTCCTTCTCTCGAAAGTCTCCCCATCGCAGCCGCAGCTTTCCAACCCAACATAGAAGTAGTAGTCAACGTACACGCGGCGCTGACGACTACTTCTGAGCAAAGCCAGCTCGGTATTATAACCTGTTCTAAGCCCAAATTAATAACATCTGAAACAAAAACAGCCACAAACAGTCTGCGCTTCCATGTTCAACCACAACTGTCCAAGCCTTCCCGCAGCCTCCAACATTCTGAATGATGTCGTCATCTGGAACAGCTGTTACGACAAGGTGCACATAGCTTCAGCATAAACTGGTTGAAGAAGGCATAAGGGGCATACCGCCTTCTTCTTGTGAAATCTCTCTTCCCGCACAGCGCCCATCAACATAGGCAAACGTCACGATTGGCAACATTAATGGTGCCTTTTAGCAACATTGAAAGTCACCATAAAACACGAGTCAACAGCCTCAGAAACACCATTCAGAAACCCGAACAGTCCCCAAGAAACAAACTGAAAAGCAGAACTTTCACCGCAAAAAAATTTTCAACGCTCATACTAACCCTCTCCTCCCTGACTTCCGCATACAAACAACACTTAAATCCGACACAACACACAGCCACCATACGATGACGCTACTCAGACCCTTCGACCCATGGCGCTCACCGCTCTGCACCTGCCTCAACAAACTAACCTTCAACCCATACACAGGCTGCGACCACAAATGCATCTACTGCTACGCCACCAGCTACGTCCCACACTTCTACAACTGCCGACCCAAAACAGACCTACTGAAACGACTCAAAACGGAAGCCCAACGACTCAACGGGCAACTCATCTCCATCGCCAACTCCAGCGACCCCTACCCAACAATAGAAAAAACCCTACAACTAACCCGCCAATGCCTCAAAACCTTATCAAACCAAAACTGCCGCATCCAAATCATAACCAAATCAAACCTAGTCACAAGAGACACAGACATCCTACAAAAAACCCAATCAGCAGTAGCCTTCACCATAACCACGGACAATGACGCCTTAGCCAAACAACTCGAACCCAACGCACCACCACCCTCACAAAGAATGCGAGCAATAGAAACCTTAACCCAGAGAGGCATCCCCGTATGCGTCAGAATAGACCCAATCATACCCTCCCTAAACGACAATTCAGCAGACCTCATCAAAACACTCGCTACACTAGGCGTCAAACACGTAACAAGCTCAACCTACAAAATCAAACAGGACAACTGGAAACGCTTCAGGCAAGTCTTCCCCCCAACCGCCCAACAGCTGGCACCACTCTACTTCAAAAGAGGCGAAAAAATGGGCGGATACCGATACCTACCAGCAAAACTCCGATACAACATACTGAAAGGCATCAGGGAGCAAACAACGCAGGCAGGAATGACCTTTGGAACATGCAGGGAAGGCTTTCCACAGCTAAACACAGCCACATGCGACGGCGCCGAATACTGCCAACATCAACGCTAAGCCGATTTCTGTCCGTTGACCATGAGACGCCAGACAGCCGCTGCTAATAGTCCACCAAGAATAGGCGCAACCCAAAACAGCCACAATTGACTCAAGGCTGTGCCACCTGCAATCAATGCTGGACCCAAGCTTCTCGCAGGGTTCACCGATGTGCCCGTCACAGGAATCCCAACTAAGTGGATGAGGACTAGGCTTAGCCCGATTGAGATTCCAGCGAAGTCCTTAGGCGCCTTCTCGCTGGTAGACCCCAAGATAACAAGTAGGAAAATAAACGTGAGCACTACCTCGGCAATGAAAGCTGAGCGCATGGAGAATCGGCCCGGCGAAGCCGCATCGTATCCGTTCTGACCCAGACCGCCAGTGGCTAGGGTGTATCCCGGCATGCCAAGCGCGATCACGTACAAGACCCCAGCTGCAACTAATGCGCCCACACACTGCATAGCTATGTAGATTGCAGTGTCTTTCGCCTTCATTTTACCCGCGGCTAACATCGAAATAGACACAGCTGGATTAATGTGGCATCCCGAAATTCCTCCGATCGCATAGGCCATAGCCAACACCGAAAGTCCAAAAGCAAACGAGATTCCCACAAAACCTATGTATCTGCCAGCCAACACGGCGCTTCCGCAGCCCAAGAGAACGAGGACAAATGTGCCAAGCAATTCGGCAAAGTACTTTTTCGCTTCGCTCACCGTCATCATGCCCACATACCTCGCAAGTCTCAGATAAAGTGCAGTTTGATTTTCAGTTGACCTCCAGACTTTATATGAGTTTCCATGCCTAAAGCAGCAAAATGCTAAAGGCAGTTACGGTTCGTCTATGAATTTGCTGGCCACAGGAATTTCAGGCGGAAGTCCACGCCTCTTCCTTATTTCCCGTATGATTACATGGGCGGTGCTAGCAGGGATTTTTTCCCAGTGGTCGAGGGTTGATTGCCAGAACGCGTGGCCTGACGTGGCTGAACGCATTTCGGCGGCTAAACCGAAGGTTTGGCGTACAGGTATATAGCCTACTATGTTGTTTATTGGGCCTTTCTGCTCTGACGCTGTAATTCTGCCTTTTTGTCTGGTTATTATGCTGCTGACTTGGCCTACCCACTGCGTCGGCGCTGTGATGTTGATTTTGAATATGGGTTCGACTAGTGAGGCTTTGGCTGTTAGAAACGATCCTAGTATGGCTCTTCGGGTTGCTGGCACGAGTTGGGCTGGACCATGGTGAGCTGGGTCTTCGTGCAGTTGGGCGTCTATTAGTTTTGCTTTTATGCCTCGGATGGGTTCTTCGCATAAGGGTCCGTTTTGGCAAGCCCATTTGAAGCCTGATATTATCGTGTCTCGCGTTTCGTGTGTAAATTGGATGCTTTTGGCTTCGTTTACGAGGATGTTCTTGTGCTGTTCAATTGCCCAGACGTTTTCTGCTTCAGCTGTTGTCCAGTTTGCTTTTTTCTGGAGTGTGGTTGAGATTTGTCGTGGGTTGGTGTCTTCTGTAAGTTCGCTTTTTTCGATGAGTTCGATTACGTTGTCTTCCAATGGTTGGACTTGTATGATGAGTTTGTTGAGTTTGTTGGGGCTTTTGGCTTGGGCTGCTATGCCTTTTGCTGTGACGCTTTCGCGGTAGACTACTATGGGTTTGCCTGTGATGATTTCGAGGTCGCCGCCTGCGTAGTCTCGTAGGAATTTTGTGGCTATTTCGAGGTGGAGTTCGCCTATGCCGCTGAGTAAGTATTCGCCGGTTTCTTTGCTTATGGTTGCTGTGAGGTTTGGGTCTTCGATGGTGAGGCGTTGCATGGCTTCGGTTAGGCGGGGTAGGTCTTTGGGGTGGGTGGGTTCTAGGGCTATGGTGATTACGGGTTCGGAGATGTATCGGATGTGTTCGAAGGGTATCATTGTGTCTTTGTGGCTGTTGTCGACTAGGGTTTCGCCTGTTCTGGCTTGCTCTATGCCTAGGAGTGCAGCTATGTTGCCTGCGTTGATTTGGTCAACGATTTCGCGTATTGCGCCCATGTACATTGAGACTTGTTGTACGCGGTGGTTTTTTTTGGCTTCGACTAGGTAGATCTCGTTGCCTGCTGTGACCTTGCCTGAGAAGAGTCGTCCTGTAGCTATTAAGCCTGCGTGTGGATCCGTCTGTGTCATAGTTACGCACATGACTGTGGGTCCTGTGTCTGTGCAGTTGAGCATGGCTTGTCCTATTTCTGTGTCTAGGTTGCCTGTCCAGATTTTTGGTAAGCGATACTGCTGTGCTGTGATTGGGTTTGGTAGGTGGTTGACTACCATGTTCAATATGGCGTTGTGTAATGGTATGGTTTCAGCGAGTTGTTCGACTGTGTTTTTTTGGTAGGCGTTGATTATGTCGTTGAATTTGATGTTTTTTTGTTGTGCTATGCCTAGTGTGAAGCCCCATTTGTGCAGGGCTGAGCCGAAGGCTACTGTGTCTTTCGCTGGGTCTACTTTCCATTTTTCTTGGTGTTCTGGTTCTGCGTAGAGTGTGATGAGGTTGTTGAAGTCGTTTATTATGTGTGTTAGTTTTTTTTGTATGTCGGTTGTTGTGAGTCGGAGTTCTTTGATTAGGCGGTCTATTTTGTTTATGTAGAGCACTGGGCGGACTCGTTCGTTTAGTGCTTGTCTGGTTACGGTTTCTGTTTGGACCATTATTTCTTCGACTGCGTCTACGACTATGATGGCTCCGTCGGTGGCTCTTAGTGCTCGGGTTACTTTGCCTGTGAAGTCTACGTGTCCGGGTGTGTCGATTAGGTTGATTACGTAGGCTGTGCCCGGTTCCTCATGCAGTAGGCTTATGTTGGCGGTTTTGATTGTTATGCCTCTTTTTTGTTCTTCCTCTAGGTAGTCTAGGGCTCGGGCGGTTCCTGCTATTTTTGGTGAGAGTAAGCCGGCTTCGGCTAGTAGGCTGTCGGTCATGGTGGTTTTGCCGTGGTCTATGTGGGCTATGATGCCTATGTTGCGTATGTTTTGTTTGTGGCTCATGAGGCGTAGTATGTCTGTGGTCTGCTTGAATCGTGGCATAGGCGTGTTTCCTGTCTGTAGGGGTCTATTAGTATGGGTGCGGAGAAATTTTTTTTGGTGTGAAAAGCT
Source organism: Candidatus Bathyarchaeia archaeon (assembly GCA_035283685.1). Taxonomy (NCBI): domain Archaea; kingdom Thermoproteati; phylum Candidatus Bathyarchaeota; class Bathyarchaeia (SeqCode); species Bathyarchaeia archaeon. The sequence continues at coordinate 578,900 of DATETJ010000002.1, forward strand.
CGGCATCAGTTTGTGCGTTGGACGCTGTTGCTGATTCTGTATGGTGTTTTGGGTTCTGTTTTCGTTGGTTTAGCGTGTTTTTCTATGTTGTTTAGCGTGAAGTTTCATGTTGGTTAGCGTGACGTTTGGCATGTTGGCTCGGATGTTGGTGGCTCTGCGGGAATAGAAATTTTAGAAGAAGAAGGGGATAAGCCCCTTATACCTTCTTCTACTTTCTGTTCAGATGTTATTAACTTCCGCTTGGAAACAGTAATAATAACTTCTTGAATGTTTGCGACGTGTGCGGTTTTGAGGTGTGCGTGTTGATGATTGGCCACTGCTTGTGAATGTTGACGTTAAATGATGCGCGCGCAAGATTTTATGAACTTGAGATTCCTTTGTTCAGTGGTTAGAAAGCGCTCGAAAAATGGATTTGATGGTATGATCTATGAGAAGATAAAGAACCGGAGAACGATTAGAAAATATGCGCAGAAGGATGTCGCTCAAGAAGTCTTGCTAAGATGCGTGGACGCTGCGAGACTTTCCCCTTCAGGAGCCAACCGTCAACCGTTGAAATATATCATAGTTAACGATCAGGAGTTGATAAGAGAAGTATTCAGCACGTTGAGGTGGGCTGCTTATCTACCAGATTATCAACCTAGCGAACATGAGATGCCGAGGGCTTACATTGTTATAATCCTGGACAGAAGTATTCTTGAGAACTCAGGTCATGATGCAGGCATCGCTGCAATGAGCATTTCTATGGTTGCGTACGACGAGGGTCTAGGATCGTGTATTCTCGGCGCTGTTAATAGAGTGAAATTGAAGGGGATTTTGAAGGTGCCGGATGGTCTCGATATAGTTCTAGTAGTTGCTCTCGGGTATCCAGCAGAAAACCCAGTGGCCGACAAGGTGAAGGATGGCGACATAAAATACTGGCTTGACAAGAACAGAGTATTACATGTTCCGAAAAGAAATCTTGCAGAGGTAGTCAAATGGAACAGATACTAACTTGCCGCGCGCATTCTTTCTTGGCGTTCCACCACAACGCTTATGTTAGGCTCGAATGTTTCTCTTTAGCGAGCGTGTGTGTAGTTTGAGTGAAGACTTTGTTGAAAGACCCCGACCTCAACCTGTTGATGTTAAGATTAGCGAGTTGACGCCGAATTCCAAGGCGGTGAACGTAGTCGCAAAGGTTGTATCTAAGGGTGAGGTGCGAAGCACCACGAGTGGGCGCGATTACACGGCGCATAGAGTTGTGGATGTGTTGGTTGGGGACGAAACCGGTTGTGTTTACCTGAATCTTTGGGATGACAACATAGATAAGGCCAAGGAAGGCGACGTTCTCAGTATCAAGAACGGCTATGTGAATTTGTTCAGAGGCAACATTAGGTTAAACATAGGTCGTTATGGAAGCTTCGAAGTCGTCGCAGAACCCAAAATAGCAGAAGTGAACAGTGAGAACAATCTCAGCAGCAAGCAGTATGAACAAGAAAGACGCTTCGGCGGAGGATACGGCGGTGGTGGAGGCGGCTACGGAGGAAGACGAGGCGGGTACGGCGACAGACGAAGAGACGACTATCAAAGAAGAAGATACTGAAAACACAATTAACTCAAGAATTATCTTTTTGATGTTATAGACACGTTTGATGTACTCTTTAGCGCATGCTCTGCTCGATGAAAAAGGAGATGTTGCGTCGTGTGCATGCATTGGGCATTCTCTTTTGTGATCCTTCGGGTTTATTTTCACTCGTGTCTCTCTGCTTGGGTTGTTGTGCGCTGGACAAGTTGCTTTATTACTGATTGTGCAGAGCGTTACCAAAAGTAAGTGGATGTGTGGTTTGCATGGAGAGTTTCGAGTTGGAGAAGCTTGAGGGCGTTGGCTCTGCTACAGCGGGTAAGCTTCGTTCTGCTGGGATTACGACTGTTGAGGCGGTTGCGGTTATTCCACCTAAGGAGATTGCTGAGAAGACTGGAATCGGTTTTAACACTGTGCTTAACATTGTTGACTCTGCTAGGAAGCTGGTTTTCTCTGATTTCGTTACGGCGGAGGAGTTGTGGAAGAAGAGGCAGGGCATGTGCAAGTGTTCCACGGGTTCTAAGAATTTGAACAAGCTTTTGGGCGGGGGCATTGAGACTCAGGCGTTAACTGAGTTTATTGGTGAGTTTGGTTCGGGTAAGACGCAGGCGTGTTTGATGTTTTCGATTGTGTGTCAGCTTCCTCCTGAGAAGGGTGGACTGGGCGGAAAAGCGGTTTATATTGATACTGAGGGGACTTTTATTCCGGAGCGGGTTTTTGAAATCGCCAATGCGTTGGGTCTTGACCCTCATGAGACTTTGGGTAACATCTTTTTGGCTCGGGCGTATAATAGTAGTCATCAGGCGTTGCTGATTGAGCATTTGCCCAAGTTTTGCCCTGAGAATAACGTGAAGCTGGTGGTTGTGGATTCGATGATTAGTCATTTCAGGGGCGAGTACATGGGTAGGGAGCATCTTTCAGAACGCCAGCAGGAGTTGAACAGCCAGTTGCACAAGTTGCTGCGGTTGACGGAAGCCTTCAACTTATCTGTGGTGGTTACGAATCAGGTTCAGGCTAATCCTACGGCGTTTTTTGGTGATCCGAATAAGCCGGCTGGTGGCAACGTGATGGCTCATGCCTGTACGCATCGGGTTTATCTGAGGAAGGGTGGTAAAGGTACGCGTATTGCTTCGATTCTTGATTCTCCGTCTTTGCCTGAGGGTAAGGTTCGGTTTAAGATTACGCAGAAAGGCATTGAAGACGCGCAAGAGGGCGGCGAAGAGGCTCCAGAGGATAAGGTTTAGAGCAGTTTCTGCGCCAACATCTTTCATGCTGGCGTTGTTGATGCGGGCGAGGCGTGGACAGTTGTTGTTGAACATGCAAACGTAGACTGTTTGTAGCAGTTTCTGTTTCAGATGTTATTAACTTCCGCTTAGAACAAGTAATAATACCGACGTTCTGCATGTGTGTGTGGCTGTGTGAAGTTGTTGTTGACGTTGAAGGGTTTGCCACAACAACTTCTTGGATGTTGGTGGTGGAGTAGGTTTAGAAGTAGTAGTCTGTGCCACGTGTTTGTTGACTACTACTTCAATGTTGGGTTGGGAAGCTGCGGTTGCGGTTCTGTGGGTTTTTGTCCAGAGTTTGCGTATGGGTTGGTAGATTAGGGCTATTATGGATAGTGTGATGCCTGTTAATGCGAGTGGGTGTATGAGGCTGGTGAGTGTCCATAGGATTCCTTGGTACGGTCCGTATGTGGTACTTTTCATGGGTCCATTCTGAACTGTGATCCAGAATATGTTTTGATCGTTGTCGTAGTAGACCCATGTGCCTCCATCAATCATCTCCCATATGGTGATCACTGTTAGCTTTGTGCTTGTGTTGGGGGTGGTCCAGTAGCCGTTTACGTAGTCCGTGTATGGCGTGCGCCAGTATCCGGGGTTCCATGTTGGTGGGTCTGTGGCTATGTGGGCGTCGTCCATGGCGCAGAAGAGTCGCAGTTTTGTGTCGCGCGGCAGTGTGAGGTAGTATGTGGAGACGACTAACGCTATGATTGCTGTAGCGTAGACTAGTGCCCATTTCTTGTTTAGGCGTGGTTGAGGCTTCATCCATTTTCAATGTGTTACTGAGAGTGCGGTGGCTCTTAATGCCATGTTTTAGAACAACGGCTTGAGAATGTAGAACAGTATGTTGCTTGCTGCTTGATTGGCGCTTTTTCTTCTTTTTTGCTGGGAAGTTGTGGTTTATCGATGGGTTCTTGGTGTGGCTATGACTGTGGGTTTTTCCTGTGATTGCTGTGGGTGTTTTTTGGCTTCGCTCATGACCCAATCGGTTAAGGCTTGGCATTGGTTTGGGTTGCAGTTTTCTGCGGGTGCGCGTGTGGGTTCCAGTATGATGCATTTGTAGCATGGTATTTCGCATAGAAGGTCAAGTGATTGTGGTCGTGTCATGTGGATTCGCTAGGCGTATTGAATGCTGGGTCTCTATCTTATGGTTTATGAATTGACGGCTCTGAGGGAAAGTAATTATCTGGATTGATGATTATTGTTCGTGCATAAAGATAATTATTGAAGGTGAACCTGTTTGGCGACGAAGTTGCTGTATTTGTATGACAGTTACGTTCGGGAGTTTGAGGCTAAAGTTGAACAAGTAAGCGGGAACATGGTGGTTTTGGATCAGTCGGCTTTTCATCCGTTAACTGGCGGTGTGGGCTGTGACTTGGGTTGGCTGGCTAAAGGCGATGCAAGATTTCGTGTTGTGCGAGTTGAGATTGACAGGGCAACTAAGGTAGTTAGTCATGTGGTTGAGGGTGATGCAAGAGGTCTTTGTCAGGGTGATGTGGTTAAGGGTGTGATTGATTGGGATCGGCGGTACTGCTTGATGCGGTTGCATACGGCGGCGCATTTGATTGCGGCTGTCATGTACCGGGATTACAGCGCTTTGATTACGGGTGGGCAGGTGGATGTGGATCAGGCTAAGTTGGATTTCAACTTGCCTCGTACGGATCGGGAAGTGTTTGAGGACGCGGTTAAGAAAGCGAACCAAGAAGCAGCGAGAAATGTGGAGTTGAAGGTTTACTTCTTGAGTCGAGAGGAAGCGTTGAAGGTGCCCGGCGTGGTGAAGTTGGCTGAGCGTATGCCGCCTGAAGAACGAGAACTACGCATAGTGGAGATTCCAGGCATTGATCTGCAGGCTGATGGAGGACCGCATGTCAGGAACACTCAGGAGATTGGTGAAGTCGCTCTGTCGAAGATTGAGAATAAGGGTAAGAATCAGAGAAGGCTTTACTTCAACGTGAAGTAGGAAGTTCGTACTTATTGTTATTCTTCTGGTGTGAACGTTTTCTGTTTCCAGTTGAAAGTTGCTTTGCAGTTTTCGAGGAACGTGTGAACGAGGATAGTTACGCCTCTCGGTATTTGGTGGCATAGGACGGGTAGGTTTCTTTTTCGGATTTGACTGCCGAGTATTTCGATTCGGGCTGCTTTTTTGAGTGGTGCTCGCATGTAACCGCTTCCTGTGAGCACTGTGATTTCTGGAGGTTGTTTGGGGAATTGTGGTAGGTTCAGGAGTTGGCAGGCGAATGGCGGGATTATAGTGTAGCTTGAGGCTGTGTCCACTATTCCTATGAGTTTTATGCTTCTTTCACGCGGTCCATGAACTCTGATCGGGAGTCTTACGTACCATCTTGGTCTATGATGGTTTTGAATACATTGCGTTTCAAGCAGCCATCCTCGTTAGAGGAGATAGCCGATTTTCTTCTCAGAAGGGGTCGGTGAATAGGCGACCAGAACATCATTTAGTTGCCTTTTTTTTTGGGTCAGTTCTTCGATACTTTCAGAATCAGCAATTACCTTATTGTTGGAGACGGCGACCCATCTTCCAGGATATTGGCTGATCAGTTTGTCGTATTTCTTTATGAGCAGTGAGGCTCTCTGCAAGAGCAACCACCAATAATAGGTAAGGGGACAATACTATAAATTAGTTTATCCTCGACTGCGAGATTTTTGGTGTTGATTTGTGGGGGGATGGAGGACCACACGTTAAGAATACAAGCGAGTAGGCGAAATACAACTGCTGAAGATAGAGAACAACGGAAAAACCAAAAGAGAATTTACTTTGGGATAAATCGAAGCTAGTCGTGTGCACACGCTAGACTTGTCAACATTAGAACACTTGTCATAGTCGATTTCTTTGCCTGTTTCAAGCTCAAGCGTAACCTCAGCACGCTTAATCATCTTCAAAACCTTAGCGTCTGGAACCTCAGCTGAGCCAACATTAATTACGTCACGAACATCATCAACGGAAACGCTTGCCACTGGTGGCTCTGGCTCCAAAAGGAAAACGTGAAAGAAGCCAGATTTAACCTATTTTGGCGGAAAAAACCGTGTTGGAAAAGCCATGTCGGATAAGCTTGAATGCATTTTTGACAGGGATTTTGTATAGAGGTGTTTTCCAAAAGGGTTTTATCGCATTGTTATGATAATTATTATTGTAGTCTCTTTGAGAGGGGAAACGATGTATATGAATAGGAAGCAGTTTGCGGTGGCATTTTTGTTTGCTTTGTCTTTGATGATGGTTGCGTTGGCTCCGTTGTCGGGTCAGCAGGCTGGCAGTTACAACCCTTGGCTGGACTATAACGGTGACGGTCTAATCGACGTGTATGACCTGCAAGCGTTGGCTCAAGTGTACGGCACTTCGGGTACTCCTCTCAGCTGGCCTATGGCTCAGGAATACGACAGCGGCTGGATAGACATCAGCGACAAGCAGGGACAAAACATTACCATAACTCACAACTTGAACCTGACAGGAGGCTTTCTGCCAAGCATCTATGGAAGAACTGTGCAAAACGACCCATCGTGGCACCAAAGGCACTTTGACGGAACAGGCTACACACCAGGATGGAACAAAACATACGAAGGAATAAGCAGTGACGGTGCCAGTTCTGTGGTTCAGACTGATGATGGAGGATACGCCTTAGCAGGCTCCACCAACTCGTATGGTGCTGGCGGCTCTGATTTCGGGTTGGTTAAGACTGATTCGGCTGGAACTGTGCAGTGGAACAAAACGTATGGAGGAGCAAACCATGACTCTGCCGCGTCTATGGTTCAGACGGGAGACGGAGGATACGCCTTAGCAGGCGCTACTTACTCCTATGGTGATGGCACACCCATCTACACTAATTTCTGGTTGGTTAAGACTGATGGTTCTGGTAACGCACAGTGGAACAAAACATACGAAGGACCATATGAAGACGAAGCCCTTTCTGTGGTTCAGACAAGCGATGGAGGATACGCCTTGGCTGGCTACACCTACTCTTATGGTGTTGGCACCCCTACGTACAGCAATTTCTGGCTGGTGAAGACCGATGCGTTTGGACTAACAGAGAACATGGTCGGTTTGGGCATAGTTGATTACACGGCTGACACTTTGACCCTGTACAGAGGCAAAATCGACCCCTACTGGAACTACGTGCGAGTCCGCATATGGGTAGTCAAAGAAAACCCATAAACTCCAATTTTTTTATATTATTTTAGTTCCATCATGCTTGTCTTAACTCAGAATCTCCAAGAGTTTTTCTCCTTTGTTGGTGATTTTGTATACGCCTCTGCTGACTCGTTCTACATAACCGTTTGGAAGCAAATAGTGGTAGAGCTGTTTTCTGATTGTGTTTGATGTTGAGAAGCGTAGGCATGTTGCAACCGCTTTCTTCTCAATATCCTATAATGCACATGACGCTTCTTGATGAGTTCAAGAATGTTTTTCGGGTCTGCGAGAGGCTATGAGTTTGGCTGCGTTTAGTATTTCTTTCGCCTGTTTTTCCTTCAGTTTGTGTCTTTTGTGGCCGAGTTCTGCTATTGCATCTTCTATATCGAATATTTGGATGAATCCTCTTCTGAGGCTCTCTAACAGTATTGTCCAAGTGTTCCAAGTTTTGAGCCCAAACATTTTTGCAAGGTCTGAGAGGGCTTTTTCATCAACTAATATTTCTGCCGCGTTTTCTTTTGCCTGGAGGACGGTTTCCGCGTCTGTTTGAGATATGTTTTCGCCCTTTGCCAGCTTTTTACCGGTTGAGATTACACTTTTTGGAGTTGCTCTTACTATGATCCAGCCTTGTTCTATGGCTTTTCCTATGATTTGGGCGTCTGCGTGACCGAGTCTCATTCCTTCGTTAAATGCTTCTCTCTTAACTTTTGGTGTGATTAGTATTTGGTTGAAAAGTTTCTTGAGAAGGTGTAGCTTGTTTATTTGGGCTAGATGAATCAGCGTGCCGGCGTCAGCCACCACCTTGGGCAACGTCTATTCTCCGTATCTCGCCTTTAGGTATTCCTTGACGCTTTCTGAATCCCAGTTGACTGGGACGCCATTCATCTCTAACATTTCAAGGAATTGCCGTAAAGGTACTTCCAATATTTCTGCTGCACGTCCAACGGTTAAGATACCCTTTTGGTATAGGTGAATAATTCTTCGGCGCAATCCGTCTTCGATAAACTCTTTAAGCAAGGTTGAGCGGTCAACATTTTCAAGGGTTCTCACTGCTTCTACCCTTTCCAAATCTCGGCTGGAAAGACGAACGGTGACAACTGTGCTTTTCTCCTGCATTTTTTCACCATTGATAGTAGAATACATTGTAATACATAAGCTTTCCCCGGTTGCTTCGATGAGATGGTTCGTATAACCATAACCGACTTCAGTAGATACTTTGAAACCAAGAAAAAGACATGCGGCATTAAACTACACATTGCTTTCAGGCTGCGATTTGAGCAAATGCATTGGAATAGAAACCACAAAACCCGAAGGCCCAAGCTCTGTGGGAGGCGACACCCTGATTCAATCATTTCACGGAATCGAAGAACGCTCTGCTGGCTCTTTGAAATCGTTCTTTCTTCTCACAGGGATGCCTGAAAGAATTCTCCAAGCCGTAACGAATCCAACTTGCCCTTAGTTTTGGTTTATTTCTCCCATGTGTCCAGTGGAGGCTTATGGTCTGCTGGTAACGGCGACTTGTACTTCTTACCACCTATTCTCTGCTGATGCTCCTTCTTCGCCTTTCGCAGAACCTTTTCATCAGTTAACAGGTCAAGCGTCGTGGCAGCCATCACCTTAGCCGCAAAAATCAAAGACTTATGCCCCAACCCAACCCTGCTCTGAGCCACATTCTGCCACGAATGCCCAGGCGTACCCAAAACCCAAGCGGCAGTCCCAAACTCCACCGTAGGCACCTGCCAACTCACATCCCCCACATCCGTACTGCCATGCATGAACTCGCCGTCGCCCCAAGGATCAGGAACCTCATCATCCAACAACCTGTCCACCAATCGCTCCCAACCTGGACGCTTAGTATTCTTCAACAGCGCCACCTTACCTTCACGAGGAATCGATTTGGCAATCTCCTCACCGAACTTCAACTCTTCCCCGCTATGCTTGGGCAAGCCGATTTCACGCATGTTCTTCACCACTAACTCAGCAATTGCCCTGTTAGGAACCAAATTGTAAATGCCGCCCACAAACTCAGTCTTCAACTCCGTCCGAGTCATCAACGCCGCGCCCTTCGCAATGTCCACGATCCAATCATAAATCCACTCCACTTCATGGCGTTCAGGAGCCCTAACGTAATACCAGCTTCGCGCATAAGGCGGCACAATATTCGGCTGAGTCCCACCCTTCTCCACAACATAATGAATCCGCGCATCCTGAATCACATGCTCACGCAGATAATTGACTCCAACATTCATCAGCTCCACCGCATCCAACGCGCTACGACCCTGCTCAGGCGCGCCACCAGCATGAGCCGCCCTACCATAAAAATGAAACTTAGCCGACACAATACTAAGACTACTTCGCAAAGAAGCCGCATTCATACTGCTCGGATGATGACCCAAAACCGCATCAACTCCATCGAAGCAGCCTTCACGAACCATAAACCCCTTGCCATCAAAATTCTCCTCAGCAGGACAACCAAAAAACCTAATCGTGCCACCAAGCCCAGACTGCCGCATTACGTTCTTGACAGCAACAGCCGCCGCCAAAGCAGTCGCACCATAAATATTATGCCCACAACCATGCCCAGGCTTCCCCGACTCCAAAGGCTCTTCATGCGACACAGCTTTCTGAGACAGACCAGGCAACGCATCAAATTCACCTAACAATACTATAACCGGCTTACCATTACCCCACGAAGCCACAAACGCCGTCGGCATCCCCGCCACGCCGCGTTCAACCCTAAACCCATGCCTCTCCAACTCATCAGCCAACAAAGCCGAAGACTTAAACTCAACCAAACCTAATTCAGCAAACTCCCAAATCCTATCACTAATTTCAATCAAACGCTTCCTGTTATCCTCAACCCAACCAAAAGCAATCTTCTTATCAGCTGGCATCAGCCTCACCCAACAACGCACAAATAATAAAAGAACTAATCCTTTTAGAACTTCCCACTTTCTGCGACAAAAAGAAAAAAGTTAGGAATGTTGAAACCTAGCACTTCAAAGCTGGGTTGAACTCCGCGAACATTCCATCAGGGTTGCCGTGCCAAAGCCACACATGCAAGTCAAAGTGCCAAGGCATGACTCCAGCTGCGTGCGGTTCCATCGGACCATCCATGGACACTTCGAACAAAGTCGGAGCAGGTGTAAGCCATATCCACCCCGCTGGTAAAGTCATATCAAACAAAGGTCCAACAAAAGCACCATCTGTTCCAACTGCAGCCACAAAATACTCCACGCCCACAAGCTTCGGGCCTTCATCAGTGTCAACAAACAACAGGATTTCTGGAGTCACCTCGTTGACCACCATGTCAGATGCAAGACCAAGGTTCACATAATGCATTCCCATTGCAGCCCCATCAATCTCATCGCATGGAGACATTGGGACATACCCGTCTGCGAGCGCCACGCTCACATCATGGTACTTGTCAGTCGCTCGCCGCGTCATAGCTAGCAACTTGGCCGCTGAAGAGCCAGTTGAACCAGGCGCAGCCAAGACAGCGGGAATCAAAATCAAGCTTAGGCTTAAAAGCATTGGCAGAAACGCCGTAATCTTTCTCACTTTTCCACCTCCTCTCTTCTCCATAGTCTATCCCAAATCTCTCCCACATCCACTATAAATCCGTTGTGAAGAAAACTTCTAGAACATTATCCCCTCAGCCAACTCATACACAAACCTGATGTTGAAGACAATCACTGTATCCAAAAAAGCAAGCTGTACAATCTGCAGACGAGCTTCATGCAGCGACCTTCATACAAAAACCTTTTACGTCTGGCTTGTTTCCCTCATGTAGCCTATTTCCGAAACATAGGACGAAAACCTCCAATGACGCATAAAAAAAGAAGCGTCAGAATTCAAAACCTAATCCAACTTTTAAGTAGAGGGGGCTAGAACCAAGTGGGACGCTACCGCCAAATTGATGAAATCGTCAAACTCATGAATGACCCCGTTCACATACGTAACACCAGCATCATCGCACACGTGGACCACGGCAAAACCACCCTAAGCGACAGCTTACTCGCAGCCGCAGGCATAATCAGCGAACAGTCCGCAGGACAAAAACTCTTCCTAGACAGTTGGGAACTTGAACAAAGACGCCAAATGACCGTGTTCGCCAGCAACATCAGCCTGACGCACAATTACAAGGGCGAAGAATACCTCATAAACCTCATCGACACCCCCGGACACATAGACTTCAGCGGCGCAGTCACCCGCAGCTTACGAGCCGTAGACGGAGCCCTAGTCGTAGTCGACGCCGTAGAAGGACCCATGACTCAGACTGAAACCGTGTTGATGCAGGCACTACGCGAACGCGTCAAACCACTACTCTACATAAACAAAGTGGACCGCCTCATCAAAGAAATTAGGCTCACATCGCAGGAAATCCAGAATAAATTCGCGAAAATTCTAGCCCGCGCCAACGGTCTCATCGAAAAATACGCGCCGCCCGAGCATAAAAAAGACTGGCAGGTGAAAGTTGAAGACGACCGAGTAGCCTTCGGCTCAGCGCTGCATAAATGGGGCTTAAACCTCACACATATGAAAGCCAAAGGCGTCACATTCCAAGACATAATCGACGCCTACACGGGCGAATTCGAAGAAATAGCCAAAAAAGTCGACGCCCTAAGCAAAAAAGCCCCACTCTCCGAACCCATACTCGACATGTTCTGCCAGCACCTACCCAACCCACTGGAGGCTCAGCCATTCCGACAAAGCCAAATCTGGCCCGGCGACCCCAACAGTCCAGTTGGCATAGGCTTGGCGAAAGTGGATCCAAACGGACCCTTACTCATGTGCATTACCACCATCGAAGTTGACCCGCAAGCAGGCGTCATAGCCATAGGCAGAGTTTTCAGCGGCACAGTAGAAAAGGGTAGACCAATCCGCCTCATAACCAGCCGCCAACAAGGCCAAGTGCAACAGGTTTACATGAGCATGGCCACCGACAGGGTCATCGTGGACCAAGTGCCCGCGGGCAACATAGCCGCCATCGGCGGAATCAGCGGTATGCACGTAGGCGAAACCGTAGCCGACCAAGACCGAGAGACCCAGCCCTTCGAAGGACTCCGATACGTATCTGACCCCGTTGTCACAGTAGCCATCGTACCAGCTGACGTAAGAGATCTGCCACTCTTCGACAAAGTCATCCATAAGCTCACCCTCGAAGACCCAAACCTACGCTTCACAATCAACAAGGAAAGCGGCGAATACCTGCTCAGCGGCATGGGCGAACTTCACTTAGAAGTCACAGCCTACCGCATGCAAGAATCCAAACTCAAAGTCAAAACAAGCAAGCCCATAGTCATCTACCGCGAAACCATAAGCCACGACTACAAGGGACCAGCAGTAATGGGCAAATCGCCCAACAAACACAGCAAACTCTGGATCACACTACAGAAGCTGTCAGAAGAAGAAATCGAAGCCATCCGAACGGGCAAAATCAGCGAAATGCAAACCCGTGACGACCGACAGAAATTCCTGCGCACCCAATTCGGCTGGGAAACAGACGACGCCAAAAGCGTCATAGCCGTCGAAGAAAACAACCTGCTCGTCAACCGCATCAAAGGACGCCAATACGTCGAAGAAGTACTAGACCACATAAAATCAGGTTTCAGAGAAGCCGTCCACGGCAGCGTCCTAGCCAAAGAACCCGCCCACGGCCTAAGAGTCAACCTCGAAGACATATCAGTACACGAAGACCCAGTGCACCGAGGCCCAGCGCAAATCTTGCCAATGACATGGCGACCCATATGGGCAAGCTTCCTTCTAAGCGACCCAAAGCTACTTGAACCACTCCTCAGCTTCGAATGCAAAGTGCCACAGGCCTTCGTGAGCAACGTCCTCGGCATAGTGCAGAAACGCAGAGGCCGAGTTCTAGACATGCCCACCGAAGACGACATGATGATAGTTAAGGCGGAGATGCCCGTAGCCGAAAGCTTCGGCATAGCAGACGAACTGCGCTCATCCACTCAGGGCAGAGCCTTCTGGGCAACCCAGTTCAGCAGGTGGGCACCCGTTCCAGAAAGCATGATCCTAGACGTAATCAAACAAATACGCGAACGCCGAAACCTAGATCCCAACCCGCCCAGACCAGAAGATTTCCTAGAAAGAGAATGAGCCCTTTCTAACGCCACTCCGTCTTTTATCCAGCTTTTCTCTGCGCCCAAAACGAAAGAAACACATGACCCGTAGGCTTGAACCCAATCGTGCTGTACACCTTTATCGCTGCGGCATTATCCTTTGAAACATACAAGAAAACATCCTTACCTTCGCGCAGCAACCTCTCAGCCAAAACTGAACACACGGACTTCGAATACCCCTTACCCCTCTCTTCAGAAGATGTGAACACTCCGCGAACTATAGCCAAATCCTCCAGCATGTTAGGCGAAGCCGCAAAAGACACGAGCTTACCGCCATGGAAAACGCCAAAAGCGTAGCCGTTCAACAAGTCCACGGCAGTTTGAGCATCCGTGCCAAGCAGACCAGCCACAGCTTGAGCGTAACCGTGCTTCTTAGACAACTCTTTAACCTCATGCTGCACAACTGGGTTGAAACTCTTTGTAGCAGCCATCATAGGCGTGAAACTCGAAATCTTACCCACTGTCATTTTGTCCGCTGGCGCAGCAACCTTGAACAGCTTTCTGACAGCTGAAAGATGCTGAGACTCGATGTTGAACAAGGCTGTAGACAAATCCGAATTCCTCAAAAGCGGAACCGCAGCCGAAACATCGCCTCGCATGTACAATATTCGCTTGTCATACTCCATCAAGTAGCCCACGAGGCGACCATCTGACAACGCTGTCCACGCCCGCGTACTCTCGGGCAAGAACAGAACGTCATAAACGGCGTAGAAATGACCTATCCTATCCCGACTCATGAACTCAAGCAAACGCTTTTCAACGCTCTTACGCAAAGCCGCAGTTCGAATGCTTCTCATGCGTTTTCCGTGCCAGAACAATTTCAAGGTTTGAGCTCTTAAGCGTTGACAGACTCTTTCGCAGTATGCAGAACGTTTAATTCCCGCACTTTTTACGCATACTAATCGGGAGAATAAGCAGTTTGAGAACACGGCAACAATCGAGAGGACAGATATTCATACTAATGATCATTGTCTTGGTCGGCTTATTCCTTGTCTTCGGGTTGCTTTCCGCACTTTCAGGACGAGGACGAGCGACACCACTCGTGAAAGAAGCCTCTTGGCTAGTGAACGAACAGGAAGTCTCGACAGCAAACAAAGGCGAAGAAGTTGAAGCCCATGTGGTAATAGAAGCCACGGAGCAATACGTGGGCTCAATCGTGGTCAGGGTAAAGAAAGACGTTTCATTGTGGTTTGACAGCGACTTCCAAGTGTCAACGATTCCGGTTGACCTTGTAGGCGGCGAAGAAAAAACCATAAGAATCGAGTTTACGCCAGACGAAGCTAGCGGCGGTGGCTTAGGAGGCTTACGCGGATACTTCATCGAAGTTGAGTTTCAAGCCACGCGAACCACTTGGGGAATGGAAAACAGTTATCCGCCCAGACTAAGGGTTACCGGCTAGCTCGTTGACCGCCTAGAAAGCAGAAAGACGACAACACATGACAGCATTAGCTGTAACGGATTATGTGGCAGGCTACTAGGTGGCCGCCGCCGGCATCAATGAGTTTCGGTGCTTCTTCCTTCTTGCATTCTTTCGCGTATGGGCATCGTGGCCTAAACCTGCACCCTTTTGGCGGGTTAATTGGGCTTGGAACCTCTCCGGCCAAGATGATTCTCAGCCGCTTCGTCTCCGGGTCTGGGATCGGAACTGCTTGAATAAGCGCCTGCGTATACGGGTGAATAGGCTTGTCAAACAGTTCATCTGTGTCTGCAAGCTCGACAATTTCGCCGAGATACATGACTGCGACTCTGTTGCTGATCTGTCTTACAGAGCTCAAATCGTGTGAGATGTACAGGTAAGTGAGGGTCATTTCTTTTTGAAGGTCGCCTAGCAAATTGAGAATCTGCGCTCTAATAGAAACATCCAACGAGGACACAGGCTCATCTGCAATCAGAAAGTCAGGTTCAACCGCCAAAGCTCGAGCTATGCAGATTCTTTGTCGCTGTCCTCCGCTGAACTCGTGGGGGTACCGTTCGGCATGGTACTCCTCGAGGCCAACTAAGCTTAGGAGCTTGTAAACGCGGTCTTTCCACTCTTTCTTAGGAACGTGCTTGTGAATAATGAAAGGTTCAGATATGATGTCAAAAACCGTCATACGTGGATCTAGTGATCCATATGGGTTCTGAAAAATCAACTGCATCTTCCGTCTGAGACGAAGCTTCTCCTCGTTGTTGCCTGACTTAAACTTCTTGTAGACGTTCTCGCCTTGGAAATATATTTCTCCAGCTGTGGGCTCAATTAGGTTCAGTATAAGCCTAGCAACCGTGGTCTTGCCGCATCCGCTCTCTCCGACGAGGCCAAAAGTTTCTCCTTTTCTGATATCAAAGTCAATGTTGTCAACAGCGTGGACAACGCCAATTGACTTCTTTAGCAGAACGCCTCGGGAGAAAACAGGAAACCACTTCCTCAAATGCTTGACTTGAATGATCGCGTCACTCATGCGAGACTCGTTCTCCCTTCAGCCTAATATCACGCCATCGATAGCATGCCACAAAATGCTCGGGTCCAACCTGCTCAAGAACGGGCTGTTCCTCCTTGCAGGCTTCCACGGCGTATTCGCAGCGCGGATGGAAACGGCATCCGGTTGGAGGATCAATAAGATTCGGTATGTTGCCAGGAATTACCCGTAACATCTTCCTCATATCAAGTCGGGGAACCGCGGCGAGCAAAGCAGCGGTGTAGGGATGTCGCGGCTCAACAAAAAGGTCAGGTGTCCGGGCGATTTCGCAAACGCGTCCAGCATACAACACGACCGTTCTAGCGGTCAACTCAGCTATTATGCCCATGTCGTGGGTGATCATGACGAGCGACATTCCAAGCCTGCTTTTCAAATCGTTTAGCAGACGGAGCACTTGCGCTTGAATCGTCACATCCAGATTGGTAGTTGGCTCATCGGCGAATAGTAGTTTGGGTTCGCAGGCGAGGGCTCTTGCAATAGCCACACGCTGCTTCATGCCTCCGCTGAACTGATGGGGGTACTCTTGCATTCTGGTCTCGGGTTCGGGAAGCCCAACTAGCTTCAGAAGCTCGACTGCTTTGTCGTTGACGTCTTGCTCGGCAAGGTCTTGATGAGCGCGTATGACGTCTGAAAGCTGGGTCTCAACCGTGTACACGGGGTTCAAGGAAGAGGAAGGGTCTTGGAAGATGATGGCGATGTCGCCTCCCCGCAGTTTGCGCATAGTGTCTTCTGTCTTTTTGAGCAGATTTTCGCCATTAAACTCGATTGTTCCACCGACTATTCTGCCGGGCTTGGGCACAATTCTTAGAACCGATAAGGCAGTCACGGTTTTCCCTGAACCGGACTCCCCAACCAACCCTAGTGACTCGCCCCTCTTCAAGCTGAAGGAGATGCCATCTACCGCTTGAACTATCCCTGCTTCAGTGAAAAAATGTGTCTTCAGTCCGTCGATGTTCAATATTGTTGCAGACATCTTTGAAATCCTCCTTCATTCACGTAGCCTTGGGTTTAAGGCGTCTGACAGGCCGTCGCCGAGCAGGTTGAAGGCAAATACACTGAACAATATAGCTAAGCCTGGGAAAAACTCTGCCCACCATACTGTGCTTGCGTCGCCAAAGTTCTCTTGAAGGATTTGCCCCCACGTTAGTGTGTTGACGTCTCCGAAGCCGAGAAAGCTGACGGCAGCTTCCAACAAGATCGCGTAGGCTATCGTCAAACTTGAGACTACTATCACTGAGGACAACAGGTTAGGTAATATGTGTCGGAAGATTATTCGGCTGTTGCCGGCTCCAAGCGCCCTTTCCGCCTCCACAAACTCCAGTTCTCTAAGCCTCAGGAACTCGCCTCGAATCATTCTGGCGTTAGATCCCCAGTTGAAAATAGCCACAACAAAAATAACAATGGTAAGACCTGTTGGTATTTGAAGGTTGAGAAAAGGCACTGTCCAAAACGGATCACCCACAGTTAGACTGAATACTCTAACAAACACGAGAATGAGTAAGAGAGAGGGAAAAACCAGGAATACTTCTGCGATTCTCATTAAGATGTTGTCAACCCACCCTCCGAAGAAACCGGCTATCGCTCCAACTATGATGGACAATAGCATTGTTATTGCTGTGACCAGAACTCCAACATACAGCGTATACTTCGTCGCGTGAACTACTTCACTTAAAACGTCTGAGCCTATTCGAGTTGTTCCAAACAACTTTGTCAGGCTGAAGGGTTGCTCGAACAGATTCTCCAAGGTCGGCGGCTGACCAGTTTCGCCAGTGTAGAGGAACGCAAGGGAATCTCGATCAGGCCTGGCTGGAAGAATCCAACCCATTTGGGTGAAAACCCATTCGAAGATCGGGAATGAGAATAGGATTGCAACCAAGATAAGGCCGAGCACCCCCGGCTTGTTTCTTTTGAATCTTCGCCATGCCACAGCCCACTGACTAGCTGAGCGTCTTGGAGGTTTCTGTCTTTTCTGTGCGGTCATTTCTTTTGTCTACCTGAGCCTAATTCTGGGATCTATGTAAACGTAGATGATATCGACTACCAGATTCGCAATCAATGTCATGATAGTGATAATCATGGTAATTCCCATGACTACTGGAAAATCTAATCGGATCGCGGCTTCAACGAACCGCCGGCCGAGTCCAGGCCAACTGAACGTGTATTCCGTCAGTGGAGCTCCTGCGATAATGGCGCCGAGTGATACTCCAAGGAACGTGATAACAGGGCTGACGGCATTCCTCAAAGCGTATTTGTATATTATTGTGCGCTCGCTCAATCCGCTAGCTCGCGCTGCTAGAATGTAGTCGGATCTTAGGACTTCAAGCATATTGGCCCGGATAAGTCGTACGTTCTGAGCCAGTGAAACGTAGACGAGCACAGTTACAGGCAGAATTAGATGCGCAATTTGGTCCAGAAACGGGTTGTCCCACCAGTAATTCGGTTCTCCGTATGCGCCTGCGGAGGGTAACCAGCCCAGTCTATATGAGAAAACTATTATCAGGATAAGTCCAAGCCAGAAAGTCGGCATTGAAACTCCGAACAATGAGCCTGATGTGACAGCAATATCCTGCTTTGAATATTGCTTCTTTGCAGAGTTTATTCCGATGGGAATAGAGATGAAAAAAGCCAACAGCGTCGAGACCAATTGAAGTTTGACGGTTTCCCAAAACCAGTTTCCAATCATAAGGCTTACGGGCCTTCCTCCATAAAGCGATTTGCCGAAGTTGCCTTGCAGAAGGTTCGAAAGCCAGTTCAAGTATTGAATGGGTATTGGCTTATCGAGTCCATAATATGCTTTTAGAGCATCTAATGTCGCTTGATCTACTGTTGGTCTACCGACTTTTATTATGTTTAGGGGATCTCCCGCTGCGTACATAACAAAGAAACTGACAATGGATATGCCTATGAACAATGGTATCATGTACAGCAGCCTCCTTACAATGTACTTGAAAATTGCGCTGGTCAGAAAGCTCCTCGCAGTAGCCATCGTCATCCGTTCATGTTTCCACTGTCCCGCAACCGTTTTCGCGATAAATCCGTCAACGAATGAAGCGATGGCTAAAGTGATTATAGCACTCTCAATGCTTGGAGAAGCTGAGTACGGCCATGCGATGATGATGCTGTTCACGGCGTATATTATGCCAAACAAGACCAGCCCATGGAAAAGCAGATCAAATGGTCTGTACGTGACTTTGAACCATAGGCGTCCAGTTACAAGCGCGTTTATACTGGCCGCGAACAAGGAGAAAGCTACAAAGACTACGATAGGTCCTATTTTGGCGACAACGTCCGTTAACAATGGTACCGCAGTAGTCAGCACCAAATAGAACGTGAAAAACAATGACGAAAATGCGCATCCGTGGAGGAAATACTTCGTGGCTCTTTGGATGTTTTGGCTTGCTGTTTTGATTAAAGTGTCTGGTCTCTTGACCATGTCTCGTACGTTTGGTTTCTTGCGTGTTTTGCTTGTCAAGATTCCATCAAAAATCGTGGAGTGATTGAAGTTAATATCTCTTATGTATAGAAAATACTTCTATTCGCAGAATATGCAAAAAGCATTGGCGCTATACACCTTAAAACATATAAACCTAAAGTCTAAGATATAGGGTTACGACTGAAAAGAAAGGTGAAAAATCGTGCAAAATCTCAAAAGAACCTTACTACTGCTGTCTTTAGCCTCAATGTTGACGTTTTCATTGATGCTGCCGAGTCTGGTCGAAGCACAGCAACAGCCATTGTTCAAAGTTACTTTAATTGCTCCCGGAAACGCTAACCTGGTAAGGAGACAATGGGGACAGATATTCGCCAATTCCCTGCAGCAATTGGGGATCGATGCTCGAGTTGTGTTTCTTGGCTGGACTGCGGTGTTCGATCGTGTGTTCACTCCACCCCTTGACATAGTCGGCAAAACATGGGACCAAGGCGGCTTCGACATACAGTTGGTCGGCTGGACACCTGGGTTGCTCCCTGAGCCTAGACAGGGTTACTATGGAGGGGATCCAGGGTTCTTTGCGCCTACGGGGCAGAATTACCTCCTATGGAATAACTCTAGAAGCAACGATCTCTTGGACACGTTTATCACATCAACTAATGTTACAATTCAAGAGCAGAGCTTGCAAGAATGGCAGTCAGTGTATTTCGAGGACGTCCCTGCTTCGCAGATATTCTACGATGAGCGTCCGGCGCTCATAACGCCTGAAGTCAAAGGTTATGACTGGATCTACTTTAACGCTCAGATTAACCCGGAATTTCTCTACACCAACGAAACGTCACCCAAAACACGGCTCGTCTTCGCTTCGACTGGAGAAATCGAGTCCTTGATTCCGCCTTTGTCAAACTCATGGTATGACACCATAATAACCTCTCCAATCTTCGGCGGACTTGTTCAAGTTAACAATGAAAGGGAATTTATCCCTGCTCTGCTAACCGATTGGAATCACAGCGCCGACAACGTCAAATGGACACTAAACCTCAGACCTGGTGTCAAATGGCATGACGATTACGACTTTACTGCAGATGACGTGGTGTTTTCTCTATGGGCACTCATGAATGCTAACACTGGCTCTCAGTTCGTAGGCTACTTCCAAAGCGTCTTTGGAGACAGCGTCGACTTCAAATGGGAAAACACAACAACAACAACCCTTGGCAGCGGCACAAGAAAAGGAACCATCAACGCAACAAGCACTTACAGAGTAGACTTCTCACTTCCTGAGTTGACCGGGGGCAAACCCTTTGGCTACATCTACCCGTATCTCTTAGCTTTCGGAAACAACATCATTCCGTATCACATCTTCAGCAATATACCAACTGCTGATTGGACTAGCAGCGTCTTCAACACAGGTGAAGGATCAACGGTCGTGCCCGGAGTCGGCACCTATTACGGGCCTGTGGGAACAGGACCATACAAGTGGATTGAATTCGACTCCACAGCACAGCTTGTCCATCTTCAAAAGTTCGACCAGTATTGGAATAAGACAGCCTTGGAAAACGAGGGACGATACGAAGTTGTAGACTACTACATCAGGTTCATCGCGGATAAAACTGCAGCAATCGCGGCATTGAAGAACAACGAGGTTGACATGCTGGACCCGAACTATCAAATGCACACTGAAGTCATAACTCCTGGAACAATAGATTCATCATGGGCAACCATTTTCAACCTTGAAGGTGCAGGCAGACAGGAAATCGGTTACAACATGCGACATCCAATCTTTGGAACTGGCGTTGACACGCCGTTGGGCAAGGCTACCCCGTCAAGAGCTGCTGAGGCAGCAAGATACGTGAGACAAGCTTTTGACTACGCTGTTCCGAGACAATTAATCATAGATAACCTGCTCTCTGGGTTCGGAGACCCTGGAGTAACGCCGATGTTGCCAACTCAACCATATTATAACGCTTCAATCACTTCAAGACCGTACGATTTGACCAAAGCTAGAGAACTGTTGCAGAAAGCCGGCTACACCGTTCCTGGTCCACCACTTCCGCCAACGCTTCCAGAATTCATCCTTGGAATGTCCACAGTGGTTTCAGGCTATTTCCCAAAGACTGGAACTCCGCTCGCTAGCAGAGAACTCCAATTGATGGAAGCGAAGAACAACGCAACATACAACTCAACATCTCTAATGATTGGACAAACAACCACTGACTTGGCAGGCTGGTACAGCTTCACAGTGACACCTACAGCCACAGGGGTATTCTACTACTACTTGTTCGATCGTCAAGCCTCAGCTGGAGGAGAATGGACATACCTTAGATCGCTGAATGTATCCTCAGTAAGCGACCTCTTCGCGCCGTTCAACGAAGACATAGTGGACCTAACAGACGAAGTGGGAGACCTGACAGACCAGGTTGGCGCATTACAAGGCTCAGTGCAAACATTGACTTACGTGGCAGCCATAGCGATAGTCATAGCCGTTGTGATAGGGTTCATCAACTTCTGGATGATGCGAAAAAGGCCATAATAGGCCTATTACCCATTTTTTTGTTTCTTCATTCTCAAACTCAGGTATGAGTCTAAAGAAAAAGCGCGAAGCCAACAGATTCCAATAGCAGGAAAACTCCGACTAAGATGTACAAGTTAGCCCTAGCTTCGCTCTTCTTGTGTTTTTCAGCTGACCATTTCTCCTTGGAACGAAAGAAATACTCCCTAATTTTAGTTGGGAAAATTGACGTCGACATGGCCACAGCGCCCCCCGTCAGAAACACAAGGGCGGATTCCAAGAGCAAGAGAACTGCCAAAAAATCCTTTCTGACCGGCACAATGAGGCTGGCACTCTGGAGAAGCATCCAAATCGCCAAAAGGATAAAATCAATGATTAGGATTAGGCCGTTGACTCTTAAAGCCCAGAGTACCGCTTCCCACCAGTTTGAAGCCATGGTCGTCATCAAGAAACCGAGTTCGACGGTCTTTTATCTCTTTTCTCGTTCCAGACGCAAAGATTTCATCTAGCGATCAGGACTGAACAACGTGAATGATGGGCAACGTCATCGCTTACGCTGCCTAACAAAAATCTTTTCGCGCGACTCAAGCCTCTGCTTCCAACGACAATAAGGTCAAAATTCTCTTTATTCGCGAGTTCGATGATTCCTTCAGCCGGATTTCCAAACTCCAACCTCTGCCTTGCATCAACTCCTTTAAGCTCAGCAGCGGCCTGTAACAAGATGCGTTTTCCAAGCTTTTGAGCAATTGCAGGTTTAGGTTCGAAAAGGCGGCGCTCCTGCACATTCACAACTGTGATTTCGGCGTCCAGCTTCTGAGCCAGATGAACAGCATGTTTGAGACCTATCTGGGCTTTCTCGGAACCGTCAAAACCGACAAGGATCTTAGAAATACTGCTTTTTTCTTTGACAACCAAGACCGAGCACTCGGCATGTCTCGATATTTTCTCAGCTGTACTTCCCAGTGAATAGAGTTCTGCTTCTGTTTCCCCACGGGTCCCCGCAATGATCAGATCAAATTTCTCCTTTGCAGCTAAAGTGATGATGTTCTCCGCCGGATCGCCATGCGCCAATCTAGCCTCTATTTTAACGCCTTCTTCCTGAAACAACGCTTGAGTGTTCTTCAGAACATCTTCTCCCTTGGTGACAAACCACTCTGAGACCTCGCTTAGAACAGCTTTCGGAATATCTGTAGGTGTTTTGGCACCGAGGTCCAAAAGCTGTTCAGGAACGGCGTGGACCGCTGTGACCTTTGACTGGAATTTCTTGGCGAACATCACAGAGAGTTCTTCAGCTTGAAGGCTGGTTTCTGAACCATCAACAGCTAAGAGAATCTTCTGAAAAAAGCTTTTTGGCACGTTGCCTCACCCTGAAGCAACATCTGTAGCAAGTTTGATTTAACCCTAGCGAACGCCTTTCTGGTTCGATCGTTCAAACGGGTTCTACATAGAAGAGGTGGAAACGAAAAAAGCGAATGGTCATCCTGCGGTTGTTTCAAAGTTTATGATCGAGAAAACATCGTATTTGTTGCCTAAAGCTTCTCTCCCGTGGAGGTAGCCCAATTCTATCAGGAAGCCTATGCCAACGATTTTGCCGCCGAGTTTCTCGACAAGTTCAGCGTTAGCTTTAATCGTGCCGCCTGTGGCAAGCAGATCATCGATAAGTAAGACTTTTTGACCTGGCTTGACAGCGTCCTCGTGCATTTCTATGGTGTCTGCTTCATATTCCTTCTTGTACGTCAGACTGACCGCTTTGTACGGTAATTTTCCCTTCTTCCGTATCGGAACGAAGCCAGCTCCGAGCTCGTAGGCTAGTGCGCCTCCAATTATAAAGCCTCGTGCCTCACTCGACACCACAACGTCAACGTGTTTACCTCTGTAGTGACTAGCCAGCTTCCTGATGCATTCTTTGAAGGCATCTTTGTCTTTGAGGAGGGTGGTTATGTCCCAGAAGACGACGCCTTTGAACTCAGGTATTCTCCTAATCTTCGATTTGAGGTCCATTCGCTTCACCATTTCTGGTTGTATTCCTAAACCAACGCGTTCTTCAGCGCGTGTCCACATTCGCACGTCCTTTCTTTAGGCAATGCCGCTATGGTTTCCGTGATTAGCATTTTGATTTTTTCAATATTCTGTTTCATGGTTTTCGCGACTTCTTCCGCGTTGACTGGCTGGTCTTTCCATACGTCGTAGTCGGTGACGGTCGCGATGCAAGCGTAGCATATCTCGGCTTCTCGAGCTAGTACGCATTCGGGCACGAGAGTCATGCCGATTATGTCTGCGCCCCAGCCTCTATGCATCTCGGATTCTGCTTTTGTTGAGAATCTTGGGCCTTCAATGCACACGTACGTTCCGGTTTTGTGGAAGCGGATTTTCATGTCTTCAGCTGTCTTTACAAGTATGCCTCTCAATTGGGGGCACATGGGATCGGCTACGGATATGTGACACACTTGTTTTCCTGTGTAGAGCGATTGTTCTCGCTTAGTTGTTCTGTCAATGAACTGGTCAACAATGACCGTGTCGCCTGGGCTGTACTCCTCTTTAAGTGAGCCGACGGCTGACGGCGCCAATATCCGTTCGACGCCCAACTTCTTCAACGCGTATATGTTAGCTCGGGCGTTGATGTCAGTTGGCCTTATAGTGTGTTTTCTTCCGTGACGTGGAATGAAAGCGATTTTTCTGCCCTTTAGTTCGCCTACTGCGATTGCATCTGAAGGTGCACCGTAGGGTGTGCGTAGTCTTATTTCTTTGACGTTTTTGAGCAGTTTTGGGTCGTAGACGCCTGTTCCGCCGATGATGCCGATTTCTGCGTGCATGGTGGATTTTTACTGAATGGCTATGCTAATAAGAATAACGGACTGCGCTGCTGTTCAGTTTGTTATCAACTCCCACTTACCTTCAGTAATACTAACAAGTTCAAGAAAAAGCCCAGAGCAGTTTCTTTTTGGGTTCCTGAGCGTTGACTAGTCCTTTCTTAACGATAGGGGAGAGCTTTTTCTTTCTTCCAGCACTAATGTTGTATGTGTGTCTATGACGTCTCTTGAATCATAAAGTCTCAGAAGGAAAGAATTGTAATCCGACACATCCTTCACTCTCACCGTGGCTAACAGCCCATATTCCTCGCCTGTTCGATAGAGGTCAATTATCTCGGGCATCGAAGCTAGAAACTCTCGTGCAACCGCGTCGTAAACGTTTGGGTTCACCTTGATTCTGGCAATGAATTTGGTCGGCAATCCTATTTTGGCGTGGTCCATTTTGAGTGTATGTCGAAGGATTACGCCCTTTTTCTCCAAGCGCGACAGCCTGTTGAAGACCGCAGGTTGGGAAATAGCAACGCCAAAATGGCGCAATCGTTTACTAAGCTCGACTGTTGAAATAGGCAGTGGCGACTTCGCATATGCCGCTTGATTGAGAAGGATCTCAAGCAGCTTCAGGTCCACATCGTCAACTTTGAGAGACTCTTCCTTCTCCGTTTGAAGGGGAACCCCGGATTCTTTGAAGATTTTTATTGCGTTCACAACTCTGTACTTCTTGAAGTAACTTCTGCCCATAGCGTCATCTACTCTCTTCAAAATCCTGCTAAAATGCTCATCATCGACTAGCCTAAACCTGCCAAAGAGCGAGAATTCTCCGGCGATTCCATCTAACAGATCGCAAGAAGCTGTTTCTCCCAGCATCTTTGCAAGCCACGGCTCATGCGGGTTGGTCTTCAACTCAAAAAAGACTGTGCGCCCAATCCCTGAGAGCCTAGGATCGACAACAATCATTGATCCTAAGATAATACCATCAGCAAAAAGCCTTTCAACTCTGTCTTTGACGGCAAAACGGGACAACTTGGATTTCCTACTGATTTCAGTCAACGATGTTCGACTGTTTTCAAGTAGAATCTGAATGATAAGCTGGTCATACCGGTCCATTTGCCCTCACACCTCATTTTGAATAAATTGTTACCGTCAACGGCTATCACTAAACGGTTTATAACCAGATCGGAAAAGATATAAATATTTCGTGATATAACGATGAAAACCAGTGAAACACAAAATGGAGTTCAAAGTTAAAGATTTGTCACTGGCTGAGCAGGGCAATCTTCTCATAGAATGGGCTTCAGCTCACATGCCCGTTTTGAATCAGATCAAACAGCGATTTGAGAAACAAAAACCATTGAAAGGGGCTGTCCTCGGCGCTTGCCTGCATGTCACTAAGGAAACAGCAGTTCTTGTTCAAACGTTGAAGGCAGGCGGAGCGAGAATTGCGTTGTGCGGTTCCAACCCCCTGTCCACTCAGGACGAGGTGGCTGCTGCATTGGCTAAGATGGGCGTGAACGTCTATGCTTGGCGTGGCGAAACGACAGACGAATACTACTGGTGCGTCAACAAGGTAATCGATCACAAACCAATAATCACGTTGGACGACGGCGCCGACCTAGTAGGCACTCTGCATTCCAAGCGCACAGAAGTCATGAAAGCTGTTAAAGGAGGCACCGAAGAGACAACCACAGGCGTAGTGCGCTTAAGAGCAATGGAAAAAGCGAAAGCCCTCAGATACCCAATCATTGCAGTAAATGATGCCTACACAAAGTATCTCTTCGACAACCGCTACGGCACGGGACAAAGCACAATAGACGGCATACTCCGCGCCACCAACGTACTGTTAGCAGGCAAGAACTTTGTGGTGTGCGGGTACGGTTGGGGCGGACGCGGCTTAGCCGCAAGAGCCCGAGGCATGGGTGCACATGTAATCGTGACCGAGGTAAACCCCGTAAGAGCGTTGGAGGCAGCGATGGACGGCTTTCAAGTCATGTCATTGAGTGAAGCCGCAGCAGCGGGCGACATATTTGTAACAGTCACAGGCGACACCAGCATCGTCAGAAAGGAGCACATGACAAAAATGAAAGACGGCGCTGTACTTGCCAACAGTGGGCATTTCAACGTGGAAATTAACATTCCAGACCTTGAAAGCCTTGCTGTCTCGAAGCGGACGCTTCGTCCAAACCTTGAGGAATACCAGTTGAAAAGCGGCAGGAAACTGTATCTTCTGGCTGAAGGACGGCTAGTGAACCTTGCCTCTGCTGAAGGTCATCCGTCAGAAGTCATGGACATGTCTTTCGCTAATCAAGCGCTGTGCGCGGAATACTTGATGAAAGCAAAGAAGCTTGAGACCAAAGTGCACAATGTACCCAAGGAAATCGACGACACGGTGGCAACGTTAAAACTGAAATCCATGAACATAAAGATCGACACACTCACACAGGAACAAAGGAAGTACATTGCCTCTTGGGAAGAAGGAACTATCTGATTTTTAACAATAAACCTTATAATAGGGTTGTTTTCTAAACATGGCTAAATTGGTGGTGAAAATTTATGAGCAAAGATCAAGCGATAGGCGGATTAATCTTTATCGTTTGCGTAGTCCTCATAATAGGGTACATCGCGGGCATGTTTTTCTATGATCCCTACATCAAGAAAAACCTAATCGACTTGGGGGGACTTGATGTTCGATATTGGCTTGTCGCAACTCCAGTGCTGATAGCCTTCGTCGCAGTGTTAGGCATCGGCGCGTGGATCGGCTGGACAATGGCTACAACTCCGCCTCCGAAACCCATTGAAGAAATAGAAGCTGAAGAGAAGAAAGAAGAGGAAAAGCCGGAAGGAGAAGCTAAGGCGGCAGAGAAAAAGAAGTAATGACCAGCGAAAACCGCCTCCTCCAACTTCCCCATTGTGTGTCTTTTCTGCAGAGGTGATTCCCAGTTGGGCGATGTCAAAGGCTTGGTCTTGTGCGGTGGACCGGGCACTCGACTACGTCCCATCACATATTATTTCAACAAGGCTCTTATCCCCATCGGGTTGAAACAGAAGCCGCTGCTCGAATACGTTGTTAGACTGCTCAAGTTTCACGGCGTCGACGACCTAGCCTTCCTGGTGGACTACAAGGCTGAGCAAATTGTAAACTATTTTGACAATGGTTCAAGGTTCGACGTTAAAATCTCGTATATACGAGATATGCCTGAGCTCAAGGGCACCGCTGGTTCAGTGCTTAACGCTTTCAAACAAGGATTCGCAAGCCCGAGCGACACGTTGTTGGTTTATTATGGCGACATTGTCACAACTATGGATCTGAAGAAGCTTCTTGACTTTCACAGGCTTAAGAAAGCTGTGGCAACTATTGCTTTAGCGTCAGGCTTCACTGTTAGAGTCGGCTTGGCTGACGTTGACAGCGACAGCAAACTGCTGGGCTTCGAGGAAAAGCCCAAGTTGGACAAACCTGTTAGCATCGGAATCATGGTTCTCGAAAGCGAAACCCTCAAGACCATTGAAGCGCTTTTTCCGAAGAAGCGTGGAGTCGATCTTATGGGCGACGTTGTCCCCAACCTTGTTCAAAGCGGAGCGCCAATTTACGGCTATCTGTCAGATGCATTTTGGTATGATGTGGGCAGCACAGAAGCTTACGAAAAGCTCGACCACCAGTTTTTAGAGAAATCGCTCGACTTCCTGTTCAAAAAGTGAAGCCTCTCCCAGTTTTCGATGTTTAAAAGTTAATAGTCGAAAATCCTCATTTGTGGTGTGGAAGCCCAGTTATGCCCACAACAAGCCTAGAGCTGCCCTTCGCCGCGTCAACTAAAGAGAGAACCAAAGCCTTCACGCCAAGCA
This sequence comes from Candidatus Bathyarchaeia archaeon, assembly GCA_035283685.1. Lineage (NCBI taxonomy): Archaea > Thermoproteati > Candidatus Bathyarchaeota > Bathyarchaeia (SeqCode) > Bathyarchaeia archaeon. Next base: position 607,058 of record DATETJ010000002.1, read on the forward strand.
TGGAGGTTGCCGCAATGCTTCTCCTAGCCGAAGCCAAGCGTCGAAAGCGAGGGCTGCTTGGCACTGCCGCAGCAAAGATATCGTTTGTATCAAAGCTTCATTATCCGTTGTGGGCTGTGCCGTCGGAAAACGTGTCTTTGATAGTTGACGGTCTAGGACTCTTTCCATCAGTAATCGCTAAACAACAGCTTCCGGACATAACGCTGTTTGTCGAGGATGTTGAGCGAGGAGCGTCAATTCGAGAACTTTTCCGAAACGCGTTGGAGAAGAATTTGAACACGTTCAATGACTTTGCTGGGCGCGTCCACGTTCAAATGGATGCATTGATAGCCGACAAGGCCTTGTTGACCGCACTGTCTGAGTATGTGAAGGAAGCCTCAACCGAAAAATTGAACAGTAATTCCGTTATTGTTTTGGCGCCACCTAAGCTCGACTTGCAGGCAGCGACTGAGACCGCAAGGTTATCGCAGGATCTTCATAAGCAGATTCAGTCTGAGATAGACAGCTTGGATTATGCAAGAAGTCTGCTGCAGGAGACAATGAAGTTTCATGAGCAGATGATCCTGACGGAAATCAGACATACGCGTGAGTCTTATGACGCTCAGATCGCCTCGATTAAGCCAGCTGTGGAGAAGAAAGTAGACCAGCTACTGAAGGAACGAGATGCTCGCGTTGCAAAAATGAATCGAGTTGCAGAGACAGAGCTGAAAGGGAAGGAAAGGGAAAAGGAGAAGCGGGATCGTGAACTGCAAAGGCTGGATCTGAACAGGGCTGATTTGGTCAGAAAGCGAGAGGCTCGAAGCCGGAAACATGACAAGATAGGTGAGGCGCACTGGGAGCACAGAATCCGAGCCGGTGAAAACAGATCCGGTGAGCTGAAAGCAAGAATACGTGCTCTTGCAGAATTCATTGAAAAAACTCGTGCTCAAGCTGACGCTGACGTTGAGAGAATGAAGCAAGGCTATCAATGGTTGATTGACCAAGAAAGGCGAAAAATAACTGATGTTGAAGCCCAACGCGATGAAAAAACTGAAGCCAAACAGAGAGAGAATGAGGGGCTTAAGCTTGTCGTTGAGAAAGTCAAGGAACGAATCGAGGTGCTGAGTAACAGAAAGGCGGAAGAGGCGGAGGAACTTGAGAGATTAGGGATTGCTTCACAGTTCAGTGATATTACACTTCTCTGCCTGCCATTCTACTTAGTCGGCTACCACGCCGGAAAAACAACGGGGTTTCACATTTTTCCACCTCTCAAAGTCATGAGTTCTGAAGGCGTTGTAGCAACTATTCGCAAGAAGCTTGGTGACTTCAGAGCCGTCTCAAGGGTCAGACTGTTTCTGCAGCCGAGATCTAAGGCATTGAGTCGAATGTTCGATTTCATAGCTGAAGAAAAGATGAAGTCGGACAAAGTGTTCAGTCAAAATTTGCTCGAAGCTGCTGCATCAGGCAATATACTGCTAAAAGACAGCTTTAAGGATATGTTGATCAAAGGCGTTGCTGAACTGAAGGCTGAGGACTGGATAACCCCGAAAGAAGAAAACTTTGTGAAGGCATGGATAGAGGCGAGAGCAAGTGGCTGATGAAGACAACGTAATAGAACGAAGAATCTTGCTGAGACGCAGTTTCCCGCGTCAGCAGCTTTTTGAAATCGGCAAGGAACTTGCTTTGCCATATTTTGAACGTGTCGAAAACGCTTGGCGCGTTGACGAGGTTCAAGCTGCATTTGAAATCGCCTCGAACATAAATGATGTCAAGCTCAAAGAAGTCTTTCAAAGCCATAAGCCGCGTGAATGGATAACGTTCAGAGGCAAGCACTACACATTTGAAGATGGCGCGTTGCTGCTTGAGGGTTCTTGGAAAGCAATTGAGAATAACCTGCGTCAAGTCACCAAGCAGCACGGGAAAAACGGGCAAGACATCGTGAAAGTCTTTCTAGCGCAGGGCAAAGGCTGCAGCGTGAAGGATTTAACCTCACATTTGAAACGCGAAGTCGACCCAGTTCCCGTAATCGAGGAACTCGAAAGAATGAAAATCATCGCAGTTTCATATCAAGGCGACGGGTACAAAGAGTGGAGGATTCCAGAAGAAATTTCTCCGCTAATTCAGGGGAAGCTGGGAATGGCTGCTCCCGAACCTGCACCAACCACCACTACTGTTGCAGATCAGCCAATTGGTTCTGTCGACATTGGCGAAGTTGACTACTTGGCGCTGGAGCGACAAGAAATCGAGAAGATGGACGCTGAGCTAAACCAGCACCTGAACAACGTGGTGAAGACTCGCCTCGACTCAACCATTCGCTTTGGCAAAACCTTTTCAGCCCCCGCCTTGGCAGACTATCTGCTGAAGCTTTTCGGTCCAGTTCTCTACTTCGACAGCCTGCTCAGCATCACCCAGCAGTATGGCTTAGCCAACGTGGATATTGTTCACGAACGAGGTAAAACTGGCATGCGCACAGGTTGGAACCTTTCACTCTTTGGCGAGCCAGGCACAGGCAAGAGCTTTTCCACCAGAGACATGATCTTGGGCAAGCCTGACGCCAAGGTTTTTTCGCACGGCATTCCTGGACGCAACCGTTACGCTGGCGGCATCACACCAGCACGTTTTATCAGGATGGGACAAGCGTACGTGGGTCGAACCTTCAATTTCATTGTGCCCGAATTCAACGATTGGTTCAAGTACAAGGGCATGGTTGAGCCACTGAAACTGGCGATGGAACGCGGCGAAATTAAATATGAACTGCATCGCGAAGTCATCGGACCGTACAGGTTCGATAATTTCTTCAGTGTCAACTATAACGTTGCCACCTATGCTCGAGGTTATGAAGTTACGGTTCAAGACCCGAACTTTAACGCGATTGAAGACCGCATGTTATGCAGGTTGCACAGACTTACCAAGCAGCGGTTCATTGAAATCGCCCAGAGCCAGATGCGGCTGGCTTTTGGCGAAATCGACATTGAGAAGGGTGCTAAGCAAATACGGGATCACTTGGCGCTTGTCTATGCAATTGAGACTGGTCACCCTTTGGTTGCGTCTCGATTCAGTCCCAAGCCTGTTTTGATCACGCCTAAAGCCTACGAGATGGTTGAGAAGGCTCGTAACGCTATTTTGGAGCGCATTCCACGCGAGTTTGTGACTTTTTCGGCCCGTTTAGAGGACAGAGCCATACGGTTTGCGTCTGCCGCATCTTTGCTCAACTACTTCCAATCCGATTCTGAGAATGTTCCAGTCAGCGAAGACGCCTTGAAGTACGCTGTTCAACTGTATGTTGAAGAAGCCTCAGTACGCTCAAGACAGGAGTTCAAGCCTGAAGAAGTCTTGGCGAAAGTCTTCTAGATTTCCAGTGAGTCTGCGTTGTCATTGTAGATTCCTTCAGCCATTAACTGTATCAACGTGCAAGTCGAGAGATTACTGCTTTCCTAGCGCGTGTTTGACTGCCACATCTTTCTCAATGTGTTTGAGTCGGAACTTGTCGCCGCAGACGGGGCAAGTCAAAGCTTGGCCTGTGTCGATTTCCTTTTTCTTTATTTTTGGCTTTTGTCTTTCTTGTTGCTGTAAGGCCTCAAGCTTTTCTTCTGCTGTGGTTGTTGACAGTGTCCATGCTCGTTCAAGTAGGAACAGAGTTATGCTGGCCTTTTCATCCTCCGCCTTGGTTAATGTGACCCAGTGTTTGCCCGGCGCAGTTTTCCCTGTCGCTTCTTCGTACGCTTTGATTTCGTAGTTTTCTCGAATAACGGATGGAATCTCGTCTAAGGAGGCCACGACCTTCCGTGATATTTTGTCGCTTTCATCAACTCTAGTCAAGGATATGATATCGTAAAGCCAGCCTGTTCTTTGGCTCAGCTGAAACAACATTGTGTTGCCTTCAAGCTGGGCGAAGCGTGTGCCAGCTGGGCACTTGATAGCTTTAACCATGACTTTTCCAAGTTCGCTGTCTCTGCACGTTTTGAACAGCCAGTTTCCAGTGAGAAAATCGTGGATCCTGTAGAAACAAACTTCACCGTGGCGGAGTTGCCGAAGACTCATGTCATACCAAGCGTCGTTGGGTCGTTCTTCGATTTTGGTGATCTTGATCTGTTTCACATAGCTCATTATGTTTAACCCTCACCTCACACTGGTCTATCACCAGTATCACAACAACACTCTTATTCTGACTTTTCCTCTATCTTAATACAGACTAAGCGGCCCATCCCTCATGTCTAATACAAGAATGCGTCTTCTTGGTGTTTTTTACATTGCTGAAGGCGTCTCGTTTCTTGCCTATTCAGCATGGCGGTTATGGATACAGCCTTTGGAATTCTATCGGGCTCCTCCCATTCTTGAGCTTCTGGCAAAGATTTTCATGTCTCTCATGTTTGTAGCTGGGGTTTTCTACATTTCGCGAGCGCCCGGCATCATCAACGGGTTATTCAAGTCTAGAAGCCCAGACGTCGCTGCTTCGGTCCTTTCGATACCGTTATGGTTTTTTCCAGCGCTGATATCCTTGGGCAATGCCGCAACATATCTAACATCGCCGTACATGCCTGCAGAGCTGCGACCTGTCGGCTTCTATTATGTTCAATCTGCGTTTCTGTTCATTGTAACAGGCGTCTTCAATGTACTGGGTTTATACTTATCCATAAGTCTCCTCAGAACTAGATCAAGCCCTCGCGCTTAGACAGATCCTTGTTAAGCCGTTTTTCTCACCAAGGCTTCCAAGACTGTGGAGAAAACGGTCTTGACGTCGAATAATACTGTTTTCTACGCTGCCCCAGCGCAAGATCGACAAATTCTGGCAACACAAAGCTAACAAACTCTGGATTCGGGGTGCCCCAGCGAAGACCTACACAAGACGGGTCAACATACACGTATAATTTCATGCTCGTCAAAGGGTATTCCGCTTCTTTAGGGCGCCCGTATCGCGGCTTGTCAGAAATCTTGAAAGGCCACAACTTGCATGCCGCTGGCTTCATATGTTGCATTGAGCACAGCCAACTGTTGTAGTGGTTTTGCAAAAACACGCAGGTGCCGTCGTTTTTACGCCTCAGATAGAGTCGGCTTAAGCCGGGTATCGTGTAGTCTACGCCATAGGTCTTGACTATGTTTACCCACTCGGGAAAATCCAAGACCACGTCAAAGCCTTTGCAGCATAAACCGCAACCATTGCAATTCCAGGATTCGATGTAACGCCAAGGAACGGGCAACATGGCCAAAATCAAGATTAAAATTCGAACGGTACGTTCTAATAAGCCTAACTCCGCGTGAGTTCTTCAGCTTTGCTTCTTCAGAATGTGGGTTCTCAGAATGTTCTCGAGTTTCGGTAGCACCCACAAGCATTTTGATACTCCGTCTTCAACTATGTTGACGTACATGAACACTCAAGATGTTAATTCGTAAGAGTTAATATACCCGTTATTTCTCGTTCTGATATATGTTCGACTCTAGACCTTTTCAAACGATTCTTAAATCTCAGCGGAATCGTGAAAGAAGGCGCTAGAGCAGATCCGTCTCCTTCTTTCGCAAATCAAGCCTCCGTGCTCGTCACGTTGGCTTGCACAAAGATGTCTCTATGATCAACTACGTGGGCTGAGACTTCGACCTGCGATGATGGAAACGTCGCTGTGAAAGACGCCAAGTATGTGCCATTTCCGTAATTCTGAAGCACGTAGTTATTGGTCTCATCGGGAATCAACCAGTTATTGGAAACCCTGTAATGAGTTGTGATACTATCCGCCAGCGCAGGCTCAGCCTCATTCAACAAGTTCAGTGTCACATTCACCTGCCTACTAGTTTCATTTAACCTTCGATTCGTACTCGAAATCACCAAAGACGTTGTAGCATTGATGAAATATGGCTGTTCAACGTCTGCTTCGCGACCTGAAAGCGAATGCGTAAAGTTTGCAAAAGCAGATGAAACTCCGTAGCTGCTCACGCCCCAGTCCAGCCATAAGCCAGTCGAGTAGGTTGTTGTCTCTGCTACCGTATAGTTCAGTGTGCTCTTTCCATGCAAATACTGACTGCCGACAAACGACGCCCACCTTCGTAGATTCAGTTCAAGCACGTCGCCGGGGCCTCCATTAGAAGCGTTCGCAAGTGAGCCAAAAATAACATGTCTTGAACCCAATTTCACGCTTTGCATGAAATCGCCGAGTGACTCTGCCCCTGTCTCACCAGAATTCTTGCCAACTTCAAGAATGTAGAGTTGTGCAGACAAGAGAAGCGAAGCCATTATGAATGCGGTGATCAGCAGAATCTGGCCCGAGTTTTTTCTTGGTCTCACTTTTGCTCCGGTCTCCTAACCTGTCCACGCCAACTGCAGGCGAACAACAAAAAACTCAACAGTTTGACTCCGAGTTGCGCAAACATACTGAACAGCGACAGCTTCTAGCCCCAGTAAATTTGAGTTCTGAATTGTCTCTGAATTGACTACGTTGTCTGCTTGATCGTAAACAGTTAGATTGAATGAGAGACCCATTGGTAACAGGACATCTAAAGATGTTTTTATGCGAGTCCAGTTCTGCTGGAGGATCAAATTACCAAGTGTGCCGTCCGCGTCAAGTTCCATCAGAGCCTGTATGCCCATACTTACCAGAGATCTCTGCTTTGAAAGGTCAGGGGAAGTTGGAAAAGTGAAAGAAACTAGCACAGCTGAAAATACGACTGCGATGGCTAGAAAGGACTCTATGATTCTAATCTGCCCTTTCCGATCAAACATCGTCGCTTAAACCTCCCCACCTTGTGACGGCTTCGTAAAGGGCAGAATTAATGGTTACAATTCGGCTATGAACAGCGATTCTTGACCCAGCAATACTCCCACTGAAATCCGCTCCAATCTGAAAAGGAATCTGCGGATAGACCACCCATTCAGCGAAAGACGTTGATCCATTAAACCCTGTAAGCACCATGACCGTTGTACTTGCGTCGAGAAGACGAGGTATCACGTACTCGACAGTCTGAACACCTTGTGCCTTGACGGTTAAACTAGAATTGTGGTCGAATGTGAAAGCTTGGGCTTTCGTGACTTCAACAGAGTCATAAAACAGAGACGCATTCAACACGTAGTCAAGTGGACTTAGCCTAGTGAAAGTCAGATTTGGCAAAGGGCTTGGCACATTATGCCCAAAGGCGAACGCACTGAAAGACACCACCTGCGCATTTGCTGTTGACTGAGCGAAAACGAGAAGCACTGCTGTTCCATTGGTTGAGTTTGGAATACCTATCATTAACGTACCGGCGCCGTTTGATGAAGTGGAGGCTGTTGTCTTGTTGACAAAGTCTCTAACAGCCACGTAGCCGCTTAAACTGGCTGAAACTGGCATCCCTGATTTCCTTGCATTAACCTCAAATTCATACACCGTCTGGGTTCCTTGAGTTGAGTTGGAAACAGATTCTATCGACAGCTCAAACGGTGGTCTAATCTCGACCTGAAAAGAGACATCCTTGACGCCAAACGCTTGCCACAAGTCAGAGTAATCCAATGAGTAGCTGTTCTCGCTGTTTAACCGCGACACCTTATCTACGTCGAGTTCATAAGGCTGAAGCGCACTTGCCTTCGCAAGACCGAGACTTGTCGGCTTCGTGTTCTTCATTTGTCCCCATTTCGTGGGGGTTCCTGTGGTCAAGAGCAGATGTGAAGCCAAGAATTGAAAGCGTGTGTCATCGTCTCTCGAAGCTAGATCGCTCATGTAAGGCGCCATTAACTTTGACGTGCCCACCATCGCTGATAAAGCCAGTATTATCATGATTGAGCTTGCGAGGAATGTGTCAACAGACGATGATGGCATCGGCGAGGTCCTCCCTATATTGAAGAGCCAAGCGTGTACAAACCTGCCAAAAGATTCTGAGACAGCACGAGAGACACGTAAGCGGTGACCGCCAGCATCGCCGAATACTTGAAGCCTGCTGCAAACGTGCCCTCGTTGATTTTGCCTATGAAGAAACCCGACATCCACGTTTGAAGAATGATGCCGATGGAAAACAAGGTTATCTGAAGTTGCATAAGGTCAAATGAAGCTTGAGCCATGCCTGGAAGCGAAATCTGCGCCAACACGTAGATTGTCAAAGCCACAATCGTAGTAGTTAAGGCAATCAGCACGCTCCAAATGAAAGCTAAAATAATGTAAGGTTTAAGCAACGACCGCTTGTTTGTTTCAATGTCCTTGTTCTTCTCAGAATACTCAGCCAAGATCTCCAGAGCATTGGTTGATCCGCCACCAATCTCAATCGTCTCGATCAGTATGAAAAAGTGAACAAGCACAGGCCAGCTTTGAATCCTCTTTCTGACGCTGGCGAAGATTTTCTTCAAGCCGACTCCCCATTCAATCTGGCTTCTGACACTCTCAAGCAGACCGGAAAATCTTCCGTAGCCTTTCCTCTTGGAAGCGTGAATAATGCTCTTCTCTGGAGACAACCCGATTTTTCTGGCTTCGGTTACGTCTCTCAGAAAACTCGGCATGGACTCTTCCGCGGCGAAGTTTTCTGCTGCAAGTCTGTGGTACGCGATGGCTGAGGGCACTGAAACCCCGGCTAGGCAAGCAGTCACTACCAACGGTAGCCTGCTATGTTCAGCTATGAATTGCAGTTGAGGCACGAAGTAGACCAAGGCAGCAAAGACTGAAACGCCGACAGCTGGAAAAAGGAACTTGCGATAAACTGAAGTGAGCGATATGAACGTGCTCTTGCGAGCCTTTTGCGCAAACAACATGAACACTATGGAAATCGATGGCATTATCACAAAGATGAGCAAATACACGAAAGGTTCTGGACCTCTTGACCTCATACCGCCCGAGTACATAACTTCGAAAATCTGAGTTGAAGACATGGTAACGTACAATATGTAGGTGCACAGGGTCACGATCATCATCACGGCGTAAGCTTCAACAAGCGTGCCTAATTTTTCAACTGCCCGCAGCGAGGCTGCGCTCTGAATTTCCAAAATTGAGCGGAGTTTGCTTCTGAGAAAACTGACGGTGCTGCCTCCGCTTCTAACTGATGAGGCAAATCCTGCTAGAAAGTCTCGGTAAGTCTTCGACTTGGTTTTCTCAGCTTTCTTCTGCATAACGGTGAGCGGGTCGTAGCCTAAGACCTCCACTTGCCTCACCATGTCTTCAGCGTCTGTTTGAATCTTCGGCAACAGGTGAGCGTTGCGCATCTTCTTCCAGCTCTCATAAAGCGTAACGCCGCTCGCAGCTAGGGTCGTGAACATCATAACCGCGAAGGGCAACTCTGTCTCAATTTCTTCGGGAGAGTTAGCTCCGGAGAGTAGGTTGAGCATCCAACCGAAGATCTTGCCCATGCCTGCGGGTTTTAGCAAGGTGTCGTCACCGCTTGAAGTTTCTGAAAGACTCTGTCTCGAGCACAGACGGGTCGTGGTAGTACTTGCTCAGAACTTTGTTCACGCTTCGGTGGTCTCTGACGTTGTGTTCAACCATGTTCTGCAACACTTTTTTGCGGTATTCGAACTCAGACAACAATCGCTCGAAAGGTATGTCCATTTTTCGTGCCAATCGTTTGAACAAAATGCTCTCTTCAAGACGTTCCTGAAAGATGTCGGACGTGGCATTCCAACTGAACACGTCGACTATTTGGTTGGCGTCTTTTACTTCAGATACTTGGACAAATTTTCGACTGGAAACTTTCTTTCCTGACTCCAAGAACACCGGCGTCTGAACGTGCCTGACAACAATTACACAGTTCATCAACGTGATAATAGACGCTGGAATGTTCATCGGAGGCTGAGTCAAACGTTTAATGGCGGTCTCAACATCCTCAGCGTGCATAGTACAGAGGCCACCGTGTCCCGTAGCCAGCGCTTGGAACAGCACGTAAGCTTCTTCACCTCGAACCTCCCCGACGATTACAAGATCAGGACGATGCCTGACGGCAGACTTGATTAAGTCGTAGAGCGTGATCTCGCCCTCTTTCTCGGCTCCAAAACCTGAGCGCGCGATGGTTGAAGTCCAGTTTTCATGCGGCAAGTTGATCTCAGCCACTTCTTCAACTGTGATGATCTTGTGATTGGGGCGGATGAGGCAAGCTATAGCATTTAACGATGTAGTTTTTCCTGCTCCCGTAGCTCCCACAATCGTGATGGACATCTTGTTCTCGATTAGCAGCCAAAGATAAGCGGCGATTGACTCGTTTATGGTCTCGTTGTCAATCAGATCTACTATTGTGAACGGGTCTTCACGGAACTTCCTGATAGTGAAGCTTGTTCCGAAGGGCGTGGTTTCCCTGCCGTAAGACACGGCTAAACGATGCTGTCCGGGCAGCGTGACATCCACGATTGGAAAAGCGATGCTAATATGCTTGCCTGCCTTGTGTACGATTTTCATGATGAAATCGTTGAGTTCTTCTTCGTCGGTGAAGAAAATGTTGGTTTTTATGTTTTCGTGGATTCGGTGCCACAAGAAGACTGGTTTGTCCAAGCCGCCGCAGCGTACATCCTCTACGTAGGGATCGTGCATCAGCGGGTCGATTTTGCCGTAGCCGACTATGTTCCTTTCCAAGTAATACTGAATCTTTCTGATGCCTATCGCCGAGACTCCATTCAACGACTTAGAATGCTTCTCAACAATGTTTGGGAATTGGCGATGAAATGACTCGCTTAGAGGTTCGTCGACCTGAGGCGCCTTCAGCTCGTATTCCAGTATGTTTCTCATGCGGTCAAAAGCTTCGATCTCTGCCTTCTCCAAGGGCAATTCATCAATTACGTAGAGAAGCTCGGCTGTGGCTTCGTTTTGAACTATCGACGCATACGAAAATGGCGGCTTAAGCGGATATGTCTCTACTTCCGTGTATCCTTCTGGTGCTCCATGACGTTTAAGACCCAGAGACCCAACTAATGTTTCTGTGGGCGGCGCGTTAGATTCTCCGTCTTCAGCGTTTTTATCTGTTTTTCCCGGCTTCAGTTTCAATTTCATTTTGCTTTTCTAACCTCCTAATGAAGAGAGAACAAGCTGTGGAATTGAGCCATTCATGTAGGTCTCAAGAATGATTGATTTGTAACCTGAAATGAAATAGCCTGATGCTGAAACAGGTCTGGGCAAATACACTCTGTTCAGCACAGCCTGGGTAGTCGTTCGACCCAAGGCGCCTTCGATCCAAGCATTTGAGGAGTCGTTGCTTGCTCTGAGCCAGTATTGCTGAGTGCCTATTGAAGTAGGCATTTGAAGTGAAGCCTGAGCTGAAGTGTTGGCTGATGCCACTAGCGTTGCGAGTTCGCTTCCTTTTGCTGCAACCTGACCTAATAGGTTTCTTAGTTGCTCGATTTCTGATGCGTTTTTCAAAGAGGCCGTGTAAGAGTTGACTGTGGCGACCAGCAGTGAGCCGACGACAGCTAAGGCAATCATGGTGTAGATGTGGCTGGGAATGGTTGAAGGCATACTTTTCACCATCCTATGTCTTCCATTTTGACGCTGCAGACTATGGTTTCCAAATTGACCAAGGCTCCCTGTGCATTGCTTGAAATCGGAAGAGAAACCTCGTCGACGATACTATCCAAATCTGCTTTTATTGTCAAAGATGTTAACGGAGAAGTGAAGTTGTAGGTTAGTGAAGTCGACTTGACGTCTAGGCAGCTTATTTTCAATCGGAAAGCCCCTAGTCTCGTTATGGTTTCTGAAGCGTTGAGGTTGATTATGTAGACTCTCAGGCTGTTGACTGGTTTTCCACTGCTTGAGCCAGTTACAGATGTGCCAGCTAATGGTCGATAGGACAGTGCCAGTTCATAGCGCTCGATGCCTTGAGTCAAGTAGAGTTGAGCCATTGTGGATGAGCTTTGGTTGATGATGGCACGGCTGTCGCCCTTTAAGAATACGTCGCCCAAGTCTTCCTCTGACGGCGCCAGTTCGTAGAGGGCTTCGCCGACCGAACTGTTATAGAAGACATCATAGAATGTGGAGCTATCAGTCAGGTTTAAGACAAGCGTTTTGGCTGTGGGAAGGACTTTGAACTTGCCTCCAAAATCGCCAAATTCATAGATCTCGTAGGCGCCAGGAGACCACGACACGAATTTTACGACTTTCTCGAGTGAGAGCATCTCCTGCTCCACGCCCGCGGTTTTTAATGCCAGTGTTTTGGCAGTGATTCTGGTGATGGAGAAGTAGTAGGTTGCAGTAATCAACAGAATCAGAGACACGAACAGCATCAGAAAGGTGACAGGCAGGGCTATGGCTTTGCGGGAACCTAGACTTCTGATCTGTTTGCCTCTTCTGTGCTCTGCCATTGTGCCCACTACGCCAATGTGAACATTGATTCGGAGAACCAGCAGTTTGATGGAAGAATGAATATGATGATTTGTGTGTAACTTGTACTACACATCAGAATACAGCATACATATTCTAAGCTGGCTGGCTTATTGCTAGAACGTAGGAACGAAAAAAAGGGTTTGGGCTTAAGGTGGGCTTTGTCGGCTATCTTAAGTTGCTGCTTGTACGTTGCTTTCCTTGTAGTACTGAGCGTTAGCCGTGAAGATGGTTATGCCAACAGTTACGCCTATATCGCCTACTGATAAGCTGTCAGGGTTCGTTATGTAGACAATCATGCTCCAACCGGATCTGAGAATCATATCTTGTCCAGCAACACCTGCAGTCAAGTCGTAGGTGTTCAAACCCAGTGTCACATTTAGGCCTGTCAATGTACCATCTGCGTTTGGTGTAACGTATGTGAGATCAGGCGAAATCGCCCCGGTCGTCTTGTTGTAGTAAATAGAGTCCCATACGCTTTCTTGTCCTCGAACAGATATTTTGTCAAGCACTAGGTCACGTCCGCCAGTGTTAACGATGAGGAAGGCTGCTTCTGAATAGGTTGTGCCGTTGTGCCAGAAGTGAAGCTTTGTTATTTGTATGCTCTCTTCTTGAACTCTGGTCGTTGTGACGTTGATGGCGTAGAAGGTGACCACAGTTGCCAGTAGCACTGAGACGACTAGGATGATCAAGGTTGTCACTACGGTGCTAAGCCCTTTCTTATTTCGCAACAGAGTATTCATTCTTTATTTTCTCCTTGTTTTACGTGGAAAGCAAGTTTCGCGTCTTACGAAATAAGATACTTTGTGCGTAATACTGTACTACACATCGACAAGCAATGACGGGAAAAGAAAGGAAAAAATGAAAAAAGAATGGTGCGTTTAGACTGAAGCGCCTACGTTGCATTCTTTATAGTATTGAGCGTTTGCCGTGAACACCGTGAATCCAACTGTGACGCCTATGTCGCTGACCGAGATGCTGTCTGGGTTGGTGAGGTACACAATCATGCTCCATCCTGACCGCAAAATCAGATCGGTGCTCGCCTGAACCAAGCCGTATGATGTTCCGCCAAGGGAGACGCTCTGCCCTAGTAGCGTGCCGTTGGTATTTGGAGTCAGGTAGTACAGGTCGGCTGAGATCGTGTTTGTAGTCTTGTTATAGTAGACTGTAGCCCACGCGCTTTCTTGGCCTCTGACGCTTATTTTGTCTATGACGACGTCGCGACCGCCTGTGTTGATTATCAAAAACGCGCCCTGAGCATGGGTGGTGCCGTTATGCCATAGATGCTGTTTGAAGATCTGTAGGCTTTCCTCTTGCACCCTAGTTGTTACGACATTGATGGCGTAGAAAGTGACGATGCTAGCAAGCAACACTGCGACTACTAGAATTATCAGCGTGGTAACTACAGTGCTTAGTCCCTTTCTACCGTTCTTGAACTTTTTCATTCATTTCTGCCTCGCAAAGTAGCTGCTTTACAATAGATAGGCTCTGAGTCAACTATGAGGATTCGTCTGTAGCAACTCGCTACGCGTTTTAGGAATTCAGATGAAAAATTAGAATGACAAATCAGGATAGCTCAGATCAAGAAACGTATGCTAGCTGCTCCATAATTCTTGGAAAAGAGCCCTTAAGGCTCTGATGAAAGCCTCATAGTTGGTCCAAAGCGCCGCTAGCTTATCTTTCTTCTCCCCAACATCGTCTTTAGCCTCGCCATTCTTGTTTATCAAGAACAGAAGTTGCTCCTGATCTACTAAGATGAAGCTTGACAAGCCGCTTGGACAAGCCGGCGAGTGTTTGACACCGTTCAACTTCAGTTCTTTGATGAAGAACTTGCTCTTAGGTGAGTCGTTGGTTAACAGTCGAACTGAGAAATCCTTCTTCTCGACGCCTTCGAGTTTGTCCAACAGACCCGAGTGATAGAAGTTTACAATATCGGAATCCGAAGCGAATACGCAGATTTCGCTTTTGCTCTTAGCCAGAATTTCCTCAGCTTTTAGGTTGATCTGCTCCTCGCCCTCCAGTATCTGGAAGACTTCTTTCTTTGAGTACTCAACCTCAGCTTTGGGAAGGGAGACCCACAGTGAAATCAAGTCTCCTTTCTTCCTTTCCAGAAGCTGAAGTCTCAGCTTCTTGCTTTCAATGAGAAGGTCCAAGGTTTTCTCGAAAGGAGTAGCCACGAATTTTAAGGGCTTCTCGAAGACTGAGGAGACGAGCCCAATTTTCTCCAGATCGCGTAGTATCCTGTACGTTTCGGTTCGATGCAACGAGATGACTTCTGAAATCTCGCTTGCCTTGAGCATGCCGGTTCTGGCAAGGTAGACATAAACCCTGATCTCGTTTTTGGAAAGTCCAAGTTTGGCTAAGGCGTTTTCAATTGCTTCCAGAGACTGGAGAGGCCCCTTGTCCTTCATTACGAATTTGTACAATCCTGCCTTTTCGTCGTAGAGTTTGACAACGCTGTCGGGTTTCTTCACCGGGGGTTCCATGATCGTCAATATTCTCACTTTGGAGTCTGATTCAAATTCAAAGGTTGATAGCGAGTTTCGACTTGTTCTATATTTTATACTTCTGAATTCAGAATCTGCATTAGTAATCAAATCCTGACCAAGAAACAGCAGTATGTAGCAGAAAGCTATATACAAAACATCATAAGGCTTCCACGCGCCCATGTAACATTCGCAACGCTGTTACGACCAGTTATTGGGGTAGAGTTATTGGAGAAGGTTGAAGTTAAACATGAAGAGAGTGGTCCTTCCCCACCGGTCATACTGGCAGAGATGCCCACGGGATCTCCTCAGGCGACTAATGATCAAATGCAGGAATCACTCAAAGTCTTGAGCGAGGAGACTCTTCAGTTAAGCGAGCTCATTTGGCATGAATCGAAACTGACTCGAGAGTTCTGTGCTCTTTTGAAGCAGGTCTTAAGGCAGTTGAATATGTCATTTAACCTTCCCGTAAGCATTTTTCCACACGGACAGAAACTGCAACAAGTGATTCTGAACCCGGAAGCTCATCTAATTCTGATAAATGACAAGAATGAGGTTGAATCCAAAGCTTTGGATGATTGCTCACCTGACATTGTGTTCAACTTAGTTTCATTTATCATTCCAGAACTGAGCAAGTCGTTGACTCTATACAGACAGAAGGTCAGTGTGAGAATCGAACTTTTTGACAGAGTGAATCGGGAATTACGGAATCTGCGAAACATGTCTGAGAATCATTCTGACAAACAAGAGGAAGGCAGCAGCCCAGTTGAAGATGGAATAAGAAAAACACTGATGAATCAACGGAAAACGCAGGATCAACAGCCTACACAATGAAGGGAGCCATAAAGGTTGCTTGAATGCCTAGCCACTGAAATCCGCAGTTTCTACACCTTGCGCGATCTACGCGAGACCATTGAAAAAGGAATTGAGCAATACAAGGCCGTTAACGATGAATATAGCCAGTGGCTGGGGTCCTTTCTAAGAGACATTGAAGCAACTCATGGCAACGAAGACTGGTTCAAAAAGCTGTCAGCTTTCCAGAAACTCCCACAAGCCAAAGGCAAGAAAGAGGCAGAGAAAAGAGGTAAGGGAGAAAAGGGAAAGAAAGGCGGCGCATCATCAGAATGGGTTTCATTCAAAGATGTAATGCTTAGCGCTAGTGAACAAGGTGAGGCAGAGGTTCTTTTCGACGCCATTGACGAAATCAGCCGAAAGATAGAGCAGTTGGGCAAAGTCAAGAGCGCTGTGGAGAATTTGGAGAAATCAGCTCTTGGAAAAGACATAATCTACATAGTTTACATTCACAACGGCGTGCCTGAGAAAATCGTCCTGCGCCACAAGAGGGATAAGGAATTTGCTGAGAAGTTCAAGTTCATAGCAGATTTCTCGATGCTGAAGGAAGTCTATCCTTAGTCATCGCTATGCTAGTGCGCTGAACTCGAAGAAGGCGTTGACAAATTTCTTCATCAGCTCAGAAGGGTTACTCACAACGCAGTTTATTCTGAAATAGTTCTTGACCGCTCTGCTCTGGACTCCTATTCCTATCACACCTATTCCTGAGTTCTCGATTTTCTTAACACTTGTGCGGAGAACTTCTTCGGCGCCAACGTTTCCTGATGGAAAGAAGTCGGAAACAACCACCATAAGTTTGCTCTCTTCAGTGCGTTTTTTCAAAGCCTGCGCAGTCAACATCAACGCGTCCGTTAAATATGTCATGCCGCCCTGTCCCAAACCACCAATTCTTGCGCGTATGCGGTTATTGTAGCCCTCTGAGAAATCCTTTATTATGTAGAACTTGTCGCTGAAGGCAAAGGCGCTCCAAGCGTTTTGGCTTGGGAAAAGACTGCGGGCAACTTCGCTTAGGCACAATGTTATGCCGCGTACCTCCCCTGTGAAGGATCCTAAGCTGCGGCTCGCGTCAACGAGAATTGCCCATGTGTCTTCTCTTGATTGGAGTTCATCGCGGACAAAAACATCTGTTCGTTGGCTTTTGCTAGCCACAACTTGAATAGCTTCTTGCATGTCCAAGGAACCCATCTCGTGTCTGTAGTCCTCGCCGGTAAGATTCTTCAGTAAGCGCAACCTGTCTAGAACTCGTCTGATCGGGCTGGAGAGAAGCGCCTTCCCATAAATGTATTCAGAAAAGTCCTCAGTGGGAAACTCGTAAGATCGAAAACGCGAGCCGTTTCCCAGCAGCCTGTAGCCTTCAAGGATTTTTTTCTCCGTGGATTCTTTGGATTCCCATGTGGAGAAGACTTGAGAGACTTCGTTTTCCAGCGATCTTTCCGCAAAATTCTGTGTTCCATTACCGTTGACATATTGCTGAAGCGTTCGCAAAGCTCCTTTCAGGCTGCCTTCTATTTCTTGTTCAGATGGAACATCGCTTCCGAAGAAGATTGAATTGCTTCCGTGATTTTCAGCGTATAGGAGCGAGGGCGTCTCAGAGGACTCTCCATATTTCTCCAGGGCTTCATACATAACGTCAGCAATCGCCAGTCTCTGCATAAGAGATAGGTCAGAAATTCCTCCCGAGACATCGTCGTTATCAGAGGTCGAAATTCTCGCCAGCTCATTTCGAACCACTTTCTCAATCTCGTTTAAAGAGGCAACAATGCTTGAGAGACTGGTAATCATTCCAGAGGGCACATTTCCTTTGACTGAGCCCGTTGTGTAGCTCAAAATCAAGGATGTCATGAAGCGAAGTGCTGGGTTAAGAATCAAATGAGCGGGCTTCGTTTTCAGGTATGATAAGGCATCTGCGATGGCCACGTCGTTGATGAAAGGTGCCCAGAGAGTCTTCAAGCCTGCTCTCACAACCGCGTCTTCCAGCATGCTCACGATGAAAGTTGCCGAGTCTATGTTCTTGTCCTTTGACCAATCGGCGTACGCCTCATAGTCGGATGCTGCGATATGCATGCTCAGGTGGAAAACAGATGCTTTGAAGGTCTGCCACAAAAGCCTCTTGTGTAATTCATTCTTGGGATCAAAAATCAGGCCGAGGTAGCTTATTTTTCCATCCTTTCTCTTCTTAGGTTTTGCTAAGGATATGACGTAGCCTCGTTCTTCTCTCCCAAGCGAAGAGTACTTGACATCGTCTCGTAGCAGAATTTTGATTTCTTCATGATTCTTTTTGGTGATTTGGAATGAGGTTAGCCACACGTATTCAAAAAGGTCCAAGCCTCATGCGCCCTAGGTCTATTTGCTGCCGAAAACCGCGTGCACAACTCTCCTAACCATGCCTTGGATTTCAATGTCGTCGCTTGTTGTGCCGATGATTGTTTCCTCTGCCGTTATCTGAGGCGTACTCCCATCAGAGATTAAGGTAGCCCAGTTCATAAGGTCGCCTGGCGATGGGCCATAAGGCAGCTCGCCATTTCTGTACTGTCGTCGAAGCTCAGCACCCACTTTCACTATCTTCGTAGCGGTGTCATTGGGGACTCCGCTTCTTTTCTGAATGAGCGTGATTTCATCTGGGCAGATCTTTTCGCCTATACTCAAGTAGTCAAAGTTAATCCAAACGGCCATTCTTCGTCTAAACGCGGCGTTTAATGGTTTGGTGCCTGCGAACTCGCCTGAGAACGGGTTCATGGATATGATCAGGGTACCACACGGGTGTCGATGAACAATCTCGTTATCCTTCTCCGTGAGAACAATGTGTCCTCGGGTGTCCAAAAGCGGGTTCAAACGAGTTGCCACGTCTTGCTTCATCATGTTGGCTTCGTCCAGGTACAAGATGCCGCCGTTCCGACACCACATTATGATTTGGCCGTCAATCCAGTTTTCTTTGCCGAGGCCAATGTATCTTCCAAACAAGTCGTAGGTCGAGGTTTGGAGGCCGCAGTTAATCTCATACATGGGCAAGCCACCGATCTCAGCCACAATGTAAACAACATGGGTTTTGCCAGTGCCACTGGGACCGATCAGAGCGCATTGCTTGAAATAGTAAAGGGCTCGCACAATGCGTTCCACATATTTCTCGCCACGATCAACAAAATCAGGCGTGTTTCTTGGAATAAGGCTTGACTGAGACTCGGGAAAAACATAATCTGGATGCAAGTTATACTTGCTGGCACCATACTTCTCGCATAAAGGCGACATCTGCTGCTGCTCAGGCTTGCGGATGGATACAAGTAGCTTTGTGTTGTTGACTTCAGTTCTGAACTGAGTTTCGTTGAAGCGCACGGCACCCTTCTGTTTTTTCTGGCCTTGGTGTCCAAACCCGAGGGAGGCTGATTCCTCCTTATCGGTTTGTGTTGTAGCTGAAGAAGTCATGATGGATGCCCTTCAACAGATGACATGTATGTATGAGGGTATCGTAAAACTTAAGGATTACGAAGCCATACTCTTACTTAGAACCTCATCCTCAAACGCTGTGCATAGAACCATGCTACACACAAAACGACTTTCACGTTTTGGTTTTAGGTTTGACTGCCGAAACAATGGATAGACCCGACCATACTGTTTTCGTAGGGAGGAACATCAACTATTGAGCCCGTGACCAACTGGGTAGACGTTTCAGTACTGATCGAAATCACGAATTTGCTAGCGACGCGACTGAGCGAAGGTGTTGGGTCAACGGGCGTCAGATTCGATGTAAACGCCAAGCTTGAGGAGAAGGAACGCCGAAGCGGCAGAGTCGTGGTGCTATTCGGCCTGATTGTGAAAACCAAACCAAGTGTTGTGAAATACGAGATCGAGGGCAGCGCAACCCTGACCGGCAAAGACGCGCTCATTGACCAGATGCTGAAAGTTGACCCCAAAAGCAATGTTCCATTCGTATTTCACCGCGTCTATCAACACGTTTTCACCGCTATTTACACGATGGCTTCGTTCTTGGGCACAATATACCCGCCGCCTGATCTTCTGTTCTCTGGAAAGCAAGGTGTCCCCGCCGAAGACTTGGCAAAAGGACAGCCGGTGAATGTAGCTCAACCGCCCACACAGCCTAAACAGGGCACTTGAGCGGGCAGAAGCTCATTAAAGCAGACTCGGACTATTTGCGATAAACATAGATTGTGTGAGATGGGTATCCGAGCTTGGGGTTCTCGCAAAAGTTGTCGATCTTGATTGGTCGCCAACCTAGAATCTCGTAGTCATGTGAAACCACGCGGGCGCCGGGCTTCAGCTCTGCCTCAAGTTTGGGCTTGACTTTGTCGTTGGCACTGGTTGTTAAGTACAACGTGATGACGTCAGCCTGCGACAGGTCAACCTTGAACATGTCACCTTGAACGATCTTGACACGTCCTTCCAAACTCATGTCTGAGACTTTGCCCATGGCCTGTTTGGCTAAGTCTTCCCTCATTTCAACGCCCACTGCGCTGGCGCCGAACTCCTGCGCGGCCATTATCACGACTCTGCCGTCGCCGCAACCGAGGTCATAGACTATCTCGCCTGGTTTAACGTCGGCTACGGTCAGCATATGTTTAACCACAGGTAGGGGTGTGGCAACGAACGGAGCGATGAACAAGTGGTTTCACTATCCTCCTTTGCTTGGCTCTGCCTCTTTCCTATTTGATTTTGGCTCAAGTATATTTTCTTTTCGAATAAGCGTCAGAACTAGAACTGAGATTTCAGGCGTAACAATGGCACAATGCCACGAAAAGTTATGCCACGTAGTTGTTCTGCGTCTTCTTTTGAACGGGTTTACGGGATTCTCCGCATTTCATGCAGCTTTGCTGGCACAGGTCTAAATACTTCTCTTCGCTTTCCGGCACTGCCTCGGATGCTTTGGCGCAGAGCTGGCTTTGTTCTTCGCAACCAGCTTCATTGCAGAGTGTGGATATGAGTTTGCAGCATTCTTGGGCGTCTTTTAGATTGAATGCCACTCGATTCGTACGTACAAGGAGGCATAGTTCTCTTGCAAGGATGCAGGTTCGCACGTATTTGAACCGTTGAAGCGTCTGTTCGCGGAGTTGCTGCCGGCTTAATTCCATTGACATGAAGTCCACTATTCCCTCTTCAGAACAAAACCTAGGCTTCTAGGCTCTTTTATAGTTTTGGAATCACCGCTAACTAGTACTGATTCATTTCGGTAGCTAGTGCTAAGCGAACCGTCGTTTTAATGCGTCCCTTTCAGCTTCGATGACCAACTCGAAAAAGCGGTCAGAGAGGACATGCTGTTTGCGGAGGACGTTAAGCGCGTCTTGTGTACGCACTCGGCGACCAGCTAATGCTACAGCTGCAGCCTTTCCATAGTTTTTCATGAGTTCAGCTGTTTCTAGGGCTTGCTCCAACAGTTTCCGCTCGCTCTTAGTAGGTTTTTCCCCTTTCTTGTCCACTAATGAGCGAGTCTGCTCTTCCTCACGACTGAGCACAGCGAGATGGGTTGAGCCGCATTTTGGACAAGTTGGCTTGTCGGGAAGGTCGTTTAAGCGAAGCATTTCTGTGTAGTCCCAGTTTTGAGTGCAAGCGAACGTGCGCACTTCGTTGAGTAGGCGTGCCTTCGCTGATTCTATGAGAATCAACTTCATGCGTTCACTTGGGATCAGATCGGTTTTCATGCTGACGCGTTCAACGCCGACTCGTGCCACAGGCGAGGCTGCGCCCTTATTGTCAATTTTGACGACTTCTATCTTACCAGTTTGGATGTCGCCTAAGACCTGTAGTAGTCGTTGAAGATCCAAGTCTTTTGTGAAAACTTCCTTCAATGCTTCCTCATGGATAACTGAACCCTCAAAACTCTTCATCAAGCTGCGAAGGCTTACAGTGCTGAAGTCCGCCCACTTCTTAAGCGCGCCGAACCGTCTGGCGACATGGATCATCCTACGCTTGAACAACCCAGTCTTAACCGTGGCGTTGGTCAACATCTCTTGTACCGTGGCTTGTGGCATCTTCTTCAGATCATTGAACAACGCGATCAACTTGTCTGCGTTGGCTGTGCCCATAGTTTGAATAAATATGCGATAGGGATCATGTTGAACCGCTATTGAAGCGCCTGACTGCTCTGACAGCATGTGTCCCAGTAACTGAGCTAACGCTCGATTGGCAAGCGAGCCGAAATTAGCGTGAATTATGACAAATTCTTCCCAATCTTCCATTATGGTTCGCTTGTTTGTTGGCATGGGAAGACCACGTTCCACGTGTTCAACTGTTTCCAAAACTGCTCTCGAAACTGTGTCGGCTTCCGCTGGATACTTCTTGGCTAACAGAGCTGCGACATCTTCAGGTCTAGCGCCCTTCTTGAGTTTGTTTTCAACGAATCCTCTTATGGCTCCAACTTCCTGTGCAACTTCAAATGGCACTGGGATTTCTTCGCCTATCCAACTTGGTATTGCGCCTGTTGGGTCGTCGACCGACTTGACGAAGAGCTTGTCGCCGTAGACTTGAGTGATCTTCCACGGGCTGCCTCTAATTATGAACTTGATGCCTGGTTTACCATACTCCGCCACAAACGCCTCGTCTAAAACGCCTATAGCCGCATCAGAAGACTCGTCCACAACCAGATACTGCTTCTCTTCAGGAATCATTGACAAGTTCTCAAAGTAATATTCGTACAGTGCCTTGGTGCGTCGTGGCTTGAGGACCAACTGGTCTTCAAAAGAAACCCATGCCAAGCGTGGAAACCGCGTGTGCATGTAGGTTAGGACTTTCCGGATGTCTTCTGTGGTTAGGTCAGCGTAGGGATACGCGTTCTTGAACATTTCGTGGATTTCGTTGAAGTACCAGCGCTTTTTCTTCATGAGTAAGCCGATGATTTGATGAGCTAATGCGTCATATGGCTTATCTGGGATGTCCACTGGCTCAAGCTGCTCTTCATAAGCCATACGAGCTATAACCATTGCTTCCAAAGTGTCATCAGAGTCCATGGCGATTATGATCCCGTTAGCGATTCGACCTATGCGATGTCCGCTTCTGCCCACACGTTGAATCAGCCTCGTTACCTGCCGAGGGCTCATATACTGAATAACCAAGTCGATGCGCCCGATGTCGATGCCCAACTCCAGCGAGCTTGTGGCAACTAGACCCTTCAAGACGCCTTCTTTCAAACCCTTTTCCGCTGCTATACGTGACGGCTTAGCCAAAGAGCCATGATGAATCGAAACTGGAAAATTCACGTCCCACACTTTGAAGCGGCTCGCCAAAACCTCGGAAATCGCTCTTGTATTCGTAAACAAGAGCACAGACTTTTGTTTCTCAATGTATTGACGAATGATGCGAAGTCGAGCCGCCACTTCCGGATGTGTAAACAACGTTGAAGCCAGTTCTGCGTCTTCCGGCGTGGCTTGCGGAAAGAGAATTTTCAGTTTCGTCTGGCGTGCAACAGGCACTTTCACGATTTCAACGCTGCGTCCAGTGCCCACAAGGAATTGTGCCACTTTTTCCGGACTGCCGATTGTGGCAGATAAGCCGATCAACTGGAAGTCTTGGCCTGTTTCCCACCTTAGTCTTTCGAGCGCTAGAGTGAGTTGGCTGCCTCGTTTGCTGTCGGCCATTTCGTGCACTTCGTCAACTATGACCCAGCGCACCTGTTGTAGGTGTTGCCGCATGACCCAGCCGGGCAGAATAGCCTGCAAAGTCTCAGGTGTAGTGATCAAAATGTCTGGTGGACTGCGCGACTGGCGTGTTCGTTCTTGTGTCTCTGTGTCTCCATGCCTGACTGCCAGTTTGATGTCGAGGTTGTTGCACCACCACTGAAGCCGCTCCATCATGTCACGATTCAAAGCGCGCAGAGGCGTAATGTACAGAACTTTGATTCCCGGGGGGCGCTCAGCCATGGTTAGTAGCATGTTAAGAACGGGCAGAAACGCAGCTTCAGTCTTGCCTGTAGCTGTTGGCGAAATCAGAACTACATTCTTGCCTTCAAGGATTTTGGGCATGGTTTTCTCTTGGGGCTCCGTCGGCGTTGAGAAACCTCGCTGCTCAATCAAGCGTCTAATCGGCTTGACAAGCAGGTCGAAAACCGTAGGGTTCTTGGCTTCAGCAGTTTCCATATTTGTCAACAGTTTTAAGACAAATCAGTGCATACAAGACTAGCCTTCACTAAAAGGATTTTGGAGTTTGAGCGTGGCAATAAGTTTATTTTGTTTGCTGCTTTTCTTAACGTGATTTTGCGGTGAACGCCCATGGAGGTAATAGTGCACCTAGTGATTATACTGGTTTCGTTAGTGATACTGGATCAGGCAAGCCACCTCACAATAACCAACTCTATTAAGATGTCGGATATAACAGGGCTAGCAAAAACTGCTGTTGGCTTCAGCTTGCTCGCCTTTTCCACGTCCTTACCTGAATTAAGTGTGGCTTTTATCTCAGCCTTTTCGGGAGAAGGTGCAATCTCTGTCGGGAACGTTTTAGGCTCGAACATTGTGAATATTTGCCTCATAGTGGGTTTGGCCGCTTTCCTCCTCTCCTTAAGGAGTCAGCGTGGGATTGGCGTGATTCCATCATTTGCTAAAGAAGAGCTTGGCAGCCTTAACTTCGGTCTCTTCATATCGTCCGTTATCCCTTTGGCGTTGGTTTATCTTACCGAAGCCAGCTGGCTTGTGGGTTTGGTTTTGCTGTTGATTTTTGTCTTTTACACATATCAGCTGTCGAAGATAAGAATTCCACCAGAGGAAGGAACAAGCGTTTCTGAGGGTGAGAAAAAGAAGTTGAGACTATACGTTCTACTCACTTTCTTAGGAATCGCTGGCGTCATTTTAAGTGCGTATTTTCTTGTCGAATCCGCTGTTGCCGTAGCAGAATTTGCAGGGATACCCAGACAGATAATAGGAGCTACAATAATCGCATTCGGGACTAGTCTGCCAGAACTCAGTGTAAGCTTGAAAGCATTCCTCAAGGGGCATCCTGCGCTGGCTTTAGGTAATATTGTTGGTAGTAGTTTCATAAACATAACTTTGATACTTGGAATCACATTATTCTTTCCCGCATTAGCAGGTAAGTCTTTAACCATGAACATGATTGTTTTCCAAGATTTGGTCATCTTTTCTCTCATCACCAACCTGTTTTTCTGGTATTTCCTGTCAATGGGCAGGTTGACATGGAGAGAAGGCGCCATATTTCTATTCATCTACGGACTTTTCCTAGCGACAACTCTCGGCGCAATACGACTACAACCGCCAGCGACATAGCTATTTCCTCTTCATGAAAACTTCTGGAATCACAAAGAAACCCCAAGAAGCAAAAAAGGCGACAATGATCCAGTCAAGCAAACCTAATCCTCCGAACTCGACTGGAGTTACGTAGTAGCCCCGGGCAGGATTTAAACAACAATTTAACAGCAAATCTCTATTAGGGTTACAGGTAGGCCTCGGTTACGTATCTGCGCATCATTCTGAGACTGTTAAAGTAGTAAGCAATCTTCCCAACTGAGTTCTTCATCATCCTTATCCACTCATCTCTTCTCTGGTAGAACATGGGAATGACTATGTATTCCAACTTGTTGTAGAGATCATCCATCTCTCTGATGTGACGCTCTTCTATTGGTAAGTGTTCTTCTGAGTGTGGTCCTATGGCCCAACCTGTAACGCCCTCTATCCAGCCTTCAATCCACCAGCCGTCCAAGACGCTGAAGTTTATCACTCCATTGTGGGCCGCCTTCATCCCGCTTGTGCCTGAGGCCTCTTGAGGTGGTAAAGGCGTGTTTAGCCAAACATCAACTCCTGAAACCAGTTTGGCTGCGATATCCATGTCGTAGTTTTTTAAATAAACAATCTTGATTTCGTCCTTCAACCTCTCAATGTAACCAAAGATTTGTTCAATCAGCCTTTTGCCTGATTCATCTCTGGGATGGGCTTTTCCGGCAAAGATCACTTGGATCTTTCCTTTCCTATTCACCTTTTTTAGTTTTTCCAGATCTGAGAACAGTAGGTTCGCTCTTTTGTACTCAGTTGCCCTTCGTGCAAATCCCAAGGTCAATGTGTCATAATCCATACCGATATTCGTTACTTTGTTAACGTAATCAATCAACACTTTTTTTGCTTCCCTATGGGCTTGCCCAATTTCTTCATCTGGGATTCCATCCACTCTTACAAATAGCTCAGGTTCATTTGCCCATCCTGGAAGATACTTGTCATATAATTTCCTGAAACTCCCAAAAGTCCAAGCGTATGAATGGATGCCGTTAGTAATTGCGTGAATTTCGTAGCCTGGAAACATTTCCTTGGAAGTCTCTCGGTGTCTCTTGGCCACACCGTTAACATAATCGCTTAGGTTGAAGGCGAGAAGCGTCATGTTTAATCTGTCCTGTCCGCCCAATTTTTTCAAAATATCGAGTGAGAAAGTCTCGCCCAGCACTTCTTTAACAAGGTCGTAGGAGAATTTGTCATGCCCTGCCTCAACAGGCGTGTGTGTAGTGAATATGCATAAACTTCTAACTTTTTCGATGTTCATTTGATATTTTCGCAGCACCTCAAGGGCAAGGAGGCTGGAATGCCCCTCATTCAAGTGGTATTTACGAACTTCAAAACCCAGCATTTCCAGCATTCTCACGCCGCCCATTCCCAAGACAATCTCTTGTTTAAGGCGGTATCTTTCATCTCCGCCATACAAAAAAGAAGTAATCTCTCTGTCTTCAGGGCTGTTTCTCTCTACATCTGTGTCGAGAAAGTAGACAGGAACAACTCCACCTGTTTGACTTTCTACAGTGTAAAGCCAAGCCCTAATGTGCACGTCTCTGCCCTGAATTTGCACTTTAGCCTCAGCAGGGAGTGGCTGCATGAACTCTGAGGGTTCCCATGGGTCTGGTTGTTCTACTTGTCTTCCTTCATCGGTCAATTCTTGCCTAAAGCACCCTTTCTTGCTGATTAGAGTAACTCCCACCAAAGGAAGTCTCAGATCTGCACTCGATCTTATGGTATCGCCTGCAAGAACTCCTAAACCTCCGCTGTAAGTGTGAGCGTCATTCAATAATGCAATTTCCATAGAGAAATAGGCAATTTTTTGTCTCATCAAGTTCTCTTTTGATTTAACCATTTTTTCCAACTCTTTAGGATGATAAGATTTCAGCTAACCGATATAGGTGCTTGTCCAAATCTTTCCTTCGTTTCCAAGAATCATCCAAATCAACTGACACCATTCGTTGTCCTTTGGTTCCAACCATATTCTTCTCTGCGCCTTTCAGGAGCAGGCCCACGGAGTACGCTCCAAATTGATTGGCGAGAATTCTGCTTTGGGCTGTGGGTGGTCCTCCTCTCAACGCATGGCCAAGGATTGTCAAGCGGACATCGTACCCTGTTCTCTTTCTTATTTCTTCAGCAATTAGAGAGGAGTCTCCTGCGCCCTCAGCCTTTACTATTATTTCTGAGGTTTTTCCCTTTTCCCGACCTCCTTTAAGCTTTTTGCAAATCGATTCTAAATTGAACTTGATCTCTGGAACAAGAATGAACTCGGCGCCTTCAGCAAAACCTACGGCAAGAGCCAGAAAGCCTCTTTTTCTGCCCATGACTTCAACCACAAACACTCGCTCATGAGAAGTCGCTGTATCACGAATTCTGTCTATTATGAAAAGGGCAGTGTTGAGGGCAGTGTCGAAACCGATGGTGGTGTCCGTGCCCGCAACGTCATTGTCTATTGTTGCA